>CAZIMK010000015.1:0-63559 GCA_964540455.1 uncultured Paraprevotella sp.
AACTGGCCGCAGCCGCCGTGGAGGCTTCCGCCCCAATGGCAGAAACTGCCGTCCCAGCGGAAGAAACCGCCGTTCCGACAGAAGAGATTATTCCTGTGAATGAAGTTGTTGCCCCTGCGGAAAACACAGCCGTTCCCCAGACAAAACCAGCTGTTTCCGGGGAAGAAACCGCCTCTCCGGCGGAAGAAACGACCTCTCCGGTAGCGGAGACTCCCGTTTCCCAGCCGACAGACGGGGAGCGTAACGCGTCGCAACAGGCGGCGCGGATGGACGGTGACATACAGACGTTCCTCGACCGTCATTACGACCTTCGTTTCAACGTGCTGACGGAAACGACGGAGTACCGCCCCAAGGGCTGCGGTGAGTACCGTCCGCTGGACGCGCGGGCCCGCAACGGCATCTGCCTGCACGCCCATTCGTCCGGTATCGCTTGCTGGGACCGCGACGTGACGCGCGTCGTCGAGTCCGGGCGCGTGGGCGATTACCACCCCTTCCGCCACTACTTCGACACTTTGCCCGCGTGGGACGGCCGCGACCGGTTGCGCGACCTGGCCGCGCGCGTGTCCGCCGACGGTGAGTGGGCCTCCCGTTTCCACCGCTGGATGTTGGGCGTGGCCGCGCAGTGGGCGGGCGTGAACGACGGTCTTCACGCCCAGAGCGTGGCTCCCCTGTTGGTGAGCGACGAGCAGGGCATGGGCAAGTCCACGTTCTGCCGCGCCCTGATGCCTCCTGCGCTGGCGGCGTATTACACCGACAGCGTCGACCTCTCTCGTCCCGAGACGGTGGAGCGCCACTTGGTGGAGATGGGGCTCATCAACCTCGACGAGTTCGACCGCATCCCCGCTTCGCGCCAGCCGCAGCTGAAGAACGTGATGCAGCTCAGCGCGCTCCACGTGCGTCGTGCCTACCGGCGTCACTCCGGCCACCTGCCCCGCGTGGCCTCGTTCATCGGCACGTCCAACTCTCGCGAACTGCTCACCGACCCCACGGGCAGCCGCCGCTTCATCTGCGTGGAAGTGGAGCGTCCCATACGTGCGGAGGGCATCGACCATGCGCAGGTGTACGCGCAGCTGAAGGCCGAGCTGCAGGCGGGCGCGCGTTACTGGTTCGACAAGTCAGAGGAGGAGTCCATCGGGCGTACGAACCTGTCTTATTACCGTGTGAGTCCTGTTGAGGAGGTGTTCCGCCACTGTTTCCGTGCGCCCCGTCCGGGCGAGCAGGGCGTGTTGCGTTCGTTGCCCGAGCTGCTGTCCGTGATGCGGCGGCGCTGTCCGGGTTCCGGCGGCGAGGTGAAGATGCGTCCGCTGTCCCGCTCGTTGGTGGCGGCCGGTGTGAAGAAGGTGCACACGGCGGAGGGGAACAGGTATCTGGTGGTGCAGAAGTAGGAGGAGGGCGGATGCGGGTATCCCAGCCGGTTTGCTGCTGACCCCATATTTGCAGTGGAGTTTTTTTCCCTTTATATCAAAAAGCCATCCCATAACTCGTTTTGAGTCCTGAGATGGCTTTTATATGTCGCCGCGCAAAATTATTTGTTGAATTTGCTGTAAATCACCTGTAACGGAATGGGGACAACCGGTTTCTGAGTTTCCGGATCGGTACCTCCGACCAACCGGACACTGTTCATTCCTAAATTGTTCGTGACACTGACTTGATTGCCATAACTGTTGCTCGTAACATTCACCGGAATAAGAACCACTTTATTCCAATCCGGATTAGCATCTTCCCACTGACTTTCACTTAAACCGGAGGTTTTCGATTCATTACGTCTTTCATTCATGCAATAGGCCACAAGGCGACTGATATTGGAATATGTATAACCATTATATTGGGCATTATAGGTGGTTATATAGGATGTTTCATTATCCGTCACTTTTTTATTCTCGAAGAAAGAATACATATCTTTCTTGCGAACCATCAACAGGGTGGGAGGAATACCTAATGCGAAATTGCTGTTTACCGTATTATTATAACGGGTGAACATTATTTCCGCCTTATTGATACTGTCGTTTTCATGCCCCCGATAGATTTCATTCACAGGCAAAGTAACTTCCGTATAGGCTCCGGCAGGAGTTTTCAGCAACGTAAAGTTATTTCCGACGGCCTCTGCTAACAGACGGTCGATGCCGTTGTTCTCAAAGCGGGTGTTCTGTATGACTTCGGGAGTCGCTGCAAATCTGCTCACACCGACCAGATTCTCTTCGTTCGAATCCGTTTTATACGAGAAATATATACTGAGCGTACTGATGTTTAGATAAAACATCGTGCCGTCTCCGTCGGTCAGCCTGAAATAGAAACCGGGACAAACATGATGAGCAAAACTATAGGAATCCTTGAAATAAGCAGGGTTCTCATAATATTTATTCAAGATGAATGTACCGTATTCTTTAGGCAATATGATACGGATGTTGTTATAGTAAGAACTGCTTGTCAGTGTACTATAGGGCACCGTGTAGTCATACGGGGAAATCATCTTCTGAGCCAAAGAGGTCGTCCGATGCGGATTGACGTATTTCTCCAGTTTGACATCCGTATAATACAGCGTGTCTTCACGAGGGACATTAAGTGTGTCCAACTCATAGACACTCATCTTCATCGCATTGGTCGGATCGCCATAAAAATTTTCGTAGTAAAGTCGTATTTCCACAGAATCCGCTTCAATCTCACCCTGTTCGTTTTTCACCATTTGATCGTAATCCGGCAGAGTATAATTCTCGAAAGTATGGAACAGAGCCAAAAATTCCGCTTTGATGCGTGTCTGGGTCTCCGGATCTGTTACCAGACCGAAATAACACGTAGAATTGTCTCCCAATACAGAGTCTGCCTTTATTGTCCGGGTGGATGCCTGAAACTCGGCAGAGGAAACTGTAATATTGTCGGTCTCCGTATAAATTCCCAAGGATGCTGTGTCTTCGTCACACGCAGCCAAAGCAATGCCTGCCGCCCACAGAAGCCAGATTCGTTTACAACTCATATTATAATAGTGAGAGTTAATAAATTGAATGAATTATTCTTCTTTTCCGATATTCCATATCCTGTCGTAGAATTCGACATAAGAATCCGTATAGTTTTCTCCCGGATATTCCAATACGGGAATCTGACGTTCATTTGCATATTTGACAACATTGGTATTGGCGTCGGGAGAAGCCACAATAAGACCGTCCGAATAGTTGACCGCTAGTTTGCTCAATTCTTCAAAAGAACATTCCGAACTGAACCCCTCCAATACACTGCTGTCTACATCCTTAAATTGCAGACAATTACCAAAGTTTGTGCCCATCGGTTTCTTCAGTTCCTCTCCGTACAACGAGAATATGACCTTGGTGTCCCTGAACGAAGGTTCATCCTGATAGGCCTTCTTAATATAGAGAGGAGCCAAAGCACTTATCCAGCCATGGCAATGGATGATATCCGGAACCCAACGCAACTTCTTCACAGTCTCCAGCACACCACGTGCATAAAAAATAGCTCGTTCGCTATTGTCTTCGTATTCCTGCCCATTTTCGTCGTTAACCATCATCCTCTTCATGAAATAGTCATCGTTGTCAATAAAATAGACTTGCAGGCGGGCTGCCTGAATGGACGCAACTTTTATGATAAGCGGATGATCCGTGTCATCAATAATCAGGTTCATCCCCGACAGACGTATCACCTCATGCAATTGGTTGCGGCGTTCATTGATATTACCCCATTTGGGCATAAAAGTACGAATTTCACGACCTTTTTCCTGTATGGCCTGGGGTAGGTAACGCCCGATTTGTGATAAATGCGACTCCGGCACATACGGCACCATTTCCTGGTTTATGAATAAAATTTTCTTTGCCTCCATTACGATGAATTTCATTTCATTTTGCAAAGATAACAAAAAAAACGGATAAAATTATGGATTATACCAAGTTCTTTATTTTCCTGGCATGCTTTTATGTTTATTTGATATTTAACGGTACAAAATTTCATTATCTGATATTTTATGTGTTATTTTGCAGCGCTTTTCTGGGTTTTGTTTTATATAGACAATAAGGGAAATGAAAGTTTTATATACGAAAAAAGAACTCCGGGCTGTTTTGCAAGAAGTTCGCAGCAAGGGGAAAAAGATTGGCCTTGTGCCCACTATGGGAGCACTGCACGAGGGACATGCTTCGCTTGTACGCCGATGTGTCGAAGAAAACGATGTCACGGTCGTAAGTGTTTTTTTGAATCCCACTCAATTCAATGATAAGAAAGATCTGGAGAAATATCCGCGTACTCTGGATGCAGACTGCGCCTTATTGGAGGCATGCGGAGCCACCTGCGTTTTTGCTCCTTCTGTAGAGGAAATGTATCCCGAGCCGGATACGCGCATATTCAGTTATCCTTCCGTAGACGATGTCATGGAAGGCGCTTTCCGTCCAGGGCATTTCAATGGCGTGTGCCAGATTGTAAGCAAACTGTTTTATGCCGTCGAGCCGGATCGGGCTTATTTCGGAGAAAAGGATTTTCAACAGATCGCCGTTATACGGGCGATGGTGAAAGATTTAGGCATCCGGGTGGAAATAGTACCTTGTCCGGTGGTACGTGAAGAGAGCGGACTGGCCATGAGTAGTCGTAATACGTTGCTTACGCCGGAAGAAAAAAACACGGCTGCGGAAATTTCCCGCACTCTGTTTCAAAGTCGCGACTTCGCTGCCTCGCATACACTGGGAGAGACACGTAAGTTTGTGACAGAACGGATAAACAGGATTCCCGGACTTGAGGTGCAGTATTTTTCCATTGTCGACGGTGATACGTTGCAGGAGATTACAGAATGGGAGGGTGCTCCGTTTATAGTCGGTTGCATTACGGTATTTTGCGGTGCAACACCGATTCGCCTTATCGACCATATTAAATACAAAGGCTAAATAATTAAAAGCAACTTGTTTATGATGATTCAGGTATTGAAGTCCAAATTGCATTGCGTCCGTGTCACGGAAGCCAATCTGAATTATATGGGCAGTATTACCATTGACGAAGATTTATTAGATGCCGCCAATATGATTGCCGGTGAAAAGGTGCAGATCGTAGATAATAACAACGGTGAACGTTTTGAGACGTATATAATAAAAGGTGAACGCGGATCGGGCTGTATCTGTCTGAATGGGGCGGCAGCCCGCAAAGTACAGGTTGGAGATATTTGCATTATTATTTCGTATGCCCTGATGGATTTTGAAGAAGCCAAAACATTCAAACCTACAATAGTGTTCCCGGATTCTAATACGAATAGTCTGGTATAGAAGATAGCGTTGTTTATTATTCTTATATGATGACGACGGATATTTTCCTCTTTAGGATAATATCCGTCTGTCGTATAGTCTTTCAAAAAACGTCTGTATGAAATAACATCCGGCTGTCTGGAGTGCAAAAAGGCTTCCGTAAGCCGGAGAGTACTGAAGAACGGCACAGAATGTCATCAGACAAAGCAGTAGTCTGAGGAAAGGGTATAACGAGTACAATCGTTGGTACAGCCCCGTTTTATCAGAAAACCTACGGATGTTCAATATAAAACGAAAAACACCTGTCAGAAAGAACAATCCGCACAGATAATAATATTGCTGTTGCAATAACCGCAGATGGGAAAAGAAAACCAACTGGATAACGGCAAACAACAATACGCTGATACTTGTCACAATAACCTGAAACAAACAATAACGCTTTACTTCTTTTTCAAATGACAGTCTTTCCCGATTGCCCATGATATTCCTCTGTCGTTCAACGTATGAACATATCTACCAAAAAATAAACACCTAATCCTATCAGCCAGCCGGCCAGTACTTTTCCGGTAATGTAACGGAAAAACCACCAGATGGTGACATTTTCTATTTTCATGAGGGCATAACCGGCCGTAGAACCGATGGGTAACAGACAACCACCGACGCATCCGCTGTAAGCGACCAAATGCCAGTATTGTCCGTTAGGCAAAAAAGCGCGGCCATATTCGGTGAGTGTCCCCGGATCGATGAACTCCGGATTTATGACATCATAAATGGTGATGCCACTCAATACGAGTGCTATATTGTCGAGCATCGAGGAAAGAAGTCCCAGCAGAATACTCAATATATATATGTCATGGATATAAGTATCACACCACCGGGCCACGACCTGCAGAGCTCCGGTTTCCTGTATGGCACCAACAGCAAGTGAAAGACCGATGAAAAACAAAATAATCTGAAGATTTTCATACTGCAACTGGCGGGGTAACATCCGGGTTACAGGCTGTTCGCTGCGTATCAGTTTGCGGTTGCATAATTCGTTGACCACCCAAAAGAGGGCCAGCACACACAATGCCCCTACAAAAGGAGGTAGTTTGGTGAGATTGCGGAATGTTGGAATAAACCATAATCCTCCGATACCGACGAACAACATAAGTATACGTTGCCAACGGGTAAGAGTAGTGTCATCGCCATGATATTGAATGCGGGGACTTTCTATTTCAATACGTTCCGGTAGCTTGCGTCCGACTAAATAAGTCGGGACAACGAGAGCGACCAAAGAGGGCAGGAACAAAGCCGCGGAAAAATTGGAGGGAGTGACAGCATCCTTATTCCATAGCATTAACGTGGTGACATCGCCGATAACTGTAAAGGCTCCTCCGCAATTAGCCGCCAGTACAGCAATGGTACCATACAGCATCCGATGACGGGAGTTTGTGACAATCTGCCTTATGATAACCAGCATCATGACTGTCGTTGTCAGATTGTCCAGGTTTGCAGATATGAAGAATGTGGTAAAGGCCAGAGTCCACAGCAGGATACGACTGTTGCGGGTACGTATCCACTCAATGATGAAATCAAAGCATCCGTTGATATTCAAAACCTCTACTATATACATCGTAGCCAGCAAAAACAATACAATTTCTGCAAGTTGCGCTACATATTTGATAAAAATTTCGTTTGCAATGAATTTCTTTATGTTGCCTGTCGTCGGAGCGGCTCCGTCAAGGAAAGCAGCCAATTGCTCCGGATAAAAATGCTGGACATAGTTTTTACCGTATAGGATAAACAATATCCAGCCCACCGTCCCTAAAAACATGGCAATGGCGGCCTTGTTGATATTCGTTATGTGTTCTGTGGCTATCCCGATATAGCCGATAATCAGAATGAAAACAATAACTGGAGTCATATATAACAGAGAGTGAAAATAGTAATTACAGGGTTTTCACAAAGTTAGTGAATAATCTTGTTTTCACAAAACAAAAGGGATATAAAAGAAGCGCTTGCTTATTTTATTCTTCTGTCAGTTTGCCTTCATGTTCCAATGCGTTCCACCAGGAGTAACGTGCTTCTGGTGCAATTTCCTCGATCTCCTCAAACAAGCGGCGTATGGATGTGCGGTGTGAGTCGCTTTCATACGGACAAAGCTTTTCCTGTTTTTTATATTGTTGCAAAACGGCCCATTGCGCCAGATCCGTTTCAGCCACCTTGCACAGAGGACGTATGATCGTTATTGGAAACTTTTTCATCCGAAGACGGGCAGGCATTGTGGAAAATTGTCCCTGAAATGTGAGATTGAGCAAGGTGGTATGAAGGATATCATCCTGATGATGTCCCAATGCGATTTTATTGCAGTTAAGTTCTCTGGCCGTTTCAAATAATATTTTCCTCCTATTCCAGGAGCAGAGAAAGCATGGATTTTTTCTGTGATCGGTAGAAAGATCGAACGACGTTTCCTTAATCGTAAGACGGACATGATGGGCTGCTGCGAAGTGTTCTATGTAAGAAGTGTTTGTCTTATAAGGTATATTACTCATACGGACATGCAACGCCTCCAAGTCTATGTGCGGCTTGTATATAGCGGCCCGGCGAGCCATAAACTCAAGCAAGGCCAGTGAATCCTTGCCACCGGATAATCCGATAAGAATACGGTCGCCGTCTTCCAGTAGTTCATACTGGGTGATTCCCTGACTGAAATGTCGCCATATACGGTGTTGCAATACTTCTTCCTGTGTCGGTTTCATAACCAGAAAAGATTAATGAGGAAACCCCGAATTACTTCAAAAAAACAAAAAAAACGGCCAATATCAGCAACACGAATGCAACAATGTGGTTCCAATGCAACGACTGCTGTTGAAACATCACGGAGGTAATGACTGTGAAGATAATCAGCGAAAGAACTTCCTGAATCACCTTTAGCTGCATCAAATTGAAAGGCCCTCCGTTTTCAGCAAATCCTATACGGTTGGCCGGGATAAGAAAACAATACTCCACAAGTGCAATGGACCATGAAAATAAAATAATTCCGATAAGAGGCCAGTGGGTAGAGATATTGGCCTGCTGCAATTTCAGGTGGCCATACCAGGCAAAGGTCATGAAGACATTACTGCATATCAACAGTAAAACGGTATATAAGGCATTCATCTTAATGATATTATACAGAACAATCTTGCCAATGAACAGATGCTTCCGTACCGGCAAGATTGTTAAATGTTTATTTTTAAAATGTAGTTTCTATTGTTTATGATTTACGCTGATTCAGATATTCATGCATGTGAGCAGCAGCCTGTCGCCCGTCTCCCATAGCGAGGATGACCGTCGCACCGCCGCGGACGATATCGCCTCCAGCAAATATTGTCGGGATATTTGTCTGCATGCCTTCGTTGACGACAATCGTATTCTTGCGTCCCAACTCCAAACCTTCTATCGAAGTCGGCACAATCGGGTTAGGGGAGACACCTACAGCTACAATAGACATATCGATATCTATGATTTCCGTTGCTCCCTCTATTGCTTCCGGACTACGACGTCCGCTTGCATCCGGTTCGCCCAATTGCATCTTCTGCAAAACGACCTGCTTCACGGCACCGTGTTCGTCCGCAATATATTCAATGGGATTGTGCAGAGTGAGGAATTCAATACCTTCTTCTTTGGCATGCTTGACTTCCTCAAGCCGCGCCGGCATCTCTGCCTCCGAACGTCGATAGACAATCATCACCCGTTCGGCTCCGAGACGTTTGGCCGTACGGCAGGAATCCATGGCTGTGTTTCCGCCACCGACAACCATGACGTTCTTTGCCAGGTGAATCGGTGTATCCGTGTCCGGATTCGATGCGTCCATCAGATTGACACGTGTCAGGTATTCGTTGCTGGAGAGTATGTTGATGCTGTTCTCGCCCGGTATGCCCATAAAATTAGGCAGACCGGCACCGGAAGCGATGAAGATTCCCTGAAATCCTTTTTCTTCCAGATGCTTCACACTGATTGTCTTACCCACCAGACAGTCCTTTTCAAACTTTACACCAATCTGTTCCAGATTATGTATTTCCACATCTACTATTTTGTTGGGAAGACGAAATTCCGGAATACCGTACTTCAGAACCCCGCCTATTTCGTGCAACGCCTCAAATACAGTGACGTCATATCCTAATTTTGCCATATCGCCGGCGAAAGACAGTCCGGCAGGTCCGGAACCGACTACAGCCACCTTCTTGTCATTGGACGGAGCACATACGGGAACGCACATTTTACCGCTTTCACGTTCAAAATCAGCTACAAACCGTTCCAGATATCCGATAGCCACCGCCGGTTCATTCATCTTCAGATGTATACAACGGCTTTCACATTGCTTTTCCTGCGGACATACACGACCGCATACAGCTGGCAGGGCGGAAGTATTCTTCAGGACACGGGCGGCATTCAGGAATTCCCCCCGTTCGATATTCTTGATAAAGGATGGGATATTTATGCTGACAGGACATCCTTGCACACATGTCGGGTTGGCACAATCCAGACAACGTTTGGCCTCTGTCATGGCTTGTTCGCGTGTCAGCCCGATATTTACTTCTTCGGTGCGGGTCGTGGCACGGTATACAGGATCCAGTTCATTCATCGTTACCCGGGGAATGGCTGTACGTTCTTTGGGCTTTATACCTTTACGGAGCTGCTGTCTCCATTCTGCATTACGATCGGTCAATTCTTCCAAAGACGTCGTCGTATCCATTGTCTCGGCTTCCGCAGCCAAAGAAAGGTCTGTCTGACAATTCGCCGTCCCGCATTCAGCACTGGCTTTTTCCAACAAAGCCATTTCCTCCGTTTCTTCCTTCTTGAAAGCTCCCATGCGTTTCAGCATCTCGTCAAAATCTACCTGATGTCCATCAAATTCCGGACCGTCTACACAAACAAAGCGGGTTTTGCCTCCGACGGAAATGCGGCATGCACCGCACATACCCGTACCATCCACCATAATGGTGTTCAGGGAAACGTCCGTAGGAATATTGTATTTCTTTGTGAGCAGGCAGCAGAATTTCATCATGATAGCTGGACCGATGGCAAAACATTTGTCTACCGTTTCACGCTTAATCACGCTCTCTATACCTTCCGTCACCAATCCCTTAGTTCCGTAACTGCCGTCATCCGTCATAATAATGACTTCGTCTGAACTCTTGCGAACTGCCTCTTCCAGAATGATTAACTCCTTGCTACGTCCGGCCAGCACGGAAATTACCCTGTTACCGGCTGATTTCAATGCCTGTATGATGGGTAGCATCGGTGCTATACCGACACCTCCGCCGGCACAGACAACCGTACCGAACCGGTCTATGTGGGTTGCTTTTCCCAAAGGACCGACAACATCTGTAATGTAGTCGCCTACATTTAATTGGCAAAGGCGCGTGGAAGACAACCCCACTTTCTGTACAATCAGCGTAATAGTACCTTTCTGTATGTCAGCTTCAGCTATTGTCAGAGGCATCCGTTCACCTTTCTCTCCGACACGTACAATTACGAAGTGACCGGCTTTTCGGGCCCTGGCAATCAGAGGAGCTTCTATTTCGAATTTAAAAACTTTTTCCGAAAACTGCTCCTTGGATACGATTTTATTCATTCTTCCTTAATTATGTATTATAGAAAACCGGATTACACAAAATTCTGATCATCCAGATATTCGAAGCCGCAATAGGGAACCAGACACTTGGGGACACGTATGCCGTTCGGTGTTTGATTGTTTTCCATAATGGCTGCCACTATTCTGGGCAATGCCAATGCGGATCCGTTCAGCGTGTGGCACAATTCGGTCTTCTTATCGACGCTACGGCGATAACGGCATTTCAGGCGGTTGGCTTGATAATTTTCAAAATTAGACGTGGAACTTACTTCCAGCCAACGTTTCTGTGCCGCACTCCATACTTCAAAGTCATAACAGATGGCACTGGTGAAACTCATGTCTCCGCCGCACAGACGCAGGATACGGTAAGGAAGTTCCAATTTGATGAGCAGACCTTCCACATGATCAAGCATTTCTTTTAGTGATTCATAAGAGTGATCCGGAGTGTCAATACGCACGATTTCCACCTTGTCGAACTGATGCAGACGGTTCAGCCCCCGCACATCTTTTCCATACGAACCGGCTTCTCTGCGGAAACATCCCGAATAAGCGCATCTCTTAACCGGCAGGTCCTTTTCATCCAGAATGACATCCCGGAAGATATTCGTAACAGGAACCTCTGCTGTCGGTATCAGATACAGATCATCTGCATTGCAATGGTACATCTGTCCTTCCTTGTCGGGTAACTGCCCTGTTCCGTAACCGGAGTCCTGGTTGACGACATAAGGCGGCTGTACTTCCAGATACCCGCTTTTGCGCGCCTCTTCCAAAAAGAATGCTTCCAATGCCCGTTGCAGACGAGCCATTTTACCTATATAAAAAGGGAAACCGGCTCCAGTCACCTTCACTCCCAGTTCAAAGTCAATCAAATTGTACTTCTTCGCCAGTTCCCAATGAGGCAGGGCGTCAGAAGACAGATGCGGTTCGGGGCCACCTGTTTTCACAACAACATTGTCTTCCGCTCCGCATCCTTCGGGAACGTCATCGTGCGGCAGGTTAGGGATAGCGCAAAGTTGAGCCGTCAGCTCCTTCTGGGCTTGATCCATCTCTTCCTGCAAACCTTTATTCTTTTCCTTGAGTTCAGCCACTCTAACCTTTATATTGTCTGCCTCTTCTTTTTTGCCTTCCTTCATGAGAGCCCCGATTTGGGCTGCCAGTTTCTTGCTCTCGGACAAATTTACATCCAATTGCGTCTGGGCATCACGACGTTTCTTGTCTGTGGAGATAACCCCTTCTATTGCCTGACGTGCATTATTGAAGTGCTTTTTCTCCAGTCCCTTAATAACTCTTTCGGTTTCTTCGGTAATGACTTTTAGTGTAAGCATAAGAAATTCTATCTTAAATTCTTGATTTTGAAATGCAAAATTAAGAAAAAAAATCAAGGGAAGTATAAAAGAGAAGAAAAAACAAGAAAATACGGTGATTTCACGAAAAAAACAGGGGAACATATAAGCGGATAGTAATATTTAATTAAATTTGTAGCGTATTGTTTATTCTCATAGATTTTGATTAAAATGTTCGTAGAATTATTGCACTCTTCTTATTTCGCCTTGTTTCTTATCGTGGCGATTGGTTTTATGTTAGGTCGAGTTAAAGTGAAAGGTCTTTCATTGGATGTTTCCGCCGTGATATTCATTGCTTTATTATTCGGACATTTTGGTGTTGTAATTCCGAAGGAGTTAGGAAACTTCGGGTTGGTCTTATTCATTTTCACCATAGGTATTCAAGCTGGACCCGGTTTTTTCGATTCATTCAGGAGCAAGGGAAAAACTTTAATTCTCATCACGCTGTTGATCATCCTTTCAGCTTCTTTGACGGCAGTAGGATTTAAGTATCTTTTCAATATAGAAACCCCGAGTGTGGTCGGAATCATAGCAGGTGCTTTAACGAGTACCCCGGGATTGGCTGTGGCCATAGACAGTACCAATTCCCCGTTGGCTTCCATCGCATACGGTATCGCATATCCGTTCGGTGTTATCGGTGTGATTTTGTTTATCAAACTTCTGCCACGGATTCTGCATGTGGATTTGGAAGAAGAGGCACGGCGGCTTGAAGCAGAGCGTCTGGGGCAGTACCCCTCTCTTTCCACTTGCTTATTCCATGTGACAAATCCGATGGTCTACAACCGTACTTTGGCCGAATTAAACGTAAGGGGCATGACCGGTGCCGTCATATCCCGTCTGCGCACTGACGGAAAGATTCTTATTCCTTCGGCACAGACCATACTTCATGAGAGGGATTGCCTGCAGGCTGTAGGTAGTGAGGATATGCTGGAGCAACTGACTGTTCTGATCGGTCGCCGGGAAGAAGGCGAGTTGCCCTTAGGAGATGAACAGGAAATAGAATCCCTGTTGCTCACCAAAAAAGATATGATAGGCAAGCAACTCGGACGGTTGAACCTGCAGAGAATTTACGGCTGTACAGTAACACGTGTCCGTCGCAGTGGTATAGATTTGGCACCGTCCCCGGAACTGGAACTGAAATTTGGCGATAAATTGATGGTGGTAGGAGAGAAAAAAGGTTTAAAAGGTGTGGCCACTTTGCTTGGTAACAATGAAAAACAACTTTCAGACACTGATTTTCTTCCCATTGCGCTGGGAATAGTTTTGGGGGTTATTTTCGGTAAGCTGAATATCTCATTCCCCGGAGGAGCCTCTTTTTCACCAGGTCTCACAGGCGGAGTACTGATAATGGCTTTGATATTAAGCGCTGTGGGAAAAACCGGACCGATATTGTGGTCTATGTCCGGTTCGGCCAATCAGTTGTTACGCCAGTTGGGGCTGTTGTTATTCCTGGCTGAAGTTGGTACGTCAGCGGGTGTGAAACTTGTCTCGACATTCCAGGACAGTGGTTTGCTGTTGTTCGGAGTCGGGATTGCCGTGACACTTACACCTATGATTATAGCCGTCTTGTTCGGTCTGTTTGTCTTTAAAATATCCTTGTTGGACTTATTGGGTACTATTACGGGGGGAATGACCAGTACTCCCGGTCTGGCTGCGGCGGATTCGATGGTGGACAGCAATATCCCCAGCGTGGCTTATGCCACTGTTTATCCGATAGCGATGGTCTTCCTGATACTTTTCATTCAGTTCATAGCAATGTTTCTTTAGGAGTTTTCCCCTTTTTAAGAGAAAAGAAGTGTGAACCTTTGAGAGATCTGTTGAAATGTTATGAGAACACCATAGCATAAACAGTTGTTAGAAGCGTAAAAGAGAATAGAAAAAATTCTGATTGGGAGAGTAATTACTATCAAACAGGCGTTTTACGTCATCAAGTGTAAAATCAGTATCAGAGGCGATTACGATATAACCTGTCGTTTCCACCGGTAACAAGTAGCGGTATTGGGGAATGATCGTTTCTGAACCAGTTTGCCCTGCAGGCATCTGTCAAAGAATGTCATGCCGAGAATCCATTGTTATTGTTATTGATTTTTTTGATGCAGTTACTCTGTATAATGAAATGAATGCTTTGGCGCATTGATTAAAAAGCCCTATCTTTGTACGAAGAAAAGCGGCGTGCACTTGTTTTCGCAGGTGCAAAAAGATTGCAAGCCTCTTCCTGAATACAAATATAGGCAACAAGATAATTAATAAAAGGAATACGTTGGTGTATAAATTATGTACCAGCGTTTATATAATATGAAAGCATATAAGACTGTTCTGTTCATTTTCTGTGTGTTGGCCGGTTTGGCTATTATTTGTCTGTTTTTTCCGAAGGAAGGAGTCCTGGTTGGAAACATACGTTTGGAATTTCCTGCCTTAACGGATGTTTTGGTAAATCAAACGCTGATGAGCAACAAAGATTCGACATCTGATAAACAGGTACTTACTCCGGAACAATTAATGCAGCAACGGCTGGAGGCGCTGCAACTGGCCAAAGAAAACGAATTCATGCAGTTCTGTACGAACGCACCGGCCCGTCTCTATTTCCCTCATGACAGCATTCCATATCTGGATTGTTTTTTTGAAGCTTTGGAAAACGCGGACAACAGACGTGTACGTATCATGCATTACGGTGATTCGCAACTGGAATGCGACCGGATAAGCAGCAATCTGCGTGAGGAATTTCAGGAACGTTTCGGAGGTATCGGGGTAGGACTGGTACCCGCTGTTCAGACAGTACCGACTTATACACTGGGGCAGACAGCCTCGCCGGAAAGATTGCACCGTTATCTGGCATACGGTCCGGCAAACATGCGAGTGTCCCATAGCCGCTACGGTGTCATGGCACAGATGACACGGGTGGACGGAAACGCGAACCTGACATTCCGTACCCGTGGAGGTAAGGATTATCCTCACGCCCAAACTTTTTCAGAAGTAACGGTATTGGCACAAGGAAACGGTACAATAAAAGTGACGGCGACGGATTCCACCATGATATTAACATCCGACACCACGAACAAAGGTCTCTGTTTCCATACGGTTCGTTTGCCGCATGCCACAGACCGGGCTTCAGTAAACATAAACGGGCAATGGGAGGTGTATGGAATAAAACTTGAAGGGGCAAAAGGCATTTCCATTGACAATATCCCTATGCGCGGTTCGTCAGGTACGATGTTTACCAAGATAGACCGTTCAAGCATGGAACCGTTTTTCAGAAAGGAGAATATCGGTCTGATAATTCTCCAATATGGCGGTAATTCCGTTCCTTATCTAAAGACAGACAAGGCCATCGAGACATATAAGGAAGGATTGAAAAAACAGATTGCGTTATTCCGCTCCATGTCACCCCGATCATGTATCCTGTTTATCGGGCCGTCGGATATGGCGACAAGCATTCAGGGAACTATGCAGACATATCCTCAGCTGGAAAAGGTGGTACAAGCCATCCGGGAAGCCGCTAGTGAATCGGGGGTGGCGTTCTGGAACCTGTATGATGCTATGGGGGGAAAAGGCTCGATGGTCAGATGGGTAAATGCCCGTCCTCAGTTGGCCGGCTCCGATTATGTGCATTTTACGCCGAAGGGAGCACGCGAAGTGGCGCACATGCTGTTCGAGACATTCCAACTGTATTATAAATTCTATCGTTTCCGTACAGGGAAAGACAAGGTTACATTGCCGGAAGACACACTGTCTGTCCCCGATTCTGTTGTTTCCGCGACGGATACCGCGGGAGTTTATTAAAAGACAAACAACTTTATGAAACGAATCTCCCTATATATAACAATGTATATGGCATTGGTTGGCAATGCCCATATCCGTGCGCAGAGACTGCAGGACATATCCGTGAAGGAGTTACCCCGATATTCCTGTGTATCGTATGATAGGGACACACTTGAATTCCCGACAGGAAGACAGGTTTTCAAACGTTTGTACAAGATATTAAATACCATGCTGTATGAAGGAGGTGCACAGTTGTCCGTACTTCATATAGGGGGTAGCCACGTACAAGCCGGACATTTCAGCAATAGGCTGCGTTGCAACCTGAATTCTATGTCTCCAGCCGCACGGGGAAACCGGGGGTGCCTGTTCCCGTTCGGCGCCCTGCATACAAATGCCCCGTCCGGTTATACAGTCAGTTATACCGGATTGTGGAACGGAGCCCGGTGTGTGGAAAGAGCCCCTGTTCTGACATTGGGCATCACCGGTGCCGCAGTCCAGACCACGGACACATTGGCTTCGCTGACGCTGGATTTGGCTACTGTCGATTCATTGGACTGGTCTTTCAACCGGCTCCGGGTACTCGGAACGGGCACATCCGAATGTGTGTCTCCCTTGCTGGTATGGAACGGCGATACGTTGCCTCCGGCCGAACATTTCAAAAACGACAGTTATCTGTTCAAACTGCCGGCGGATACCACTTCCTGCCATATCATTTTCCAGGGGCTGGAGCAGGGTAGTTTTGAATTGCGGGGACTGATTCCTGAAAGAGAGCACGCCGGGGGAATTACTTATCATGAGGCGGGAATAAATGGAGCCGCTGTCCCGTCGTGGCTGAAATGCGACAGATTTGAACAGGAGTTGAAATATGTACATCCGGATTTGGTTATCTTCGGCATAGGCATTAATGACGCGAATGTACCGGCTCATCAGTTCGATCCGGGAACATTCAAGCAGAATTACCGCAGACTGATGGACCGCATACGCGCTGTCAGTCCGGACTGCGCTTTCCTTTTCGTCACTAACAACGATTGTTTCCTGCGGGTAAAGAAATACCGGCGGACTTACAATCCCAATACAATGAAGGTAGAAAAGGCTTTCCGGGAACTGGCTGCGGAGTGCGGCGGGGCCGTGTGGAACCAGTTCCGGATAATGGGAGGATTCCGTTCGTCCGCCTCGTGGCAATATGCCGGTCTGATGCGGGCCGACCGAATTCATTTTACACGCGAAGGATATGAACTGTTAGGAGATTTATTATACAATGCACTAATTACGGATTATTTGAAGTTCAATGGAAATCAGTGAGATATTTATCATTTGCAGGGACTACTTGAAAACGGTTTTCTCTTTCAATCCGAACAGTCCCTTGTTGTTTACGCAGTTCCAGTTCTGGGCGTTCTTTGCCATAGTCTTCGCTCTTTTCGCCCTGTTCAAAAACAGACGCCTGTTGCGCAACAGCTATCTGTTTTTTATCAGCCTGCTGTTCTATTACAAGACGAGCGGCCTGTTTGTCGGTCTGCTGATACTGGTCACATGCACCGACTTTTTCATAGCCCGCGGTATCGCAGCAAGCCCAGTTCAGTGGAAGCGCCGTTTATTACTGATACTCAGTGTATGTATAGACCTTTCTATATTGTGTTACTTTAAGTATGCCTACTTCTTCACGGACATGGTCAATTCCCTCTTCGGGACGGACTTTACGGTGACGAATGTGGCAGCCGAAGAAGCCAACCGACTGCTGGGTACGCCTTTCTTCAGCGTGGAACGCATCATACTCCCTGTAGGCATTTCATTCTATACATTTCAGGTCATCAGCTATACGGCGGATGTCTATAAAGGACTGATACAACCGGTCCGCAACCTGCTTGACTTCGGCTTCTACGTCAGTTTCTTCCCCCAGCTGGTGGCCGGTCCTATCGTCAAGGCCAGCGATTTCATTCCCCAGCTTTACCGCAAGTATAACCTGAGCCGACTGCAATTCGGCATGGCCGTCTTCTGGATACTGAACGGACTGGTGAAAAAAATAGTGCTGAGTGACTATCTGGCCGTCAACTTTATAGACCGTGTATTCGACAACCCGCTGCTTTTCTCCGGTTTCGAAAACCTGATGGCACTGTTTCTGTATTCATTGCAAGTATATGCAGACTTTTCCGGATATACGGACATCGCCATCGGACTGTCCCTCCTGATGGGATTCCATCTGCCGCTCAACTTCAATTCCCCCTACAAGGCACAAAACTGCGGAAACTTCTGGAAAAGGTGGCACATATCCCTGTCCCGTTGGCTGCAGACTTATCTGTACATCCCCCTTGGAGGTAACCGGAACGTGACGTTCGGCACATTCTTCTGGTTGGGCACGATAACGCTGGCCGCCCTCATCCTGTCGGGAAACATGTGGATTGCTGCCGCTGTGCTCCTTCTGGCCACCGCTGTCATATTCACGGCTCTGCGCCATCCTGAAAAGCGCAGACATATCTGGGCAAACCTGAACTCCATGATAACGATGTTGCTCGGAGGTTTGTGGCACGGAGCCAGCTGCAACTTCATGATATGGGGCGGGTTGAACGGCGCCGGAATGATTGTCTTTAAATTCTGGCGGGACATGCAGACCGTCACCCGTCTGCTGGCATCGGCCGCTGTCACAGCCATACTGGCACTTTTGGCTGTTTTCTATCCCATGCCGTTGTGGAACCTCTTGTTTGTTTTCACCGCCTTCATCACGGTCAGCACCGGCATACGCTGGTTGTACGTCCGTCTCGGAGGTACGGGCGGTTTCGGCTGGCTGGAACGGGGATGGGCTGTTGCAGTCACGTTTACCTTCATTACTTTCACCCGTCTGTTCTTCCGTTCCGGTTCCAATCTCGATCCGGCTGTAGCCAACGAAACGGCCTGGCAGATAGCCCGCAATATGGTAACACAGATAGGCAGCACATGGAATGCCGATGCTGGGGAAGTAATTGCAGCTTACAGGAATGTATTCTCGTTATTTGTATTAGGTATGCTCATACACTGGCTGCCGGAACGGCTGAAACGCCGCTACCGGATTGTATTCGCCCGGTTGCCCCTCCCGTTGATATGGACCTCCGTCGTCATAACGGTCTTCATCGTATATCAGTTCGTGACAGCCGAGATGCAGCCTTTCATCTATTTCCAATTCTGAAAAAGAACGGAACCCACGGGAAACAAAAAACAAGAAGAATGCCCGCAGATTCCCATTCCGGAATTTTGCGGGCATTCTTCTTGTTTTTACCCCGGTCTGCCTCGATCCGTCAGGATACGACCGCTTCGGGATAACCGCTGTTATTTCCGTTCTTTCAGCAAGTCACGGATTTCAGTAAGCAACAACTCTTCCTTGGAAGGGGCCGGAGGGGTAGGGGGAGTCGCCGCTGTCTCTTCCTTTTTCCGTGTAAAACGCATGATAACTTTCAGGATAAGGAATATACAAAAAGCAATGATGATAAAGTCCAGTGTGTTCTGCAAAAAATTACCGTATGCAATCGTGGCCGGTTCTGCCCCTTTCGGTGCAAGCGGATTGGCCGGTAGTGTGTATTTCAAATCCGTAAAGTTAACTCCGTTAATCAAATAGCCGATCGGAGGCATAATCACGTCGCTCACCAGCGAAGAGACAATCTTTCCAAAAGCCCCGCCGATGATGACACCGACCGCCATGTCCACCACATTGCCTTTCATCGCAAAGGCCTTGAATTCCTGTAAGAAGTTGCTTTTTCCCATTTTTTTTGATATTTGTTATATGTTTGAGCGCGAATTTAAAAAGAATTTCGTAATTTTGCATTGCAATAAGGCAAAAAAATGAGAACGTACAGCATATTTATCATAGGGATTGCCATACTGTTTCTATTGATGGCATGCAGGACGGGACATTATTGCAATTGCGGATAAATAAAGAGACATAAAGAACTGAGATTAAGTAAACTTATATTCAAAACCTTTAATTTTAAAGACAAAAGATGATTAAAGTAGGTATTAATGGTTTCGGTCGTATCGGCCGTTTCGTATTCCGTGCAGCTCAGACTCGTGACGACATCCAGATCGTAGGTATCAACGACCTTTGCCCGGTTGATTATCTGGCATACATGCTGAAGTATGACACCATGCACGGTGCATTCGAAGGTACTATCGAAGCTGATGTTGAAAACAGCAAACTGATTGTCAACGGTAAGGAAATCCGCGTAACTGCAGAGCGCAACCCGGCAGACCTGAAGTGGAACGAAGTTGAAGCTGAATACGTGGTTGAATCTACCGGTCTCTTCCTGACTCAGGAGAAGGCTCAGGCTCATATCGAAGCCGGTGCCAAGTACGTTGTTATGTCAGCTCCGTCAAAGGACGCTACTCCGATGTTCGTATGCGGTGTGAACTTCGACAAGTATGAAAAGGGTACTCAGTTCGTATCTAACGCATCTTGTACTACCAACTGTCTGGCTCCCATCGCCAAGGTTTTGAACGACAATTGGGGCATCACCGACGGTTTGATGACAACTGTTCACTCTACTACCGCTACTCAGAAGACCGTTGACGGTCCGTCTTTGAAAGACTGGCGTGGTGGTCGTGCCGCTTCCGGCAACATCATCCCGTCTTCTACAGGTGCAGCAAAGGCTGTTGGTAAGGTTATCCCCGAACTGAACGGTAAGTTGACCGGTATGTCTATGCGTGTTCCGACTCTGGACGTATCTGTAGTCGACCTGACTGTAAACCTGGCTAAGCCCGCTAAGTATGACGAAATCTGCGCTGCCATGAAGGCTGCTTCTGAAGGTGAACTGAAGGGTGTTCTGGGTTACACGGAAGACGCTGTTGTTTCTTCAGACTTCCTGGGTGACACTCGCACTTCTATTTTCGATGCTAAGGCCGGTATCGCTTTGACGGATACTTTCGTTAAGGTTGTTTCTTGGTATGACAACGAAATCGGTTACTCTAACAAGGTGCTGGAGTTGATCGCTCACATGAAGAAGGTTAACGGTTAATTTCTTAACCTGTCTTATATTCCATTTTTTTAGGCCGTTTCCATCCGGAGACGGCCTTTTTTGTATCGGTGCGTTTCTTCCGGGACGCCGGCATGTTCTCATATATGACAGCCATACAACAACACACATAAGCCTCCCAGAATCATTATCGTTGCAATAAGTGAGTAACTGTTGCTACAGCCGTATGATAACTGTTGCGACGGTCGTATGATAACTGTTGACACATCCTTATCATTACTGTTGAGACGGTTTTATTATAATAAAAATAGTACTATGTATTGCATAGTATAATAATATTGCATATATTTGCGGCATAACAAGGGATGTTGCTGGCCAGAACTATTCCTTATTAAAGAAGTAAAAGACTATGAATGTGGATAATGCAAAATCACAAATGCGGAAGGGAATGCTGGAATATTGCGTCATGCTGTTGCTGCGCAAAGAACCGTCTTATGCCTCCGACATCATCACTCAACTGAAAAAAACCGAATTGATAGTGGTGGAAGGCACGCTGTATCCGTTGCTCACGCGTCTGAAGAAAGATGGATTGCTGAGTTATGAATGGCGGGAATCCACCCAAGGGCCTCCCCGCAAATATTATGCGCTGACCGCCGGCGGAGAACGCTTTCTTGCCGAACTGGACTGTGCCTGGAACGAACTGGCTAAAACAGTCAATCATCTGAAAGCGGATGCCCATCCGGCTTCCGTTGAATAACAATATCTTATAAAACAACATCAAAAGACCACAACATGAAAAAGAATATCACCATGAATCTTTTCGGCACATTGTATGCCATTGATGAGGATGCATACGAATTGCTGAATACTTACTTGAACAACATGAAACGGTACTTCTCGTACAAGGAAGGGGGAGAAGAAATAGCCGATGACATAGAACACCGCATGGCTGAACTGCTCAATGACTTGAGAACGGACGGCGTGACCGCAATCAACATCGACCATGTGAAAGGAATTATCAACCGCATCGGGAATCCAGAGGAAATGGAGGGGGATGAAAAACAGGAGACTCCATCAGACGGAAATGCATCCAATGGACACAAGGGCATGGAATGGTTCAGGAAAAATTTCGGTATCGAAAGTCATAAAAAACTGTTTCGTAATCCCGATGACAAGATTATAGGCGGCGTGCTTTCCGGCATAGCCTATTATTTCAACATCGATGCGATATGGATGCGCCTGTTCGCTATCCTTATCTTTTTCTTCTCATACGGCAGTCCGATGATTGCCTATCTGATACTCTGGTTAGTGATGCCCGTGGCATGTACTCCCGAAGACCGGCTTATGATGAAAGGCATACCCGTGAATATGGAAAACATTCATGATGAAATACTCGGTGAGACCAAACGCCAGACCGAAAAACCTGCGGTTCAAAGACATTCCATCATGAATCTGTTTTTCAAAGCAGTCATCATATCATTCCTGTGCCTTATATTTCTGCCCTTCATAGGCATACTGCTCTTATTGTTTTTTGTATTCAGCGTCGTTATAGTTAGTCTCATTAACCACAGCGAGAATATGCTCATCGACTTTCTCGGACTGAGATTCGAGTGGATTGGATTGGTGACACAAAATCAGAACTTACTTATGTTCCTGGTGACGGGCATCTCTGTCTTTTTGTTGCTAAACCTGACCATCTATCTGTTCGTTCGCGTCATCCGCCACATTCTCGGACACGCATCACCCCTTACGGTGTCGCAGCGCACGGTTTGTCTCGTAAGCTGGATACTCTTGCTGATTGCAAGCAGCTCTTCCCTTATATGCAACATCGCGCAATACGCTGCATACAATACGAGAATACATAGAGAGAGGGCTGTCAGCCACGACTCCATTGTCCGGAGCAAAGACTCTGTTTACCTGACACAGCAGGGATGGCAGATCGTAAAAAGCCGGAACAGTAAATTCTATGTCCATAGCGGCAATTATTACACCGGCGAAAAAGACAAACGGTATATAGCCGGACTTGGCGACAAAAGCCTTGTGTATGAAGTGGAGAAAGTGGCCAAAGTCACTCCGGGAAAATACCGCTTGAAAGCCATGGCAAGAACCGATGGAAACGGTTGTCAGATATTCCTGTCCGATGGTAAGCAGCGGTATACAGCAAAGGTCCCCGTATGCTGTAACAACGGTGGCAATCTGTGGAAATATGCCCTCGGTCGTGTGAAAGAGGAAGGCGAAGCTGTGGACTCCGTGTGGAAACAGATTGCCGGTGCTCACAACGGAAGGGGCTATGGATGGAATGAAGTTGTCATCGAACCGGTCATTATCAAAGACTCTTCCGTGCGTTACGGCATCACCAACGATTGTCCCGATGAAGCGTGGACCGGTACATGGTTTACTGCCACGGAATTTGCACTGGAAAAAATCAAATAATGCTTTAGCTGCAAACGAGAGAACCCGCGTAGATTTCCGCAACAAAAACTTACTGACGATACATGAAAAAGAATATCCTGAACAGCATCCTTACGGGGGCAGGCGTCCTGCTGTCCGCCGTATGGCCCGTATCCGGCACATACGGACAGACCACAACTACGTCCGGACGCCCCGATCATGTGAACAATGCCGAAAGTCCCTGCTTTCCGCCCGTATTCAGCCAGGACGGGGGCTCGTGCGGCTCCGCCTCGCGCATAGGCTACATGTTTACCCATGAAATAAACGCTTTCAGGGGAACAGACGCTTCCCTTCCCGAACATATCTATCCGACACACTTCACCTGGCTACTTACCAACAGTCATTCCGGAAAGGAAGGTATGGCCATGGCCAACGGCGTGCCCGATGCTGCGGTATACGGCGGGACTACCTATTCCCGCATTTTCGGCAACCAGGACTGTGCCCACGAGGACTTCGGATGGATGCAAGGGTACGACAAATGGTATTCGGCCATGTTCAACCGCATCTCCCGCAACTCGTTCTCACCTTACGGTGTGGACACGGAACAGGGCCGCGAGTTTGTCAAGAACTGGCTGTGGAACCATCAGGGAGACACAGACTTCCACGTCGGAGGCATCTGTGGCATCGGTGTGGCCAGTGCCTGTCGTCAGGCTCCCGTCGCCGACGACCCAGAGGGACGCAACGCCGCTGCCGGTGTGGTGGGGCAGAAGTACGTCACCCGCTGGGGAGACGGCGTCGACCACGCGCTCACCATCGTCGGCTATGACGACCGCATCGTGTTCGACCTCGACAGCAACCGTGTGTACGGAGAAAAGGACAAAGACGAATGCGGTGCCTGGATTATCGTCAACTCGTGGGGAAGCGGCTGGGCCAACGGAGGATTCATCTACTGTCCCTATAAGTACGGCTTTCCTGTACGTCAGCAGGAAGGCGGTGCCTGGCGGCCGGAGTTCTACCACGTGCGGAAAAACTACCGTCCGCTGCGTACGCTGAAAGTACGTATGGACTATCTGCGCCGCAGCGAACTGAAACTGCTGGCGGGCATTTCCGCCGACCCGAAGGCCGAGGAACCGGACATCACCATTGAGATGGAGCACTTCAAGTATGCAGGCGACGGGCGTTCCGACAAGGCAAAGATGGGAATCGAGGCCCGCACACCCATGCTGGGCAAATGGGCCGACGGGCGTCTGCATGACGAACCGATGGAGTTCGGTTACGACCTGACAGACTTGTCCGCCAGTTTCGATACACGGCGCCCGTTGAAATACTTCTTCATCATCGAGACACAACCGGCAGCCATCAGTTCCGGACGGCTGTACGAATGTTCTCTTCTCGACTACGAGTTCGACCGTCGGGGCATCGAGACTCCCTTGTTGACGGAGCCTGTCCTGAAGGTAAAGAGCGGGGGAGAGCGCACGATGATTTCCGCCGTTGTGCAGGGGGAACCGTTCTTTGCTCCCCTCAACATGCGTCTGTCCGGTACGGCGGAAGTGCGGTGGGACGCTCCCCAGCCTACCCATTACGACCTGACTTCATACGTGATATATAAGGACGGGGAACCGGTGGACACGCTGCCGCCTGCCGTTCACACATATACTTTCCGTGACCGGAAGGCCGCTTATGCCGTGGCGGCCCTTTATGCCTACAGGACCGTTACGGACTCTTTATGTACAGCCCTTTCCGTGAAGACATCCGAGGTGCAGCCGGCCGGCGAGGGAGCCGAGCATCTCCGTTCTTTGGATCTGCGCCGGAGCGGTTTTGTGATTCCCGATGTTTTCCGCATCAGTTACAGACAGGCCACCATCGAGTATTGGCTAAAGCCCCGCACCTGGCACAGTTGGAACCAGTCTGCCGGTGCCGGCTGGGGCAACTTCCTGATTCACGCCAACGACAACGGTTCGCTGACTGTGGGGTGGGACGGTGGCAACCGCATCGACACACGCGGGGAACTCATCACTCCCGGACAATGGTATCACCTGGCCTTCGTTGTATCGGAAGATACGCTCACGGCCTATGTCGACGGATGCCCGGTGGATACGCTTGTCAGCAAGACCCGCAAAGGAATGGGCGGATTCGGCAACTTTAGTTTCTCGACGGATGAGCAGGGAGCTTTCGATGGTGAACTGGCGGAACTGCGTGTCTGGAAAGAGGCCCGTACGCAGCAACAGATTAACCGGATGATGCACGCCCGTTTCGAAGAGGCAGGTACTCCGTCCACCTTGCTGGCCTATTACAAGGGACAAATCATCATGAGGGACAGCACAGCTCTGTGGCGCGACTTTGCAGGCGGGCATCATGCACCGTTGCATGCTTACGGCCGGCATAAGGAAAAAAACAGCGAACTGACATTTGCGGTTCCCGAGGAAGCGGAAGTAGACTTTTGTCTTCCGTCTTCCGCGCTCTATACCGGTCAGGCTTTTGAACTGCAGGCCGCGGCATCTCCGTCCGTAACCCGCGTGCGCTGGGATGCGCCCGAGGCCGGTGTGAATGGCCTGCTCCTGAAGGAAGCCTCGTTTATGTTCCCATCTTCCGGAAAACATCGGGTGAGATTGCAGGGAGAAACGGCGGACGGCCGTACAGTGGCCACGGAAAAGGAAGTGGACATACGACCGGTATGTCGGTCTGCCGCTTTCCGCCCGGTCCATGATGTGGCCAGAGCCGGCGAGCCCGTTACCTTCCGGCCGCTGTCCCCCGTGCCGGGCTACCGTTACGAATGGACATTGGCCGGAGCGGACAAGCAGAAAGCGGCCACGCAGCAAGCCACGGCTACTTATGCCGCGGCCGGTACATATAAGGTGAAACTGAAGGTAACGGATGCGGAAGGTAAGAAAAGCCGGAGAAGCACCTATAAGTTATATGTGAGGAATGTGGCGCCAAAAGTCAGTTTCGACTTGTCGTCCCGCATCGTGCAGAAGGGAACGAAGGTAACACTTACCGACCGGAGCCGTTATGTGCCCACCCGCTGGCAGTGGCAACTCGACAGCCGGCGCCTGTCCCTGAAGGCCGAGGGGAGTCACCCAACATTGCAGATGGATGCCCCCGGGGTGTATGACATCACCCTGACTGCCTCCAATGCGGAAGGCAGCACAACAGAAATCCGGAAACAAATGCTGACGGTGTGCAATGCCGACAGTAGGAACGGCTTGAACTTCAGCCGCAAAGAAGCCTCCGTGACCACCGGACGCCCGCTATGGGAGGGCACGGCCACGCAAATGACCGTCGAATGGTGGATGAACGCTTCCGCACAGGACTGGACAAGCGGCATGGGAGATACGCTGACCACCTGGAATATGGTTGCAAGCAAGCGAGGGAGACTGATCTTCATCGCCGACAGTGCCGGCGTGCATTCGGGCGACGGTTTCATACAGTCCGGCAGCTGGCACCATTACGCCGTCACGTTCAACCGTGGCGAGGTGCGTTTCCTGCGCGACGGTGAACTGTATCACTCGGCGAAAGTGCAGCGCGACAAACAGACAGTCACTGCCATTCCGGCATGCTCCAAGTTCCGTCTGGGCGGAGAGCATAACCCGATGAACGCCGTCATCGACGAACTGCGCGTATGGCGCACCGCCCTGCCGGACACAGCCCTGCAAGCCCGCTGCAACGCCCCTCTGGCCGATATTCCCACCGCCGTGCGGCGCGACTCGCTCGTCCTCTACTACGACTTCAACCAGAGCGGCGGCGACGTAATCGACCGGACGCCGCACGCCAACACCGGCCACCGTAGCCACTTCGGTCCCGACGGCGACGCATGGGGACTCTCCTCCGGTGTCTTCTGCCTCGAATTCGAGTAAGCCCATAAGAAGTGCATACGGAGAGATTTTTACCGCTCAAATCTCGCGGGAAAATCTCTCCGTATGCACTTTTTTTTGTATTTTTGCCCCACTTTTAATTAACCGTTACTCTCATGAAAAGCAAATGGCAACAAGCGCTGCTCCAGCGTCAGACTGTGGAGGGCGTCGTGTTCATCCTCCTCTTCTTCACTGTCTTCACCTACATCGGCCATATAATGGGACTGTCCAACATGCTGAACACCATCATGAACACGGCTCACGACCTTCTTCTCCAGACCGTCTTCTACCTCATGGGAGTCGTTGTCCTGTCCGGCGCCTTGAGCAAACTCTTCACCGAATTCGGCGTCGTGCGCATCCTCCAGTTCCTTTTCGGTCCCCTCATGCGCCCTCTCTTCCGTCTGCCCGGCGTGGCTGTGCTCGGTTCCATCATGGCCTTTCTATCCGACAACCCCGCTGTGCTGACCTTGGCGCGCGACCCCAACTACAACAAATATTTCCGTAAATACGAACTGCTCTCCTTTGTCAATTACGGCACCGCTTTCGGCATGGGACTTATCGTCTTCATGTTCATGCTCGGCAAGGGCTACGCCGCCGAACCTTTCATCGGTCTGCTCGGTGCTTTGGGCGGTTGCGTCGTGTCCACCCGCCTGTTCCAATACATGCTCCTGCGCGACGATCCCGCCTATGGCGACATGATGCCCCGGCCCGAAGAGCCCGCCGTGCCCGCTGCAAGCCACGAATCCCGCCGCACCCAGATGATACAGGCCCGCGAAAGCATCTTTATCCGCTTTCTCAACGCCCTGCTCGACGGCGGCAAGAGCGGCGTCGAACTCGGTCTCGCCATCATCCCCGGCGTCATCATCATCTCCACCGCCGTTTTCCTGCTCACCTTCGGTCCCGGCGAGGGCAGCGTCTACGACGGTTCCGCCTACCAGGGCATCCAGCTGCTGCCCCGCATGGCCGGCAAAATAAACTTTATTTTCGACTGGCTCTTCGGTTTTAAAAATGCCGAGCTTGTCGCTTTCCCCATCACCTCGCTCGGTGCCGTGGGCGCTGCCCTGGGACAGGTGCCCCGTTTCATCGCCGAAGGACTGCTCGACGGCAACGCCGTGGCCGTCTTCACCGCCATGGGCATCAGCTGGAGCGGCTTCTTCTCCACCTATTCCGCCATCTTCGACGCCATCGGCTACCGCCAGCTCACCTCCAAGGCCATCACCGTCCATCTCCTGTGCGGCCTCCTGGCCGGCGTCTTCGCCCATCTGCTCCACCTCCTCTACGCCCTCCTCATAGCCTGACCACAGGGGGCTCTATATATAATAAGGTACGCGCACGCGCGCGTACCTTATTATATATAGGGGCGGGCAAAGCCGCCCGCTTATTCAAACACAACGAGGTCGGTGCCCTCCATGACGGACTGACCCGGCTCCACGCACACCTGCGCCACACGGCCGGCACGCTCGGAAGCGATGTTGTTCTCCATCTTCATGGCGTCCAGCACCACCACCGTGTCGCCGCGCTTCACCTCGTCGCCCGCCTTCACCGTCACTTCCACGATGACACCGGGCAGGGGAGCCTTCACACCGTACTTCTTCGCCGTGGGAGCGGTAGCCGCTGCCGCCGGTTTCACCACCGCCGGACGAGGCGTCGGAGCCTCCCCGGCAGGCAGTTTCACCTGATAAGCGACACCGTTCACGCTGACGACGGCCACGTTGTTCTCGATTCCCTCCACGCTCACCCGATAGTCAGTGCCGTTGATGTTGTATGTATACTCTTTCATTGTTGCTTACGTTCTATTAGAATTTACGATTCGGAAGTCCGCGCAAAGTGCACAGCTTCGAGTTCCAGTCACTATGGTCGCGGCCGACGGTCAGACGCCCGCTTTCGCCGTCGTGCGCCGTGTAGCCGCAGTATTCGTGCAGCGCCATCGTGATGGCGGCCAGCACTTCTCCGTTTATATCCTTGTTGTCCATAACTATATATGTTCTTAGGTTGTGGAATCGCTACAAAGGAATGTTTCCGTGCTTCTTCGCGGGATTGGCCAGCTTCTTCGTCTGCAGCTGCGCCAGCGCCCGGATGATGCGGAAGCGAGTGTTGCGGGGCTCGATGACATCGTCGATGTAGCCGTACCTGGCCGCCTGGTAGGGGTTCGAGAACAGCTTGTTGTACTCTGCCTCCTTCTCTGCCAGAAAAGCTTTCGGGTCCTCGGATTCCTTCGCACCCTTGGCATACAGGACCGCCACGGCGCCCGAACCGCCCATCACGGCGATCTCGGCCGAAGGCCACGCGTAGTTCAGGTCGCCGCGCAGCTGCTTGCAACTCATCACGATGTGGCTGCCCCCGTAGCTCTTGCGAAGCGTAACAGTCACCTTGGGAACCGTGGCCTCGCCATAGGCGTACAGCAACTTGGCACCGTGAAGGATGACGGCGTTGTACTCCTGGCCCGTGCCGGGAAGGAAGCCCGGAACGTCGACAAGCGTCACCAGAGGGATATTGAACGCGTCGCAGAAGCGAACGAAACGCGCACCCTTGCGGCTCGCGTTGCAGTCGAGCACACCTGCGTAGCAGTTAGGCTGGTTCGCCACGATGCCAACGCTCTGACCGTTGAAGCGGGCGAAGCCCACGATGATGTTACGGGCATAGTCCTTCTGGACCTCGAAGAACTCGCCGCCGTCGACGATCGCGCCGATCACCTCGTACATGTCGTACGCCTTATTCGGGTTGTCAGGGATTATCTCGTTGAGAGCGTCCTCCATACGGTCCACGGGGTCGCTGCATTCCACACGCGGAGACTCCTCCATGTTGTTCTGAGGAAGGTAACCGATGAGCGTGCGGAGCATCTCCATCGCCTCCTCCTCCGTCTGGGCCGTAAAGTGCGTCACGCCGGACTTCACCGCGTGGACGCTCGCGCCGCCGAGGTCTTCCTGCGTCACATCCTCGCCCGTGACGGTCTTCACTACCTTCGGACCCGTGAGGAACATGTACGACGTGCCCTCCATCATCAGCGTGAAGTCAGTCAGCGCGGGAGAGTAGACGGCACCGCCGGCACACGGGCCGAAGATACCCGAGATCTGAGGAATCACGCCAGAAGCCTCGATGTTGCGCTGGAAGATGTTGGCGTAACCGCCCAGCGCGTTGATACCCTCCTGGATGCGGGCACCGCCGGAGTCGTTGATGCCGATGCAGGGAGCGCCCATCTTCATCGCCTGGTCCATCACCTTGCAGATCTTCTCCGCCATCGTCTCTGACAGGGAGCCGCCGTTCACCGTGAAGTCCTGAGCGAACACATAAACCAGACGGCCGCCTATCGTGCCGCTGCCGGTAACCACTCCGTCGCCCAGGTATTGCTTCTTATCCATCCCGAAGTTCGTGCAGCGGTGAAGCTTGAACATGTCCATCTCCTCGAAGCTGCCTTCGTCGAGCAGCATCGAAATGCGTTCGCGAGCCGTATACTTGCCCCGCTCGTGTTGTTTCTCGATGGCCTTCTCGCCGCCGCCCAGACGGGCCTTGCCGCGAAGATCCACCAGTTCCTTGATTTTTTCCGTTTGAACACTCATAATGTCTTCTTGAGTTTTTTTGTATGATACAATCGACAGACCTAAATCTTCCCCCGTCCGTCCCCGCTCTCCGCGAGGGGGCAGGGAAAGGATGCGTGTTTTCCGGCAAGAAGATTCAGGTCTGTCGTTTTAGGGGTTCTCGTGCGTAACGCGCCGCATGCCTCGTTGCGGAGGACATGCGGCGCGTCGGGTGTCAGTGCTCACACAGCTCGGTGAGGATGCCGCAGGTGGATTTCGGATGCAGGAAAGCTATCTGCAGCTTCTCGGCACCCGGCCGGGGAGCTTTGTCGATGAGACGGATTTCCTTGCTCTCGCATTCGGCCAGTGCATTGGCCACGCCGTCTTCCACGGCAAAAGCCACGTGATGGATGCCGCGCCCGCCCTTTTCGAGGAATTTGGCCACGGCGCTGTCAGGGCTCGTCGGTTCGAGCAGCTCCAGTTTCACTTCGCCCACTTTCAGGAAGGCGGTCTTCACTTTCTGGTCGGCTACTTCCTCCACGGCGTAGCACTCCAGTCCCAGTACGTTCTCGAAATAAGGAAGGGCTTTCTCGATGCTTTCTACAGCGATGCCCAGATGTTCGATGTGCGAAATCTTCATAATGATAGTTTTTTGGGGACGACGTCTGTCGTCCGTTATACGACGCGCAAAGATACGTAAAATCCCGTAGACGGGGAAATAACGGTGTGCGTGTTTTTCTGAAAATCTTGCCGGCGCGGAATTTTTCCCTTACATTTGCGTCCGTAAATCATACATAAGCCATGGGGTATCTGAAGAATGAATGGCCGGGCGTGGGCGCTCCGGACGAGAGAAAAGGTTTTTTCTGCAGCGGGGCGACTTCGTGGACGGACGGCCGTACGGCATAGCCAAATGTTGCATCAACGGCAAGAATGTGTACAACGGCCGGTGGGCGGACGGACGTTGCATCCGGAAAGGGTAAAGGGGATGGACGGAAAGCCCCGGCGCTGAAAGACACTCCCGCCGCGCCGGACGTTGCAGCCGGCCGTCCCTAAAGCTCGATTTGCAAACGGGCGTTGAGCTGCCGGCCGGTGAGGTAATTGGGCACGGCATACTGCTGGTTGGTGACGTCCGTAATCCAATAGTAGGAACTTACGTTGTTGAGGTCGAAGACGTTGAAACAGTCGACGCCGAGCCAGATGTTGCGGAAGGGGCGCGCCCACTTCCGCCGGGCGGTGCCGTCCTCGTTGTCCAGCAGGCGGTAGCTCATGCCGATGTCCACGCGCTTGTAGGCCGGTGCGCGGAACACCTGCCGTTCGAGCCCCGTGTGGGGCGGGCCGAAGGGCAGTCCGTCGGCGATGCAGGCTTTGAGCGTCATCTGCCATTTCGTGCTGCCGGGGAAGAAATCGCTGAAGAAACAGTTGATGTTGTAGCGCTGGTCCGTGGGCTGGGGCAGGCTCAGGCCGCCGATGCGCTGCTGCGCCTTCATCAGGCTCAGGCTTATCCAGGAGTCGGTGCCGGGCACGAACTCGCCGAAGAGTTTGAGGTCGAGTCCCACGGTGTAGCCCGTGCCGTCGTTGCGCCCACCGTAGACGATTTTCAAGTTGTCCACCGTGTAGGGATTGACGCGGCTCAGCGCCTTGTAGTAGAGCTCGGCCGTGAACTTGAAATTGCGGTCCGCCATGCGGAACTTGTAGTCGCCGGCCAGCACCGTCTGGAAGGATCGCTGGGCGCGGACGCCGCGGTTGAGCGTGGCCACGGTGGTGCCGGCCACGGTCGCCGTGTCGCGCACCTCCTTGTAGAAGGGCGACTGGCTGTAGAGCCCCGTGGCGAGGCGGAGCGTGAAGCGGTCGTTGGCCTGCGGCACGTAGCCCAGCGACACGCGCGGACTGCATATCCACTCGCCGTTCCAGCTCCAGTAGCTCAGGCGCACGCCGTAGTTGAGCGAAAAGATGCCGCGCCGGTTGGTGAACCGCCACGTGTCCTGCGCGAACGCCTCCATCCGGTGGCCGGCCAGGCGGTTGACCGACTTCTGGTTGAAGATGAGCCGCAGCGTCTCGCCGTCGTGCGGCATGGAATATCCGGCCGAGTCGCGCATCTCCCATTCGCGCGAGCGTTCGCGGACGCTTTCGCCCTTCCACGTGATGCCGCCCAGCAGGCGGTGGCCGTCGGGGTTGTGTGCGAAGAGCAGCCGCAGGCTCTTCATGTCGGCGTCAAGATAGTTGCGGGCGTGCTCCTTGTACGTGCCCACGCCCAGTTGTTCGCTGGTGTTCGTCTCGCTGAGCCAGTATTCTCCCTGTATGTCATACGTCTCGCGCTCCTTAGTGGCGAAGGCCGATCCGAGCAGCGAGAGCGACATGCGGCGTCCGAGCCTCCGCGTCAGGCGCAGCGTGCCGAAGAGCGTGCGGAAGAGGTCGCGCTCCTCGCCGTCGAAATACACGCAGAAGGACTTCACGTCGTACATCGTGCCGAAGTTCGTCTCGCGGTCGGCGGGCACGAAGTCGTAGCGGTTCTGCGAGACGTTTCCGATGAAGTCGAGTTCCCAGTTGCGCCCCGGCGTCCACGTGACGTACGTCTGGTAGTCCACGAAGCGGGGGCGGTATTCGCCCTTCGTCTCGAGCGATCCGAGCATGTACTGGTTTGTCTTGTAGCGCACGCCATGGCTCATCGTGAACCTCTTCCGCGCGAATCCGGCGTAGAGCGACGCGCCCAGCAGGCTGGCCGAGGCGCTGGCCTCGGCCTTGCGCACGGGCTTGCGGTAGGTGATGTCGAGCACGGAGGACATCCTGTCGCCGTAGCGGGCGTCGAATCCTCCGGCCGAGAAGGCTATGTCGGCCACCATGTCGCTGTTTATCACGCTCAGCCCCTCCTGCTGCCCGGAGCTGACGAGCTGCGGGCGGTACACCTCGACGCCGTTGATGTAGACGCTGTTTTCGTCGAAACTGCCCCCGCGCACGTTGTACTGCGAACTCAGCTCGTTGTGGCTGCTCACGCCGGCCTGCGTGGCCACGAGCTCCTCGACGGCGTTTCCCGTCGTCGAGGGCATCCGCCGCGCGTGGGCGGCGTCGATGTGCTGCGTGCCGTCCATCTGCCGGCGCACCTCCTTGACCGTCACCTCGCCGATGTCCAGCGCCAGGGGCTTCATCGTGATGTTCAGCGTCAGCCGTCCCTGCGGCCGCACGAGCTTCTTCTCCCGTTTCTGATAGCCGATGAGCGAGTAGACGACCGTGACCGTGTCGGCCGCGGCAAACTCCAGCTCGTAGCGCCCGTCGAGATTCGTCGTCGTGCCGGCCGCCTGCCCGGCGATACGCACGGCGGCCATCACCACGGGGCTCTGTTGCTCGTCGACGACGCGCCCCGTGAGGCGCACCCGCCCGTCCTGCGCCGCAGCGCACAACAGTACGGCCAGCCACAGCCACCAGGCCGCGGCCGCGCGCGTCAGACATGTATGGTTCGAGATTCCGGTCATTTTCATCCAGTGTGTGGCCCCTGCCGGGGCCTGCCGTTATACTAACGTCGGGAGGCGCCGCTTTTGTATGTCCGCCCTCCGATTTATTTCCCGCCGCCCTCCTCCTTGCGCAGTTCGAGGCGGTCGATTTTCCTGTCCACCGACACGTGCGCCTCCACGCGGAAGACGGCATGCCGGTCGCTCCCCGCCCGCGTCCGGTCGTAGAGCGCGTCGGCGCGGAAGTCCACCGTGTAGGCATAGCGGTAGGGGCGCACGATTTCCTTCTCCACGCGCCACTCGTCGCGCATGACGAACGAGATGCTGCGCACGTCGCTGCCGTCGTACATCCGCTTCATCCGCTCCACGGCATAGTCCTGCGACGCGTTGTCATGGCCCCAGTAGCGCAGCGTCAGGAAGGCCAGCACCCCGCGCAGCGCCCCCTCGTCGCGCCTCGTCAGCGCAGCGAAGTACGTGTTGAACAGCCCCTTCAGCATGGCCAGCTCCTCGGGCGTCACGCGCAGCTCCTCCTGCGTCTTGCGCCTCGCGGCCGCGTCCTCGGCATAGATGCCGTGCGGATGGTCGGCCATGTAGCGGGCATAGGCCGCGGGCGTGGCTTCGCGGTCGGCCGCCGCCCAGTCGATGGAGTCCATCCGCGCCAGACACATCCTGTAGTAGGGCGAATCCATGTGCGCGGCGGCAAAGTCGGCATACGCCTGCCGCGTGTCCCTGCGGCAGGCCATGTCCCACGCCTCGGCCACGGCCTCCACCTCCCTCATGCGCCGCACTACGTCCTCCAGCAGCGGGCTGTCGGGATAGCTGCGCAGGAAATCCCTGTACACCTCCGCCTGCACGCACCCCTCGAGCAGCCCGTAGGCCCTGCGCTCGCGCTCCATCTCCGCCTGCCGGCGCCACCAGAGCCCCCCGCCTGCCGCCAGCGCCACGAGCACGGCGGCCAGCGTCACGAACAGGAACGCGCGCCAGCGGCCCGCTGCACGCGCCGTCCTCCCGCCGTCGCCCCCGTCGGGCGCCATCCGGGCGTGGCATGCCGGGCACACCCGGCGGCGCACGGACACCAGTTGCCCGCACGAGGGGCAGAGCGCCGTGGCGCCCGCAATCTTGCGTCCGCATCCGGGACACACGTCCATGTCGGCCTTCACGCGTCGTCCACAGTCGGGGCATTTCAGTTTCGTCATCTCTTCGTCGTTTTTTTCCGGTTCATCATCCGGATGCAAAAGTACGTGTTTTTTTCCTAAAAACATGGTTTTTACCCGCGAACTGCAAGATTTTCCCCCGCCGCCCGCGCCTCCGCGCAGCCCCGCCGCCGTCTGCGGGGAGAGGGGAGCGCCGCCGCCGTCCGCCCCATCCATGCCGCTTCCTTCGCGGCGGTATACCGTTTTCCTGCTAACGGTATACCGTTTTCCTGCTAACGGTATACCGTTTTTCTGCTAACGGTATACCGTTTTTCTGCTAACGGTATACCGTTTTTCTGCTGGCGGTATACCGTTTTTCTGCTGGCGGTATACCGTTTTTTTGCCGGAGGTATGCCTCTTTTTCCAAAAACCAATGCTTTTTTCCTGTGGAAGCATACCGCGGGCAGAAACGGCCGCCGCACCGGACTTTCCCGACCCCGTAGCCCACGCCTTCGGCCCCCGGCATCCCCGCCTGTCACGCCAGCCCCTATATATATAAGATCGCGCGCACGCGCGCGCGTTCCTTATTATATATAAGCGCGCCGCACCCGCAGGGAAGTCCCCCGCCCGCACGCACTCGATACCGCCGGAGGGAAAAAAAGAAAAAATCCGCGGCCGGAAGACCGGAATATTGATACTATTTCGTATATTTGAGGAGCGAAACACGTCAAACAAACCTAAAACTAATAAATCTCATGGCATTACTACCAACAAGCATCAGCCGGACGCTGGCGGCGCTGTCGCTCGCGGCCGGACTCACGGCCGCCACGCCCGCCACGGCCGCACCCCGCGGCGGCTCCTTCACCGTGGGCGACAAGACATTCCTGCTCAACGGAAAGCCCTTCGTCATCAAGGCCGCCGAAGTACACTACCCCCGCATCCCGCGCCCCTACTGGGAACAGCGCATCCGCATGTGCAAGGCGCTGGGCATGAACACGCTCTGCGTCTACGTCTTCTGGAACATACACGAGCAGGAAGAGGGACAGTTCGATTTCACGGACAACAACGACCTCGCCGCCTTCGTCCGCCTGGCGCAGAAAAACGGCATGTACGTCATCGTGCGCCCCGGACCCTACGTGTGCGCCGAGTGGGAGATGGGCGGACTGCCCTGGTGGCTGCTGAAAAAGAAAGACATACGCCTGCGCGAGCGCGACCCCTACTTCATGGAGCGCCTGCGCATCTTCGAGCAGAAAGTGGGCGAACAGATAGGCGGGCTCACCATCGACAAAGGCGGACCCATCATCATGGTGCAAGTGGAAAACGAATACGGCTCCTACGGCGAGGACAAACCCTACATCAGCGAAGTGCGCGACATCATCCGCGCCTCGGGCTTCGACAAGGTGACGCTCTTCCAGTGCGACTGGAGCTCCAACTTCACCAAGAACGGGCTCGACGACCTCGTGTGGACGATGAACTTCGGCACGGGCGCCAACATCGACAACGAGTTCCGCCGCCTCGGCGAGCTGCGCCCGCAGTCGCCCAAGATGTGCTCCGAATTCTGGAGCGGATGGTTCGACAAATGGGGCGGGCGCCACGAGACGCGCGGCAGCCGGCAGATGGTCGACGGACTGCGCGAGATGCTCGACAAAAACATATCCTTCTCCCTCTACATGACCCACGGCGGCACCAACTGGGGCCACTGGGCCGGAGCCAACAGCCCCGGATTCGCCCCCGACGTGACCTCCTACGACTATGACGCGCCCATCAACGAGGCCGGACAGGTGACGCCCAAGTACACCGAGCTGCGCCAGATGATGGCCGCCTACGCCGACGGCGGACGACGGCTGCCCGCCATACCCGCCGAGTATCCCGTCATCAGCCTGCCGCGCGTGGAATTCACCCACGTGGCGCCGCTCTTCGACAACCTGCCCGAACCGGTGCAGACGATGGACATACGCACCATGGAGGAACTCGGACAGGGATGGGGTTCCATACTCTACCGCACCGCGGCGCCCGAAGTGCCCACGCAGAGCGTGCTCACCGTGACTGAGGCGCACGACTTCGCCCAAGTCTTCGTCAACGGGCGGCTCATCGGATCGCTCGACCGCCGCAACCACGAGAAGACGCTCCTCCTGCCCCCCCTGCGGCAGGGCGACCGCCTCGACATACTCGTCGAAGCCATGGGACGCATCAACTTCGGACGCGCCATCAAGGACTTCAAGGGCATCACCGAGCGCGTTGAGCTGGCCTACGCCCTGGAAAACGGAAGCCAGGTGAACGTCAACCTGAAAAACTGGAGCACCTACTGCCTGCCCGACAGCTACGAGGCGCAGCGCGACATGGCATACCGTCCCGCCGACGGACAGAAGGTACCGGGATGCTACCGCGCCACGTTCAACCTCCGCAAGACGGGCGACACGTTCCTCAACATGGAGACATGGGGCAAGGGACAGGTATACGTCAACGGGCACGCCATCGGCCGTTTCTGGCAGATAGGCCCGCAGCAGACGCTCTACATGCCCGGCTGCTGGCTGCGCAAGGGCGAGAACGAAATCATCGTGCAGGACATCGTCGGACCCCGCGAAACGGCCGTCGAAGGACTCACGAAGCCCATCATCGACAAGCTGAGCCAGAGCTCGCCCGCCACCCACCGCAAGGAGGGGCAGGAGCTTGACCTCGCAGGCGAGAAGCCCTGCCACAGCGGGCAGTTCAAGCCCGGCAACGGATGGCAGGAAGTGAAGTTCGACGCCCCCGTGACGGGACGCTACGTCTGCATCGAGGCGCTCAACTCGCACAACGACCGCGAGTATGCCTGCATCGCCGAGTGGTACATGCTCGACGCCCGCGGGCAGCGCCTGAGCCGCGAGCCGTGGACCGTAGCCTACTGCGACAACGAGGACGTGGAGACGGGCAACAAGGCCGCCGACAAGATATTCGACCTGCAGGAATCCACCTTCTGGAGCACCTGCCGCGGCGCGCAGTTCCCGCACACCATCGTGCTCGATCTGGGCAGCGAACAGACGCTCATCGGCCTGCAATACCTGCCCCGCGTGGAGCAGGGCGCGCCCGAGAGCATACGCGACTACCGCATCTACGTGAAGCGGACGCCGTTCAAATACTGACACCCCGCGGCGGCGGGCGGCGGGCATCCCCGGCAGCCCGCCGCCGCGCAGACACAGACGGATGGACGCGGATTATTCCTTCGGTTTACGAAAAGAACAATCCGCGTCCATCCCTTTTTTTATCCACTCCGTCCGCCCCGTCACGGATGCGTGCTGAGGGAAAACGGGTCCGCATCCGCCCACACGGGAAACTTCTCCCGGAAACGGCGCAGCATCTCCATGTCCACCACGGCCGTCCGCTCGCACACACCGCCGTCGGCCTCGTCCGTCAGCGCGCGGCCAAGGGGGTCCACCACCACGCTGTGCCCGCAGTAGTCGCCTGCCTCGTCCGCACCCACGCGGTTCACCCCCGCCACGTAGCACTGGTTCTCGATGGCGCGCGCCCGCAGCAGCGTGTCCCACGCCCCGATGCGCGCCGTGGGCCAGTTGGCCACGTAGAGGGCTAGGTCGTAGTCCTGCCTGTTGCGCGACCACACGGGAAAACGCAGGTCGTAGCACACCTGCAGCAGGATGCGCACACCGCGCCAGCAGACCACCGTGCGCGCGGCGCCCGCACGGTAGAAACGGTCCTCGCCGCCGAAGGCGAACAGGTGGCGCTTGTCGTAGGCGGCGCACGCACCGTCCGGCATGACCAGCAGCAGGCGGTTGCGCAGCCTGCCGTCCGCCTCCCTGACGGCCACGCTACCCGCCAGCACCGCGTCCAGCGCGGCAGCCCGCCGCCGCATCCACTCCAGCACGCGCCCGCCCCCGGGCTCCGCCGCCGCGTCGGGCTGCATGCAGAATCCGCTGGCGAACATTTCCGGAAACACAAAAAGGTCCGTGCCCGCATGGCGCGACATCGCCTCGTCGAGCCGCCGCAGGTTTTCCTCCGCGTTGGCCCGGCGTATGTCGCTCTGTACAAGTGTGATTCTCATATCTTCGTCTTTTTCCGGCGGCAAAGATAAGAAAGTTTTCATGAAAACGGGATAAAATTCCTACCTTTGCCGCGGCCGACGGCCGTTTGACCAAACTCATCCGCACATGGAAACAAACATCCCGACTCCCAAGTTTCAAGACGAAACGATAGCGCCGATGCACTCGGCCGAACATCTGCTCAACCAGACGATGGTGCGCATGTTCGGCTGCGAACGCTCGCACGACGCGCACATCGAACGCAAGAAAAGCAAAGTGAACTACCGCCTGCGCCGCGAACCGACCGCCGCGGAAATCGCCGCCGTCGAGCGGCGGATGAACGAGGTGATAGGGCGCGACCTGCCCGTGACCTTCGAGGCCGCGGAACGCGGCGCGATACCGGCGGGCGTGCCGCTCGACCGGCTGCCCGGCGACGCGGGCGACCGGTTGCGCCTGGTGCGCATCGGCGACTACGACGTGTGCGCCTGCATCGGCTGCCACGTGGCCCGCACGGGCGAGATAGGCACGTTCCGCATCACGAGCACGAGCTACCGCGACGGAATTTTCCGCATCGTCTTCCGCCTCGGCCCGCGCGAGGCATAGCCGCCGGCGTCATTCCAGGCGCCTCTGGCGGCAGAACATGCCGCCGAACGCTTCCTCCACATGCTCCACCGGCGCGCGAAACAGGCCGTAGACACTGGCGCCGCTGCCGCTCATCGAAGCGTACACCGCCCCGAGGCCGTAGAGCCGTTCCTTGACGGCGGCAATCTCCGGATGGGCGGGGAAGACGCTCGCCTCGAAGTCGTTGCGCAGCATGCCGCGCCACGTCTCCACCGGCTGGCGCAGCGCGTCCGGCAGGTAGACTTCCGCCCGGCGGGGACGGATGAGCGAGTAGGCCTCGCGGGTGGATATGAACGTGTCGCCCTTCACCACCACGAGCCAGAGTCCGCGCAGCGAGAAGTCTTCGAGCGGCGTCAGCACGTCGCCGATGCCCGTGGCGAACGCCGGCCGGTTGCGGACGAAGAAGGGGCAGTCGGCCCCGAGCCGCACGACGCGCTCCTCCAGTCCGGCGTCGGACAGTCCGAGCGAGAATTTCTCGTTCAGCAGGCGCATCATGAAGGCCGCGTCGGCCGAACCTCCTCCCAGTCCTGCGCCGGAGGGGATGCGCTTATACATATTTATATATACGGGCGGCAGGGCGAACTCCCTGCGCAGCAGGCGGTAGGCTTTCACGACGAGGTTGTCTTCCGGCGTCCCAGCCACGGGCGTGCCCGCCACGCGCAGCGTGTAGTCGTCCGTCACGGCCGTATGCACGGGCACGCCCTGCGGAATAAGGCCGGAGGGGGCGCTGTCGGACTGCGGCGTGCGCTCGCTCACTTCCAGTGCATCCTGCAGCGGGATGGGGTAGAACACGGTTTCCAGATTGTGGTATCCGTCCGTCCGCTTTTCCGTGACGAACAGGCCCAGGTTTATCTTGGCATTAGGGAATAGTATCATAGAGTCGGTTGATTTTTTTACGGCTTCAAAATTATAAAATTCTTCAGGGCCGTCCAATGTTTGCGGGCAAAAAAGAGACCGCCCCCGTGTGCCGGAGAGCGGTCTTTTTCGCGTATGGCCGGAACGGAGCTGCGGCTTATTTCACGATGAACTTCTTGCCGTCGCGGATGTTGATGCCCTTCAGGGCTTTCTCCACGCGCTGACCGGCCAGGTTGTAGACGGCACCGTCCTTGCGGGCTGCGGCTGCTTCCACCTTCCCGATGGCCGTCTCGTCGCCCGACGTGTTCACGCTGAAGTTCTTGATTTCCCATGTGCCGGCGGCCTCGGACGTGCTCACGTACTTGAAGCCGAGCTGTATCTTGCGGCCCTCATAGCCGGCCAGGCTCACCTTCTGGGTCTCGAAGGCCGACCAGTTCTTGCCCTCGGGCAGTTCCGGATAGGTGATGGCAAGCTGCTTCCATTCGCCGCCCTGCTCTCTCACCCAGAGTGTGGCTTCTTCCGACACCGTGCCGAAATATTTGTTGATGCACTGGTCGAACGACACGTAACGCACCACCTCTGTCTCGGCGATCTCGATGACCGGAGAAACCAACCAGCTCTCGGATGCCTTGTTGCTGCCGCCCACGAAAGCCAAAGCCTTCATGTATTTATACTTGCTGTCGTGACTCCACACGTACGACAGTCCCTCTTCGAGCGTCACGTTCTCAATGGTGAACGAGCCGAGGCCTGCCTCAAACGTTTCCTCGTAGGGCTCCGTCACTTCCGTGCGGATGGCTTCGCTCACGATGATCGTATAGGAGGCGGAGCCTGCCATGTACTCCTCATTCTCCTCGGCCGTGGCAGTGATGACGGCCGTACCGGCTGCGACAAGTGTCACGTCGCCCGTGGCGGCATCCACCGTAGCTACGGCTTCGTCCGACGAAGAGTACACTACTTCAGCCGTCGTCTCCTTGCTCAGTGTCGGGACGGTAAACTCGCTGCCGAGGTTTGCGCTGACCTGGCTTTCGCCGAAGGCCAGTTTCGGGGCTTTCTTTGCCGGAGTCTCGGAGCCCTGGTACGTCACTTCGATAGCCGTGACGGGGGTGTTGCTTTTCGTAATGGTGCAGTTAATCGTCACCGTCTCGGCAGTGCCGGTCCATTCGCCGTTGTCATAGGTACCCGTAGCCGTGCCGAAGTTGGAGACGGCCTTGGCCGTGAGCTTTACCGACGTGATGACACTGCCTTCCGGCACGCTCAGTTCGATGCTGGACGAAGCGTAAAAACGCAGTTCGTTGCCGCCCGAGGTGCTCCACCAGCGGTTCTTTCCTTTGAGTACGGCAGTCACGTCGCCCTCTGTCAGCGTGTAGGGATCGGGATTGTATTCCGAAGAGTTTCCGCTCAGCAACGCCATGCCGTAGGCTGTTTCGCCCGTGAAATCAAACTTGACCGTAGTCTGCGCGCGCAGTAAGCCGCACAGCACAGTCATCAGTCCCATTAGGGAATAGCGTAAAATTTTGTTCATGATAAAAAAGTTTAATGGTTGATATATGCAGATGCAAAGATACGTAAAACCACGGACAGGCAAGCGTTCCGGCAATTAAAATTCCACATAAAAAACCGCGGCGACAGGGCATTTTATGTCCCGGAACGAAGAATATGGAAGCGGAACGGCGAATTTCAATTTATTTCGTTACCTTTGCTATCCCCTTTTAATATAGGAAACAGGAAAGACAATGGCAGAACAACAACGGAAGATCGCGCGACGGACAACGCGCACGAAAGTGGTGGAGGTGCCCTCGGAAGATGCTTACGGGCGGGAACAGCCGCAGGCCGTACCCTTCGAGGAGGCCGTGCTGGGCGCCCTGATGATAGAGAAGGACGCCTATTCGCTGGTGAGCGAAATCCTGAAGCCCGAATGCTTCTACGACCATCGCCACCAGCTGATATACGAATCCATCCGCACGCTCAACCTGCAACAGAAGCCCGTGGACATCCTCACCGTCACGGAACATCTGAACAGCATGGGCAATCTGGATGAGTGCGGCGGCCCTTACTACATCACGCAGCTCAGCGGAAAGGTGGCCTCGTCGGCCCATATCGAATACCACGCCCGCATCATCGCGCAGAAATATCTGGCGCGTGAGCTCATCACGTTCACGAGCCGCATCCAGTCGAAGGCGTTCGACGCCACTGTGGATGTGGACGACCTGATGCAGGAGGCCGAGGGTAAGCTGTTCGAGATTTCCCAACAGAACATGAAGAAGGACTACACGCAGATAAACCCCGTCATCCATGAGGCTTACGAAATGCTGCAGAAGGCAGCCGCCCGTTCCGACGGACTCAGCGGACTGAGCAGCGGATTCGAAAAACTGGACCGCATGACGTCCGGATGGCAGAACTCCGACCTGGTCATCATCGCCGCGCGTCCAGCCATGGGAAAGACGGCCTTCGTGCTGTCCATGTGCCGCAAGATGGCCGTTGACATGAAGATTCCCTGCGCCATGTTCTCCCTTGAAATGAGCAACGTGCAGCTGGTGAACCGTATGATCGTGAACGTCTGCGAGATTCCCGGCGAGAAGATAAAGAGCGGGCAGTTGGCTCCCTACGAATGGGGGCAGCTGGACAACAAGATCACGCAGCTCTACGACGCGCCGTTCTACGTGGACGACACGCCTTCGCTCTCGGTATTCGAACTGCGCACCAAGGCACGCCGCCTCGTGAGGGAACACGGCGTGAAAATCATCATGATAGACTATCTGCAACTGATGAACGCCAGCGGTATGTCGTTCGGAAGCCGCCAGGAGGAAGTGAGCACCATCTCCCGTTCGCTGAAAGGACTGGCCAAAGACCTGAACATCCCCATCATCGCCCTGAGTCAGCTGAACCGTGGCGTGGAGAGCCGCGAGGGTATCGAAGGCAAGCGCCCGCAGCTGAGCGACCTGCGTGAATCCGGTGCCATCGAGCAAGATGCCGACATGGTGTGCTTCATCCATCGCCCGGAATATTACAAGATATTCCAGGACGAAAAGGGACGCGACCTGCACGGCATGGCCGAAATCATCATCGCCAAGCACCGTAACGGTGCCGTGGGCGACGTGCTCCTGAAGTTCCGGGGCGAATACGCCCGTTTCCAGGATCCGGACGAGGACGCTTACATCCCCGTACCCGGAGAGGCCACTGTCTACGGGTCCAAGATGAACGGCGGCGACGCACCGGCCCCTATGCCGGCGGACGGCGGTTCGCCTTTTGGCCCGCCTCCTCCCGACGACATCCCCCCATTCTGATATTCCCGTCCGGCGAACAGTCTGAAAAAGTCTCTTTGCCGGACGGTTTTCCTTTTTAGTCCTCAAATCATTCCTTTCCACCCGTCAATTGTCAACCAGATATTGGTGGGTTGCAAAAAAAAACGTAATTTTGCACGTTGGAAATCGAATAATATACAAAACACCGAATATATGAATATTTCTTATAACTGGCTGAAAGAGTATGTAGACTTCGATCTGACGGCACAGGAAGTGGCCGACGCGCTTACCTCCGAAGGCCTTGAAGTCGGATCCGTGGAAGAGGTACAAGCCGTGAAAGGCGGCCTGCAGGGAGTTGTCATCGGCGAAGTAATCACCTGCGACGTGCATCCCAATTCCGACCACATGCATATCTGTTCCGTAAACCTGGGTGGGGAAGAGCCTGTACAAATCGTATGCGGAGCGCCCAACGTAGCTACCGGACAGAAAGTGGTGGTGGCGACGCTGGGAACCAAACTATACGACGGCGACGAATGTTTCACCATAAAGAAATCCAAACTGCGCGGCGTGGAGAGCAACGGCATGATCTGCGCCGAGGATGAAATAGGTATCGGCACGGACCACAACGGCATCATCGTGTTGCCGGAGACGGCTGTACCCGGCACGCCTGCGGCTGAATATTACAATCTCAAGAGCGACTGGCTCATCGAGGTGGACATCACGCCCAACCGGGCGGATGCCTGTTCCCACTACGGAGTGGCGCGTGACCTGTATGCTTGGCTGGTACAGAACGGCCACCGGACGGCCCTGCACCGTCCTTCGGACGAGGCGTTCCGGGTAGACAGCCACGAACTGGACATCGACGTGGTGGTAGAGAACACAGAGGCTTGCCCGCGCTATTGCGCCGTGACGCTGAAAAACTGTCAGGTGAAAGAAAGTCCTGCATGGTTGCAGGACAAGCTCCGCATCATCGGATTGCGCCCCATCAATAACATCGTGGACATCACCAATTATATCATGTTCGCCTACGGCCAGCCGTTGCATTGCTTCGACGCAGACATGATAAAGGGGGGCAAGGTAGTTGTGAAATCCATGCCGGAAGGCACGCCGTTCGTCACGCTGGACGGCGTGGAGCATACGCTGAGCGAACGCGACCTGGCCATCTGCAACGAGAAAGAGCCGATGTGCATCGCAGGAGTGTTCGGTGGCAAAGGTAGCGGCACCTACGAAACGACAACCAACGTGTTATTGGAAAGCGCCTATTTCAATCCGACATGGATACGCAAGAGTGCCCGCCGCCACGGCCTGAGCACGGATGCTTCTTTCCGCTTCGAACGCGGCATCGACCCCAACGGGCAGGTGTATGCCCTCAAGCAGGCGGCTCTGCTTTGCAAGGAACTGACCGGCGGAGAAATCGCCATGGATATCAAGGACGTATATCCTTGTCCGATAGAAGATTTCAAAGTAAACTTGACATACAGCTACGTGAATAGCCTGATAGGGAAGACGATTCCGGCAGAAACGGTCAAAAGCATCGTAGGAAGTCTGGAGATGCAGATTCTGAAAGAAACGGAGGAAGAATTGTTGCTGCAGATACCGGCCTATCGGGTAGACGTGCAGCGCCCCTGTGACGTAGTAGAAGACATCCTGCGCGTGTACGGATACAATAATGTGGAAATCCCCACAACCCTGAAATCCAGCCTTACGGTAAAAGGCGACGTAGACCGGAGCCACAAGTTGCAGAACCTGATAGGAGAGCAACTGGTAGGGTGCGGATTCAACGAAATTCTGAACAACTCGCTCACACGCGGTGCGTATTACGAACAACTGGAGTCCTATCCGGCCTTCCGTTCGGTAAAACTGCTCAACCCGTTGAGCGCCGATCTGAACGTGATGCGCCAGACGCTTTTGTTCGGAGGACTGGAAAGCATTGCCCACAACGCCAACCGTAAAAACGCAGACCTGAAGTTTTTCGAGTTTGGAAACTGCTATTACTTTCACGAGGAAAACAAATGTCCGGACATACACGAAGGTGCGGACAGCCGCGATCCGGAAGTCATCAAGCATGTACTGGACGCATACAGCGAAGACTATCACATGGGACTATGGGTGACAGGAAAGCGTGTAAGCGGTTCGTGGATTCACCCTGACGAAGAAAGCAGTTTTTACGAACTGAAAGCCTACGTGTTTAATATCCTGGCCCGCTTGGGAGTGAATCCGGGCTCCACGGTCCTTGCGGAGGGAACGAACGACATTTACGGCAAAAGCCTCGAGATACGTAACCGCGGCGGCAAGGTACTGGTGATAATGGGTGTCGTGAGCCGCAAGTTAACCAAAGCATTCGACATCGACAACGACGTCTACTATGCCGACCTAAACTGGAAGCTCCTGATGAAAGCCATCCGAAACAACAAGGTAAGTTACCGCGAAATAAGCAAGTATCCGGCCGTGAGCCGTGACCTGGCCCTGCTGCTGGACAAGAGCATCACGTTCGAGGAAGTGGAGCGCATAGCCTATGCGACGGAAAAGAAACTGCTGAAAGACGTCCGCTTGTTTGATGTGTACGAAGGAAAGAATCTGGAGGAAGGCAAAAAGAGCTATGCCGTCAACTTCGTATTGCAGGACGAGAACAAGACGCTGAACGACAAACAAATCGAAGCAATCATGTCCAAGCTGATCTCCAACATGGAGAGCAAGTTGGGTGCCAGACTGCGGTAAACATGAAAGGACAGACTGCGGCTAAAGCCATATACTATGTGCTGGTATTCTGCTGGCTGCTGCAAGTGGCCATGCAGGGATATACGCGGGATATAATACTCCCCACGGCAGTACTCATCGTGTACGGCCTCTGGCTGCGCCATTACATGAAAAGAGGAAACAAAAACAATAAAAATACATATTAAAAATTTATTCCAATGGGAAGAGCATTTGAATATAGAAAGGCTGCGAAACTGAAAAGATGGGGCCACATGGCCAAGACATTCACACGACTGGGCAAACAGATTGCCATCGCTGTAAAAGCCGGTGGTCCGGAACCGGAGAACAACCCGACCCTGCGTTCCGTCATCGCAACCTGCAAGCGTGAGAACATGCCGAAAGACAACATCGAACGGGCCATCAAGAACGCTATGGGAAAAGACCAGAGCGACTATAAGGGTATGACGTATGAAGGATACGGCCCTCATGGCATCGCTGTTTTTGTAGATACTCTGACGGACAATCCCACCCGTACGGTAGCTGACGTGCGCTCGGTGTTCAACAAATACTCCGGCACATTGGGCAACATGGGCTCTCTGGCATTCCTATTCGACCACAAATGCGTGTTCACATTCAAGAAACCGGCTTCCGTAGACATGGAAGAACTCATTCTGGATTTGATCGACTACGGAGTGGACGACGAATACGACGAAGATGAAGAGGAAGGCACAATGACCATCTACGGCGATCCGAAAAGCTACGGTGCCATTCAGAAGCATCTGGAGGAGAAAGGCTTTGAGGATGTCGGCGGTGAGTTCACCTATATCCCCAACGACCTGAAGGAGGTTTCCGAGGAAGCGCGCGAAACCATCAATAAGATGGTGGAAAAGCTGGAAGAGTTTGACGACGTGCAAACGGTATACACCAACATGAAACCGGAATAATGGCAAACTATCACTATACGACCCGGGGCACATGTAGCACATGTATCGACGTGACCGTAGAAGACGACGTAGTAAAGAATGTCAGTTTCATGGGCGGTTGCAACGGTAACCTGCAGGGAATATCCGCCTTGGTAAGTGGTATGCCGGTGGAGGAAGTAATCCGAAGACTCAAAGGCATACGGTGTGGTTACAAAGGCACCTCCTGTCCTGACCAATTGTGTTGTGCACTGGAAGAAATGAAAAATGCCTGAAACTCCTCACCATACTGAAACGTCAGTAAAAGGAAGAGCTATCTCATAACGGAACCGCACTTTAGAAGTCTGGTAAAAAGACTTCTAAAGTGCGGTTCCGTTATGCAACCAGCATACGTAAGTCTTCCGTTTTTACTTATACATGTCAGGCGTCAGCCTCACGGTAGCCAGCACCTCGCCCGTGCTTTGGGATACATACGTATACTGGAAATTCAAACCATGCTCCTTGTAGGTTTTCATTTCAACGGAAGTAACCAGCGCCTTGCACAAAGACGTTTCAAAATCAGTCAGTAAATCGGCCGACATCAGTTCCTTGTCATCCAATTCCCCCTCCAGTGTATAATAATAAGTCAGTTCCCGCTCCGGGGCATCGAATGTCATACTATCTATTACCGTGTACGGGTCTATACGCCGCGGACACTGCTTCTCCGTATATTCCCGTGCTTCCCTTGCACATTTCTCTTCAAAAGTCTCATAATTACAACTCCCCAGCAGAAGCAGGGCTGCCAGTCCCGTCCATACGTTCCTTTTCATCTTTTTCCATATTTATTGCGAAATTAACTCATTCTTCGTACTTTTGCAAAAAAGAACACTGAATAAACATGGATAAAGAAGAGAGAATAGCCCGAGCTGTGGAATATTTCAAGCAAGGCTACAATTGCGCACAGTCCGTCACAACCGCTTTTGCTGATCTGTACGGATTCAGCGAAGGACAAGCATTGCGCATAGCCGCATCATTTGGCGGAGGCATCGGTCGCATGCGACAGACCTGCGGAGCTGCGTGCGGCATGTTCATACTGGCCGGCCTGGAAACCGGTTCGACCGACGGAAGCGATAGAGCGGCAAAATCGCACAATTATGCTGTGGTGCAACAACTGGCCGCGACGTTCGAACAACGCAACGGTTCGCTCATCTGTGCCGAACTGCTCGGCCTACGTCGCAAAACGCCCCTGACACCCCAAGCCGAAGCCCGCACAGAGAATTATTATGCAAAACGCCCCTGTATCCGGATGGTGGAAGAAGCCGCCCGCATCTGGTCCGAATATATGGAATCACAGACCAAATAACCGGTTGTATTGTTAGATTACAATAAAAAAAAAGATATTTTTTTCTGTTTTGCCTTATTTTGAGACGTTTTTTATATACAACACCGATGATTTTATCATAATTTTTTATACCTTTGCAGCAGCAACGGACATAAGAGTCGTATGCAAGACAATGAATTAAAAATTTAATAGGTAAAAGTATGTTTGAGAACGCAGGTCAGATTGCCGGTTCCATTTGGAACGCACTGAACGAAACAGAGAAACTAAACGTAAAAGATTTGAAGAAAGCAGCGAAAATCAAGTTGGACAAGGAATTGTATCTGGGTCTGGGCTGGTTGCTCCGCGAAGACAAATTGGTTATCGATGGAGATGAAAAAGAGCCCGTATTCGCTTTGAAGAAGTAAATACGATTATCACGAATAAAAAGTGCGTTGATACCGATTTGTTAGGTATTAACGCATTTTTTTTGTAACTTTGCTCCAGTTACAGATAAAATCCGTCATGAAGCACATCAGAAATTTCTGCATCATAGCCCATATCGACCATGGCAAGTCAACATTGGCAGACCGTCTTCTGGAATACACCAATACAATAAAAATAACAGAAGGACAGATGCTGGATGACATGGATTTGGAACGTGAACGCGGTATCACGATCAAAAGCCATGCCATACAGATGGAATACGAGCATGAAGGAGAGAAATATACTCTTAACCTGATAGATACGCCGGGACACGTGGACTTCTCATACGAAGTATCCCGTTCTATCGCAGCCTGTGAAGGGGCGTTGCTCGTCGTGGATGCTACCCAGGGGGTGCAGGCGCAGACTATCTCCAACCTGTACATGGCCATTGAACATGACTTGGAAATCATTCCCGTCATCAACAAATGCGACATGCAGAACGCCATGCCGGAGGAAGTGGAAGACGAGATAGTGGAACTGCTGGGTTGCAAACACGAAGACATCATACGAGCGTCGGGCAAGACCGGACTGGGAGTGGAGGAAATCTTGAAAGCTGTTGTCGAACGAATACCCTGTCCCGAAGGCGATGAAAACGCCCCTTTGCAGGCATTGATCTTCGACTCCGTATTCAATTCGTTCCGCGGTATCATCGCTTATTTCAAAATCGTCAACGGTACTATAAAATCCGGTGACAAAGTGGCGTTCATCAACACGGGAAAAGAATATTCGGCTGATGAAATCGGTGTATTGAAAATGGATATGGTGCCACGCAAAGAACTGCGGTGCGGCGATGTGGGATATATCGTCTCAGGAATCAAGACAGCCACAGAAGTGAAAGTGGGAGATACAATCACCCATGTGGCACGTCCGTGCAACCAGGCCATAGCCGGTTTCGAGGAAGTGAAACCAATGGTCTTTGCCGGAGTTTATCCTATAGAGACGGAGGATTTTGAAAACCTGCGCGCTTCGTTGGAAAAGCTACAGCTGAACGATGCTTCACTGACGTTCCAGCCGGAATCGTCCGTGGCGCTGGGTTTCGGATTCCGATGCGGTTTTCTCGGACTGCTCCACATGGAGATCGTACAGGAGCGACTCGACCGGGAATTCAATATGGACGTAATAACCACCGTGCCCAACGTGTCTTATATGGTATATGACAAACAGGGGGAGGTGAAAGAAGTGCACAACCCGGCCGGAATGCCCGACATCACTCTCATCGACCACATAGAAGAGCCTTATATCCGCTCCACTATCATCACGACGTCCAATTATATCGGTCCTATCATGTCCCTCTGCCTGGGTAAACGGGGCGAACTTCTGAAGCAAGAATATATAAGCGGAAACAGGGTGGAACTTCACTACAGCATGCCTTTGGGAGAAATCGTCATAGACTTCTATGACAAGTTGAAGAGTATGTCTAAAGGATATGCGTCATTCGACTATCATCAAGATGGTTATCGCCCGTCCAAACTGGTAAAACTGGACATCCTGCTGAATGGGGAATCGGTGGATGCGCTGTCCACACTAACCCATTTCGACAATGCTACGGATTTTGGACGACGCATGTGTGAGAAACTGAAAGAGCTACTCCCGCGCCAACAGTTCGACATCGCTATCCAAGCGGCTATCGGAGCCAAAATCATTGCCAGGGAAACAGTGAAACAGGTGCGCAAGGATGTAACGGCCAAATGCTACGGAGGAGACGTGAGCCGTAAGCGCAAGCTGCTGGAAAAACAGAAGAAAGGAAAGAAACGCATGAAACAAATCGGTAATGTCCAGGTACCTCAAAAGGCATTCTTGGCTGTACTGAAACTCGATTAATCTTAAGCCTATGGACAGAAGAAGAGATATAGCACGCGAGATTGCCCGCATTTATTGCCGGCTTTCGCCGACGGGAGTGGAAGCATTGTCGAAAATACTTGTACCGTTCAAAATATCCAAAGGCGACGTGGTATTGCCAGAGGGACTTGTATGCCGCCACATGTATTTCGTTGACCGCGGCATGATGAGGCAGTTCTACTATAAAAACGGACGTGATGTTACGGAACACTTTTCATATGAAGGGCGTATTGTCGTCTGCATAGAAAGTTTTCTTAAACAAGAACCTTCGCGGCTTATTGTAGAAGCATTGGAAAATAGTGTGCTGTATGGTATTCCATACGATGCTCTGCATGAACTGATGGAAACCAACGGGGAAATCGCCCTGCTGTACAGGAGTATCCTGGAACATGCGCTCATCAGTTCGCAAGTGTATGCCGACAGCCAGCGTTTCGAAAATGCCACGGAACGCTACCAGAGACTGCTCAACACCAAACCGGAAATCCTGCTCCGTGCCCCGATGGTATACGTGGCTTCTTACCTTCAAATGACTCCGGAAACATTGAGCCGAGTGCGGGCAGCCCACATATCCGAAGAAATTTCCAAAGACAAAGACAACGGTATTTCCGGTCTTCGCGGTAGTTTGTAACGGCCCTTGTCCATGCGATGGGAATCGCGTCCGTTCCAAAAGAAATCCGCCGAATTGTTTTTATGAATAAAGAAAAGCGGTATAGTGCCGCCCTTTCATCTTATCTGTCTTGTCAGTCGATTTGTGCAATAAACTCTTTCAACAGAAAAAACAATATAGGTATCAATAGGGCAGGCAGCAGGTTGAGTGTCTTACAGTTTTTTATTTCCAGGATTCCCAGTCCTGAAGCTGCAATCAGGATTCCTCCCACAATAGAGACTTCGGTGACCAATGCATCGGGAATGATATCGCCGCATGACAGCGTGAGCAGATAAATCCCCCCTTGCCAGCAGAACAATATAGGTGCGGCCAGTACCATGCCGATGCCATACGTGGCAGCCAATACGGCCGAGGTCACCAGGTCGAGCGTGGCATTGGTAAACAAATAGGCATTGTCGCCATATAACGCGCTCATCATTGGTCCAACGATGGAGAGCGTACCGATGCAATAGAGCAAAATGCCGGTGGAAAGTCCCTGTGCCAGCCGGGAAGCGGAGTAGCGGGACACCAGGCACTGAAAACGCCTTTCCAAGTCTATCCAAGTACCGAGAAGCCCTCCCGCAGCCAGACTGACAATAAACAATACCGGATATTCGCTTTTAGGTAAATGTATGCTTACGGCATTGAATCCCAAAGCCAGCGAAGCCAATCCCATGGCAGTGAACAGGACTTGCTGATATTGTTTCCCGATTCCTTTCCTGACGAAATGCCCAAAACAACTTCCCAAAACAATAGTCAGCGTGTTGACAACAGTTCCTAACATCTTCTTGCAATATGATAAATTTCGTGTAAAAATGAGCAGAATATTTGATTTGTGCAACAGAGAACGTAATTTTTGTCCATCCGGGATAGAGTGTTTCCTCAAACGGCCAGATGTAGATAAAAGCAAAGTATCGCTCTCATATCAATAATCAGGAACGGGATTGAAGAGCCCCGAAGATACTCAACAATCCCGTTGAAAATAAAAACAATAACTTTATTTTGCAGGCATCTTGTCTATACGTTTCTGATGACGTCCGCCTTCGAAATCCGTAGACAGAAATTCATCCATAATCTTACGCGCCATGTCAGTATCGATGAAACGCCCCGGCATGACCAGAACATTGGCATCGTTGTGCTGACGGCACAGATGGGCTATCTCCGGTATCCAGCTCAAGCCGGCCCGTATGCCCTGATGCTTGTTCAGGGTCATACTGATACCTTCGCCGCTCCCGCAGACCGCAATACCCGGATAACATTCGCCACCTTCGACAGCCAATGCCAGGGGATGGGCATAATCAGCATAATCGCAACTTACCTCGCTGTCCGTCCCGAAGTCCTTGAAAGCAATACCTTTCTCCGTCAGGTATTTTTTCACAAACTGCTTGAGCGCGTATCCCGCATGGTCGGATGCCAGTCCGATTGTCTTGATTTCCATCAGAACATAGCCTTTACTTGGTTGTATACATTCTGAGCCGTAAAGCCGAGTTTCTCGTCAAGTACCTTGTAAGGAGCAGAGAAACCGAAACTTTCCAGACCGAACACCTTGCCGTTGGCACCTACCAGTCCCAGAAGGTTGACAGGAAGACCTGCAGTAAGACCGAAAATCTTCGCACCTGCCGGCAATATACCTTCCTGGTAGGCCGGACACTGACTACGGAATAATCCCTCGGAAGGACAACTTACAATACGTACCTTAAGACCGTCGTTGCGGAGCAATGCCGCACCGGCAACCAGCGTAGACACTTCAGAACCGGAGGCTACGAGTATGACATCCGGATTCTCATCTGAACCAGCTACGATGTAAGCTCCCTTGGCAGCCTGTGCATAGTCGTTTCCGGCAGGCAGCATCTCGATGTTCTGACGGGACAGAATCAAAGCCGACGGAGTATCGATGTTTTCCATGGCAAGTTTCCAGCAGGCAGTTGTCTCTTCTGAATCGGCCGGACGAAGCACGAGCATGGAGTTTTTGCCATGATGGTTCTTCAGTTTCTCCATCAAACGTATCTGCGCTTCCTGTTCCACCGGCTCGTGGGTAGGACCGTCCTCACCGACACGGAATGCATCGTGAGTCCAAATAAACTTGACAGGCAACTGCATCAAGGCCGCCATGCGGACAGCCGGTTTCATATAGTCGGAGAATACAAAGAATGTACCGCAGGCCGCTATGACGCCGCCATGCAGTGTCATACCGATACAGCAACATGCCATGGTAAGCTCGGCAACACCGGCCTGGAAAAATGCACCGCTGAAATCACCGCTGGTGAAAGCGTGGGTCTTTTTAAGGAAACCGTCGGTCTTGTCAGAGTTGGACAGGTCGGCCGATGCGCAGATCATGTTGGGAACCTGCTCAGCCAACGCACCCAATACAGTTGCAGACGCATTACGCGTAGCGTCATTGGCTTTCTGCTGAATGCCAGCCCAATCCACTATGGGAGTAGCACCGTTGAACCATTCGGCCTGCAGAGCGGCTTTCTCCGGATTAGCGGCAGCCCATGCAGCCTCTTCTTCGTGACGTGCGGCCACGATACCCTTCAGTTCGTCGGCACGCTTTGCATACAATTCCCTGACATCGTCAAAGATAACGAACGGATTCTCCGGATCCGCACCTAAATTGATCATCGTGTTCTTGTAAGCGTTGCCGCCAAGTGGCGCACCGTGGGTCTTGCAGTTGCATTCGTAAGAGGAGTTATCCTCCTTGCGTGCCCCCTTGCCCATGATACACTTGCCGATGATCAAGGTAGGGCAGGCTTTCTCTGCCTGCGCCGCATCCAGGGCCTCACGAATCTGTCCGCAATCGTGACCGTCGACCTCAATCACGTTCCACCCCCATGCACGGTATTTCATGGCAGTATTTTCCGTCATGACTTCCTGTGTGGTAGTAGAGAGCTGGATATCGTTCGAATCATAAAACATGATAAGATTGTTCAGCCCCAGATGTCCTGCGATACGGCCTGCACCTTGGGAAATTTCCTCCTGTATACCGCCATCGGAAATATAAGCATAAATTGTTTCTTTCTCAAAGGTCGGATTGCCGGTGCGGGATGCCAGGAACTTGGCTGCAATGGCGGCACCTACGGCAAACACATGTCCCTGACCGAGCGGACCGGACGTGTTTTCGATACCGCGCATCACGTCCACTTCGGGATGTCCCGGAGTAGGGGAGCCCCATTGGCGAAGCAGCTGCAATTCCTCAAGTGAAAACTTACCGATCAGTGCAAGCTGGGAATAGAGCATAGGAGCCATGTGGCCCGGATCGAGAAAGAAACGGTCACGGCCTTCCCACTTCGGATTAGCGGGATCATATTTGAGATATTCTGAATACAATACATTGATAAAGTCGGCTCCACCCATGGCACCGCCGGGGTGACCCGATTTCGCTTTCTCAACCATAGAGGCAGCCAGGATACGGATGTTGTCGGCTGCGTGATTCATTACTTCTTTACTATTCATCGTAAAAATGTTTTTAAGTACTTTCTTTTGCTACAAAGATAAGACTATTTTCTTATTTATAATATGAGTCGGAATGCCTTAATTGATTACTTTTTAAATCTCACGGCTGCTTCCTCGATACCCAGACAGATTTTGTAGTTTTCTATATACGCATTGAAACCGGCTACGTCTTCCGCCGTAGGAGCTATTTCAGTACCGGCATCCCCCGCAAACACTGCCTCGTCCAGGAAATCAGCCAGCGACTGCTGTTTCACGTTGTTCACAAGGTAGGCACCCAGCAGGGCAATACCCCACGCACCTCCTTCACCAGCCGTTTCCATAACGGAAATAGGAGAGTTGATGGCCGCGGCAAGTATTCGCTGTCCCACACCTTTGGTCTTGAACAGGCCGCCATGACCCGTAATCCGGTCCACTTCGACCTTCTCTTCTTTGAAAAGAATGTCATTGCCAATCTTGAGCACACCGACCGACGCATACAGGTGGGCACGCATGAAATTGGCAAGATTAAACCTGTCGTTGGCGGAACGCACGAACAAGGGACGTCCTTCAGCCAATCCTGTAACAGGCTCGCCCGAAATATAATTGTAGGAAATCAGTCCGCCACAGTCCGCGTCGCCTTTGAGCGCGTTATTATAAAGTTTCCCGAATACTTCGTTCATATCTACGGGAACACCGAGGAGTTCCTGATACTCGCGGAACAATCCCACCCAGGCATTCAGGTCCGAAGTGCAGTTATTACAGTGAACCATGGCCACCAAACTGCCGTCGGGCGTCGTGACCATGTCGATCATTTCGTATGGGCGGGACAGTTCCTTTTCCAATACAATCATGGAGAAAGATGACGTTCCGGCCGACACATTGCCTGTACGTTGTTTCACGGCATTGGTAGCTACCATACCGGTGCCAGCATCCCCTTCGGGAGGACAGACCGGAATACCAGGTTTCAAATGGCCGGATACATCGAGTCTCTTGGCTCCTTCGGCAGTCAGGAAGCCGGCATTCTCTCCGGCCGACAATACTTTTGGAAGTATGTCGAGCAATTTCCAATCATATCCCTTGGGAGCCACCAGCCGGTCGAACTTGTCCACCATCGCGGCCGAATACGTCTTTGTAACCGTGTCCACAGGAATCATACCGGATGCGTCACCCACACCCAGCACCTTGTTGCCCGTAATCTGCCAATGCACGAATCCGGCAAGCGTTGTCAGATAGTCGATGTCCTTCACATGTTCCTCATTGTCAAGAATAGCCTGATACAAATGGGAGATGCTCCATCTCAAAGGTATATTGTATACAAACAGCTCCGACAGTTCGGCGGCAGCTTTGGTCGTATTGGTGTTTCTCCATGTCCGGAACGGAACGAGTATATTTTGGTCTTTGTCAAAAGCCATATATCCGTGCATCATGGCACTGACGCCGATGGCAGCCAGTATCTCGATCTCCGTATCATACAACTTTTTCACATTGGCCCGCAAGTCGGCGTAGCAGTCCTGAAGGCCATACCAGATAGCCTCCACACTATATGTCCACAAACCGTCGACAAGTTGGTTTTCCCATTCATGGCTTCCCTGTGCGATGGGGGTGTTTTCCTGGTCAATCAAAACAGCCTTGATTCTCGTTGAACCGAATTCAATGCCGAGAATAGCTTTTCCTGCTTCGATGGTTGATTTAGGGTCTGAATTCATAATGAAAGCATTATTTTTTTCTGTAAATAAATGATGGCACACAGACGGCACGCTCTGTGACAGCGGTGTGTTATCTGTGTGCCATTTTCACATCGGGCATTACATCAATGCCTTGTTCAGCATATAGTATATTTCGTTGTTACGCAGTTGCTGTTTAAAGACCGGAATAGTCGTATCCTTGTTGATATGCACCATTTCGATACCGGCGATTTCGGCATAATCTTCCCAATACTCCGGCGTGATGTCGTAGGAGAAGCAGGAATGATGCGTACCTCCGGCCAGAATCCATGCACCGGCACCCACTTCGAAGTTCGGCATGGGAATCCACAGGGCGGAAGCCACCGGCAACTTGGGCAATGGCTTAGACTTGATGCACTCAACGTCGTTTACAATGAGACGGAAACGATTGCCGAGATCTACAACGGTGGCCGTCACACCGGCTCCCTGCTTCGAAGTGAACACAAGGCGGGCCGTCTGGCTCTTACGGATACCGATACCGAGGAAATGTACTTCCAGACGCGGTTTGGCCTCTGCAATCAGCGGGCAAACTTCAAGCATGTGGGCCTGAAGGATAGAACTATTCGCCCCGTCGAAATTAAGCGTATAATCCTCCAAGAAAGAACATCCTGTGGGCAGTCCCTGGGTCATGAACCATACAGTACGATAGAGGGCTGCCGATTTCCAGTCGCCTTCCGCACCAAAACCGTAACCTTCCGCCATAAGCCGCTGTGATGCAAGACCTGGTATCTGGTCGAAACCTACAAATTTCGGGTCATCGATATCTTGAGTACCGAGATCGTCAAAGTTGGTAGTAAATCCCTTGGCTCCCTTCTCCGTAAGGATGGAACGAAGAGCAAGTTCAGCTTTGGCCGCGTTCCAAACTTTCTGTCCGGCCTCTGAAGTTTTGTCCTCCAGTTCGGCGTCATGGTCGTACTCTTTTAGATAAGTGGCAAAGAGTTCATCCACCTGTGCGTCCTCTATCTTCTTGTAGTGCTCCATGAGTTCCGACACCGGCGTATAATCCACATGATAGCCCATGCGCTGTTCGGCCTCCACTTTGTCTCCGTCCGTCACGGATACATTGTTCATCTGATCGCCGAAACGGAGAATCAGCATGTCCTGTGAATCAGCCCATGCCGCAGCCACACGTGCCCACACGGCAATCTTCTTCTGGGCTTCCACGTCTTTCCAATGACCGACCACCACTTTGCGGCGGATGCGCATGCGGGTACAGATATGACCGAACTCGCGGTCGCCATGGGCCGACTGGTTGAGATTCATAAAGTCCATGTCCATCGTATCCCAAGGTATTTCCGCATTATACTGCGTGTGGAAGTGGAGGAGGGGTTTCTTCAACTGCTGCAAACCGTGAATCCACATCTTTGCCGGAGAGAACGTGTGCATCCACGTAATGATACCTATACATTTCTCTTCATTGTTGGCAGCCTTCATGACAGCTTCCACTTCCTTACTGGAATTTGCCGTACCCTTATATACCACTTTCACGGGAATGTTACCGGACTCGTTGAGACCGTTGACCATATCCTTTGAGTGAGCGTCCACAGCAATGACCGCATCACCTCCGTAGAGCAACTGTGCACCAGTCACCCACCATAATTCATAATTTGAAAATGCTTGTTCCATACTGTTTTTTTAATTGACAACGAACCGTCGGCAAAGCTCTTTGCCCACCGGACGTTGCCGGGTTAGTTGTTTTTGCCGTTTTTATTATTGTCTTTACTTTTTCTTTTGTCCGTAATAGGCATTGGGACCGTGCTTGCGGTTGTAATGCTTCTCAACGAGCAGAGGATTCATCTTTGTGTCTGGATTTACAAGGAACGAAACGAAGGCCATGTGGGCACATTGTTCCATCACCTTGGCGTTATATACCGCATTCGCCGGGCTGGTGCCCCAACTGAACGGTCCGTGGTTCTTCACCAGCACCCCCGGAGTATGATCGGGATTTATGCCTTCGAAACGTTTTACGATGACATTGCCCGTCTCCAGTTCATACTGTCCTTCGACTTCTTCTTTAGTCATGTCATCCGTGCAAGGGATTTCCTTATAAAAATAGTCCGCATGCGTGGTCCCGATATTGGGAATATCCTTGCCAGCCTGTGCCCATGCCGTGGCGTATGTGGAGTGGGTGTGCACCACACCCTGTATATTGGGGAAGGCCTTGTACAAAACAAGATGAGTCGGAGTGTCGGACGAAGGATTCAATTCTCCTTCCACCACTTTTCCCGTAGCCAGCTCCACCACCACCATATCTGAAGCTTTCATCGAATCATAATCGACACCGCTCGGTTTGATTACCACCAGTCCTTTCCCGCGGTCTATACCGGAAACATTTCCCCAGGTAAATATCACCAGTCCTTGTCTGACGAGTTCCAAATTGGCCTGGAACACTTTTTCTTTCAGTTCTTCTAACATATTTCGTTTTTCTGATTAAGGACCGGCAAAGGACAACCGGCGGCTACACCGCATGAAGTCCGTTGCCAATCCTGTTTCATACATTACCAATTACATAAGTTTAAATTTATGTTCTTTCTGATATATACTATCGTTGAAACGATATAAATGAGCCCCCCGTTTGCTTCCCGTCTTGTCAATGATATTCGTTTTCTCAATAAAGTGCATTTCATTGACTTTCTTGCGAAAATTACGCTTGTCGATCTTCTCACCGAGAATAGCCTCATGCAATGCCTGCAACTGGCTCAGCGTAAACAAGGGAGGCAACAGATTAAAACCGACAGGTTCGCGCGATATCTTCCGCTTCAACATCGCACGGGCTTCCGCAACCATTTCCGCATGGTCGAAATATAATGAAGGAAGCTCATTGATATTCCTCCACTGGGAACTGTTCTTTATATTCAGCTCCGGATTATATTTGTCCACGTTCAGCAGGGCATAATAAGCCACGGATACAACACGCGCTCCCGGATCTCTGTCAACAGCACCGAAGGCACCGACTTGTTGCATATACACATTTTTCAATCCTGTCAATTCTTCGCAGACCCGTTTGGCGGCATCATACAGATTTTCGTCTGCCTCCACAAATCCTCCCATCAAGGACCACACGCCCCGGAACGGTTCAAAATTGCGCTGTTGGATCAATAATTTCAACTCGCCTCTCTGAAAGCCGAAGATAATGCAATCTATGGCAAGATAGACTTTTGAATGAGATTTATAGAAGTCAGAAGCCATCGTTTATACGATAAGTTTAAATTACCAGAAATAATAATAGAACGCTGCTGTAATACTTAAGATAATAACACTGTGTATCATATCCCAGCGATTCCAGCTCTTACGTGTAGCTTCAATCTGGGCCGGAGTTGCCGTACCAAATACCAACCCCGTGATTTTCTCTTCGGAAGGAGCGGGTGTCAGCAGACTGACAATAACCACTACCACACAGCAGAAAAGCAACATCCATCCGCAGAAGAACAACCAGTTGTAATCAAAGAATATATACTGGAACCAGTTGCTTCTGTCGCCTGCGCCCTGTTCCAGACCGAGAAAACCTCCATAATAGACTTTAGCTCCCAAACGGGTCAAGCCGACAATCAGACCGGACAGCAATCCCCACATACCACCTGTGGCAGAGGTGCGCTTCCATGTGATACCGAGCAGGAAAGCTGCGGCAATACCCGGAGCGAGCACCGACTGAACATCCTGCAAATAATTATACAAGACATTACCGACGGAACGCATCACCGGAATCCAAAGGATACCGAGTGCCACGATAACAACGGTAGCCACCTGACCGATGAACACCAACCGCTTTTCAGATGTATTCGGAAACATCTTCTTATGGAAGTCAATGGTGTAAAGCATTGCCGACGAATTGAACAGCGATGCAAGGGAAGACATCAGGGCGGCAAGGATACCGCATACTACGACACCCTTCAGACCAGCGGGCAACAAGGTAGCCACCAATGACGGGAAAGCGGCATCCGCAGTTGGCAATACATACTGCACACCGTTGATTTCAATGCCTTTCTGGCTCATGGCAAAGGCTATCATACCCGGAATCAAGAACAAGAACACCGGCAACAGTTTCAGGTAAGCACCGAAGATGGTACCGCGACGGGCTTCACGCTCGTTACGTCCGGACAACACGCGCTGTACGATGAACTGGTCGGTACACCAATACCAGAAACCGATGATGGCGGAACCGAGCAACGCCCCAAGCCACGGATACTGCGGATCGCGGTTGTCGCGGATAAGATTCACCATTGTGTCGCCATATTCGTTGACTTGAGTGGCCTTACAAATTTCCATCATCTGGTCCCATCCGCCGAGAGCCTTAAAACCGAAGAAAAGAATAAAAGCGGACCCCAACAGCAGAATAGGAGTCTGGAGTACGGAGGTCTTCAACACAGACTCCATACCACCGATAATCGTATAGATGGCAGTCACGAGAACAAGACCGATAGCTGCAATCCAGAAGAAGTCGATCCCCCAAAGTTCCTTGATACCGAACACCTGCTGAAACACCAGACCTCCGGCATAAACCGTCACGGCCACTTTCGTCATCACGTATGAAATGAGAGAAATGGTAGACAGAATCATACGGCTTGCGGAATTGTAGCGTTTTTCCAGGAACTCAGGCATGGTAAGCACCATACTGCGTTCGTAGAAAGGAACGAAGACCCAACCCAAGATAAGAATCATCCAGCCTTGAATTTCCCAATGAGCCATAGCCATACCCGAAGAGGCACCGGCACCGGCCAGTCCGATCAGATGTTCCGAACCGATATTGGAAGCAAAGATAGACGTACCGATAGCTATCCAAGTAGCATCACGCCCGCCCAAGAAATAATCACCCGAGTTCTCTTTTTTCTTACGTATAACAGTGTATACGATCCATATCATCATTGCAACAAACGCAGCGATGACAATCCAGTCTAATAATTGCATAATTTTTTAATGGTATTTAAATATTAAGATTTATCATTTGACAGAAAAACGGTAAGCCGCGTGGCTATAGTATTTCTCGCCCGGTTTAAGCGTGGCGGACGGCCATTCGAGGTGATTGGGCGTATCCGGATACTTCTGGCTCTCCAAACATACGCTTACATGAGCCGGGTATTTCTTACCTTGCTTGCAGACAAGCTCCTTGTTCTCTCCTTGAAAGTTACCTGTGTAGCACTGTACTCCGGGTTCATTGGTAAACATTTCCATAAAGATACCGGTCTTGGGAGAATAGAGGGACGCGCACACCTGTGTGTCGTCGCCCTTACCGTCTTTATAAGTGTTCAAACACCAGTTATGGTCATATCCTTTGCCGTCGCTGTTACTCATCTGGACAAAATCGGTCCGGCCGATAGAGTCGGCAATAACGTGGGGAGTACGGAAGTCCATGGGAGTGCCCTCGACCGATACGATCTCACCTGTCGGGATATACTCCTCGTCGGACGGAAGCCAATAATCGGCATTCAGGTAGAGTACCATATCCGTACCTACGTTTTCGGGGTCTCCGTTCAGGTTATAATAATTATGATTGGTCATGTTGATGACAGTCTCCTTGTCCGTCTCGGCCTCAAAGGTAATGTCAAGCACATTGTCAGCCGTTACTTTATAAGTGGTAACAGCTGTGATGTTTCCAGGGAAACCGTTTTCACCGTCAGCAGCTTCGAGTGTCAGTCTTAAAATGCTGTCACCTATCTGCTCGGCATCATATACCCGGTGCATCCATCCCGTATTTCCACCTCCGTGAAGGCTGTTGGCCCCGTCGTTCATACGGATGCGGACCTCTTCATCGTTCAGTGTGAACATCGCCCCCTTGATACGGTTGGCATAGCGGCCTACAGATGAACCGTAGTCACTCGGAGAGTTCAGCGTATCTGCATATTGAGCCAGATTATCGTATCCCAGTACCACGTCCGTCGGTTTGCCGTCCTTGTCAGGCACACAAAGCGAAACCACCCGTCCGCCATAGTTGGTGATGCACACTTCCATCCCGTTCTCATTTTTCAGGATGTACAAATCTGTGGCTTTTCCGTCCACGGTATCGACAAACAGTTCCGGATTCAGGCCGGACACCGTCGTAACCGGTTTCTGCTCTACAGGAGCGCAAGCCCCCAGCAGAACAGTAGAAACACATGGAATAATAAATGCTTTCTGTAATTTTTTCATGGTACTAATATCTTTTATTATGTTGTTTGTATTATAAAGCCATACTATATTTAAAGTCGGCAAGCTATTTACTGACAAATATAGTGCTTTTCTCATTATAGTGTTTATAATACACTTGTTTTTTTATCCAGATTTCTCTTTTTAACGCAAAATCATCAAAAATCACGCGTTATACGGGAATTTCCAATAATAATTCCACTATTACAAAACAAAAGACAATCCGGATCTCTTCCATTCCCGTACAAGAGTACATTTTCATCTTGCACTGAATTGCATCCTGAAATAGTACTGAAATCGCCTTCCTTACACACATATTTCCGCCAAACTATGGCGAGGGAGGAGGGCGACGACGGGCTCCTCCCTATCGTTCCGCAGGCTGTTCCAACGTCGAGCCACAGGCAAGGCATTTGCCGGGGTCAGTAGAAAATCAGTGGGGATACGCATATATATTAGCCAAGCGGAATAAGA
>CAZIMK010000016.1:0-56256 GCA_964540455.1 uncultured Paraprevotella sp.
GATGATTCAAGTGTAGAAAAGCGTCGAAGAGTGTCGACGTTTTCAATCTTGTTTTGCGACACCTTCATTCAGTACTGGATGAGGGTGTGATACAGTACTGAATGAGAGTGTGATGCAGTACTGAATGAACCCCTGATTCAGTACTGAATAAAGGTGTAATACAGTACTGAATGAAGGTCCGCTTCTCCTTCTCACTGATTTTCTACTGAGCCGGTATCAGTCCTCCCCTATTTCCGCCAACATATATGTGCAGGAGGAGGGCGACAATGGGCGACTGCCTGCCCTCCCGCAGACAAGGCACTTGACAAGCCATAGGCTGTTCACTTGCCGAGTGGAGTGCGGTTCACTATAAGTAGTGAAGCGCTGTTCACTATGGGTAGTGAAGCACGGTTTACTATAGGTAATGGAGCGCTGTTCACTATGGGTAGTGAAATACTATCCTTAGCTGTTTACGATAGTATTCCTTATCCCCTAAGGATTGTATTCCTAATGGTCTTATGATAGTATTCCTTGCCCCCTAAGGATAGTATTCCTGATGGTCCCGTTTAAGTTTGAATGAGCGTGTCATTTAAATTAGAATGACAACATTACAATAACAGACTCCGGATAGCTAACCCATCATAAATGGATGATTCATGGACGGATAAATCCTCCTGCACTTCATCAATAATCGTCCCTAACTGGGAAAGATAATAAAAAGGAAGATTTATCAGCATGAAATCGTTTTACCCCCGCAAAGATAACCCATTTTGTAATACTTCGGAGGATAAAACGAAAGTTTTTTGTAATACTTCGGAGGATAAAACCGTTATTCTTGTTACATTTCGGAGGATAAAACGAAGATTTTTTGTAATACTTCGGAGGATAACGACTCAACAGCCCCCTGCTTCCATCATACGGCCAGGGACGGAAACCAATGTCTTATTGTCTATCGTTCCACAAAAGAGCGGACTAAAAAACAACCTATGAACGGAAACCTGCAAAAATATTTGTTGAAAGTTTGCCAGTTATGCAGAAAAGCCGTATCTTTGCACCTCGTAAAACCAGACCATTACACATTTATAGTTACCAGCTATAAGTAAACCATGATATAAATCAAAAACAAACAAAGATATGAAAAAAGGTATTCATCCTGAAAATTACCGTCCCGTTGTATTTAAGGACATGAGTAACGGTGACATGTTCCTCTCACGCTCTACTTGCAAAACGACTGATACCGTAGAGTTCGAAGGGCAGACTTACCCCGTAGTAAAGCTTGAAATCTCCAGCACGTCTCACCCTTTCTACACAGGTAAGAGCAAGTTGGTGGACACGGCTGGTCGCGTAGACAAGTTCATGAGCCGTTACGCCAAGACCCGCAAATAATATCAGAGACTGATACTATTACTTATAAGAATATACTAAGGTGTGGAAAGACATGTTTTTTCCACACCTTAGTATATACATGCAACCCATCCTTTTACTATGACAAGACTGACTTCATACCTCCATTGCCTGCTGGGGGCCTCGCTACTGCTGGCAACAGCGGCTTGTTCGGAAGATGACAACCTCCGGATAGACACACGCACCAACAGTAACAGCAACAGCATCAACAACAGTAACCGCCCAAATGCGGCATACGCCGACCGGCTGGAAATCCCCCGGCTGAAAGAAGACGGGAACAACCTGTTCATAGTACACAGCACCAAGGAGCACGGTATCAACATGTGCATCGAATGGGACTGCAACAAAAAGGCACAGCGGTGGACGGCCTTCCAGATGTATAACTCCAACAGCGTGAACACGTGGAACCGGAACAATTGGAAATATACGGAATGGAAAGGAGACCCGTTTCAGGAAGACACGGACATTCCGGCACAATACCGCACGACACTGGCACAGTACCGAGGCTCCGGCTACAACAGGGGACATATCTGCGCCTCGGCAGACCGGCTATGCTCCAAGGACGCCAACGAACAAACGTTTTATCTGAGCAACATGCAACCGCAAATCTATGAATTCAATGCCGGGACATGGGAAGAGATGGAAATGCAGGTGCGCAAATGGAACACCCATTCTTTTCGGGATACGCTCTACGTGGTGAAAGGCGGAACGATAGACAATGCCAGCCAGCTCCGCCCCTCCACGGCATCCGGCCTGCTGGTTCCCAAATATTTCTTCATGGCTATCCTTTGTAAAAATCAGGACCCGTCGCAATACGGCTACAAGGCTCTGGGGTTCTGGATTGAGCACAAGGCCAATTCAGACAAAAGACTCATCAACTATGCCGTATCCATCGACGAGCTGGAAAAGAATACCGGCATCGACTTCTTCTGCAACCTGCCGGACTACATCGAGGACGCCGTGGAGCGGAACTTAGTCCCGAGCGCCTGGGGCCTCAAATAACAAACGTTTTTTACCGTCCCAACGGTAGCACAAAGACCGGAGACAGGGCGCAACGGACTTGCGTCCTTCTTCTGTCAGATCACCAGTCTGCAGAACAAACGTCAGCGTCGGAGCGTCCGGTGCCAGTATAGCTTCTACACAATGCAGATCCATGGACTGCTGCAAGCGCCGGTAGTCTTCCTCCGACAGCGAATCTGGCTTGTTCCAGAACTCTTCAAAGCGGGGTACGGTCAGAAAGTCCTCCCTTTTCAACGGCTTCCACTGTTCGTCATAGAAAGTCACCGTACTCTCCGCCACCGGTCCCTCGTACGTGCGCACCAAGCAGATGACCTGCAGGGAGTCGCCGGCCGGAAACAGTTTCATACCCACACGACTACGCTCCGTAAGCGTCATGGACAGATAGTCGTCCGTCAAAGCCGTAAGCTCCGAATAATTATCGAAAATATTGCGCACACGCGCTTTCATGTTGTTCTCTATAAAATCTATACAGTCCAGCCGGTTGTTACGGGTGAGCAGAACCAGCAGACTATCAGGCATATCGGCAAAAACCTCCCGCATCTTGCGGGCAGTCATAGCTTGAACCAGACACAGCAGCAAACAAATACAACCAATTTTTTTCATATCGTCGCTTTTTTTACAACGGAGACAAAGATAGCATAAATCCGTAAAACATAGAAGCAAACGCTTCCCCATTTCTCCGGAGCCGGTTAAAAACAATGCGATTTCCCCACAAAACATCACCGGGAACCGATGTACAGACAAACCATGCCAAGCAATACCAGCAACAGGTCGACCGCCTTTCCGGCAAGATTCTTCTCCCGGAACAAGAAAGCGCCGAACAGGAAAGAGACAAGGACACTGCCCCTACGAATCATCGAGACTACGGATATCATCGCCCCGTCCAGACTCAGCGCATAGAAATAGACAAAGTCGGCAGCCGACAGAAACAGAGAAATGAAAACGATGCAGGAATCCCAATGGAAAGGCGTCGTCGAACGACGGCGGGGAAACCACAACAGGAACAACATGATTCCCATCAGGAGACACTGATAGATATTGTAATAACTCTGAACAACCATACGCTCCAGCCCTACCCCTCCATTCTCAGGAGAAGCCATCAGATACTTGTCATAAAGACCGCTCGCCGCCCCCAACACACTGGCCATAACCACACAGAAAATCCAACGGTTGTGCCTGAAATCTATGCCTTCTTTCTTACCGCTCCGGCTCAGCAGGAAAAAAGAGCATACGGCCAACATCACACCGGCCCACTGCCATCCGTTGAGCCGCTCGCCATACACAAGGATAGCTCCGAGCAACACCATCACCGGACGGGTGGCATTGATGGGGCCGACCAATGTCAAAGGCAGATGTTTGATACCGAAATAGCCGAACAACCAGGAGGACAGCACGATAAAAGACTTAAGCAGAATGTAGCGCTGCACTTCCCATCCGGAAGTCGGAACATAAAACAGGTGGTCCGAAGGCAATAGGCCGCCGGCAGACAATCCTATCATCGGCAAAAAGATGAGCGAAGAAAACAAAGTATTGAGAAACAATACCGGAATCACAGCATTGCCACGCAGAGCTTTCTTTTTAAAGACATCGTAACAGCCAAGCAAAGCCGCCGAACAAAAGGCCCATACCAACCACATACGTCACAACTCCTCCAGAAACAGACTCCGGGGATAAGCCACATCCACCAGAAACAAAGCGTGGCCGGGCATGGATTCCCCCGCTCCACAACGATTCTTACCTTCAATCACCTGCCGGAATCCTTCGACGGAGAGTTTCCCCCGTCCCACCTCCATCAGGGTGCCGACAACAGCCCGGACCATGTTGCGCAAAAAACGGTCGGCCTGTATCTCGAAACGCCATTCCCCGGGTGCCACCTGCTCCCAGCCGGCTTTCATGATACGGCAGTTGTTCGTCTTCGTATCCGTATTCACTTTGCTGAAACTCGTGAAGTCCGTATAATCGAACAGACACCGGGCTGCCCGGTTCATCTCTTCAAAGTCGGGTTCGGAATATAGACGACAGGAATAATGACGCGCAAACGGAGACTTGGCCGTATGCACGAAATAGTGGTAGGTGCGGGACAGGGCATCAAAACGCGCATGTGCCTCAGACACGACCGGCACAACCCGATACACAGAGATATCGGGCGGCAATACCCGGTTCAGTTTATCCGCCAGACGACCGCAATCGAGCGTCTCGCCGAAAGCCACACTGCCCTCATAATCGAAATGCACGACCATCAGCCGTGCATGCACTCCGGCATCCGTCCGTCCGGCTCCCACCACCGGCACCGACCGTCGCAACAGAGTAAACAGCGCGTCCTGCAAGACCTCCTGCACGCTCTGCCCGTTAGGCTGTATCTGCCAACCATGATAGCGCGTACCATCGTAGGCCATATATATAAAATATCTCCGCATCCTATCTGACTATATAACGACCGGGCTTCAGCCCCTTGAACGCATCCTTTCGTCCGGCTTTCCGGAGATGAATGCCGTCCAACGTATACACATCCACCTCGTTATCCGGAGCAGCAAAGGTTCTTTCAACGGGGGTCTTATCACCCGTCCCGTAGTCGCTCATCTGCACATCGTCGATATTCAGGCGTTTGCTGTTGCCTCCGGGCAACCAGTCGAACTTCACCCGAATCAGACCATCCGCATGCAGGTAATAGACATAACGCTTCCATTCTCCTTTTGTAAAGCTGATACCGCCGTCGACCGGCAACCAGCTGATACCGCCATCCAAGGAATAACTCACCGTCAGCTTTGAATTTGCTCCGGAATCCGTACCGTAAAGTCCGGCATAGAACGACAACGAATCGCATCCGCCCGCTTTGTCTTCCTGCATCTCTAAAGACGCTGCCGTGCGCATGCGCACCGATTTCGCATTGTTCTTCCGGTCTCCGGCAATAGAACCGATCAAGGCATCGGTCATATTCCACGTACAGGCCGAACACGACACAATCCCTGCGGCATAGGCACCTTTCGCCCCCGTCTCGAAGTTCTCGAAAAATGATTTCCGGTTGTCTATTTCTCCCGTAAGGGTCACGACGATATCCTGCACGTCGGAGGTGGAAATAATCATCTCACCTTCCACAAAACCTTCGGCCGGCACACAACCGAGACGTACAAGAAACGACTGCTTCGTACCGTTCACCGTAAGTTCATTAAACCAATTCTCACCGTCCGCACTGACCTCGAAAGGCGCTTCCACGGAAATCTGACTGACATACCGCGGAACCTCCAGGGCCGTAATGGTCACCGTCCGGGCAGGCGACGGCCGGCCGGATATGGTAACGAAAGATAATTCCGAGGCATCTGCCGTGAAGACTGGAGTCACAGCCGGCATCTCCACAGCCACCTCATTCGACATCATGCCGCTTTCCGGCAAAGACACCTTGTAATAATAGACCGTGGAGGCATTCAGGCCGTCCACCACCAGCGAAGTTCCGGTCGTCTCTTTCGGGAACCCTCCGACCGGACGTGCCTCGCCCCCGGCATCCCGGGTGTACACCTCCACCGTATAAGTCAGCTCCTCTCCCATTCCCATCCATGAAGCCGTAAAGCGTTTGGAACCGACGGAGCATACCACATCTTTTGCCGGATAAGCAGGAATGCCGTCCACGTATTCCACACGTAGCACATTGGCCTGGCTGTATCCTTCGCCCGTTATGGCCAGCGAAGCCTCGCTCACCCCAGTCTTCCCCGCATGACAGGTAACGGCAACGACTGTTCCCCGACGGACCTCTTCTTCTGTCAGGGTCGTCCTGTCCAATACAAAATCCGGATTGTCGACTGTCAGGGACAATCCGCCGGTCGTATTGCGGCCGCGGATTTCCAGCGTTCCCTGCAAGCCTTTGCTCAAAGCCTGCAAGCCGTAATCCACAAGTTCCCCTTCTGCCGGAACGAACAGTTCCGGCTCACAATAATCTTTCTCCACATAGAAAGCATATTCCACACTGTCACCCCAGATATACTCGGCCAACTGCGGATAGTCCACAAAAGGATTCCGGTTGCCCTGAATGGCAGACACACCTTCGTTACGGGCTTTCTCCACTTCGTCGACTGGGTCTTCCCGCGTCCACTGTAACAACAAATCGACCATCCAGCTGCGAAGCGTGGGATATTCCGTACGATCCACGGTCAGCAACCCTTCCGCAGTCTGCCACAAGTCCGTATAATCTTGGTAACAAGTGGCCATATAAAAAAACGTCCGGGCAAAATCCCCCTTCCAGTTATCCGCCGGTTCCCACACGGTTATCAGAGAATCCGCCCGATAAGAAGCCGATTTTCCCACACGTATCACTCCGTTGTCATAAGACGGCGTTCCTGTTACCACCCCCATCGGGTGGTTGCTTTTCCGCCCGTTGGCCGTCCCGTCGCTGGGGAACAGATTAAATAGATCGCAATACGCATTGTTGACCGTATGTCCCCACCAGCTGTTGGCAAAGACATGCTCGATGTTCATGCCCTCCACAGCCGCAAGACCGTTGAAGGTGCGCACCTCGTTGCTGTAACGGTCACGCACGACATCTCCTTCCAGCCGATCCACCCGGGCAAATCCCGACCATGTATAACCTTCGCCTTTTCCGCCGTAGCCCAACACTCTGTCCGGCTGTATCAAATGATGCAAGGCTGTTTTCAACCGTTCCCGTTTCAGTCCCTCCACACTACGGTAACAAGACGCGGGCTGCGCCCATGCATCCGCCAAGACGGACAGACACCAGAGAAGGGCTATTGTCCGATAAAACCTCTTCATAACCGTTACGGAATTACAATCTTATAGGCATGACGATTCCGCCGCACGACATAAATACCCCTGCGCTCCGGTACCTCCTTACCCACGTATGTCCCGTGAATCGTGAACACGGCGTCCTCTTCATCCACCGGAGACATGAAATTATCATGAATGTCAGAAGGTTGAGGAATTCCCGTCACACGGACCTCCTTCACTTCCCAAGCATAGCAGGCCGACGGTTCCGCCGTGTACCGGAACGCCAGTCTTATTTTCTGTCCGGCAAACCGGGACAGATCCAGTTCACCGACCGCCTCGAACGCCGTGAAATTCTTCGCAGGCCATGCCGGAAAAACGAGTTGCAAATCAGTCCAGTGAGCCGCAGCCGGAGAACCGTCGTAGTCCGTACTTACTTTCACAAAGAAGCGGTCATCTACATCCGCGGAGATATTGAACCCAGTGGCATGCTCAAAGGTAAGGCATGCCGAACGATAGGATGTCAGGTCCAGTTCCGGAGACAAAAGCCAGGCATCGGCTTCCTTTCCCTTCGAATACGCATTCGCCACCATACATTTATATTGGGACGAATGCTCCCACATCGCGGAATACTCTCCATTGGCTCCCACTACCGTAAATGCACCCTGTCCGTTTTCGAATGTCTCGTCGAGCAACAGAGTAGGGTCTTTCTCAGGATCTTCCGGCTGCGGCGTATCGGGCACCTCCGTCGAACTTCCGTCCACGGAGAAAGCATACGCGATACTGTCTCCCCAGATATATTCGGCCAGATTGGGGTAATCTATAAAAGGATTCCGGTTGCCTTGTCTCTTATAAACCGCCTCGTTGCGCGCCTTCTCTATGTCGTCCACAGGGTCCTCCTTACACCATTGCAGGAAAAGCCGGTAGGCCCAGGGCTGCAAGGTGGGCCAGTTTCCCTGCTGCAAAGTACTCAGGGCCGCGCTCCCCGTCCAGCTCAGGTCCTGATAACAGGTAGCCATATAAAAATAGGCACGGGCGAAATCCCCTTTCCATTTGTCGGCAGGCTCCCATAACTGAATGGATGTGCCTCCGGCTCCGGGTCCCGTACCCACCTTCGTGCATCCGTTGTCCGTTTTCACCGTCGTGACCACTCCCATCGGATAATTTCCTTTGGATGAGTTTATCTTCGACTCGCAGGGCATCAGATGATGAATATCCTTATAAGCCTGATTCTTGCTCCCGCCCCACCAACTTTTCGGAAACGAGTGCTCGATGTTCATGCCACCGGGAACAGCTCCCCGGCTCGTGAAATAGAACACCTCGTTGCTATATCGGTCGCACACTTGGTTGTTGTCCATCCGGTCGGTATCATAAAAGCCGTCCCACGTAGCTCCGCTACCGCTTCCATAGCTCAGCACATCGGCCTTTCTGATAATTTCATGCAGGGCGTTCTTCAGCGCCTCCTTCTTCTTTCCGTCGGCCGCATCATAGTAGCCCGGCGGTATCGTTGCCGACAACGGCCACACATGCAACAGACACAAAAATACGGAAATAATTATTTTTTTCATTCGTTCAATTTATTTATATATCCTGTTAATAATAACAAAGGTACACCTTTTTTATAAAAGAAATGAAAGGATTCATTAAAAAATAACCGGTCGGGGCATACCGCCCGAAGATACTCTCCCGCCTCATGCCGTTCATTACCATCATAATATCCGACGAAGTTCTTGCCCTGCGGTTTTTAACAAACGGAAGCACGGATTAATTTCTATTGGGAAAGATACCCGAACACAGTGATTATCCCGTTTGAAAATCATCGAATTCAGGCATTGCAGATGTCATTCGAAATACCGACATTTGCACTCGTCAAACAAGTATGTAAAACTAAACTGAATGTTTATGAAAATACAACAAATCACAGCCCGCGAGATTCTTGATTCAAGAGGCAACCCCACCGTAGAAGTAGATGTAACATTGGAATGCGGCATCACCGGACGCGCGTCCGTACCCTCAGGTGCTTCCACCGGCGAACACGAAGCGCTGGAACTGCGCGACGGAGACACCGGACGCTATGGTGGCAAGGGTACCCTGAAAGCCGTGGAAAACGTAAACGGAATCATCGCTCCCGCACTGGCAGGCATGCCGGTCACCGCCCAGCGCGAGATAGACCACAAAATGCTGGCTTTGGACGGCACCCCGACCAAGGCCAAATTAGGAGCCAATGCCATTCTGGGCGTATCTCTGGCCGTAGCCAAAGCTGCCGCCGCTTACCTGCGTCTGCCCCTGTACCGATATATAGGAGGCATGAACACATACGTCATGCCGGTTCCCATGATGAACATCATCAACGGAGGCTCGCACAGCGACGCTCCCATTGCCTTCCAGGAGTTCATGATACGCCCGGTGGGCGCATCGTCGTTCCGCGAAGGACTGCGGACGGGAGCCGAAGTGTTCCACGCATTAAAGAAAGTGTTGCACGAACGCGGCCTCAGCACGGCTGTCGGAGACGAAGGGGGATTCGCACCCGCACTGGAAGGCACGGAGGATGCGCTGGACTGCATCACGGCCGCTATCCGCAAAGCCGGATACGAGCCCGGCCGGGATGTAACCATCGGTATGGACTGCGCCTCTTCCGAATTTTACAAAGACGGCATGTATGATTATACCGTGTTTGAAGGAGAAAAAGGGAAAAAACGCACTCCGGACGAGCAAATCGGTTATCTGGAGGAACTCATCGGCAAGTATCCGATAGATTCCATCGAAGACGGCATGAGCGAAAACGACTGGGAAGGATGGAGAAAACTGACCGACCGCATCGGAGACCGCTGCCAGCTGGTGGGAGATGACCTATTTGTCACAAACGTGCAGTTCCTGTCAAAAGGCATCGCCGAAAAATGCGGGAACTCTATCCTCATCAAAGTAAACCAAATAGGTTCGCTGAGCGAAACATTGGACGCAATTGAAATGGCTCATCGCCACGGATACACGACTGTCACCTCGCACCGTTCCGGTGAAACGGAAGACACCACCATAGCAGACATTGCCGTAGCCACTAACAGCGGACAGATAAAAACCGGTTCGCTGAGCCGTTCCGACCGCATGGCCAAATATAACCAGTTGCTGCGCATTGAAGAAGAACTGGACGGGCTGGCACAATACGGTTACCGACGAATCAAATAACCACGATAATACTTTTTACGAATAAGCCATTATTTAATTAGGATAGCGTCCTTGGGAAAGGGCGCTATTCCTGTCTACAGCCTACCGAGCCTGACGGTGTCCGCCACACAAACGTTTTTTCGTATTAATAAAGCCCCCTTATTCACTTAAAAATCCATAAAATAAGCAGCCGTAACGAAAAAACACTTTTCTCTTGCCCAAAAAATTATTGCAGGATTATATGGTATATATCATTTTTTTTCCGAAATTTGCAAAATTAGTATTGACAATCTATTTAATATGGAATTTACAGCTAAGCAAATAGCCGAATTTATCCAAGGCCGGGTGGAAGGTAATCTCGAGACTACGGTACACACATTTGCCAAAATAGAAGAGGGTATTCCCGGAGCTATTTCTTTTCTTTCAAATCCCAAATACACACACTATCTATATGAAAGCCAATCCAGCATCATCCTCGTGGACAACAAGTTGATACTGGAAAAACCGGTTAAAGCCACCCTGATACGGGTGGACAATCCATACGAAGCCGTGGCTAAACTTCTGACCCTTTACGAAGCTGCCAAACCCAGAAAAACCGGCATCGATCCTTTGGCTTTCGTTGCTCCGACCGCCACTGTCGGGGAAAACTGCTACATCGCTCCTTTCGCCTACGTCGGTGAACATGCTGTGATCGGCAACAACACACAGATTTATCCGCATGCTACAGTATACGACCATGCCAGCGTGGGAGACGACAGCATACTCTATCCCAATGTATCCGTTTACCACCATTGCAAAGTGGGCAGCCGGGTGATACTGCATGCAGGATGCGTCATCGGAGCGGACGGTTTCGGATTCGCCCCCACCGCGGAAGGTTACAGTAAGATTCCCCAGATCGGAATAGTCTCCATCGAGGATGATGTGGAAATCGGCGCCAACTCATGTGTAGACCGCTCCACGATGGGTTCCACTGTCATCCGGCACGGCGTCAAACTGGACAATCTGGTACAGATCGGCCATAATGTCGAAGTCGGCGAGAATACAGTCATGTCCGCCCAAGTGGGTGTGGCCGGTTCGACGAAAATAGGGAAATGGTGTATGTTCGGCGGCCAGGTCGGTATAGCAGGACATGCTGTCATCGGCGACGAAGTACATTCCGGAGCGCAGGCCGGTATCGCCGGCAGCATCCGTAAAGGACATGTGACAGTACAAGGCTCTCCGGCCATCGATGCGAAAAACTTTGCCCGCTCGAGCGTCGTATATAAGAACCTGCCGGAAATGTACAGCGAGTTCAACCGGATGAAAAAAGAGATAGAAGAACTAAAACAACTCTTATCAAAATAAGAAACAACTATAAGCCATGCTGAAACAAAATACATTGAACGGCAGCTTTTCGCTCTGCGGAAAAGGTTTGCATACAGGACTGAACCTGACCGTAACATTCAATCCCGCACCCGAGAACCACGGATATAAGATACAGCGCATCGACATGGAAGGCATGCCTGTCATCGACGGTGTAGCGGAAAATGTGGTGGAAACGACAAGAGGCACTGTTTTGGGACGCGGCGAGGCCAAATGCAGCACCGTAGAACACGCACTGGCCGCTCTTTATGCCATGGGAGTGGACAATTGCCTGATACAGGTGAACGGTCCGGAAATGCCCATATTGGACGGAAGCGCCGAGATATATGTGGAGAACATCAAGCGTGTAGGTATCGCCGAACAGAACGCGGTCAAGGATTATTATATCATCCGCAAGAAAATCGAGGTGAAAGACGAAGCCACAGGCTCCTGCATCACCATCCTGCCCGACGAGGACTTCAGCATCACCACGATGATTTCGTTCAACTCCAAAGTACTGAACAGCCAGTTCGCCACCTTAGACAACATGGCTGACTTCGAGAAAGAAATAGCCCCGAGCCGCACATTCGTTTTCGTGCGCGAAATAGAACAGTTGCTGCATGCCGGCCTCATCAAAGGCGGTGATCTGGACAATGCCATCGTCATTTATGAAAACGAAACGACACAGGAAGCGCTTGACAAACTGGCTGACCAGATCGGCGTACCACATCACGATGCTACCAAAAAAGGCTATCTAAACCACAAACCGCTGGTGTGGGAAAACGAACCTGCACGCCACAAACTACTGGACATCATCGGAGACATGGCACTGATAGGCAAACCCATCAAAGGACGCATCATCGCAACCCGCCCGGGACATACCATCAATAATAAGTTCGCCCGTCTGATGCGCAAGGAAATACGTGTCCATGAAATCCAGGCTCCGGGATACGACTGCAACGAAACACCTCTCATGGACGTAAAGCGCATCCGTGAACTGCTTCCCCATCGCTATCCGATGCAACTGGTCGACAAAGTGATTGAGCTCGGCCCTACTTCCATCGTGGCAGTGAAGAATGTCACGACCAACGAACCTTTCTTCGTGGGTCATTTCCCTCAGGAGCCTGTCATGCCGGGAGTTCTCCAAATAGAAGCCATGGCTCAGGCCGGCGGTCTTCTGGTACTCAATTCCGTGGAGGAACCGGAGCGCTGGAGTACCTACTTCCTGAAAATCGACGGAGTCAAATTCCGCCAGAAAGTAGTGCCGGGCGATACCTTGCTTTTCAAAGTCGAGTTGCTAGCCCCGTTGCGCCATGGAATATCCTCCATGAAAGGATATGTATTCGTCGGTGAAAACGTTGTTACGGAAGCTACATTTACAGCACAGATCGTTAAAAACAAATAGTCAAGGAAGCATGAGTAAAATAAGCCCGCTGGCATGTATCGACCCGGAAGCCCGTATCGGAGAGAATTGTGAAATCGGTCCGTTCTGCTTTATAGACAAGAACGTTGTCATCGGAGACAACAACGTGTTGATGAACAGCGTGACCGTCTTGAGCGGAGCCCGCATAGGAAACGGCAACCGCCTGTTTCCGGGGGCAGTCATCAGTGCCATTCCCCAGGACCTGAAATTCCGCGGAGAGGAAACGACCGCCGTCATCGGCAACAACAACACCCTGCGTGAGAACGTAACGGTGAACCGCGGTACGGCGGCCAAGGGAACGACAAAGGTCGGCAGCAACAACCTGCTGATGGAAGGAGTCCACGTAGCGCATGACGCCATTGTCGGCAACGGCTGTATCATCGGCAACGGAACGAAAATGGCCGGCGAAATCATTGTCGACGACTTCGCCATTTTGAGTGCCAACGTACTGATGCACCAATTCTGCCGGGTGGGCGGTTATACCATGGTCGGAGGCGGCACCCGCTTTAGCCAGAATATTCCTCCGTTCATCATCTGCGCGCGGGAACCGGCAGCCTATTGCGGCTTGAATATTGTCGGCCTGCGTCGTCGCGGATTCAGCAACGAGTTGATTGAAAACATACATGCGGCCTACCGTATTATCTATCAGGAAAAGCTGAAGACCGACGAAGCTTTGGCACGCATCCGAGAAACCGTTCCCATGAGCAAGGAAATCGAATACATCCTCCGCTTCCTCGAGGAATCCAAGCGGGGTTTCGTACACTAACCAAATAGCCCCTCACTCGGTTATGATTCACAAGTTTATTCTCATATCTCCGGAAGTCGAGGATTTCGCCTGCGAGATTCTTATTGACGCGGACGCTACATTCTATGATCTGCATCGCATTATCCAGCAGACCTGCGGATATGCGGAAGACCAATTGACCAGTTTTTTCCTCTGTAGCGAAAACTGGGAGAAAGAGCGGGAAATCGTGCTGGAAGACATGGGGCAGACTCCCGCCGACGAAGACATATACGTAATGAGAACCACACGTTTGGGAGACATGCTGGAAGAAGAAAGACAACATGTAGCCTATGTTTTTGATCTGCTGGAAGAACGCGTTCTTCTGTTAGAACTGTCCGAAATAATCTTCGGGAAAAAGCAGGCTTCTCCCGTATGTAGCCGGCGTCACGGCAACGCGCCGCAGCAATCTCTGGAAACAGCCGAAGTGCCGGAAAAGACTCACGTGCAGAAAACAGAAGAATTCGACGAGAACTTCTACGGTAGCGAAGGCTTCGATTCCGAAGAATTCGACCCCGAAGGCTTTGAAATCAGCGACGGCACTCCATACGCCTGATGAAAACCCTTGTTGTCCTGACCGGACCTACCGGCGTCGGTAAAACGGAACTCAGTCTTTCCCTGGCTGAGTATCTGCATTCACCAGTCATCAATGCGGATTCCCGCCAGTTATACGCAGAACTTGAAATAGGTACAGCTGCCCCCACTCCGGAACAAAAGCAGAGGGTGGAACACCATTTTGTAGGCACCCTCCGGCTAACGGATTATTACAGCGCCGCCCAATATGAAAACGACGTGTTGCAGACACTTGAAACACTGTTCGCACACCAAGACTACGCATTGCTGTCCGGCGGCAGCATGATGTACATAGACGCCGTCTGTAAAGGCATCGATGATATCCCCACCGTAGATGCAGAGACCCGTAGCCTGATGCTTACCCGCTACCAGGCAGAAGGACTGGACACGCTGGCCGACGAGTTACGCCTGTTGGACCCGGCTTATTATAACGAAGCGGACATACGGAATCCCAAACGGGTCATCCATGCATTGGAAATCTGTTACATGACCGGAAAGCCTTATTCTTCTTTCCGGACTCATCAGACAAAGAGACGCCCGTTCCATATCATCAAAATAGGACTGCAGCGGGAACGGGAGGAATTATACCGGCGCATCAACGACCGGGTAGAGCAAATGGTGGAAAACGGGCTGATAAACGAAGCGCTCCGGGTCAAAGAGTATCGTCAGACGAATGCCTTGAACACAGTCGGATATAAAGAAATATTCAAATACCTCGACGGAGAGTGGACATTGGACCTCGCCAAGGAGAAAATAAAACAAAACACCCGTATCTATTCACGTAAGCAGATGACATGGTTACGCCGCGATCCGGGCATTACATGGTTCCATCCCAGCCAGACCGAAGATATTCTAAATTTTATCCGGAAAGCCATACAATAAACGAACAAATTCGTATTTTTGCAGTATCGTTAATAAAACATCATGAGCGAAAACGAAACTGCCCGGGGAAAGAATCCCATTCCTTTGGTTTGGGACGGATGCAAGAAGGGGGCGCGAAAGATATATTGTGGTCCGTGGTATAAGCGTCTGTTCGTATACCTTTGTACCCTGTTTGTATGTATCGCATTACTGCTCATTGCCGTCGACTGCAATTTTCTGAATCTTTTCGGCCATTCTCCCGGCATCAGCGAAATCAAGCATCCTGTCAACAGCGAGGCTTCGGAAATATACAGCGCCGACAGCATCCTCATAGGGCGCTATTTCAATGAAAACCGGACGCCGGTGACTTACGGACAAATCTCCCCATTACTAATACAAACGCTCATTGATACGGAAGACGAACGCTTTTACCAACACCACGGCATAGACTTCCGAGGCTTGTTCGCCGCTGCCAAGGATATGCTGGGCGGCCGGGCACGCGGCGCCAGCACAATCACCCAACAACTGGCCAAAAACCTGTTCCGCGTGCGTACACAATACTCCACTGGCCTGCTCGGGAAAGTACCGGGGCTGAAGATTCTTGTCATGAAGGCCAAGGAATGGATTGTCGCCATAAAACTGGAACAGGTGTTCACCAAGGAGGAAATACTCACAATGTATTTCAATACGGTGGATTTCGGTTCCAACTCTTTCGGCATCAAAACAGCCAGCCGCACTTATTTCGGAACCACGCCGGACAAACTCACCTGCGAGCAATCGGCAACCCTGATCGGTCTGCTCAAAGCCACCTCCACCTACAATCCGCGTCTCCATCCCGAGAACAGCCGGGAACGCCGCAATGTGGTACTCACGAACTTGTACGACCACGGCCATCTCGTCCTGCATGGAAAGAAAGCCACGCCCGCCCAACTGGATTCCATCAAGGCTATTCCCGTAAAGGTGGTGCCACGCACATCGGAAAGCCGTTACGACGGGCCCGCTCCCTATTTCCGGGAAGCTCTGGCCGAATACATCGACATGCTGTGCGAGCAGGAACTGATACCCGGGACCGACGCCGGACACAAACTGGATTTATATGCAGACGGGCTCAAGATCTATACGACCCTGGACACAAGAATGCAACAGCATGCCGAAGACGCCGCCCTGAAACAGATGAAGGTGATACAGGAGAATTTCAAGAACCACTGGGGAAGCACGCCGCCCTGGCAGGATGAGCGCCATCGTGAAATCCCCGACTTCATCGAAGGCCTGGCCAAACGAACCACAGCCTACAAATACCTGAGCACCCGTTTTCCCGAACAGCCGGATTCAATAACCTATTATCTGAACCAGCCTCACAGAGTGACTCTTTTCAGTTACGACGGTCCGGTGGAGGACAGTCTGAGCACGATGGATTCCATCCGCTACATGGTCAAGTTCATGCACTGCGGCTTTATCGCCATCGAGCCCCGGACGCGCCACGTCAAGGCGTGGGTGGGAGACGTGAACTTCAACTTCTGGAAATACGACAAAGTCACGGCCATGCGCCAGCCCGGATCCACATTCAAGCTGTTTGTTTACACGGAAGCCATGAACCAGGGACTGACTCCCTGCGACACACGTGTCGACGTTCTGACACAATACCCCGACACCGTGGACGGCAAACCGACTCGGTGGGCGCCGCACAACGCCAACGGAACCTACTACGGAGTCGCCGTCCCGCTGAAATCCGCGTTCGCACAGAGCATCAACACCATCGCGGTCAAACTGGGGTACGAAACCGGCATAGCGAACGTGGCCCGCACGGCTCACGCCATGGGCATACTGTCTCCGCTGCATGAGACTCCGGCACTCAGTCTGGGCTCTTCCGACGTCAACTTGCTGGAACTGACCAATGCCTACAGCACGGTCATCGCCGACGGAAGATACCAGATGCCCATTCTGGTCACCCGCATAGAAGACCGGAACGGACGGACCATCTACACCGCCGGTCAGCATTCGGAACAGGCCATTCCCTACCGGTCTGCCTACCTCATGCAGCAAATGCTCCGCTACGGAATGCGCGACCGGGGCGGCACCACGGCTGCCTTATGGAGTTACATCCGCCCCGTTGCAAACTTAACCCAGTTCGGCGGAAAGACGGGAACGTCCAACAATCACTCCGATGCCTGGTTCGTCGGAGTCACTCCGAACCTCGTTACCGGCGCATGGGTGGGCGGAGAATACCGCAGCATCCACTTCCGCACGGGCGAACTGGGACAAGGCAGCCGCACCGCCCTGCCTATCTGCGGGTATTTCTATCAGAATGTACTGAAAGACGACCGTTTCCCGCAATACAGGGTGCCGTTTCCGGAAGCCATAGAGGAGGTTCCGGCCTCCTTGTACAACTGCGAAGGATATTATGTCCCCGCCGAAACAGACTCCCTGAATCTGCACACAGACAGTCTGGAACACAGAGTCGCCCCACAGGATACGGGAACCAGTACCGCAACCGACCTATAAATTTGCCCCGTGAACATAGATACCAGGAATCCCGAATTTCAGAGTGCCCTGCAACTGATGCAGTACACGCGACAGTCTGTGTTCCTGACCGGAAAAGCCGGAACAGGTAAATCCACCTTTCTTAAATATGTGTGTGCACATACGAAGAAAAAACATGTCGTACTGGCACCGACCGGCATTGCAGCCATCAATGCCGGAGGAGTCACCCTTCACAGTTTCTTCAAACTTCCCTTTTTCCCGCTGTTGCCGGACGACCCGCGCTTTTCGATACGGAAGATAAAAGAGTTTCTTAAATATAATAAACAACAGTGTAAGATTATCGAGGAGCTGGAACTCATCATCATCGATGAGGTATCCATGGTCAGAGCCGACATCATCGATTTTATAGACAAGGTACTGAGAATTTATTCCCGCAACATGAAACAGCCGTTCGGCGGCAAGCAATTGCTGCTCGTCGGAGACGTGTTCCAGCTGGAACCGGTCGTAAAGACAGACGAACGGGAGATTCTGAGCCGCTACTACCCGTCGCCCTATTTCTTTTCGGCGCATGTATTCGGCGAAATCGAACTGGTTTCCATCGAACTGACAAAAGTGTACCGGCAGAACGACCGGGCTTTCATCACCGTCCTCGACCATATCCGAACCAACACGGCCGGCCCGGCGGACCTGCAACTGTTGAACTGCCGCGTAGAGGAAACGCAGCAGCCCCAAAGCGACGGCATGTCCATCATCCTGGCCACCCGCCGGGACAACGTAGACTATATCAACCGCCATCAGCTGGAAGAACTGCCGGGAGAAAGCAGGATTTTTCATGGAGAAATTAAAGGAGATTTCCCACAAAGTTCACTGCCCACCCCGCAGGAACTGGAACTGAAAGTCGGCGCGCAGGTAATGTTTATCAAAAACGATGCGGACAAACGATGGGTGAACGGGACGCTGGGCACCATAGAGACCATCGACGAGGACGGAGAAAACATTTATGTTGTCGGAGAAAACGGCACAGAATTTACCGTCGCCCGGGAAACTTGGTGCAACGTACGCTACACATACAACGAAAAGGAGAAAAAAATCGAGGAAGAGGAACTCGGGGTATACACCCAATATCCGCTTCGGCTGGCCTGGGCTATTACCATCCACAAAAGTCAGGGCCTGACATTCACACGCGCCATCGTCGATCTGACCGGCGGCGTCTTCACGGGAGGACAGACTTATGTGGCCCTGAGCCGCTGCACTTCATTGGAAGGGCTGACACTCAGGAAACCCGTCACACAGAGCGATATATTCATCAAACCGGACATTCTGCATTTCGCCCAACGATTCAACAACCCGCAAGCTGTGGAGCGCGCCCTCAACACGGCACGGGCAGACATCGAATACGCACAGGCAAACACGGCTTACGACGAAGGGCGGATGGAAGATTTTCTCTCCCATTTCTTCACGGCCATACACACCCGCTATGATATAGAAAAACCGGCGGTGAAACGCTTCCTCCGACGGAAACTGAATCTCATCAACCGGCTGAAACAACAGAAGGAACAGTTGAAGGCACAGCGAGCCGAAGAACAAAAGCGCCTGCAACAATACGCTCTCGAATACTACGAAATGGGAAATGAATGTATCACGCAGGCACACAACGTGCGCGCAGCCCTTGCCAATTATGACAAAGCCATCGACCTGTATCCGGCTTACACCGACGCATGGGTTCGGAAGGGAGTCACCCTGAGCGAAGCCGGAAAACTTAACGAGGCCGAAACATGCCTGAACGAAGCCGTGCGCCTCAGTCCTTCCCTGTTCAAAGCCGTCTACCACCGGGGAAAAAACCGTTTACAGCTACAGGACAACGAACGGGCACTGGCTGATCTGGACAAAGCCGTATCCCTGAAACCGGAACATGCCCGCGCGCACGAACTTTTCGGAGACGCTCTGGCACGTACAGGCAGAGCAGACGAAGCTGCCATACACTGGTCCATAGCCGAAGCTTTACGAAAGAAAAAAGCCCCGGGACACAGACTGTAAAAAACACATTCCCCCGCCACGAGGTTAATTAATGCTAATAAATAGCAGTAATACATATTACTACCATTAAAAAATGGTATTTTTGAACAATTAATACCAACACAAAAAACACATTTTATGAACATGAAGATTTCACGTATCTTTTGGCTGTATGCCATCATAGGCATAGCGGTAGCCGTTATTTTCCCATCCCAGGCCGCGGCAAGAAAGAAAGTAGCCTACTTATTTACTTATTTTACAGGCAATAGTCCCGAACAGGAACAGATTTGTTATGCCATCAGCCACGACGGCTATAACTATACTCCGCTCAACGACGGAAAACCCATTATATCCTCGGACACCATTTCTTTGAAGAAAGGTGTGCGCGACCCCCATATCCTACGGGGAGAAGACGGTTATTTCTACATGGTGGTGACGGACATGCGTTCCAGCCAGGGATGGAGTTCCAACCGGGGTATGGTATTGCTGCGCAGCAAAGACATGGTGAAATGGAAACACCATACAGTGCATTTCCCGGAAAAATACGCAGGCACGATGTTTGCCAACGTCGTCCGCGTATGGGCTCCCCAAACCATATACGACAAGTCGGCAAAAAAATACATGGTATACTTCTCCATCCTGACCAATGATGACAGTTGTCCCTACGATAAAGTATACTGGGCCTATGCCAACAAGGACTTCAGCGATCTGGAAGGAGAGCCCGAACTGCTGTTCGACTTCAAGAACGCCGCCATCGATACGGACATCGTGGAAGACGAGGAAGGCACGTATCATATATTCTTCAAGACAGAGGGAGACCGCAAGAAAGGCATTCGCCAATATCTGGCCAAAGATTTGCACCGGCCGGCGGAATGGACATTGCTGCCTGATAACTGCGAGGATACGCAGAAAGCCGTGGAAGGTGGCGGAGTGTTCCGTCTGATCGGCGGAGACTGGGTGCTGATGTACGACTGTTACATGAACGGACACTACCAGTTCTGCACAAGTCCCGATTTGAAAAAATTCACCTTCAAACAGGACACACAGACCAAGGGGGCGTTCACTCCCCGCCACGGAACTGTCATGCCCATTACAAAAAAAGAACTGAAACGACTGCAAAAAGCGTTTCCCAACAATAAATAAGTAATAAAAGAAACTTTTCCTATTCAATGTCTCGAACATTTTTTATGAAACAATTAATATGTATATTGGCATTGTTTTTTGCCACAGGACTTTCTTCCCTTGCCAGAAACATGGTTAAGACAACGACTCAGGTGACCGCCGCCGTCACCCTGAGTGAAGATGTCGATTATGTCATCACGGGAACTTCTCCTTTCGCCGTCACCGGCTCCATCGACATAACCAACACGGACCACGCCGTCGTTATCCTGGAGAACATACGTCCCAGCAAGGCGCTCTCCTACCTGTCTTTCATCACCGTCAACGGTGAAGCCGCCGTCAACGACGAAAACTGCCAAGTGAAGATGTATGCCCAGGGTGCCATCATCCTGCCCTATGACAAGGACATCAGACCACTGACCGTCTATTCCGAACAGAATTTCAGCGGCCAGTCCGTCAACAGTTTCGGTCTGGAGAACTCAGGCGGATATATGAACACGCTGACAAGCACCAAACTCAACAACAAAATCCGCAGTTTCAAGCTCAAAAGAGGATATATGGTTACATTCTCCACCTCCGCCGGTGGCCGCGGCTACAGCCGCTGCTTCATTGCGGACACCGAAGATCTCGAATTTGCGCAGCTGCCGAATGTTCTGGACAACAAAATCAGTTCCTACCGCATCTTCAAATGGAATGATGCCGAGAAAAAAGGTATTGCCAACGACACACGGTACGCGTCGACACAGGCACTCAATGTCTCCTGGTGCTATTCTTTCGGACTGGGTGAAAACCGGGGCATAGATTGCGAGTGCGTGCCGCACCACATCTACGAAGACTGGCCTTCTTCGGCTGCCTGCGGCGGCGTCACCTATTCACCGCACATGAAAACGAACAACGAACCCGGCAACTCCGCCGACGACCGTCCTCAGAGCGTGGAAACCATCCTCAACAACTGGGAAAACCTCATGCGCACAGGTATGCGTCTGTGTTCTCCCTCTTCCCACGACGGCAGTTTGGGGCATCTCTGGGAATTCATGGATTCCATCGACGCCCGCGGATGGCGTTGCGACATTCTGGACATCCACAGCTATTGGGCCGAAGGCTCGTTCGGACAGTTGAACGGCTGGTACAACCGCTACAAACGCCCCATCTGGATTTCCGAATGGGTCTGGGGAGCATCCTGGAACAACAACGGAGCCTTTGCCGGCGACAAACGGAGCGACGATGCCACCTACAACGGCACACTCCCCATTCTGAACAAGCTCAACGAATGGCCCTACGTGGAACGCTATGCCTACTGGAACAGTGAACAGTGGTACACGAACATCTATCGTGACGGCCAGTTGACAAAGATCGGACAATATTACGCCAACATGAAATCGGGCATGGGATACAGGAAAGATTATGAATACATTCCCAAGTTCGTATATAAAAAGGTGAACCAACTGAACGTTAACTACGTGCCCAGCAGCAAACGCGCGGACTTCACTTGGTCTGTTCCCAACGGCGAACAGACCGACTCCATGTATATAGAAATACTCGGAGCTGACGGCAAGTGGAATATATTCAAGAAGATAGACGGCAGCGAATCCACGGAGCAGAGCTACCAGCATGTCTATCCGGAAATCCCGGCGGGCGGCATATACTCTTTCCGCATCCGCGCATTCGATTCCGACGGGGTGCAACGCTTGTCCAACGAGGCCTACTTTTCCATCGGCGGAGCGCAAGGACAGCCGGGCTTCCAGTACGGCCATATCTCGTTTTCCAGCACCAGCCAGATTACGACATACCTCACTCCGGCCGATGAAGAGGGCACCACGACGTCCGTATTCCTGGGCATGCCGTCTTACAACAACACGGGTATGGGACTGCTCTGTCTCGTAAACACGATTACCTCCAGCCAGTTCCGTTTCACCCCCTTCCCCTGGCAACAGAACTACACCACGACAATGGCCAACGAAGAAACGGTAGATTTCTTTTCCGTTGCTCCTGGCAACTATACTTTCGGCACCATGCAAATGGAAGTCGGCGTATGTCCCAGCCGGATAAGCAACAAGGAGACCGAGATTGCTTTCAACACGCCTTTCGACGAAAACACCATCCCGGTGGTATTCGTACAGGTGGTGGCAAGTTCAAGCAGCTATCCGTTTATGGCTCGTGCCTATGATGTGACATCTTCCGGGTTTAAAGTTAAGTTGGAACGCCAGGCTACAGTCTCCACCAGCAATTTCGCCCCCCAGAAAGTACATTATCTGGCCGTCAGCCCGGGCAACGCCTCCATGGGGAACGGCAAACAGTTGTCAGCCGGAACCGCCAGCGAAAGGATCGGCGGAAGCGGGCCGCGTTACTTCTATCTGACCAAGGAAAACGGTGAAAAATACCAGTTGAAGAATCCTTTCATCCTGACAGGTCCCCAGACCCACAACACCGAAGCGGCGTCTCTGTTCCGCATCCAGTCCACCGTGACGGAGTCGGCAACCGCAGACAACGGGGACTATACCGCCGTCATCGGGCTAAGGGCCATGCGTCAGGTGGATTCCACTTCCGGAGAAAGCACCGGTACCGCCGCCAAGAACGGCGACTTCATCGGCTGGCTCGCCGTAAGCGACGAGGTCGGAACAACGACGTCCATACAATCTGTCATGCCCTCTTCGTCCGCCTTGTCCGTATCGGTGGAAGGACGGAGAATACATGTGGACAGCACATCCGCCTATACGATCCATACCGTCGACGGCATCGCTGTAACGACAGAGATGGAACTTGCGCCGGGCATCTATATCATAAAAAGCGGAAATGAAACCCGAAAAATCAATCTACAATAACAAACCCTGAAATACAAGAAAAAATAACTCCTGCATAAAAACGAAGAAACATGAAATCAACCATTCCTTTCTTTATAGGACTCAGCACAGCGCTCCTCTCCCTCGGTTGTACACAGGACGAGGATTTGCTGACAATGTATCCCGTCGGACTGCACGATGCGGAAACGGGTAGTGTGCCCCCCTCCCTGCAAGTCAAAGTCACGGATATTCATTCCACCGGTGCGACCGTCGAAGGATACATTGACAATCTGTCCGGTTTCAGCGTCAGCCGCCGCGGTTTCGTATATTCGGCCGTCAATGACATGCCACTGCTGAAACAGGACGGTACGGAGAACAAAGTATCCAGTGTCCGGAAAGACACATTCTCCACCAACTTGTCGGGACTGACGGCGGGACTGACGATATACATCCGCTCATACATTATTTACAGCGGAGCCGAAAACAAAGACACGGTCTACTCCGACCCGACATCTTTTATTCCCCGGATAGCCTTGCCGGAAATAACCACGCTCTCCGTCTTCAACCGGGTGAAGAAGGCGGCCATTGTCTGCGGACGTTTCACGAAAGCGGGAGACAACCTACGTTCCTATGGTATCTGTCTAAGCCGCAATCCCCTGCCCGATGTTAAAAACGACACCTACGTGGCAGCAGCCGACACCGCCACCGACGCCACTTACCACGGCATCTTCGGTGTCTTTTTCGACGAACTGGAAGAAAACACGATGTACCATGTCAGGTCATACGCCATCACGGCCACCGATACGGTCTACGGCAACGACCGGGTATTCAAGACCACCCATGGAGGAACATTCAACTGGCAGTTCAACAACCGGGAAGGAGCCGCCGCTGACGGAGCGGAAAAACGCATCGAGGAAGCAGTGGATTCCGCCATGCATTACTACCGCAACTACACCAACCTGAACAAATATCTGTGGGTGAACTATGCTCCGGGCACTCCGACGGCCGACTGCAACATCGAAGGATGGATGCGCATGGGCTCGACTGCACGCTACCAGTGGGTGGGCACCATACAACATGAGATGTGCCACGCCTTAGGAGTCGGCACCGCCACCAACTGGAAGTCTTTTGCCTCCCAGTGGGACCAGCCCAAAGCCGTGCTCACCCTCCGTGTCATGATGAAGGACATGAGCGTATGGCTCACCCATGACAGCCAGCACTTCTGGCCGGGAGGCATCAACCAGCAGGAGGAAGTCACCAACGGCACCGCCAACAACAAAAAGACCTACACACTGCGGGGCGCACTGATGTTGAAAGCCAATGCACTCATCATCAACGCCATGCGTGAAGACGGATTAACTTCATATTAAACAGTCACCATGAAAGCCATATATACATTATTATTCAGCCTGTGTTTTTCCGCAACCCGGGCACAGGTGCGGGACAGCATACTTCTCGACAACTCCACGGAACTCGGAAACAAATTCACGTTTGAAATCAAGAATATCCGGTTCGAGTCACCGGAAACGTCACTCAAGGTCGTCGTACGCCACTCGTACAACACACAGCCCATCGGCTGCGACCTGCTCATCTCGCCCACACGAATCTCCGGTTCGTCTTCCGTCACGACGGCATTGCTGGCAGACGACCTGTTCGCCACACAGGCCCCACACACATACACCGTCACCAGCAACAACATCCAGTTATCCGTCTACCGGGACAACGTGTTGCTCGGCAAAATCTATGAAGGCAGCACAAACGATGCCGCCGGCATCAGTCTTGTCCACGACCGGGCCGCCGTCACCTATGAAACCGCCGTCACCCCATTGGAAGTGATTGAACCGGCAGAAAGCGAACTGGAAACCCATATCGAAAACATGTTGCCTTCTTCCTGCCCCAATCTTATTGCCGATCCCTATTGCAACCGTGGATTCACCCGCACCGGCGAGAATGCAGACGAACGCGTATTCTTCAGCCAGCAGGCCGTCTATTCCGGCTGGGGCAGCGAGGCCTGCATCGACAACGAACAGGCTTGGTCGGGAGCCAATTGCCTCCGTATAAGCGGACAGGCCATCCGCCCTTCGCAGGGGGCTTCCGTGGAAGTCGGCATCAAATTCGAGGCCAATACACCTTATTTTATAAGGGCCATGGTAAAAAGCGACGGCTATGAAGGCAAAATCGGCATCCAGTCCTGCAAAAGCTATATCCACATCAAGGATACGAAGGGAGAATGGAAACAGGTAGAAGGAGTCATCACACCGGTCGAAGCATCGGAACTCCTGTACATCAACAATGCGGATTTCGACAACAGCGGCACCGTATGGATTGACAATCTGGAAGTCTACAAAGGCTATACTTCCACAGCTGCGGTCGGCGTACGCAAGGAAGTTCCGTATGTTGCACTGGCGGCGGGAGAACATTGGTCGCCTACACGGGCCACCAATGTGTACATGCTCGGGTTTACCGACGAAGGCGAGAAATACTCCACCATAGATCCCAAACGGATCACCCTGAAAGGAGGCACCCGGCTGACCAGAAACGTCAGCGGCTCGCAGATGTACGCCCTCTCCTTCCCCGGCCCGTTGTGCAACGCGCATGTCAGCGGATGGTTCGACGGAGTAAGACACGATGAAGAACCTCTCTATCCGGGTGTGGACTTCGTTCTGCAACGCTATGAATACCCGCGTTTCCAGTATGTCGATGGAGAGGACATTCCCGCCGGTTGCTACATCGTGCAGTTTGTGGACAACCTCGACGGACAAAAAGTGACCATGACTTTCGGCACTCCCACAGCCTCCACGGACGAAGCCTCTTCTCCATACCGATTTACGGGCAACAACACGGGCACGGACTATGCACCGGAAGGCACGTTTCTGAAGTTCTCGGAAGAGCGGATGAAATTCGAACGCACCCGGGCGGAAAGCGTACGGCCGTTCGAGGCATATATCGCAACAACGGCAGACGCTCCTGTCTCCCAGATTGTCCCCAACGGTACTATGACCACCGGTCTTAGCCGTATAGAGGCTGTCGACGGCACACGGATCAGCGTACAAGGCTGCCGCGACGGTATCATCGCCCATGCCGCACAACCGTGCCGGATCAACGTATACACCCTCGACGGCTGCATGTGTTGCCGGCAGGAACTGCAGGCCGGACGAAATCTGATTCGCATTCCGGCAGGTCTTTACATTGCGGGCGGGAAAAAGATTATCGTCTCCCGATAAAACAACCTACCCCTGTATATCCCTCTCGTCCTCAGCCCTGCAGAGGACGAGAGGGATATTTATTATAGCGTTCCTTGCGGTGTGCAATGACAACTACTACAGATGCCACCCTTTTTAACATTTCAAGGAATCCTTATTGTTAAATATGGTTAACAATAGCGATAAATACGGGCTGCCGGAGGGCTAATATCTAAGACTTTGTTAATTTTGTAACCTAAGTATATCGTTTAGATACGGCCATAAATCGAAAAAGTAAAAAACAAATTAATAAAACTTCAAATTTAATGTTTATGAGAAACCGTTTCAGCCAACTCAGCAAGCAAAGCATCCGTGCTTTATGTATGCTTGCCGCCTGTGGACTAACGTATTCTTGTTCCGATGATTATTTCTGGGATGATGAGACCCCGGCATGGCTCGGATCAAGCATTTACAACACGTTGCAGGAGCGAGGCAACTTTACCAACATTGTCAAACTAATCGACAAGAACGAAGAGTTAAAGAAAACTCTTCAGAAAACGGGTAGCCGCACGCTGTTCGTTGCCAATGACGATGCATTCAACAAATTCTATCAGGAAAATGCCCTGCGTCCGGCAACCGACCCGTGGCACACAGCCACCAGCGCCGAGAACCTGACGGAAGCACAACGCAAAATCATCCTCAACTCCAGTATGATCAACAACCCCTACCAGCTGGAAATGTTGCCGAACGCTCCCTCCAGCGGTGAATTGGTAAAAGGTCTGACCTTACGCCGCCTCACCGCCGCCGACGTGCTGGACAGTGTACCTTGCTTCACCCCGGACATGCTGCCGGCCGCGACGACCAATCCCAACGAAACGGACTTGTGGAGCGATTTGCGTACAAACGACAAGACCTATATGGTGTTGGACAACACCCCCACCATGATGATACATTTCATCAACAGCCAGCTGGCACAAAGCAACATCACGGACGAGGACATCGAGATACTGACAGGATACAGACGTACTTCCAACGACGTACATATCTTCGACAGCAAGATTACGGAGCAGAACATCACCTGTCAAAACGGTTATATCAATGTGGTGGACCGCGTGATCCTCCCGCCGGCCAACATGGCCGAGATTATCCGCACGAACGGACAGACGGATATTTTCAACCACATCCTGGACCGGTTCAGCGCGCCTTACGAAAACACCCTGCTCACCGAATACTACCAGGTGGAGCATCCGGATTTCACCGGCAAGATTTATGAAAAGCGCTATGCGTCCACCGTTTCACACGAGGCTACCAAATCCCAAGGTTATCTGTTCACCCAAAGAAACAACAGCAGTACAGATGTAAACGCCGTACTTAGGAAACCGGATGAAACGCTCTTCGAAGCCGTATTGGATTTCGATCCGGGATGGAACGGCTACAGTCCTTCGGATCCCGCACAGGATATGGGTGCCATCTTCGTTCCCAATGACGAAACATTATGGAATTTTTTCCAGAAAGACGGAAAGAACCTTATTGAAGTATATGGAACCCTTCCCAACACCAGGGAAAACCTCTACCATAACATCGATATGATCCCGCTGAACACACTGAACGCTCTGGTCAACAACCTGCTCAAGCCGAACTTCACAAGCACGGTTCCTTCAAAATTCGCCAGCATCAAGGACAAGAGCCAGGACGACATGTTCCTCAACGAAAGCGGTGCCGCATACGACGGTAAAGAAGACCTTGTAAAAGCGCAGCTGGCCAGCAACGGTGCCGTATACATCATGAAACGCGTCTATATGCCGGCCGACTACGTATCCGTGGCCGCCCCGGCTTTCATCAGCAAAAACAAGCAAATCATCAAGTGGGCCATATACAACGGTGAAAATACGAAGGAAACGGACTACATGACATTGAAATACTATGCCTATCTGCGTGCCTTGAGTTCGAAGTTCACGTGCCTCATTCCTTCCGACAATGCACTGCGTTACTACTACGACCCCGTCAGCATCGGTACGGTAGAACCCCGTTCCCGTGTCCTTCAGTTTTCCGTCGGCCGCAACGGTACCACCGTCACGGCCAATCCGAAACGTTTCTCCGACGATGAAACCGGTGTCATCGCCCGCCAGAATAGCGACGACGCTCTGTCCCCCGTAATAAACGGAGAATTGACCAACCGTCTGAAAGAAATTCTGGAAAGTCACACCATCATCCACGAAGACGAGGACGAAAAGGAACTCGGTATGGCCTGCGGAAAGGAATACTTCCTGGCAAAGAACGGCGCCCCCGTCCGAATCAATCCGGATGAATTCAACGGAAACCTGAAAGAGCTGAACAGTTTCCGCGGTGGTTTCCAATTGGACAACTTAGAGACCTACGGCGATCTGGTTCCCGATGAAAACGGCTATAACACCGGTCGTACGGTCTGCACCGTGGAAACCGATATCGTCAACAACGAGGAGCAGAAAGGATTTTATGAGCAGCGTAACGGATGGAGCTACATTATCAACGCCCCTCTGAACCCGACCCGCTATACGGTACACGACATTCTGAGCAACATCAAGGGAGAAGAGATGAGCGAATTCTACAATCTTTTCGACCATCCGGACATGGATGATATCATAGAAGACTGCGGACTGCTTGACGGCATCGAAAAAGAAACTGCCAAAAAGAAAGAGCTCAAAAAATATCATTTGTTCAATACGCTTGCCGACGGAGACGACCACGATTATGTGACAAGTCTCTTCAACAACTACAACTACACCGTGTATGTTCCCACGAACGAAGCGGTACGGGAAGCCATTGAGGTGCAGAAACTACCCACTTGGGAGAGCATAAAGGCAGAAATCGACGAATACATGGAAAGCCATCCCAACGTTACGGAAGAAGGTATGGATCCGGCCTTGCAGGCTAAGTTGCAGAAGAAAGTTTTCTGCTTGATGAACTTCCTGAAAGGTCACTTCCAGGACCGTTCCGTCTTCGCGGATCGTCCGGCTACCGCTGCCAAGCAGTACACGACGGCAACCTTGAACGACTGGGGCACTTTCGTCAAACTGGAAGTATCATGCGACGGAGGTCCGACATCAGAAGAATCCGGCCTGACCATCAAGGATGAGGGCGGTCAGATTGCTCACACGACAGGAAACGTAAACATTCTGGCGCGCGATGCCACATACGGCAAGACCACTGGCGGAGCAGAGAATGTTTCCAGAAACGGAACTTCCATCAAAAACATCATCATCACCTCCACATCCTATGCCGTCATCCACCAGATAGACAAGGCACTTCAGTACAAGAAGCTGCCGGGAGGTACTTATGAATCACTTTGGGAGAATTAAAGTCTATCATGCATCCTTAAACTAAAAGACTACAATGAATACAAAAATAAAATGTCTATTGCTGTTGCTGGTAAGCGCATTCTCGCTGACCCTTTCAGCACAACAACGAAGAATATCGGGTAACGTATCCGATGACATCGAGGGAGTCATGATGGCCAACGTGACGGAACGCGACAAGAACAACCGTATTGTATCTGCCGCGGTAACGGACATGAACGGTAACTTTACCATGACCATCAAGGATCCGAAGAACTACCTGGAAGTCTCTTATGTGGGCTTCAACAAATGGCGCGAGCCTATCGGCAACCGCACCGTGTTCAAAATCAAACTGACGGACAATGCCAAACAGATTACGGAAGTGAACATCACGGCCAAGAAGAAAAAGGCCTCCAACGGTCTGTCCATTCCCGAACGTGAGATGTCCGTGGCTTCCCAGTCGTTCAACATGAGCGAAATGGAAGGTCTGGCTTTCACGTCTGTCGACGAAGCCCTGCAGGGTAAGATCGCCGGTCTGGACATCGTGGCCAACTCCGGTAACCTGGGTTCCGGTACGACCATGCGTCTGCGCGGTGTGTCCAGTATCAACGGTAACGCCCAGCCGCTCATCGTTGTGGACGGGCATATCTACGAGATTCCGGAAGGCTTTGAGAACACAGACTTCAGCAACTTCGACAACGAAGAGCAGTTCTCCAATCTGTTGAGCGTAAACCCGGAGGACATCGAGTCCATCAACGTGCTGAAAGACGCGTCAGCCACGGCCATCTGGGGTGCCCGGGGTGCCAACGGTGTTATCGAAATCAAGATCAAGCGTGGTGCGCGTGGCAAGACCCGTGTGGACTTCTCGTACCGTTTCAAAGGGACATGGCAGCCCGAAGGTATGAACCTGCTCGACGGCGACCAGTACACAATGATGCTGAAAGAGGCCTACTTCAACCCCCGGCAGAACCCGAATTCTTCGCTGTTCCCGGAAATCAGCTACGACGAAAGCCCCTCCAACCGGGCCATATACTACAACTACAACAAGAACACTGACTGGGTGGACGCCGTGAAACAGTTCGGCCAGGGACATTACTACAACGTGAACCTGACAGGCGGTGGCGAGAAAGCCACGTTCCGCATTTCCGCCGGCTACGACAAGGAGAAGGGTACGGTCATCAAGAACACGCTCGACCGCTTCACCACCCGTCTGGCATTGGACTATTGGGTGTCCGACCGCATCACGTTCTCGTCCAACTTCTCGCTGACCTACACCGACCGTCTGAGAGACGCGGACAACTCCACCATGGACCGTGCCTACAAAGCCATGCCTAACATGACCATCTGGGAATATGACAACCAGGGGGAGCTGACCGGCGAATACTTCAACATGTTCCCGCGTGACGGTGCCGCTCCGCTGACCTCCTCACAGTTGAAGGACGTATACAACAACGGTAACCCGGTCGCTTTCGTAAATCTGGCATGGAGACGGGAGAAACGCTACAACCTTTCTCCGCAGTTCTCGGTAACCTACAAACTGTTAGGCAAGGAAGACGACGAGACGCGTCTGAACTATACGGGCGATGTGTTCATGAACATCTACAACAACTCCGACTATGCCTACACGCCGGCCGCATTGACCCGCAATACCTGGAATTATTCAAATGACAGCGGTTATCAGGGAATCTCTCCTGCCGGCAACGACGAATACAAGAGCTTTGAATTTACCACCCGCCATGACCTGGCCTTCTATCCTCATTTCAAGAACGAAGACCATGCGGTAAGCGCATTGGCCCGTTTCGAAATGACGACCGGCAACAGCAGTTCGCAGGGCCTGTGGACCAAAAACATACCGGTGGGCATCACCGACCCGACCGTAGATTCCTATTTGAGCGGTTTCACCAACAGCAACGGCGAATGGCGCCGCCTGTCCTATTCCGCAAGCGTCCACTATTCCTACAAATCGAAGTATAATGCCGACGTTACCCTGCGTGTGGACGGAAGCACGGCTTACGGTGCCGGTAACAAATACGGTGTGTTCCCCGGCTTCTCCGGCCGCTGGAACATAGTCGACGAACCGTGGATGAAATGGTCTGAGAACTGGCTCAGCATGCTGGCCGCCAAATTCGGTTGGGGTATCGTGGGTAACAACGTCGGTTCCGGAAACGACCAGTTCAACCGGTACGGCATGTACGGCAACTACAACGGCTACTCGGCTATCCGTCCCCAGAACCTCCGCCTGACAGACCTGCGCTGGGAAAAGACGCGCCAGTGGAACGTCGGCTTCGAATTCGGTATCTTCAAAGATGTACTGAAATTCAATTTAGACATCTACAACCGTGTCACGAACGACCTCGTGATGAACAACATCCGCATTGCCTCCAGCAACGGCTACAGCACGCTCGCCAAGGGCAATGTCGGCCAAATGGAGAACAAAGGTTGGGAATTGTATATGAATACAGGCGATTTCGCAAAAATCGGCAAATTCCGCATGACCGCCTATGCCAATGTATCCCAGAACTTCAACACCATCCAGGACATGGATGCCTCCGTATTGGAAAACATGCAGGCTGACTTCAGTTACAACAACGAGGATTATCTGAACCGCATCCAGATAGGAAACGCCCTCGGTTCCATTTACGGCTTCCGCTACAAAGGGGTGTACGCCTATGACTACGACCACAACGGCTATACGGAAGAGTCCCGGAAAGAATACGGCGAGACTCCGTTTGTAGACTCCTCGGGCCGCCTCATCTATCCGACGGCCCAATCGGCCGCCGAACACGGACAGTCCAACAGCAGTTGCCCGATTGCCCGCGACGCCAACGGCAACATCATCTATGACGCCAAAGGCAACCCGTTGCAGATGTACTACAACTACGGCGGCAAAAACTACAAGTTCAGCGGTGGCGACGCCATCTACGAAGACGTAAACCACGATGGACAGATCGATGCTCTGGATATCGTTTATTTAGGCAACTGTCTGCCCAAATGCCAGGGAGGTTTCGGCGTAACGTTCAAATATTCCCGCTGGAGCCTGCGTACCAGTTTCAACTACCGCATCGGTAACAAGATCATCAACATGGCACGCATGAACGCAGAAGACATGTTAGGCAACATCAACCAGAGCATCGCCACGACCTGGCGCTGGAGAAAGAACGGCGACGACACGGAGATACCCCGTGCAATGAACAGTTCCGCCGCCAACGGAGCTACTTACAACTCGCTGGCCAGCGACCGTTACATCGAAAACGGCGATTACCTGCGCCTGCAGTACGTACAGCTGCAATACAGCTTCGATGAGAAAAAGCTCAAGAAAATCGGTCTGAACCGCCTGATGCTTTCCGCATCGGCCGACAACATCTGCTTCTGGAGCAAATATACAGGTACCGACCCCGATGTGGCACCGAGTAGTTGGGGCAGAGCCGTGGACAACTCCAAGACTCCGCGCGCGCGCTCCTTTACGCTTCACCTTAGTGTAGGATTCTAAAATCAAACGACAATGAAAAAGACAAAATTCAATAAACTGATAGCCATAGGATGCCTGCTGACCGGTGTCGGACTGACGGCCTGCGAGGACTGGCTGACGATATATCCCAACTCCCAGATTGTGGAAGAGAACTTCTGGGAAGACAAAAACGACCTGCTGTCCGTCCGCTACGCCGCTTACAAAAACATGGTCTCCGGCAGCAGCTTGGAGCGTTATTTCTACTGGGGAGAAATCCGGGCCGACTACTATAAGGAACACCCCGTTAACTTCAACCAGACCGTAACCGATCTGCTGAAAGCTAATCTCGATCCCAAAAACAGCGGCTACACGTCGTGGGAAATCTTCTACAATACCATCAACTTCTGCAACAAGGTGCTGGAACACGGAGAAGACATCAAGGCCAAGGACGCCAGTTTCACCGATACGGAATGGCTGCCCATCCAGGCCGAGATGTACGCTTTGAGAGCCATGAACTATTTCTACCTGATCCGCGCTTTCGGCGATGTTCCCTACGTCACTCGGTCCATCAACGACGACACGCAGGTGACTAACCAGCCGGCCATGTCCCAGACTGCCATTCTGGACGACTGCCTCCTGCAGATGGAAAACACCGTGGGCAATGCCGTCTACAACTACGGTCAATGGACGGACAACAAGGCGTTCATGACCAAAAACGCCATCTACGCCCTGATGGCCGACATGTATCTCTGGCGTGCTTCCATTGAACAGGGCCGGGGCGAAACGGAAAAAGCCCTGGCGGACTATGCCCGGTGTAACGAATGCTGCAAAACCGTGATAGACAAAGTGCGGGAGCAGACCGAGGAATACAACAAGGAATACGGTTTCGGCGGAGTCATCATAGGCGGTACGCCCGGCACCGGCACATCCACGGACGACGAAGACCCTTATTCCTTCCTCATCCAGAACTCCACCAACCGTATGGTTTCCTCCTCCTCAAGCGGAGCATATAACCATATTTTCGGAAGCGGAAACAGCACGGAAAGTATCTTCGAGCTGCAATGCTCCGCCGCCTCGAACCCCAATACCCTTAGCAATACTTTCCTATATGGAAAGGACGCGCGTCTGCAAGCCGCAGATAAATTTGTAAGTCCATCGACAGATCCGGACGATGAAGGCAACCTGTATGCCAAGACCGACCTGCGGAAACTGGAAACCGCCGATTGCTCATCCTCCAACAAGAACCTGTACTTTATCCGGAAATGGGCCTGCACCTCCATCACACATTCGGAAGCGGACATCAAGGACAATTCCACCAAGGATGAAGCGGAATTTGAAGCAGAGGCAGAAAAAGGGAACAACTCAAACTGGATTGTGTACCGGGTGACGGACATCATGCTGATGAAAGCGGAAGCCCTCAACCAGATGGGGTTGGAAAACAAAGACGAGGTTTTCGCGCTGGTGGAAGCCGTCTACAAACGGGCCAATCCCTACCCTTATTCAAAAAACGAAAAGAACAGTATGCTGAATGCCGGCAAATACACCTCGCAGGAAAGTCTGGAAAAATTAGTTTTGCGTGAAAGACAACGCGAATTAGTGGCCGAAGGCAAGCGGTGGTTCGATCTGGTGCGCTTCGCCTTGCGCCGGGCAACCGTCGACGAAACGACGCCGACCGACTTCCTCACGGTTCTCACCCGGGGCATGGAAGCCGAGTCTTCCAATATCCTGAAGAAGAAGTTAGTCAGCATGAAGTCATTGTACCTTCCTCTGAACGAGACGGAGGTAAAGACCAACACCCTGCTGACACAAAATCCGGCATGGAACAAAAACCAAGATATCTCTAAAAATTAAGCGACCATGAAAACATTTGCAATACATTTTAGAAAATCCAACAAGCTGGCTTTCCTCGGCGGTATTTTACTAAGCCTTGGGCTTCTGTCCGGCTGTAAAGATGAAATAGACACGTCGGCCTACTATACGTTCACGGGCGAGACCATGACAGACCACATTGCCAATGATCCCAACCTGAGCGCCTACTACGAACTTATCAAAGTGACCTATCCGACAAAAGTGTCTTCATCGACGGTAGCCGACCTGCTGTCGGCGCGGGGTAGCTATACCGCTTTCCTGCCCACCAACCAGGCTATCAGCGATTACCTGACAGAACTGAAGGAAGACAACGTGGTGAGCGGGAATCCGTCCAGCGTGCTGGAAATCGAACCGAAGGAAATCCGCGACTCCATCTGCAACATCATCGTACTGAACAGTATCGTCGACGGCGGAACAAGTTTCAAAACCTTCCAGACAACCGATTTTCAGGACGGTAACAACATACAGTTGCCCAACATGAACAACCGCAACCTGATGACAAACATCGGCACGGAAGGAGGAATGACAACGTATTCCATCAACCAGACAAGCCGAATCATCGAAGCGGATATCGAAGTGCAGAACGGATACGCCCATGTAGTAGACAAGGTGATAGTACCCAGCCAGATAAGCATCAACAAATTAGTCGCCCTGAACGAAAACATGAGCATTTTCTCCCAGTTTCTGGAACTGAGCGGATACGCAGAAGACCTCGGTGCTGACTATCAGGACGAAGAATACGAAGATGCCTATCTCAACAAACGATTGACCAAAGAGCAACCGATTATTAAAACGGAAGGCGACAATAAGACCGTGGCCATCCCGGAGCACCGCCTCATCGGCTTCACTATCTTTGCCGAAACCAACGATGTCTTCGAACGCTACGGCATCACGGACGTGGCTTCACTGCTGGACTATCTGGAGCACAGAGCCGCCGCCGACAACAAAGAAATTCTCTGGGAAGATTTCGACGGCAAGTTGAAAGGACAGCCGCTGGATTTCTCCAACGATCCTGCCAAATTCAAAAACGCCAACCACGCCCTGCGTCAGTTCGTGGGCTACCACATCCTGCCGATGGCCGTTTCCAAGAACGACTTGGTGCACCACTACAACGAACTGAACTATGACAAGCGTAACAAGAACTTGACCTTACCCGTCTTTGAATACTATTATACGAAGTCGGAACCGCGCCGTTTGCTGAAAATCACGCACAGCAAGGCTTCCGAGGGTTACCGTCTGAACCGTCATCAGGACTATAATATGGACACGTACGAGGAAGTGCCACCGGCCAACCCGAACGACAACATCGAGGGAATTCTCATTTCGACAGAAAACGCGGAAGACTTCTCCGGCGAAGCGCTGAACGGCTATCTCTATTGCATCGACGACCTGCTGGTATACAGCAACCAGGTGGCCAAGACGGTGCTGAACGAACGTTTGCGCGTCGATATCGCCGCCATCATGCCGGAGCTGATGACCAACGGCATGCGCCGTCTGGACGTATTATTCTCCAACGGTAGCCCGAACAAGGGTTTCCCCAACGAATTCCAGTATTTCGAAAATGTCCGTTACTCCAAAGATACGCATTTCTACTATCTGTCGGGTACGGGCCGTTCATGGAGCGACTATCAGGGCGACGAGTTCTTCGCCACCGGTCTGTATGACATTTATGTGAAACTTCCGCCCGTACCCTTCTACGACGAATGGGAAATCCGCTACGGCATACAGGCGAACAGCAGCCGCGGTATGTGTCAGGTATACTTCGGCCAGACGAACAAGGCGTTGGGAAGTACGGAAACCCCGACCGGTCTGGTGGCCAAAAACATCCCGCTGGACATGCGTATGAGCGGAAAAACGGTTCAGGGTACAGGCAACCCCAGCAACATGGGCTGGGAAGCCGACAAGAAAGACGAAAGCGGCGTGTATGATGAGGATTACAATTCGGATGTCGAAAAGCGCATGCGCAACAACGGATTCCTGAAGGGTCCCAACTATTTCTGCCAAACCAACTCACTGAGTAACCCGGCGCGCGAAAGCGATTTGATTGTCCGCCGCATCATCCTCACCGAACCGATGTATCCGGATCAGACCTACTGGGTGCGTTTCAAGAGCGTAATGGATGACCCTGACAAACAATTCTTCTTCGACTATATCGAGCTGGCTCCCAAAAGCGTCTATGCCAACCCGAATGCCCCTGAAGACAAATGGTAACTTATTCAAAAGCATCACGTATGAAAAACAACTATATGAAATGGCTTACTAAAGCGACGGCAGGCACTTTGATGCTTGCCGGCCTGGCCGCCTGCTCCGATACCTGGGACGAGCACTATGACATGGCCTCCACCACCAGTACGAAAACCTTGTGGGAGCAGATCCAGGAAAATGACAGACTGAAAGATTTCGCCAGCATTCTGGAACGCGTACATTACTACGACAGCGAGAGCAAGCGATACGAAAACTATACGTACAAAGACCTGCTTTCCGGCACCCAGACCCTCACGGTCTGGGCTCCGGAAGACGGAACATACGACGCTGCAGCCCTGTTGCAGCAATGCGAGGAGGGCGCAACCGACGAGGAACGCATGGCAAACGAATACAAGGTGGAGCACGAATTCGTGCGCAACCACATCACCCGCTTCCGCACCAATCTCACCGGTACCGGCAACGACAGCCTGACGATGTTCAGCGAGAAAGTGAACGTACTGAACAAGGATGAGCAGACCATCCGCGGCATAAAAATAGCACAATCCAACCTGGCCGCCAGCAACGGCGTGCTGCACACCATCGCAGCTCCCCTGTCCTTCCATAAAAACCTGCTGGAATTCTTCTACACACATCCGCAATTAGGCAAGATGAAGGAGTTCTTCCAACGCTTCGACACGACGTATATCGATAAATCCCAGAGTGTCCAGGGACCTATCGTCAACGACGAAGTCACCTACGTGGACGAAGTGTGGAAAACCGACCACCAGCTCTTCTCGTATTCAAGCTCTTACAAAGGCAACACATTGTACGGCATCAATGCCCGACTGGCCAACGAAGATTCGCTGTATGCCATGGTCTTCCTTACCGATCCGGCCTGGGAACAAGGACTGGAGAAAGTCAACAAGTTGTTCAAATACAGAGCCACATACGACTCTAAATTCGACAAGGAAAAACCGGAAACCACGGTAAATGTGGACTCTCTGCAGGAAATCGAACCCAAACTGGCCCTGATCAGGAACCTGGCGTTCAACGCCCGTACCCAAAAAGGCCTGACCATCGAAAACTTCGGTATGGATGCAGACTCCCTGATCAGCACGACTTATACAACCATTCAGTCACCCGTCTGCAACGAGCTCTTCGACGGAAAATCTCCGGAGGAGACCAGCAACGGCTATGCTTACGTTGTAGACAATTTCCGTTTCGAACCGAGCCAGACGTTCAAGAAAGACATCAACGTGGAAGGAGAAATATCCTATTACTTTGAAACGACCGGTACCACAAGCGGTATTTCATACATCATGAACGAATTGTACAGAAACCCCGATGTCGAGGGAAGTTTCGGTAGCGGCCGTATCCTGTATGTCATGGCTCCCGGTAAAACCAACCCGACCATCACCTACAACATTCCCAACGTGTTGTCCGGCAAATACGCCATCAAGGTGGTTCTTCCGCCTTCCAACGTATTGCTGCGGGATCAGGGCACCGAGGCCAAGCCCTACAAGCTGACATTCACCCTGAAATATTACCAGAACGCCACCGGTAAGGAGACCTCCGCCAGAGTTTCCAAACTGGAAGTCATCCCCGATCCGGAAAATCTGAAAAACGATACCGTGACGCTGGATCTGAAGAACGGTAGCACGCCCTTTACGGAATTCCCCATCTGCTACTACGGTATCAGCAATGCGGCCGTATCATTGGAAATCAAGAGTGACGTGGGTTCCAGCACAACAGAACAAAACAAGTATTCCAAGAATTTCTTCATCGATGAAATCATATTCGAGAGCTTAGAAGAATGATGTTCCTGATAAAATACCGATTAAACATGAAAAAACAACATTATAACAATTATATGCAGACGGTCATCAAAGCCGGACTGTGCATCTTTGCCTTGTCAGGAACGGCATCCCTGATGGCTCAGGAGGAGGCTGCCGCCGATACGACGGTTTCCACAACCCGTATCCGCCCCCACAAGCAGGCTCCCCAATACAAGATGAAAAGCATCAAAGGTGTCATCTACGATGCCGCGACCGGAACGCCCCTGAGCGGTGTTCACGTGCAGGCATACGGATACCCGGCTTATTCCGCCCTGACCGAAGAAGACGGATCATACAGCATGCAGGCTCCCACGTTCGTGGATGCCCTGTATGTGAACGCTCCCGAGTATAACCCCGTCCAGATGGCCATCAAGGACAGCATCGGACAAGACGGTTATCTCCACAGCAGCAAGTTGAAAGGTTTCTATCTGCCGGAGATTTCGATTACCTCCCGCAGCAAGGCCGACATCGACAATACAAGTTCACTGAGCATTGAAACAGACATCCAGAACACCTTGGAGGGAAACATCCGCACCATCAACCGCAACGGTATGCCGGCCCAAGGCGCTTTCATGCACATCCGCGGTATCAATTCACTGAACGCCAATGCACAGCCGCTTTTCATCATCGACGGTGTCATGACGGACTTGCAGGAAAACCGCACCAGTCTGCACGAAGGGTTCTACAACAACCTGCTGGCCGGCATCGACCCTGAAGACATCGAAAGCGTGGAAGTGCTGAAAAACGCCACGGCCCTGTACGGTGCCAAGGGTGCCAACGGTGTGGTTCTCATCAACACCCGGCGCGGACGCAGCATGGCCACCAAAATCAATGTACGCATCTTCGGAGGTTTCGAACTGAAGCCTCAGACACAGGACATGATGAATGCCGGACAGTTCCGCAGCTACCTGAGCGACCTGACCGGTACCACGGAAGCCGGACAGAAAATGGCACAGCGGAATGGTGTCTTCGGATTCCTGAACGACAACCCGGATTACTTCTGGTATCCCCTGTATCACAACGAGACAAACTGGTCCGACGATCTCTACCGCACGACATTCGTACAGAATTACAAGGTGAGCGTGGAAGGCGGTGACGAAAGAGCCATGTACAACCTGTCATTGGGCTATTCCGCCGCAGACGCGACCACCAAGGGAACGGACTTCAACCGTCTGAACCTCCGCTTCAACACCGATGTCAAAATAGCAGAACCGTTGACAGCCGTCTTTGACTTTTCCTATAGCCAAATAGCCTACAACGTCCTGGACAACGGATGGTCCGCCAACTACGACGAAAACAACATCGGCTCCCCCAATGTGCTGGGTCTGATACAGTCACCGTTCCTGAGCAAATACGGTTATTACATCGACACAAACGGCAAACTGGCCCAGAGCAACATCCTGGCGGGAAAATATGCAGCCGAAGCCAACACCTACCAAGCCCGCAACCTGGACAACCCGTTCAACTATGCGGCCGGTATCGTCAGCAACCAGATACTGAACAATCCGTACTGGATACTGACCAACGGAGAAGGCAAGGAAAAGAACTATGCCGAACTGATGCAGTTCCGCCTCAACGTACAGCCCCGCTGGCAGATAACCAAGCAGCTGGCCATCTCCGATCGTTTCAGTTATACGCTGAACCGTAACAACGAACGGTACTACATTCCCCGTTACGGAAGCTCTCCCTATTATCTAAAAGACTTAGGTAACATCAATAGTGTCATCCGTTCCCAATTCTCAAAGGAAATCTCCCTCAACAACGATCTGCGTATCGAATGGGGAAACCAATACGGAGCGCACAGCATCAAGGTGTTCGGCGGATGGAGATACAACAACTATTCCTACTCCTACACGTACCTGAACGCCTATAACAACGCCAACGACAAAATCACGGACTTGAACAAGGAGTCTATCGCTTACCCGAGCTACGACGGTATCAATGACAACTCCGTGGATATATCTTACTACGCCAACGTGGACTACAACTTCCGCAACAAGTACTTCGCCCAAGCCAGCATCGGCATCCAGTCTTCTTCCCGTTTCGGAAAAGACACCGAGAGCGGTTTCCAGCTGGGCGGCGTCAGCTGGGGCGTGTTCCCCTCGCTGCAGGTGGGCTGGCTTCTTTCCTCGGAATCCTGGTTCCCGACAAGCAAGAACGTCAACTTCCTGAAACTGACCGCCGGCGTGGATCAGAGCGGTAACGATGACCTGAACTACTACGCGACCCGCACTTACTGGAGCGCACGCCGCTACTTAGACAAAGCCATCGGTCTCGTCATGGAGAATGTGGAGAATCCGAAACTGCAGTGGGAAACCACGACGCGCTACAACGTAGCCTTAGAAGGCAGCTTCCTCAACAACCGCCTGACAGCCGGTCTGAACCTGTACTGGAGCAAAACAGACAACATGCTCGTGATGAAAGACATCAGCTACCTGACCGGTCTGGACAAATACTGGACCAACGAAGGAGCTATGACCAACCGGGGATATGAACTGAACGCCAACGCCATCCTCATCAACAAGAAGAACTGGAAATGGGAACTGGGCGCCAGCGTAGGCCACTACAACAACAAGATTACGGAACTGCCCTCCAATTCGTTCATCAACGGCTATAACGGCTACGCTTCCTCCATCTACGGAGACAAGAACATCCTGACCGCCGTAGGTCATTCCGCAGGCGTATTCTACGGATACCTCAGCAACGGCGTCTTTGCGAGCGAAGCCGATGCCAAATGCTATACCAACCCGGTAACCGGAGAACAGGAATTCCTGAAATATCCCACCGGCAGCACGAATGAAAACGAGAAATACAAGTATTTCAAAGGCGGTGACATGCACTTTGCCGACCTAAACAACGACGGCATCATCGACGAGCAGGACAAGACCGTCATCGGAGACCCGAACCCGGATATCTTCGGTAATATCTTCACCGGACTCAGCTACAAGAACCTGCGCTTAGACGTTACGCTCAAGTATTCTCTGGGTAACGACATCTACAACTACCAGCGTTCAAAAATCGAATCCGGCAGCATCTTCTACAACCAGACTACCGCCGTACAGAACCGCTGGACAACGGAAGGACAAGCTGCTTCCATGCCTCGTGCAATGGCTGTCGGCGGTGACGAGTGGGTGAACAACGAACGCTTCTCAGACCGTTGGATCGAGGACGGTTCCTACCTGAAACTGAAAAACGTACGCCTCACATACACCCTGCCGGTTTCCACAACCTGGCTGCAGGGTATCAAGGTATGGGGCGAAGGCAACAACCTCCTGACGGTTTCCAGATATCTGGGCATCGATCCCGAAACGTCCTGCAACAACAACATCCTCTACCAAGGCATAGACAACGGTCTCACATCTCTGAGCCGCAGTTTTAATGTCGGTGTAACTATTAACCTGTAAAACGATACAAAAAGATGAAAAATAAATCTATTTTATACACCCTTCTTTTCGCATTGGGACTGAGCGTTTCGTTCAGTTCCTGCGAAGACATGCTCACTGTGGAATCCGACCGCAATGTGTATAAGACCGGACAGGACACCCTGTATTCTTACTGGGGCATCATGAAGAGCATGCAAAACATAGCCGAACGCTATGTCATCTTAGGTGAAACCCGCGGAGACCTGATCGCACCGTCGTCTTATGTGTCCGACAGCATCAACGACATCGCAATGTTCAAGAATCCGGCCGACAAAAGCTGCCGTTACCTGAACGTGAAAGACTACTACAACATTATCAACAATTGTAACTGCTATCTGGCATGGGCGGATACGAGCCGGGTTGTCATGAACAACCAGAAAATGATGCTCAAGGAATATGCACAGGTAAGCGCCATCCGCGCCTGGGTCTACATGCAGTTGGTCAGCACCTACGGAACCGTGCCTTTCTATACCGAACCGCTGACTTCCTTAGCTTTTGTGGACGACTTCGACTTCAGCCAGACCGCTAACCGCATCAGCCATGCGGATATAGCCGACAAACTGGTGGGCCAACTGTTGCCTATGATAGACGTCCCCTATCCCAGCTATGGAACTTATGAGACAGGTATGAGGTCCATCTCCGCCAAGATGTGCTACCTCCCGTTGCGGGTAGTCATCGCCGACCTGTATCTCATGCAAAACAAGTATGAGGAAGCAGCCCAATTCTACTATGACTACATCAAGGATACCGAGTCGACATTCCCGATAGGTTATAACGGTGTTGCCTCGTTCTTCACTATGAACGGCGAGAAAGAATATTCATATAATCCCAACCGAGGAATGTTCACAGAAACATTGGTAAACAAAGTTACGGAAACCGTCACTGTGATTCCCACAGCCACCAATCCCCGTTACGGACAGACAGCCACCGGCATCTGCGAGCTGTACGGATACGACATATCCTCATACTTGTCCGACAACTCCGGCGAATATGACAATGAAAGCGAGAATAAGGATTCCGGTTCCAGCGGCGGTGTCGGTGTAGCCGCGACCTGGAATTACAAGAAGCAACTGGATCCCTCGCAGGCATTCTTCAGTTTAGGTTACTCCAACATGTTTTGCTTGTGGGATGATCAAAATCAGAGAATCAGACAATATATTCCCGGAGACACGCGTCTGGGCTATACAGAAAAGATGCTGAATTCGGACGATGTAGAAGTCCATTTCATCTACAAATGCAATAGCTCAAGCTACATGAGATTCCCCGTCATCTATCGGAAAGCCCTGATATGGTTGCGCTTCGCCGAAGCAATCAACCGCGCCGGCTTCCCGTCGTACGCCTACGCCATCCTGAAAGACGGTCTTTGCGAAAAATATATTCCCGAACTTCCCTACACGGTAATCAAGAAGGTACCGGTATTGGACGAGGAAACAGGAGAACCGGTTAAGGTACCGGTGCTGGACGAGGAAACAGGAGAACCGATACTGGACGAAGAAACAGGAGAACCTCTGGAAGAACCTCTGATTGAAGAAATCGAGGAAGAGATGTATGACTCCATCGATGCCATCTGTTATTATATTCCGCGTGAGGAACGCGTAGCGGCCGAAACCAAGCCCTACCTCGACTTCAGCAATCCTATCTTCACCTTGGGAACGACGGCTCTGCCTACCAATATCGGTATACACAAACGCGGTGGCGGAGAGATGAAACAACGCAGAAATCCGTTATACGATTACGACCTTCAGATGCAGCTTAAACAAATAGGAAAAGACCTTCCGGCATTTGACGAGGAAGAAAACCGGATTGTGCCGACGAAAGAGGAACGCATCTCTATCGTAGAAGAACTGATCGTAGACGAGCTTGCTCTGGAAACGGGCTTTGAAGGAAACCGCTTCCCCGACCTGCTTCGCTTTGCCAACCACAAGGATCTGGCCGGCGAGAACGGAGCCGAATGGCTGGCTGACAAAATCGGGTACCGTAACTTCAAACTGGACAAGAAAGCCTGTGAAACAGCCCAGGACAATGCTGAAAGCGAAGAGAACGAAGACCTCAAGGGAGAACCCTTGTATATTTACCGCGGCGAAGTGGCTTACATGAAAGAAGCCGCCCGGCAGAAAGCCCAGTACCGCAAGGAGTCGTCCAACTACCAGCAGCTGAAGAGCCTGCTTACGAACCGCAGCAACTGGTTCCTGCCGTTGCCTGCATACAAATAAGAAAAAACGAAACGTTCGTATCAATCTTCCCGGTCGACAAAGTTGCCGACCGGGATTTTTTATAACCGGCATCAAAAAAGCATGAAATGTATGCCGATAGAAAATAAGTTCGTATATTTGTTTCCGAAACCTTTAATTAACTTTTTTATGAGAACAACTTTCATCATGGCTGCTTTTCTGCTGACAACCGGCAGTTCCCTGCTTCCCCTCCAGGCACAAAAGACAGAAGACAACGCTTATTCCCAATGTCTGTACCGGACACCGCAGAAAGGTATCCCCTACCGGATTCCGGCCATAGCAACCACTCGCAAAGGCAACCTGATCGCCATGGGAGACTACCGTTACTGCGGCGGTGACATCGGCAACGGCCAGGTGGATATCGTCGCACGTATCAGCCGTGACAACGGGCGTACCTGGAGCGAACAATATACCGTGGCCGCCGGCAGCGGTATCAAGGACGACCCGACCTGCGGTTACGGCGACGCGGCATTGGTCGCAGACCGCAAAAGCAACTCCCTGCTGCTCATCGTGGGTTCCGGAAATACGACTTACTGGCAATCCACCCGTACAAATCCCGTGCGTGTGGCGCGCCTGTACAGCCACGACGGCGGACTGACCTGGAGCAAACCGGAAGACATCACCGGGGACATGTACCGCCTGTTTGACAGCCGTCCCGATCAGCCTTTGCAGAAACTGTTCGTCGCATCGGGCAAAATATGCCAGTCGACACGCATCAAAGCCGGAAAGTATTACCGTCTGTATGCTGCCCTCTGTACCAACAAGGGGAGTTTCGCCATCTACAGCGACGACTTCGGCCAATCCTGGAATGTATTGGGCGGTCCGGCTACAGACCCTGCACCCGGCGGAGACGAACCCAAATGCGAGGAACTGCCCAACGGCAATGTCATACTGAGCTGCCGCAAGAGACACGGACGCTATTTCAACATCTATTCCTACAAGGATGCCCGGACAGCCCAAGGCAGCTGGGGCAAGGTAGCGGACTCGAACGAATGTGAAGGGGGCATCAAAGTCGGAGGAAATTCCACCAACGGAGAAATCGCCGTTGTCAAAGTACGCCGCACATTAGACAACACCAAGACTTATTTAGTGCTGCAATCGCTTCCGGCGGGCAACGACCGTTCCAAAGTGAGCATCTTCTACAAAGAACTGGACAGCCCCGCGGACTACTCCACCCCGGAGGTTTTCGCCTCAAACTGGAAAGGTTCGTTCCTCGTGACGGAAAAGGGCTCGGCCTACTCCACATTCAGTATCCAAAAGGACAAGCGACTGGCTTTCTTTTACGAAGAGGAACCCGGATACTACAACCTTGTCTACCGTCCCCTGGACATAGAAATCATCACAGACGGCAGGTATAAAGCGTATTAAGAAACACATACGATAAACCGGCCCGATGAACTCTTCTCTTTGGGGAAGACTTCAATCGGGCCGGTCTGTTTTCCTGCGTACAGAAACGAATCCGCACCAGTTATTCCGCACGATCGGCTATATTGTCACCTTCCGTCGGCTTTAACTGTTCGGTAAAATCCGTCATACCGGCATTCACCAGCAGATTATACCATGAAATAAGCTTTTTAATGTCCGCCGTATAAACACGCTCACGGTCGTAAGCCGGCAATACCTCGGCAAAATAGTCGGCCAATTCACGCGCACTGGCTTTCTTGGGGTTGATGGAAGCAACCTGCCCGTTCTCCTTTTCCTTCACACTGTTCAGCACCTCGCGCAAGGGCACTTCCCCTTCGTCGGTATACATGGCTATGTCGGCCAATGAAATGACCTTATCCGTAGCAAAAGCCGGCATACGGCGCTTTGCCGCATCCAACGTTTCCACAATCAAACTGCGATTGCCGCGAGAGACCAATCTGAACAAGCCGGGCTTTCCCGATATAGCTAAAATAGTTTCTAACATTTTGTCTGTATTTTAATAAAATCACATTACGGGGGACAAAGATAACCCATAGACGGAAAAACATCAAACGAAGGGAACTAAAAAAACTTAAACATTCCTTATCCCTCCGCAGCCATGCTTTCCCATGCGGACAGCAAACGCGCCACAGCCTGTTTCAAATCGTTCCGGCCATCATTGCACAATATATCCCGGGCGCGTAAACGACGCTCTTCATCCGGCATCTGGCAATCCATACGGTGCTCCACTTGTTCCCGGGTAGCCCCGTCGCGCAACATGGTACGCCGCAAACGCACGTCACGGGGCGCATCGACCAGCAGCACACGGTCTACCAATGTATCCATGCCTGCCTCAAACAGTATGGCACTCTCCACGACCACAACCGGTGTGCTCTGTCTTTGTGCCCACGACACAAAATCCTGCTTCACCACCGGATGGACAATAGCATTCACCTGCTCCGCATGTCCGGAAGAAGCAAACAGCCAGGCTGCCAGCAAAGGTTTGTTCAGCCGCCCCTCTTCCGTATATACATCCTCTCCCAGCAGATCTACAAGCGCCCTGCGTATGCCGGAATGATTTTCCATCAAGCGACCGGCTTCCTCGTCACAAGAATAAACGGGAACTCCCCGCTCGGCCAACAAACGGCAAACAAAAGATTTCCCACTCCCGATACCTCCGGTAATTCCTATTCTCAACGTCATTCCTCGTCCACTTCTTCTATGAGATAATCCACTTCCGCCGGTTCCATACGCACGTTGGACACTCCTTCCGGCACACTTTTCAACCGCAGAGGCAACTTGGAAGAAGTATTGTTCAGAATATCCTCATACGTCACGGCCAATACAAAATCTTCTGCCGTTACGGATTTAAAAAGCGCCGCTCCCACCCGGAAAGTAATCTTCACACTGGACGGAAATGTCCGCAGGTCCTTGCTGGGCGGAAAGTTGATACGCTCCACCGGTACCTCTACCGTTTTCTCTGTGTAAATGTCCACATTCAGCCGAACCCGTACTCCTGACGGTACAAACTTGGCTCCACGAACCCGCCCCAACTGCAATGTATCCGAATAATCGGACGACAAGGTATTATATGCCACCGGCTGGGTATATGCCGCAGACACGGTATCCAGAATCGCCGGCGGTGCATATACGACAACCGAATCGGGAACGAAACGCACTTCCGCCAGATAGTAGGACGGATTCGTCTCCACCACTCCTGCCAGACGGACAGGCACTTTCTTATAGGCCCCCCTATTGAAGAAAAATTCAAGCGTATCCGGCCGGATCGCCATGATACGCGATGACGAGAGCAGCCGGGTGTAGACCGTCTTCTGTACATCGGCCGGAAACAGTTGTACGCGACCGGACATCCTGTTATCATCATAATTGTCAAAATCGACCAGCACCGGAGAGAAAGACGGTCCGTAGAGATAGTTCATCAATACACTTCCCTTATCCTTGACCGTCACGGTGAGACTGCCCGGAAGATCCGTGGTGATGACAACGTCCGAAGGAACGTTCGTCAGACTAAGCGGTATTTCTATTTCCGCCTCATACGTTTCGTTCAGTGTCTGGAGCAACCAGAATATAGTCGAAACAAAGAAAAAAAACAAAAAGACCAGAAAATCCCTGTTCTTTCTGCTAAACAGGAATTCCCTGGTCTTTATAATATATCGTCTGGCCGTCAGCCCGTCCATCTCACTTGACAGCCGTCGTGTCCTGTTGCGAAGCGTACACGCAATTCTTGTCCACACGGACTTCCACGCCTTTGGCCACTTCCAGCACAATCACGTTTTCAGCCGTATCGATGGATTTCACCTTTCCGTACACGCCGCCGGATGTTATCACAACAGTACCTACGGACAGATTGTTCCGGAAGTTCTGTATTTCCTTCTGCTTTTTCTGCTGCGGACGAATCATGAAGAACCACATGATGGCAAAGATAACCACCATCATGCCTATCATCTGTAATCCACCAGCATCAGCCGCCTGCAATAAAATGGTCATTGTAGTCATTTCTTTCTGTATTTTAGTTTATTATTTATTCAGTTTCTTTTCGGCAATCAGCGTCTTGGCGATATGGTCGAGCACTCCGTTGATATAATATCCGCTCCGGGGAGTACTGTATACCTTGGCTATATCGACATATTCATTCAGCGTCACATTCAAAGGAATGTTGGGGAACGTCAGTAACTCCGCCAGCGCTATCTGCATAATGATCATGTCCATCAGGGCGAGACGGCTGGCATCCCAGTTGCGCAGATTGGCGCCAATCAACTTACGGTAATAGTCGGCATTGAGCAATGTGCTGCGGAACAGACGATGGGCAAAGTCGCGGTCCTCATCGCTGCGAAACTCCGGCAGCAATTCCTGATGCATTCCGTTTCCCTCGCCAAACCTCTTGATGGTCTTCAAAACAAACGTATCCACAATATACTTGTCATCGTTCCAATACAGACTCATATCCTCAAGCAGGGATTCCAAACGCCCGTTACCGCATACGATGTTCTTATATATTTTGCGCCACAGTTCCCGGTCTTCCTCATAAGTGGTTTCGGACGCTTCCATATATTCCTTATAATACTCCGTTTCCGTGATTTCCTTATACAGAGCACGTACAAAGGATTCTTCGTCCACCCAGGAACGCTTCTGCGCCTCGCAATATTCTTTCAGTTGCAGATTATCCTCCAGTTGCCGAATAAAACGGTTTTCTATGAAACGTGTGTTGACACGTTCTGCGGAGCGCAAACGCTCCTGCCGCGCCTGAGCCGTTTCGACCGACCGTACCGCAATACGGTTTATCTCGACCAAAAGCAACAGGAGGTAGTGATAGAGATCGTACGCCTTCGAAAGGCTGAAAAACAACTCTTTCTCCGCCGCATCGATATTTTTTCCACCGTTTTGATAAAAAGCATAGGTTATCTGAACAATCTTCAAACGGATGATTTCTCTATTAATCATATAATTACAAGATTCTTTAAAGGGAATGCAAAATTACACATTTTACATCAACTAAACGTATCTTTTGCTCCTTTTTTTTGGATATTTTAAAAAATATCATCATTTTTGAAACCGAATTAAGCATGTACTATAATTATGGAAGAAAATAAGAGTATGTGGAACGATGCAGAGAAAGACATTCTTTTTTCGCGCACAGTGAGAGCCGGCAAACGCATCTATTATATAGATGTCAAGAAGAGTCGCAAAGAAGATCTGTTTATCACCTTGACAGAGAGCAAGAAAACAACAAACGGAAATGATTCGCAACCGATAGTCAACTATGAGAAACACAAAATCTTTCTCTACAAGGAAGACTTTGAAAAGATTCTTTCCGCCCTGCACGAGGCCGTCGACTTTGCCGATACGCAAAATGCAGAGAAGACAGCGCCGGACACCGACGGCACACATGCTGACGAAATCAAGATAGACATTGATTTCTGACGGTCCTAACGCCCGACAAGCCTCACCGCCGGTTGTCAAAGATGTCAGGACCAGCCTCCCCCGCACCAAAGGACAGCGATAGTCTACGGTGCGAGAATGAGTATGTCTTGTCCGACAAGAACAACCGGAAGAAACGATGAAACAGACTTTGGAACATATCTGGCATTTCTATGCCGAAGGGTTTCGCACCATGACATGGGGGCGTGTATTGTGGCTTATCATATTACTCAAGCTGTTCATCCTGTTTTTCGTGCTCCGCCTGTTCTTCTTTCCCGATTTCCTGAAAGAAAAGGCGAACGAAGGGCAACCGCAGGAATATGTGGGCAACGAGCTGATACGGAGAGCCCGCTGAAAAAAGATTCATAACCGACAAACAGACACACAATGAATAACCTGACAGACATATCGTTGATCGACTGGTCAAGAGCACAGTTCGCCCTGACAGCCATCTACCACTGGATTTTTGTACCGTTGACACTGGGCCTGGCACTTATCATCGCCTTGATGGAAACGATTTATTACCGTACCGGACGGGAGGAATGGAAAAAGATGACCCGCTTCTGGATGAAGCTGTTCGGCATAAATTTCGCAATCGGAGTGGCCACGGGACTGATACTTGAATTTGAGTTCGGCACAAACTGGAGCAATTACTCATGGTTTGTAGGCGACATTTTCGGTGCTCCGCTTGCCATAGAAGGCATTGTGGCCTTCTTCATGGAGTCTACGTTTATCGCCGTCATGTTCTTCGGATGGGAAAAGGTAAGCAAACGGTTTCATCTGGCGTCGACCTGGCTTACGGGCATAGGTGCCACACTGTCTGCATGGTGGATTCTGGTAGCGAACGCCTGGATGCAAAATCCCGTGGGTATGGTTTTCAATCCGGATACGGCACGCAATGAGATGGCTGATTTTCTGGCCGTAGCCACTTCGCCAATGGCAGTAAACAAGTTTTTCCACAGTGTCATGTCCGGCTGGGTGCTGGGCGCATTGTTCGTCACTGGAGTGAGTTGCTGGTTTCTGTGGCGACGGCGGGACAAGGCTTTCGCACTTTCCAGCATCCGCGTTGCAGGATGGACGGGACTGATCGCATCGGTGCTTGTGGCATGGACTGGCGACGGTTCCGGTTATCAGGTGGCTCAGAAACAACCGATGAAACTGGCAGCCATGGAAGCGTTCTATGACGGGACTGACCGGGCCGGACTGGTGGCTTTCGGCATTCTGAACCCGAAAAAGAAACAAGCGGATGACGGAGTGAATCCGTTTCTGTTCCGCATGGAAATCCCCGGCATGCTTTCGCTACTGGCCGAACGCCGGATACCCGCCTTCGTACCGGGTGTCAACGATCTGTTGCAGGGAGGATATGAACTGAAAAACGGTATACGTGCCTTATCCGCCAAGGAGAAAATAGAACGGGGACGAAAAGCCATCGCCGCATTTGCCGATTACCGGAAAGCCTCAACCGAAAACGACGAAGCGAATATGAAAAACGCCCGAAAGGCGCTACAGGAGAACATGCCTTACTTCGGCTACGGATATATAAAGAAAGCGGAAGAGCTGGTACCCAACGTGCCGCTCACGTTTTACATGTTCCGGGTAATGGTCATGCTGGGCGGTTACTTTATCTTGTTTTTCAGTGTGCTACTGTTCCTCTCCTACAAGAGAGACCTGACGCGGATGCGCCGGACGCAGATGGCGGCCATGCTGTCCGTACCGTTGGGATATCTGGCCGGACAAGCCGGTTGGGTCGTAGCCGAATGCGGCCGCCAGCCGTGGAGCATACAGGACATGTTGCCTACCAGCGTGGCCGTGTCCCGTCTGGATGCAGGTTCCGTACAGACCACTTTCTTCATCTTCCTCCTGCTGTTTTCCGTGATGCTGACTGCGGAAGTCAGGATTATGCTGAAAGCCATCAAAGAAGGGCCTGAAAAATAACTGAATTTGAATACGAACAAGATAAGAAAGGAGCGTTTTTTATGTATACTTGTCTTCAACAATACTGGTGGTTCATCATCTCCCTGCTGGGAGGGATATTGGTATTCCTGCTTTTTGTACAGGGAGGCAATTCACTGCTTTTCTGCATCGGGAAAACGGAAACGGAACGCCGGATGATGGTTAACTCCACCGGTCGCAAATGGGAATTCACCTTTACTACCTTAGTAACGTTCGGCGGGGCTTTTTTTGCTTCGTTCCCTTTATTCTACAGCACCAGTTTCGGAGGTGCATACTGGCTATGGATGCTTATCCTCCTTACGTTTGTCTTGCAGGCTGTTTCCTATGAGTTCCAGTCCCGTGCCGGCAACTTGCTGGGGCGGACGGCCTACCGCGGCTTCCTTGTACTGAACGGCGTGGCAGGACCGATACTGCTGGGAGTGGCCGTAGCCATGTTTTTCACAGGTGCGGAATTCCGCGTAAACAAAGCTAACATGGCGGATATGAGCATGCCGGTCATCAGCCAATGGACCAACGGATGGCACGGGCTGGAGGCTTTGGCCGTGTGGAAGAATGTGCTGCTGGGACTGGCTGTGTTCTTCCTGACCCGGGTGAACGGGGCATTGTATTTCATCAATAACATAGACAACACCGCACTGACAGCCCGCTGCCGCCGGGCATTGTGGACTAACGCAGCGATTTTCCTGATATTGTTCGCCGGCTGGATGGCCGCTTTGCTACTGTCCGACGGCTATGCCACAGTTCCCTCTACAGACACTATCTTTCTGCAACCGTACAAGTATGCGACAAACCTGCAGGAAATGCCCTGGACAGCAGCATTGATACTGGCCGGCGCACTGGCCATACTGACAGGTATCCTGCGCACGTTGCTCCGCCCCTCTTATGAGTACGGCATCTGGTGGACGGGCACGGGCACGATATCGGCCGTCACGGGTCTGCTCCTCGTAGCCGGTTATAACAACACGGCTTATTACCCTTCGGTATACGACTGCCAGAGCTCGCTTACACTGGCCAACAGCTGTTCCAGCCTGTTCACACTGCGCGTAATGGCATACGTGTCCCTACTGATTCCTTTTGTGCTGGCCTATATCGCATATGCATGGCACAGCATCGACCGGAAGAAGATAAGCGACGATGAAATGAAAGAAGGCGGAGAGCACTATTGATCATTCATCCGGAAGCGATTCCAGAGGGTATCAGCGGGAAAGTCTGCCATCACTTCTATCTCTTTCTGTGAAACCGGGTGTATGAAACTTATTTTCCGGGCATGCAGGCTGATGCTCCCGTCCCGATTGCTCCGGGGCGCGCCGTATTTCAGATCCCCTTTGATAGGACAGCCCATCCGGGCCAACTGACAACGTATCTGATGGTGGCGTCCCGTCTTTAGATTTATCTCCAGAAGGAAGTAACGGTCAGATTCTCCTATCTGCCGGTAATCGAGTATGGCTTTCTTGGCACCCGGCCGTTCACGGTCGTAGGCATACGATTTGTTCTGCTGCTCGTTGCGCACGAGCCAGTTTTCCAGTGTCCCCGCCTCACAGGGAGGGCGTTTGCCCACAATAGCCCAATAGGTTTTGTGTACGTCGGCCGTACGGAACATTTCGTTCAGGCGGGTCAGGGCCTTGCTTGTCCTGGCAAAAACGACCAGACCGCTTACGGGTCTGTCCAAACGGTGTACCACGCCGAGAAACACGTTTCCCGGCTTATTGTACTTCATCTTTATATAGTTCTTCACCGTTTCCGGAAGAGGGGTGTCGCCTGTCTTGTCCCCTTGTACTATCTCCGAACTGCTTTTATTGACAATGATAATGTGATTGTCCTCGTAGACGACTTGCATAAATATCCTGTTATACTTCTAACGCCGTTCCAGTCGGTGTCAGGACAGACAACTGAAACGGCGTTTTATAATGATATCGCACCCTGCGAACGGTTACATGTTCATGCCACCGTCAATTTGGATAACCTGTCCCGATACATACGAAGACAAGTCGGAAGCGAGGAATACAGCCACATTGGCCACGTCTTCCGGCGTACCGCCACGACGCAGAGGAATTTTCTTGCACCACTCGGCACGGATATCGTCAGAAAGAGCCGCCGTCATAGCCGTCTCGATAAAGCCCGGCGCAATGGCATTGGCACGAATGCCTTTCGCACCCATTTCCTGCGCAATGGATTTGGCCAAAGCAATCATACCGGCCTTGGAAGCCGAATAGTTACACTGCCCTGCGTTGCCATGTACACCTACCACGGAAGCCATGTTGATGATGGAACCGCCTTTCTGGCGCATCATAACCGGCGTACATGCGTGGATGAAGTTGAACGCCGACTTCAGGTTGACGGCAATGACAGCATCCCACTGTGCTTCCGTCATACGCAGCATAAGACCGTCCTTGGTTATACCTGCATTGTTCACGAGAATATCGATGGAACCGAAATCCTCCTTTACCTGTTTTACCACTTCCTCCGTCTGGGCAAAGTCGGCCGCATTGGAAGCATATCCTCTGGCTTTCACTCCGAAAGCCGCAATCTCGGCTTCGGTAGCTTGTCCGTTCTCGTCGATTACCAAATCCGTGAAAGCAACATTAGCACCTTCGGAAGCGAATTTCAGGGCGATGGCCTTGCCGATGCCCCGTGCTGCACCGGTTACCAGTGCTGTTTTTCCTGTTAAAAGTCCCATAATTGAATATTGTTATACTATATTTTATTGTAGTTTGCCTAAGGCTCTATATACTAAGTTCCTCACCAGCGGCCTACTTGTCAGTTCACTGAGTCCCTCACCCAACCGTCCGTATATGTAGGGAACTTCCAGTCCCTTGATACAATAATGAATGACATCGGCCACAAGCGGTATGTTTTCCAACTGGAAATCCCCGCGACGGACGCCTTCGTTCAGGATATCCGTCAGGAACCGTATTTCCGACAGGTCGAAACCCTTCCTTACCTTTTCCACCATCCATATATCACGGAAAAACTCGGCACGCAGACTACCGTTGCGCAAGACGCTTTCCTTTATCAGATTGAGATGGGTATAAATAAGGTCTACGATTTTCTGCTCCGGACGGGTCTCCTGCGTCACCACTTCCGACATCCTGTCGGACAGCCTCCCCATCTCGGCTTCTATTACGGCATAATATATATCGTCCTTGCTTTTGAAGTACGTGTACAATGTGCGTCTCCCCTTTTCCGAAGCCACGGCAATGTCATTCATCGTTGTATTTTCAAAGCCGTTTTTTGCAAAAAGCTGCCGCGCTACATCTACTAATTTCTGTCTTGTCTTGGATATTGCCATAACAAATGCAAATGTAATCCAAATCTCCCATTTATACAAAAAAATACAAATGAAACTTGGCCTCCCCACAAACAGAAAGAGGACATTTTTCCCCGGAATCAGGCGCAGGAGAGAAAAAACATACCGCAACAGGATTTTTTTCTCATGTTTTATTTGGAGGATATATCAAAAACACGTACCTTTGCAATCGAATTCAAGAGCAACATCGCGGAGTGGAGCAGTTGGTAGCTCGCCAGGCTCATAACCTGGAGGTCGTTCGTTCGAGTCGGGCCTCCGCAACCAAACGGAATATAATATAGTATTCCGTTTTTTCATGCTCTTTTCATCGGGACGGCCGGAGGCCGCCGATAGAAGTCCAGTCAGCGCACACTTATACCGTATTTGGGCGGATTTTCATTCAGTACTGGATTGCACCTTCATCCAGTACTGAATCAGGGGTTCATTCAGTGCTTCGTCAGTCCTTCATTCAGTACTGTATTAAGGGCTCAGTAGAAAATCAGTGGGGGAAAATTTTATAGAGTGAGAAAAAAGTCTTT
>CAZIMK010000017.1:0-55256 GCA_964540455.1 uncultured Paraprevotella sp.
CTCCGAGTTCGAGGTAAAGTTTGTTGCCAAACTGAGCGATGCGCTCCTTGATGTGTTCTGACTGTATCCGCAGATACTTGTCATTGTTGAATCCGTTCTTCATAACGGATTACAAAATTAGTGTATTTTGCCGGTTTTAGCAAATAATTGTGCGGAATATGAATCCGCTGAAAGACGTCTGAAGGGAGGTTGAAAGATGGCTGAACCTTTTCTCTTTGATTTACAGGGAGTCTGAACTATTGAAAGGTATTTCGGGAAAAACTCTCTGTAAGGGGGGAGGAGAAACCGTAGACTGTTCACTTGGGGTAGTGGAGCGCTGTTCGCTTGCTAAGCCGTAAGTTGTCGGGAGCGGAATACTATCATGAGTACCAGAGGATAGTATTCCTTGGTCTGCTCCGACAGAACGGTCAGGCCGTCACTTCGTCTATCTGTGCCAGAATGTCGCGGTACGTGTCGAGAAGCCTACGGCGTAACCTGAGACCAAAACAAAGCCCGACGACAAATCCCACCGAGATGCTGAGGAGAAGGACCATGCGGTCGCCCTCCTGTGTGGAGAATATTTCGTAGCAGTACCATACCATCCATACGGCCACCATGGGTATGCCTATCCGCAGCCAGTCGTGTTCCAGTTTCATGCTCTTCGCCACTCTGCGGCGGACGTCGAGCAGGTTGCCGTTCATTGTGTCGGAGCCGTTCAGGTAAGAGTCCACGTAAAGCGTATAGGCCGCGGTCGTGAGAAACAGTACTGTCGTAGCCGCCCAGAAAGCCATTGAAAGCCCCATGTTCCGGCAAAGGAAAAAGTAGTTGGGTATCATTACGATACACAGGATGATGATAAACAGATACTTCCGTCTGAGGAACGACAGACCCGTACGCATCGAGCGGCGTATCAGGCGGTCGTTGATGATGGTCTCTTTCTCTATCTTGCGGTTGAGCACAGACAGCAGGCTGCGCATTTCTTCCAGTTCCTGAATATTTTCCATTTTTCCGATTCCTTTCTTTAGGTTATTTCATTCGTTTTAGTTGTTCCTTGATTCTGAACAGCCGGACGGAAACGTTCTTGGCCGTTATACCCACGATAGAGCCGATGTCCTCGTAACTCATGTTCTCGAGCCAGAGCAGAACGATGGCGCGGTCGAACGGCTTGAGCAGGCCTATCCTTTTGTGAAGCAGGGATATTTGCCGGGTTTCCTCGTCCGTATCCTCGAAAAGGTTCACGTCCATGGTCAGCGGCACCGGTCGTTGCCTGTGTTTTTTCCGGTCGGCGGATATGCACGTGTTCAGGCCGACGCGGTAAATCCATGTCTTTATGTCGCTGCGTCCTTCGAACGAATCGAAGCCTTTCCATAGATGGATGAGCGTTTCCTGAAAAAGTTCGTTCACCTCGTCCTGATTGTTGGAAAACATATAGCATACGGTGTATATCAGGTTCTTGTGTGTCTTGACAATCTTCGCAAACCGGGTTTCCTGTGTTTTCATTTTCTGTTTTTGATTCGAGTGATATCCTTTAGACGCAGGAAAGTTACAAAAACTACACGATTATCCGTTTTTTTGCGGAAATAAAATGCCGGAACCGGTGCTTCTCGTTCGTCGGCCGTGGTCCGGATTCGGCGACGGGCTCCTATACACAGATGTTGGCGAAAATATGCTTCAATGGTTCAGACTTACTGAATATCAATGAGTAATGGTTCACAAAAGGTTCAGCAATGATTCAGCGATAGTTCAGACTCGCTGATAATCAGTGCGTAATGGTTCAGGCATTAGCGGTAGCTGCATCCTGTGGCGGAAAAAACTGAAGGATAAATGAAGGAAAACTGAAGGATAAATGAACCATTTGTCGCAGGCAATCAAGTAGTTTGAACCATTGAAGCATTTTTCCGCCAACATGTGTGTAGGGAGGAGGGCGGTGACAGACTCCGACCTACCGTCCCGCAAGCAGTTCCAACGTCGAGCCACAGGCAAAGCACTTGCCGAGTGGAGTGCGGTTCACTATAGGTAGTGAAGCGCTGTTCACTGTAGATAGTGGAGTACGGTTTATTATAGGTAGTGGAGCACGGTTTACTATAGGCAGTGGAGCGCTGTTCACTATGCGTAGTGAAATACTGTCCTTAGCTGCTCACGATAGTATTCCTTAGACTGCTTGAATAGTATTCCTTATCCCCTAAGGATAGTATTCCTGATGGTCTTATGATAGTTGGAATGAACCTGTCACTTAAAGTTTGAATGACGAACTTACGATATTACGATAACTGTAATAACAGACTCCGGATAACCTTCATCATGAATGACGATTTATGGACGGGTTGTTTTGAATCGCAGGGGTTATCTTTTGTTCCTGCACGAATCCAGGTACCCCAGTTTGTAGACATTGAGCAGTAAAACGGACGGACGGGAGCCGCAGAGGTGGCGCCGCAGGCACGGGCACAGGAGGCGGAAACAGAAACGGAAGAGAGGAAGCAGACGGAGCCTCCGCAGTTTTTCCCAGGCTTGCGCTATGCGTACGGACTGATACAGTTTGCCGTAGTGGTCGGCGAGGGTGTGCAGGGCTTCCTCGTTCTTGCGGAGATACGTCTCGTTTGGTTCGATGTCTGTGTTTGTCAGTGGGTTCTCCGTATGGTACACGGGAATACCGCGCTCCTGCAGCTGATAGCCGAACAGGACGTCCTCGAAACCGTAGTGGCGGATGGACTCGTCGAACAGAATCCCGGCGAAGGATTTTCTGTCTATCAGAAAGTTGAACGAGCGGAAACAGTCGTAGGGATGAGATTCCTTCCAGCTTTGTGTGAAACGGCATTCTGCGGCTTTTTCGTAACGCCAGCGCAGGCTGACAGCCGGCGAAGGTAGGCGGTCGGGGTGGAGGATACCGCCGCACACCACTCCGTGCGGGTGCTCCCGAAGGGCTTCGACATACCGGGAAAGAAAGGCGTCGTCGGACGGCAGGCCGTCGCTGTCCAGAAACAGGAGGTGGGTGCCGGCGGACTCGCGGAAAAGCAGGTTGCGGATGGCGGAACGGCCGATGTTACATGCCGGACGCACGATGCGCACATGGGGCAATCCGTCGCACAGCCCGATGCTGTGCCGGATGTCCTCCCGTGTGGAGCCGTCGTCGCCGATGAGTATTTCCACGGGGATGCCGGTGGGGCCGGCCTGTCGGGAAAGGGTTTCGGCCAGCTGGGTGCAGTCGAAATTATAGGTCGGGATGAGGACGGACAACCGGAGGTCTGTAGATTCCATGCTTTCTCTTTTGGGCTATGAATGGAAAACGAAAGGGCGGGCAAGATATTGTAATTGCGGCGCATTTTGTCAATTCATTCGTTATGAATATTTAAATAAACGGGCAGAATGGCCGAAAGTCTTTTCTCTTTCGCTATTTTTGTTCTTTCAATTGCAGAGAAAGTCGAATGGTATCGGATATTCAGCTCAGGATAGCGGGATGGCTCGTGTTGTTATGTTGTCTTTTTTCCGCCGGGGTGTCGGCCCAGGTGAGGGGAGTGGTGACGGATGCGGAAACGGGAGAGCCTCTGCCGATGGTGCATGTGTATTACGAAGCGGACAAAAGGCTGGGGACGGTCACGGACGACAACGGAGCCTACCGCATCACGTCGAACATGACGCCGGGAAGACTGGTCTTCTCATACCTGGGTTATCAAACGCATATAGAAAACATCAAATACGGGGAGAGGCGGCGGCTGCACGTAAGCCTGCAACCGCTGGACAAGGAACTGGACGAGGTGGTGGTGCAACCCAAGAGACAGAAATACAGCCGCAAGAACAATCCGGCCGTGGAACTGATGAAGAAAGTGATTGCCGCCAAGGAAGACAATGACCTGGAGCGGAACGACTATTACCGTTATGCCCGGTACCAGAAGATAACCTTTGCGCTCAACGATATCTCCCGCGAGAGCGTGGACAGCGGGATTTTCCGCAAGTTGCCTTTGCTGGCGCAACAGGTGGAGTATTGTCCGCAGACGGGGAAGAACATTTTGCCGCTGACTTACAATGAGACCATCACGGAGCATATCTATCGCAAGTCCCCCCGGGAAAAGAAAGTGTTTGTAAGGGGCAAGAACTCCCAGGGACTGAACGAACTGTTCAGTACGGGCGAGACGGCCTCTCTCGTGCTGCAGTCCGTTTTTGCGGATGTGAACATCTATGAGAACACCATCTATATGCTGGAGCGTCCCTTTACCAGCCCGATATCTTCCACCAGCGCCATCTCTTTCTACCAGTATTTTATCATGGACACGCTGGATGTGGCGGGAGAGCGGTGTTACGAACTGAGTTTTATTCCCCAGAACCCACAAGACTTCGGGTTTTCCGGACGTCTGTTTGTGCTGGCGGACAGCAGTTATCATGTGAAACGCTGTGTGATAAATCTGCCTATCCGCACAAGTGTGAATTTTGTGAACAATCTGGTGCTCGAACAGGATTTCGGTTTGCTCCCGAACGGTCAGCGGGGACTTGTACGTGATAATATGTTTGCCGAACTGGGTATTGTGCGGAAACAAAAGACATTGATGGTGAAGCGTACCACCCGGAATACGAATTTCTCGTTCGCTCCCATACCTGACAAGGATTTCCGGAAGAAAGAGCAGTTGCGCGAGGGTACGTACCGTACGGAAGACGAGGCCTTTTGGGCGAAGCACCGGACGGATACGCTGACGAAAGCTGAGGCCAACATGAAAGACATGCTGGCCAGCGCCCGTAATACGCGCGGTTTCGGATGGATCATGTTCGTGGCCCGTGCACTCATCGAGAATTATGTGGAGACCGCTCCGGAAGGGAAGCCCAACTATGTGGACATAGGTCCGGTGAATACCATCGTTTCCACGAACTTCATAGAGAAATTCCGTGTCAGGGCCAGCGCCCAGACGACGGCCAACCTGAATCCCCATCTCTTCCTGCGCGGGTATCTGGCCTATGGTGTGCGCGATCGGAAACTGAAGTATGAAGGGCATGTGGAGTATTCTTTCCTTCGCAAAGAGTATTCACCGGAAGAATTTCCGAAAAACTCCTTCTCGTTTACGACCCGTCACGATGTGATGTCGCCCACCGACCAGTTGCTTACGCGTGACAAGGACAATGTGTTCGTATCCTTCAAGACCCAGACCGTGGACCATATGATGTATTTTCGCGAGTATACGTTGAAATACGAGTATGAGTTCGACAACTCATTCGGCATTCGGGCGCAGTTGCGCCACATGTGGCAGTCGCCGACGGGGGCCTTGTTCTACCGTACGTTGTCCGGCAGGCCTGTGGCGGACATGAGGACGAGCGAGGCCACCCTGCAGTTGCGCTACTCGCCGGGGGAGGAAATTATCAACACGAAGCAACGGCGGCGGCGGATGAACAACAACGCGCCGGTCTTTACGCTGAAACACACTGCCGGGCTCAAGGGGGTGCTTGGTGGCGATTATACCTATAATTATACGGAGCTGACGGCTTACAAGCGTGTGTGGTTCCACTCGTTCGGCCGGATGAACATCAACCTACGGGCCGGGGGACAATGGAACAGGGTGCCTTTTCCGCTGCTGATTATGCCGGCCGCCAACAACTCGTACATCATCTCCGACAACATGTTCTCGATGATCAACAACATGGAGTTCATGAACGACCGGTTTGCTTCGCTGGATGTGGAGTGGGATATGAACGGAAAGATATTCAACCGCATCCCGCTTGTCAAACGGCTGAAATGGCGCGAAGTGATAGGTTTCCGCACCTTGTACGGCACGCTGACGGACAAGAACAATCCGTATCTGCAGGCGGGAAGCGACGATCTGTTCGAGTTTCCCTCCCGGGGAGGCCGTCCGATTAGTTTCGTCATGGGCGATGCTCCTTATATGGAAGTGAGTGCCGGCATACATAATATATTCAAGATACTACGGGTCGATTATGTGCGTCGTCTGAACTATCTGCATGGCCCGAATGTGAAGAAGAACGGTTTCCGGCTGGCACTCCAGTTTGACTTTTAATACTGATTAACAGGAACGAGACTATGGCAGCACCATTGGCAGAAAGATTGCGTCCGCACACGTTGGACGAATATATCGGACAGAAACATCTGGTAGGTCCCGGGGCGGTATTGCGCAACATGATAGAGGCGGGACGGATTTCTTCTTTCATCCTGTGGGGGCCTCCGGGAGTGGGCAAGACCACGCTGGCGCAGATAATCGCCCATAGGCTGGAGACGCCGTTCTACACGCTTAGCGCCGTGACCAGCGGAGTGAAGGATGTGCGCGAGGTGATAGAGAAGGCGAAGAACAACCGTTTCTTTTCCACGGCCAGTCCTATTCTCTTTATTGACGAGATACACCGCTTCAGTAAATCCCAGCAGGACTCCCTGTTGGGAGCCGTCGAGCAAGGTACCGTGACACTGATCGGTGCTACGACCGAAAATCCTTCGTTTGAGGTCATACGTCCCCTGCTTTCCCGCTGCCAGTTGTATGTATTGAAAAGTTTGGGGAAAGATGATTTGCTTGATCTTGTGGACCGTGCTCTGACGACAGACAGTGTGTTGAAGGAGCGCCGGGTGCGTCTGGAGGAGACCGATGCCTTGCTCCGTTACAGCGGCGGAGATGCCCGCAAGTTGCTGAATATACTGGAACTGGTGGTGGAAGCTTGTCCGGCCGGCGAGGAGGTGCTCATCAACGATAAGGTTGTGGCCGAGCGTCTGCAACAGAATCCGTTGGCGTACGACAAGGGGGGCGAACTGCATTACGACATTATATCGGCCTTTATCAAGAGCATCCGCGGGAGTGATCCCGACGCGGCACTCTATTGGCTTGCCCGTATGATAGAGGGGGGAGAAGATCCGGCTTTTATCGCCCGCCGTCTGGTTATTTCCGCCAGCGAGGATGTGGGGCTGGCCAATCCGAACGCGTTGCTGCTGGCGAATGCCGCGTTCGAGGCGGTGATGAAGATAGGATGGCCCGAGGGGCGCATTCCGCTGGCCGAGGCTACCGTTTATTTAGCTACCAGTCCGAAAAGCAATTCCGCTTATATGGGAATCAACGAGGCTCTGCAGACCGTGCGGCGGACGGGCAATTTGCCGGTGCCCCTGCATCTGCGCAACGCTCCCACGCAGCTGATGGATGAACTGGGATACGGACACGGCTACAAATATGCCCATGATTATGAAGGGCATTTCGTGGAACAGCAGTTCTTGCCCGACGGACTGACGGGCCAGCGCCTGTGGCATGCACAGCCCAATGCGGCGGAGGCCAGATTGCAGGAATATATGGTTCGGCTTTGGAAAGGTCGTTATCAGGACTGAATATTCCGTTCCTCGTTAATACTCCTGTTATGCCGTTGCCACTGAGGCGGTGAGCAAAGATAATTACCAACAACTAATTATATACATTAAATAAATGTAAAAATAAACAGGTCGTTGTCAGATGGTTTGTTTAGGAATTATGCGTGCCGTATATTTATCGGAATAAACGCTAATAAATATAATCATGCTTGTCATAACCTGCTACCGCACGGTCAAACTGGTTTTAAGTTTGCTTTTTCTGTCGTTTTTCACCAATCTGCTTTATGCCCAGACGGACAATGATACTTTGGCGCGCTTGAAATGCATGCCTTTAATAACCTGTTTCCGCAAGAAAAGGTGTATCTTCATTTCGACAATACGAGCTACTTCCGGGGAGAGACCATCTGGTTCAAGGCATACGTGGTGAGGACAGATTTATCAGGGCTTACCGATTTGAGCCGAGTGCTTTATGTGGAACTCGTCGCTCCTACAGGAGATATCATACAGACTCGGAAATTGAAGATAGAGAACGGGCAGGCCCGGGGAGAATTCCGATTGGACATGCCGCTTATCGACAACGGATGGTATGAGGTGAGAGCTTACACAAGATACATGACGAACTGGGACGCAGCAGGTATTTTCTCAAGGGTGTTTCCCATATTCGGAAAACTGGATCAACACAAAAGCCCGAATATGAACAACAATGAAGACGCAGTCTCATATGTATACGAGTCGAAAGATTCAACCCAATTAGTGGAATTTGTACGTACAAATCAAGAATTTACGGAAAAAGAGACCGAAGTAAAGAACGACAAGAAGGAACAAGCTATGGGTAATATACGTTCAGTCGATTTTTATCCCGAAGGAGGCCATTTGGTAAAAGGAATACCCTCGTGCGTGGCTTTTATGCTGAATGTAAGAGCAGACAAACAAAAAGAGGGACTTACAGGAATGCTACTTACAGCCTCAGGTGATACATTGGAATCTCTGAAAACCGACAATGAAGGACGAGGTATATTCAATTACCAACCTCCTATGGTTCCAACCCATCTGGCATTCAGAGATGCGAATGGAACAATACGGAAATTTAGGCTACCAGAAATGGAAGAAAGTGGTTGCGGAATACGTGTGGATGCCGTAAAAGACAGTATGGGCATACATTTCACATTCCGGTGTACGGAAGATATGGATGGAGATTTGTTAGGCTGGACGCTTCTGCATGGAGGTAACGTTCTTAACTTCGATACGGTACGTCTTTCATCCACATTGGATACAGAACAAGTTATTCCCCGTAATACATTGCCCGCAGGGGTGAATCAAATTACTCTTTTCAACCAACAGGGACGCATTCTCGCGGAACGATTATTTTTTATCCATCTCGTTGACGGAAAAGATACGGAATATGTTTTGGTCACTTCTCCGGATACCATACGCCCGTATGGGAAAATGGACTTTCTGTTTCAGACCAAACAAGGAAGAACATTTTCCTTTTCCGTAACAGATGCGCAACAACGGATGGAAATCGCCAGCCGAGGAAATGTTGCCTCATGGGCACTATTGTCATTAGACCTGAAAGGATTCATACGTAATCCGGAACGGCTTCCTTGAAAAAGGAGGCAAAACTGGTCGATGCCTCCCTCATATATTACGATTGCGAAAGAATTATAGAAGATATACTTGACAAAGGTGAGGATATTCCGCCTGTTTATGAGTGGCTTGGGCAAAAACCTTATATAAAATACGCCCTGCAAGTAGAGAACAGGGATTTTATAAGCCGAAACGGGACTCCAAATTCCACTCTTCTCTCTACAAGAACACAACGGATAATTGAACCCGTTCAACTTTTTTCCTCATTTGCATCCTCAGAAACGACGAACCAATTGGAATGGTTACGTTCCCTGTACGTTATGGTTCCGACTGACAGACAAAACGTGAAAGTGAGCAACAAACTTCCCGACTATCAGGATTCTTATATCATGTTGGACAACGGTTTGTTGGCCAAGATTTCCGAAAGTAGGGATATGCATCCTTCATATTATTCCCAACCCACGTCAACCCTCACAGATGAAGATAAACATAAACAGGAACGCGCCGTTTATGCTACTATGTTCTCAAAAAATAGTAAATCTTTGAAGAAAAAAGGTCTACGCCAGACTTATTTTCAAGGCTACAACCATCCGGAAACTTTTCATATGAATAACTACGGCGAAATGGAACCAGTAGAAGATCACTGGCGTACTCTCTACTGGAACCCAGACATCACAACGGATTCCACTGGTACAGCCACGATTTCCGTGTGGAACAGCACTTCTTGCCGGACGCTTTATCTGTCGGCAGAAGGAATCACACCAGAAGGGATACCGATAATAGATAAATAATTGCGAATTCAATTATTGTAGCTTGTTGTTTCTTTGAAAAGAAGAAAGAAGTCTGTCATAGACCTTTCTTGTATCAAAGACGGGAAACTTGAAAAGTTTTGAGTTTTTATTTGTTGAACTCACGTTACGGTAATAATGGTTTAGGGAGGCTTGCGGGGCTTTGAACCCGATAGTTGTTCTTTTATTTTTGAGAGTGATTTGGGGGCTTATTCAACAATGATGTCGTAACGGGTCTCGAATACGCTGCCGGAAGTCAGTTTGTTGACGAAAGCACGACGGTCGAATTCTCCCTCGAAACGAACGCGGTCGCAGCATCCATACCAAGGCTCGATACACACGAACGGAGCCTGTCCGCCACAGGGTGACCACAAGGCAAGCACGGGCATGTCGAAACGTACTGTCAGATAGGGCACTTTGTCTTTGTCGTGCAGGGTGACGCGGTTGACGGTTCCCCGTGTGTCAAGTAGCGTATCGCATTCAAAAGTTCGGTTTGTCAGAGGAAGCATACCGTCTGTAAGCGGCACGTCGAAAGTTTCTTCTCCCAGATAGCCTCCGGGTTCGATGACAGCGCTGACGAGCTTTTCCCGCTCATTGAAAGAGAAGTATCCGTGTATTTCATCGGTGGATCGGTAGCGTGGGTAGAAGAATCCCGGGTGGGCGCCGATTTGGAAATACATATCCGCGGCACCGGTGTTTTCCACCCTCCACGTGACGGTGAGTTTATTGCGGCACAGCGTGTAAATGACATCCAGACGGTAGTCATAGGGATAGAGCCGTAAAGTCTCTTCCGTGCTTTCCTGTCGTAGATGCAAGGTGTTGCGGTCGCGGCGTATGACATGGAACGGCAGGTCGCGTGCGAAGCCGTGCTGGTTCATCGGATACTTCTTTCCGTTGATCTGGAACTCTTTGTTCCACACATTGCCCACGATGGGGAAAAGCAGCGGGGCATGACGGTTCCAATACGCGGCATCCGCATTCCAGATGTATTCTCTGTCGACTTTCACTTTTTTCAGACTCTGCAATTCGGCGCCTGTCAGGGAAACACCAATCTCGATAATTCCGTTTGACAACTCTTCCATGGCATTACGACTTTAGGGGTTAACATTCGCAAAAATAAGAAATACTTTTCAGATGCATCCTTTTTTATCTCAATAAATAATGCTAAGTTTGTGCCTTTAATTTTAATTAGCATATCTTTATTTATTAACTCATTAATTTATATGTGCATGAAAAGCGATATAGAAATAGCTCGGGAGTGTCGGTTGGCTCCCATCGGACAGGTGGCCGCTAAGCTGGATATTCCTGAAGACGATATAGAAATGTATGGTAAGTACATAGCCAAGGTGCCCGAGAAACTGATTGACGGAGAGAGGGTAGGAAAGAGCCGCCTGATATTGGTCACAGCCATTACGCCTACAAAGGCGGGTATCGGAAAGACGACGGTCTCCATCGGGCTGGCGCTGGGACTTTCCCATATCGGAAAGAAGGCGGTGGTGGCTCTGCGCGAGCCTTCGCTGGGGCCTTGCTTCGGTATGAAAGGAGGAGCTGCCGGAGGCGGGTATGCCCAGGTGTTGCCCATGGAAAAGATAAACCTGCATTTTACAGGAGATTTTCATGCCATTACGTCCGCTCACAACATGATTGCTGCCTTGCTGGACAATTACATATATCAGCATCGTGAGGAAGGATTTGCCCTGCGTGAGGTATTGTGGAAACGGGTGCTTGATGTGAACGACCGCAATTTGCGTTCCATTGTCACCGGTCTGGGAGGTAAGACGAACGGGGTGACGGCCGAAAGCGGTTTCGACATCACGCCTGCTTCGGAGATAATGGCCATCCTCTGTCTGGCGCAGGACGAGGCGGATCTGCGGCGGCGCATTGAGAATATTCTATTGGGTACGACCATGGACGGACGCCCGTTCCGTGTGAAGGACATGGGCGTGGCCGGTGCCATTTGCGTGTTGCTGAAAGATGCCCTGCATCCGAATCTGGTGCAGACGACGGAGCAGACTCCGGCGTTCGTGCACGGAGGACCTTTCGCCAACATCGCCCACGGATGTAACTCGGTGCTGGCTACGCGGCTGTCGATGACTTATGGCGACTATGTGGTGACGGAAGCCGGTTTCGGTGCCGACCTCGGTGCGGAGAAGTTCTATAATATTAAGTGCCGCAAGTCGGGGTTGCAGCCTGCGCTGACGGTGTTGGTGGCTACGACGCAGGGACTGAAGATGCATGGTGGGGTGCCTTTGGAGGCAATCAAACAGCCCAATGCGGAGGGACTGAAAGAAGGATTGAAGAACTTGGACAAGCATATTGAGAATATCCGTCGTTTCGGTCAGACGGTGGTTGTATGTTTCAACCGTTATGCGACGGATACGGATGAGGAGATTGGTTTCTGTCGTGAGCATTGCCGCGAATTGGGTGTCGGTTTTGCCGTGAATAACGCTTTCCTCGAAGGCGGAAAAGGAGCGGCAGAACTGGCCGAACTGGTTGTCGACACCATTGAACGGCAACCTTCCGCCCCGTTGCGTTTCTCGTATAAGGATGAAGACAGCGTGGAGGCGAAGGCCGAGGCGGTGGTGCGTCAGGTGTATGGTGGTGCCGGGGTAACGTTCTCACCGGCAGCCCGGAAGATGATTGCGCGTATCAACGAACTGGGCGTGTCGCACTATCCCGTCTGTATAGCTAAGACCCAATATTCTTTCTCTGCGGACGAAAAGGCGTATGGAGTTCCGGCGGGCTTTACCGTCGCTATACGGGACGTAGTCGTGAACTGCGGTGCGGAAATGATTGTGCTGATAGCGGGAAGCATTCTTCGCATGCCGGGATTGCCGAAATCACCCCAGGCCGAACGTATAGACCTGATTGACGGACAGATCGAAGGACTGTCCTGAGATATTCAGGTATAGAAAGATTTTGCAGACAGAAAAGCGTTGCCCGGAAGAGAGTAATGCTTTTCTGTTTTAAATGTATTCTGATATATTCTATCCGGTTGCCGGACTGCGTTTATAAACTTAAAAGTTATATCCGGCACGGATGTATCCGTCCACGCTTTTGGTACGGTTGCTGTAATGTACCGTGAAACCGATGGGACCGAAGAATGTTTTCAGGTCATACTTGGCCGCTACGCCCCACATGTAGTATCCCAGGTTCTCGTCTTTTCCGAATACTTGAGGGAAAAAGTGTTTCCATGTATCGGAAGTTACTCCGAAATTCACAGGCAGGCTGACATAATGATTTCGTCCCATACGCTGGCGGAATTCTATACCGGCGATGACGAGGGCGCGATGTGCTGTTTCAAACCGGTTGGTTCCATAGAACGGAATTTGCTGTTCCAGGTATTTCCCCGCCTCCTGTCCGCCGAAGGTATTCATTTCGGCCACAGTGTTCCGGTCGGTCAGATAACGTCCGGCCATCCATGGCAGAATGGTGAGTCTGGAACCGGGCGAAAGAGCGGTTCCCCAACTGGCGGAGGCAACATGGAAAGGCTTGTTTTCCGCTGTCGGCAGGATGTAGAAATAGCTGGCGTTGAACCAGTGTCCGTGTGTGGGAAAAGCCGGATGGTCGAGACTGTTGAATACCAGTTTCCCGCCAAACCGGAAATAACTTTCGTTGTGAATGTTATGGATGTCGGTATTGCCGGAATGGTAAAGGTATGAGCCATAATCGTAATTGACATATTGTGTGCCCAGTGTCAGTCCCATGCGTTGCCAGTTGCGGGTGAACCCCAGGGTGCATAGATGACGCAGGTAACTGATCTGGTTGACGCGTTCGCCTTTTTCATACGAATTAAAATCGTTATAGCTCAGTTGGTAGCCTGCCTGCAAGTTCCATTCCCGTCCGATATTGAAAGCGTAGTCAGCTTGTCCGTAGGTCAGTTTGCCCAGCCGAAGCGTGAGCCCTAAATTGTGGCGCGGCATCCGGGGAACGCTGAATTGCGAATTGAACAGCAGAGCGGCCAGTTGCTCGTTGTCATACCGGATACCCAGATTGATGGAGTTCTTGGGGGCGTCTCCGATTAAAATCTTTTTGTACGGGTTGTTCTTGTCGATGTTGTCCAAAGGAGGCAAAGGCACGGGACGCGGAGCACGCGGGTGAACAGGGGCGTTCTTAATATTGCCGATTCCCTTTTTTATGTTTTCCAGTGCAGTCCATTGATGTTCGGCGGCCTGATATCCCCGTTCTATAAGGCTGTCGATGGCGTTGAGAGTGAAACTGGCTGTATTGTATCCTTTGATGTTCACTTTGATGTAAACGTCGGTGTTGGCGATGTTCTTCTGCCATCGTTCCTTGCTCTGCAGATCGATAAGCTGGCTGAGCTGTCCTATCAGGTCGTTCTGTAGGTCTGTAGCGTTTTTTAGACTGTCCTGCACGTCTACTCCGATGACAATGTCCGCCCCCATGCGGCGTGCTACGTCCACCGGATAGTTGTTGATGATACCTCCGTCGACAAGTAGTTTGTCTTCAATGGCCATCGGAGCAAAAATGCCAGGGAGCGACATGCTGGACCGAATGGCCAGTGGAAGGATTCCTTCCATGTGTACTTGTTCCGCGCCCGAAGCCACGTCCTGGGATACGCAAGCGAAGGGGAGTGGGAGTTTACGGAAATCAATAGGATCGTGGTATCCTTCCGTAAGTTGCCACAGCAGTTGTCCTATGTTGCGTCCGCGGATGACTCCACCGCTGATGGCATCTTGCGGCTTGACAAAAAACGGGACGGAAAGAATGTATTTTCCATTGTCCTCCCTGTTTTTCAGAGTCAGCTCTTTGAGCGGGCGTTTGTCACTTAGCAGATATATCCAGTTCTGCGACATCACGATGCTGTCCAGTTGTTCGGGAGTATAACCGATGGCGTACAGACCGCCTACGATTGCTCCCATGCTGGTACCCACTATCATGTCGATGGGGATGCCGGCTTTTTCAATCACTTTCAGTGCTCCGATATGTGCCATGCCTTTGGCACCGCCGCCGCTCATGACCACCGCCACTTTCTTGCGGTCGGCCATGACACCGGTAGTCAGACAAATGACTGCCAGCCATATAATGAATCGTTTCATGTTACATTGTTGAATATATCCGTGCAAAAATAAGCAATGATTATTGTCTGGCCTTAAAAATAACGTCAAAATAAGTTGTTGCGTTATGAAAAAAGAATAGAATTCAATATTCCGGCTTATGGTTGCTTAACTTGTTTTTCTGTCATAATGGCAGAAAATATCTGTAATGTCATAAGATTGTTTTCCGTTGAGAGATGAATAAGACAAATTTTCATTCTCTTCCTGAATAATATTATTTTAATCTGATTTTGTCCTTTGGCACGAGGTTTGTTTTATTGTTTGTGCATCCGTCGGGAGATAGGCGGGGCATCCGGTGGAAAATGCCGGAATGATAAAATGAATAATAATAAATAAAGAATATAACTATGGGAAAAATTATTGGAATTGACTTGGGAACCACAAACTCTTGTGTTTCTGTATTTGAGGGTAACGAACCGGTGGTAATCGCCAATAGCGAAGGTAAACGTACTACTCCCTCAATCGTGGCGTTCGTGGACGGTGGCGAACGTAAGGTGGGAGATCCTGCCAAACGTCAGGCTATCACTAATCCGAAGAAAACTATTTTCTCCATCAAGCGTTTCATGGGAGAAACATACGATCAGGTTCAGAAAGAAATCTCTCGCGTGCCTTATTCGGTAGTTAAGGGAGACAACAATACTCCTCGTGTTGATATTGACGGACGTCTGTATACTCCGCAGGAAATCTCGGCAATGGTTCTTCAGAAGATGAAGAAGACGGCCGAAGACTATCTGGGTCAGGAAGTAACTGAAGCCGTGATAACGGTTCCTGCTTATTTCTCCGATTCACAGCGTCAGGCAACGAAAGAGGCTGGCCAGATTGCAGGTCTGGATGTGAAACGCATCGTGAACGAACCTACTGCAGCTGCTCTGGCTTATGGTGTGGACAAGGCCAACAAGGATATGAAGATTGCCGTGTTCGACCTCGGTGGCGGAACGTTTGATATTTCGATTCTTGAATTCGGTGGCGGTGTGTTCGAAGTGTTGTCTACCAACGGTGACACTCATCTGGGAGGCGATGACTTTGACCAGGTAATCATCGACTGGATGGCCAGCGAGTTTAAGGTGGAAGAGGGTATGGATTTGACTCAGGATCCGATGGCTTTACAGCGTTTGAAAGAGGCTGCGGAGAAAGCAAAGATAGAATTGTCTTCCTCTACGACGACAGAAATCAATCTTCCTTATATCACAGCTGTTGGCGGTGTGCCCAAACACTTGGTGAAGACTCTGACCCGTGCTAAGTTTGAGCAGTTGGCAGACCATTTGATTCAGGCTTGTAAGGTTCCCTGCCAGAAAGCGATGCAGGATGCCGGTTTGAGTAATTCGGATATTGACGAAGTAATCCTCGTGGGTGGTTCGAGCCGTATACCGGCTATCCAGAAACTGGTGGAAGACTTCTTCGGCAAAGCTCCTTCCAAGGGCGTTAATCCGGATGAGGTAGTAGCAGTCGGTGCTTCTATCCAGGGAGCTATTCTGAACAAGGAAGCCGGTGTCGGTGACATTGTGCTATTGGATGTTACTCCGTTGTCGATGGGTATCGAGACGATGGGCGGTGTGATGACGAAGCTGATTGACGCGAATACGACCATTCCGTGCAATAAGAGCGAAGTATTCTCGACGGCAGCCGACAATCAGACAGAAGTTACCATTCATGTGCTTCAGGGTGAACGTCCGATGGCGGCTCAGAATAAATCAATCGGTCAGTTCAATCTGACAGGTATTGCCCCGGCACGTCGTGGCGTACCACAGATAGAGGTAACATTTGATATTGACGCCAACGGTATCCTGAAAGTGTCAGCAAAGGATAAGGCCACTGGTAAGGAACAGGCTATCCGTATCGAAGCTTCTTCTGGTTTGAGTAAAGAGGAAATCGACCGGATGAAAGCTGAGGCGGAAGCTAATGCCGATGCAGACAAGAAAGAACGCGAAAGAGTGGATAAGATGAACCAGGCTGACTCCATGATATTCCAGACAGAAAATCAGTTGAAGGAGTTGGGAGATAAACTTCCTGCTGACAAGAAGCCCGCTATAGAAGGTGCTTTGCAGAAGTTGAAAGACGCTCATAAGTCTGGCGACTTAGCAGCTATTGACGCAGCGATAGCAGAACTGAACAATGCATGGCAGGCAGCAAGTGCTCAGATGTATCAGGGTGGTGCGCAACCGGGTGCAGGAACTCAGGATGCTGGTGCACAAGGTACTCAAGGCGGTGCCTCTTCCGAGGATACCATTCAGGATGCCGACTTTGAAGAAGTCAAATGATTTCGATAAGGAAACAGATAAACAATAAACAATAGCAAAAGCGTGCAGCTCATTGAGCTGCCGCTTTTTACGTTTATGGGGTTCATGGTCGTTATGTATTTTCTATAGGCTTTTTTAGATCCAGACAGATAACATGAGCATATCCGACTTGAAGTAGCTTTCTGAAAAAGTGGTTACTGACAAAGCCGGCACCTCCAGCAACTAAAGCACATAACTTTTCTTTATTTGCAAAAGGATTGTTTGCCGAAGATATAAGTTCATTATTCATTTCTATTTTAATTATTTATTTTGCGTTAGTATACAACTTGCTGTATAACATGATTGTATTTCATTCAATATAAAACAACATTGGTCATTTCTTGAACTTGCTGAAACTGTATTGTATGTGGAACATCGCGTAACTTGATATGACATTGTAATAGGTCTCTGTCCTGCCTTGCGCATTTATCGTGCGCCGTATGTTGCTCAAGTTGCCTAAAATGTCAAATCCGTCTGCCATGAGCCGAAGTCGGCCTTTCAGGAAGCGTTTGGTGATGCGCGCGTTCCATATCAGGTCATTTGTATTCATACCTTCGTCCGAATATCCACGACGGCTGTACATGGTGATATCTGTTGACAGCTGGAAGTTATAGGGAAGTTCTATGTTGGCAACCAAGCTGTAGTCGAAGTCGTAAGCGTTGACTGAAATGAAGTCCTCACGTTCACTTCCGGAATGTGTGTAATGCAGATTTCCTTTCACTCCGAAGGTGTGCTTGTCCAAAAGACGGTAGTCCAACCGTAGCATCGTATTGGCATAGACAGTACCTACTGTGCTCTTTGTGGTAATGTTCTTTGTTTCCTCACTGCCCGACACACCTATCATATCCACGCTATTGTAGTATGTGGCGGACGCGGACGAGCCTAATGTCAAGCGGTGTGCCTTGTCCAATGGGCAGTTGTATCCTCCGTGGATGTCTGCATGCCAGTTGCCGTCTACATTCTGCGGAGTGATGTTCTTGACACCGGTTGTCCTATCGTAGACGTATCCCATAGCCAGGCTGTTGGTGGACACGGAATACGCCATGCCCACATTGTATGCACGTTGACCGGACAGATCGCTACGCAGATTGAGGGAGAGACTGTGGCTGTAACCGGCGGACAGGTCGGGATTTCCCGTAAAGATGTTCAGAGGATCGCTGGTATCACTCAGCGGAATCATGTTCACCAACGAATAAATGGAGGCTCTGCCGTTGTATTTCAACTCATAGTTTCGTCGATGTTCCTTGTACTTCAGATCCAGTTCAGGTTCGAAGAACCACCAGTGCCGGTCTACATGAGTGGAGAATGACGTACGATTGTAATTGAGACGATTCACATAACCATTGACAGGAATGTCAAGTCGAAGACTGAAATTCTTATTTTCGTGGTTAGAAAAGTAAACGTATGCTCCAACGGTATGTTTTTGATCGTGCACACTCTGCCATGAACTATTTGCATTGTCCTGTACGGTGAGGAGCTCAGCCATGGATGGGAGCATGCCGAGTTCAGGGGATTCTTCCCAGTCGGCGAGCTGGTGTAGCAGATATCTTCTGTCATGACTTTTACCCCATGTTGTGGCGTATTGATAACGGGGCATCAAGTCAAGTGAGTATTTCTTGATCTCTTTGTGTATTGTTTTGCGCATTTGTCCAAACAGGCTGTGTGACTCGTTGCCCCTGTCCATATAATTGTTTCTGTATACGGGAGCATAATCCTTTTGCGAAGGGAAATCAAGGTTATAGTGTTCGAAATCCTTGCTTGCTGCATTGGAGTAACCGTAATTGAAGAAAGTGAATATGCGATGTTTATTCAATATGCTGAAAGACGGAGAGAACTCAATGCTCGTGTTCAATGAGTGTCCCGTCCGCTGTTTTTCGGTCATAAGTCGATTAATACTTTTGGAAAAGAGGATGCTTCCTGCTTGAGGCGATATGATACTATCGACCCATTCTTTACCCAATGCAGATGTCACATTTTCATTGAACAGGGTGGAGGTATACCGGGAGTGGTTGTCGAACTTCCTGTACGAAAATGAAGGATTTAAATCTATACTGCTGATTAACCCTGACATACCTCTTGCAAAAAAAGAATGACGGGTGTGAATGGATATGTCACGATCATGCGCTGTGTAAAAGGAGTTCTCAAATGTGTTGCCTCCCGACAAATAGTTTTCACGTAGCCCCGTTATTTCTATATCGTTACTTGTGTGAGAAAAGTCAATATATCCATCGGCATGAATATTTTCGTTTTTGCTGTCCGCTTCATATCGGATACCTGCTAAAATGTTCCTGGGTATTCCATCGCCGGCACTCTGCGGATTCCAGTTTCCCCGTTCACCAGGCTTTGCAATGTCATTAAGGTTGTTGGTGTTTATGTATGCGTTGACCATTGAGCGTTCAGACATGCCTAAGGCAAAGGCACGCGCCATATAGCGCAGGTCGGTTCCCAGTCCCGCCTCTGCATTTGCAATAATACTGTTGATGTATTCCTTTTTGAGATTTACATCCATCACATAAAGCCTGTTCAATGGATCGATATCACTGCCTTCCGTTTCAAATACCTTGAGATTTTTCACAGTAAAATAAGGTAGGTTCTCCAAGATAAGCTGCCTGTTATTGTCGAACATGTGCTTTCCCTGTAACAGAAGCTGGTCTATTTTCCTTCCGTTCACCAGTATCTCGCCGTTTTCACGCAGCTCCGCTCCCGGCAACTGGCGTATCAGGTCATCCAGCATCGAACCTTCCGGCAAATTGAATGCCGATGCATCATAGACAAGGGTGTCTCCTTTATAAAAGAACTTCAACCGCGTTGCCTTAACAACCACTTCTGCCAAATTTTTCTCCAACATAACCTTTGGTGGAGCCTTTTTTATGTAGGCAGTCGGTAACAGGTCGTTACTTTTTAGTTTAAGCGGGATGGTTAACGGGTGATAATCAGAGTGAGTAAATTTCAAAAGGTACTCACCTTTAGGGAAAGTCTTATTAAACATGTATCCACCGTCTTTCCCATACATTCCTTTTCTTACAGCTTGCACTGAATCAAGAATGTTTGATTCTTTGTCCGTCAGAAAAACCCAAGCGCTGTCAATCGGTGCACGAGTAATTAAATCCGCAATATGGCCATGTATCATATATTTAGCGGCTTGTTGACCGCTTGCTATACGTGAAATTGATAAAAACAGTAAAATATAAAATAAACGGTACATAGGTCTATATTTTTATTAGATAGACATTGTAAGCAGTATCGCGGTCCGTGGTGACATGGATCTTCTCCTGCGGATAGGCCTCCCGCTGTTTGTCGATGCGGGCCACAAGGGTGTCCACGCTGACCGGCTGTTGGCTCCGCACTGCGGCTGGCAGCAACACCAGGTACAATAAAAACAATATCTCCTTTTTCAGATTCATGGTCATTTTATTGATGAACGATATTTGGACTGTGCTATAAAACTCTTATAAATACAAAAATAGACATTTTTTCTTATCACAGACTCTTATTATGAAATAAATCAGGGCAACCACCACGGCTCTTTTTAAAATTGGGGGTAATTTACAAAAGAAGCGTATTTTAGGTGTTGTTATAGTTATCGTAATGTCGTCATTCTAACTACGATAATGTATTCATTCAGACTTAAACGTGTTCATTCCAACTATCATAAGACCATCAGGAATACTATCCTTAGGGTGTAAGGAATACTATCGTGAGCATCTAAGGATAGTATTTCACTACCCATAGTGAACAGCACTCCACTACCTATAGTGAACCGTGCTTCACTACCCACAGTGAACCGTGCTTCACTGCCTATAGTGAACCGCATTCCACTCGGCAAGTGAACAGCCTGCGGCTTGACACCGGAACTGCCTGCGGAATGGCAGGCAGGGGCCGTCACCGCTTCCTCCCTACACATATGTTGGCAGAAATATGCTTCAATGTTTCAAACTGTTTGATTGCCAGCGACAAAAGGTTCATTTATCCTTCAGTTTTCCTTCATCTATCCTTCGTTTTTTCTGCCGCCGGATGCAGTTACCGCTAATTCCTGAACCATTACGCACTGATACTCAGCGAGTCTGAACTATCGCTGAATCATTGCTGAACCTTTTGTGAACCATTACTCGTTGATACTCAGTGAGTCTGAACCATTGAAGCCTATTTCCGCCAACATGTGTGTATAGGAGCCGTTCGTTTGGTTGCGTCGGCAACCAATGTGCGGAATGCATTGTACTTCAATGTGTAATGGTTCAGGAAAGTGCCCGCGGCGGCCCGGGGTCTTGACAACGGCTTTTTCATGTCGTATCTTTGCAGACGCCCCCCAGACGGCTTCACTCGAATGAAGCCGCCTGGGGGATGGGGGAACCACTTTTAAACTATCCGTTTTTCAGGGGAAGGGGAAGCAGAAATCGACCGGATGGTCATAGCAGTGCTTCCTGGATTCGTCTGTAGCTTATCTGATTATTGTCAGACGGCCAGAGACGATATATATGCCGGTGGGAAGCTCCCTGGACAATTGTTTCGGCAGGATGTTGCGTCTGATGAGCATTCCTTGCAGATTGTAGACGTCCACGGGACGGTCGTATGACGGGAGGGACTCGATATGAGTGGGAGGAACCGCTTTCAGCGTACCGTAGATGCTGATGTCATGGGCAGGCATGGTGGCGGGGACATCGTTCCATTCCTCGAAGATATAACCGGCGGGAGGCATCACGTCCGGGAGAGTAAGCGCACTTCCGTATGCGACCTCCTGTGTCGTGTACAGCTCATTGTCGAGATAGTAAGAAGCCGTGTAGTTGTTTACCGTAAAACGGGCTGTGACAGTAATATCATTGGCCGGCATAATTTCAGGCAAACCGTCCCATCCCTCAAATGTATGTCCCTCTTTCACGGGGGCAGCCGGCGGAGTGACGGAGGCACCTTGTTTCACTTCCGTGGTGTGATAGACCTGACCGTCTACCATATATGTGATACGGTATGCCTGGGGTTCGGAACAGGTGAGCTGGGTGGAGATATCTTCCAGTTGCGCTTCTATGCCATTGCGTTGGGAAAAAAGAATATGGCTGAAGACAAGGTTATGGGTCCCGCTCGGAACTGTGGCGGGATCGGCTGTCAGTTGAAAGCTTACCAATGTCTTTTCGCCGGAAGCGATGGCAAGATTTGTTGCCGAATAGGCGGTTATGCGCAGGAATCCGTCCGGATGCCGGGCAGCGGCAACCATGTGTGCCGGAATGGACTGTCCGGGGGCGATGCTTCCGTCAGTATACCGGAAACCGTCGGGCAGGTAGACATTCATCTGAAAGGCCGTATAGTTGGATTCGGCAGAGTTGGATAATGTCACAGTCACCAGCCAGGAACTGCGCGGTTCTGTTTCGGTTATACTCGCGGAAATGTTTGCTTCCGCTTTTATGTTCTGCGGCAGAAAGTACAGGAGAGCCAACAGGAAATATATCAGTTGTTTCATGGCTTCGACATTATTTGATGATTACTTTTTCATTGTTTACGATATAGATGCCGCGTGGCAGGTCTATGCGCGTACGGCCGGAAGCGACGGGACATGTGCGGAACAGGCGTCCGTCGGTCATGTAGATACGAATCTCTCCGGAAGTCAGGCTTTCGACAAAGAGTGCTTCTCCGCCACGTATGCTATGTGTACCGGACGTTGCATCGATGCCGGTCGCCGTGTTCAGATTGAATGTGGCGGAGCGGGGAGCGATACGGCTGTCCTCGCCCTTGCTGTCTGCAATCTGGGCGTTGTCGATGCTGACGACGCGTTCTGCCTGAGGAACCATCCGGGTGGCGGTTACACTGAGACGCAGATAGGTGTTTCCTACCGGCAGTATGTCGCCGTCCGGTGCATACAGGGCGATACGATAATTGCTTTCGGCCAGTTCTGATGTACGGATCTGTATACCGGGCAATTCCGGCAGGGCGACGTCGTCCAGTGTCATGCCGTCGGGCAATGTGATGTCCATCTGCAAAGCGCTGTAGTTGCCTTCGGCGATGGTGAGGGTCAAAGGCATGACAGTTCCGATACCGGGAGCAGCATCGAATGTTTCAGGCCGGACGGATACGTTTGCCTGTGGGAGTCTCAGGTGGCGGACCTGATTGGTCGGCTGATTCATGGCGAGGGCGATGATATGTACGGCATCATTGATGGTAATCTCCTTGTTACTATCTATATCGGCCTGGCTGAAATCGAATGTCTCGTTCTCATGTCCCAGTATGTAGTTTATCACACATACGACGTCAGCCATGGTGACGGCGCCGTCGAGGTTCACGTCACCATGCTTGACGGGAAGTGGAGAGGACAGGTCGAACGTTTCTATTTTGTCATATATGTAATGGGCGCGTTTGATAATCCATGTACGCATGTTGTCGGCTATGGTCGCATATTCTTTACCGTCGTTCCATCGTGTGGCGTTGTTTTCGAAAGACGGGCGGGCATATTGGTAATATTCGTCAACAAAATCGGCCAGTTCTTCCGTGTATTTGTCCATGAACTCCTTCCATACGCTGTAACTGGCGCGGCGCACCTCTTCGCTGTTGTAGCGCAAGGCATTGAAGAAACTTTTGCCGTATCCGGATAATTTGTTGTAATAATTTATTTCGGGAGAAGCTGTACAGTAGTTGTAGTTCCCTTCGTATCCGTATGCCCAGTCGAAGTCCCATACGGGGCCGAATACATAGCGGCTGTGGAGCGCCAGCAAATCCTCTTTGTACAGGAACACGCTTTTGGGATGGCTAAGTTCGAGGTTAAGTACCAGTTCGTTCACAAACAGGAAACGGGCCAGCATGTCTACGTCGATGAGATCCGTATATTCCGAACCGGCTTTGACGGCACCCGTGAAACGGTTGAAGTCGGACTGGATTTGATAAAAGCGTTCTTTTCCGTTAGGAAGTGCCGCAATATCTGGGTCTTTGATATTGACATAGAGATTATAAGATGCGTCGCGGAATTTATAATCTTCGTCGTAATAGGAATCCAACTCAATCAATGTCGCATTTGTTTCATCATCGAGATCTATACTGTTGTTGCTCAGTCCTACGTGCTGTGTGAAGTTGTAACTGCCGCGGTATGCTCCGTTCATATATAGCTCCACAGGGATGATGTCGTTGGCTCCGGCCGTACCGGCAAGCCGGGCGATCTTCATGGCCAGAGCATTGGTCATCATGGAGTTGTCCTGTCTGTTTGCCAACAACACCCAGTTCTTACCTTTCGTAAGTCCGAAAGGTTTTACGGATGAATCGAATTTCAGTCTGTACGGGCTCTTTCCGGTCGTACCGGCCCAGCTTGTGTTACCGCGTCCTTTGATTCGCACATCGTCCTCGAAATCAGCGAAGACGCCTCCGCCATCGATAGTGATATGAGCGTTCAGATAGGTGACTTTGTCGGCAGGCATCGCATTGTTTTCGATATTGATATCGATGCGGGGGACATTTGTAGCTTTGTCGGTAAGCCATTCGGTCGTAACCGTCACGCTACGGCCGTATGGTTCCCACTGATATTCGTAAACGGCAGGTGATAGCAATACGGGTTCGTTGCCTTCGCCTTCCCATGTCACTTCTGACAATTTGAATTCAGCCAGGCAGAGATAGTTTTTATAGGATGCACTCAGCATGGTCAGGCGCAAATATCTGTATTTTTTTCCCATATTGATGACCGGGGATGTATAGACCTGGGAAATACCGCTGGCCGGGATACCGTCTTCTTGGGTAAGGGTACGGATGTCTGTCCAGTTCGTACCGTCGTTGCTTGCCTGCAACAGGAAACTGGTCGGACAGCGTTCGGGGGTGTCATGGCGCGTCGTGTATTCGAATACCAGTTTCTGGATTCTTTTTTTCAGATTGATCTGAATATAAGGGTGCTTGTCCTGGGGGAGGGGCGTATATTCACCACTGCCCCAAGTGGAATGAAAGAACGTGGTAAGGTCGTTGTCCAGCATGTTGCTCAGATCTTCTTCATAGTTGGACGGTGCATTCGTGGAGAGCATATCACTGCTCAGGGATATTTCGCCCAGTGTGATATTCTCATCAGGGTTGCTCCACACTTCGTCTTTTACCTTGCGATAGGCGAGGGTACGCATGTTCGGCAGAGCCAGGGTGTAAACTTGTGGTTCGTTGAAATGCAATCGTGAAACCTTACTGGTCTGCTCTTTGCCGTTTACGTACGCTTTGGCCTGGGGATCGCTGAGATTGAATGAAGCTGTGAGCCACTTGCCTATGGCGCCTACACTGGCCGTGACGGCATCAGGCGTAACCTCGGCTATCACGTCGGTCGGTAACTGGTCGTTGTATTTATTGTTGAATTTATACGATGTGAAAGTCGGCAGTTTTCCGGGACGGGTATCTATGGACTCGATGCTTTTCAGTTCATAACGTATGATTGTATCGGTGGCAAGTCTTAGCCGGAGACTGTCCGAGGTCTGTTCATAATCCGTCAGGATATCCGGTCCGAATACGTCTGTCATGCCAGTTCTGAGGCGTACGCATAAGGTGTCTCCGTCAATGGGGGTGGCCTGAAGGGTGCTCGGGAGGGACATGGATGCCACCAGAAGTCCGAGGCTTATAGCTTTTTTCATGATATATGGTGTCCTTAATGTTATATAATGTGTTCCATAGAAGAACAGATTCGTTGTTAACAGGTTGTTAAAGGACAAAATTAAAGTATTTGAAAGATATAGCAAAGAGATTTTGTGAAATAAACGATTCTTTTTCTGTCTGTGGATTTACGGACTGGCATTGTCGGAAAAATGCGGATAAATAAAATTCCCCCCTTGCTCTGCCCTGAAACAGGACGAGCAAGAGGGGAGAGAAGACGTGGTGTCCTTTGCCTAATTATTTTCGGGACGCAGCTTGCGGACAGTTTCAGCCGTGCGCCACATTTCGCTTTCACGCAGTGCTTTCAGTTCGGCTTCCAGTTTCACGCGATAGTCTGTCTGGCTGTTGCTGTCGATGGAAATCTGGGCTTCGTTGCCGGTGACTACGCTGTGGTAGAGTTTTTCGACCACCGGTTTGATTGCATCGTGGAACGGTCCCATCCAGTCGAGAGCACCACGCTGTGCCGTAGTCGAACAGTTGGCATACATCCAGTCCATACCTTTGGCGGCGAACAGGGGCATGAGGCTCTGGGTAAGTTCCTCGACCGTTTCATTGAATGCTTCGGAAGGAGTGTGTCCGTTTTCGCGCAATACTTCATATTGAGCCAGTAGCAGTCCCTGGATGGCACCCATAAGAGAACCGCGTTCTCCGGTTAGGTCGGATGTAGCTTCGCGTTTGAATGTCGTTTCAAACAGGTAACCGGAACCGATGCCGATGCCGAAAGCTACAACCTTTTCAAAAGCCTTGCCGGAAGCGTTCTGGTATACGGCATAGGAAGAGTTCAGGCCGCGGCCTTCGAGAAACATGGTACGGAGAGACGTGCCGGAGCCTTTGGGAGCAACCATGATTACGTCGATGTCCGACGGAGGAACAACTCCCGTACGGTCGCTCCAGTTGATGGCGAAGCCATGGGAAAAGTATAAAGTCTTGCCGGCCGTGAGATACGGTTTGATTGTAGGCCAAAGCTGCATTTGTGCGGCATCGGAGAGAAGCATGCAAACGATGGTTCCTTTTTCGGCAGCCTCTTCCAGAGAGAACAATGTTTCTCCCGGCACCCATCCGTCGGCGACGGCCCTTTCGTATGTCTTACCCTGACGCTGGCCGACAATGACATTGAATCCGTTGTCGCGGAGGTTGCAGGCCTGTCCGGGGCCTTGCACGCCGTATCCTAAAACTGCGATTGTCTCGTCTTTCAATATCTCACGAGCCTTTTCCAAAGGAAATTCTTCGCGTGTCATTACATTTTCAATGACACCTCCAAAATTCATTTCTGCCATTTCTTTGTCTGTTTTATGCGGCATTGTTACCGCGTTGTTATTATTGTGATTTCAATTCTTTCTTATATATGTCTGCAAAGTTACACAATTATTCTGTATAACCCGCGAAAAACGATTATTTGTTACGGAAGATAAGCTTGCTGCGACATACGGTTTCCCCCGAAGGCGTTTCCTTACTCCCCGCGTTCTTCCTCACCTCTATGTCAAATTCGTTGCCGTCTCCTTTAGACTCGCGAAAGAAACTCAGTGTATCTCCGTAATAGCTTTCGGCCACGTAGGCCATTTCGAAACGGTATAAATGCCGGTCGGCGTACCATTCTTTCGGAAAGAGGTCCATGACGTGTTCCATGTATTTGATACTGTTCACATGCCCGTTGATGTCGATGTCGCAGTACCGGATTTCCAGGTTGCGGCATGCGGTCTGTGAGGAAACCTTGATGCGTCCGGGTTTCTCGATGGGGCATATCCTGCCGGCCAGCATATAGTCGGTGATTCGTCCGCCGTGCAGTGTCAGTAGGTCGGCCGGTTTGCGCGTGTCCATGTCGATCATCGCCCATACGGAGCGCGCATATCCGTACACCTTGCCTTCCGGTCCGGTAATAGCGAAATTGCGGTCGGTAAACAGACGGTAGACGTTCTCTATCCATGTGTCTATGGCGAACTTTTCGTATGCTTTCGGCATTTCCGTCAGTTCCACGGCCAGCCGCGAGAGCACCCATGTATAGTTGCTTTCATTCAGGTTGGCTATCCCGAACCCCCTGTCGCTGGCATGGAATCCGGCGCAGTTGAGCAGGTGGTTGCCCAATACTCCCATAAACAGCCTGCCGGTGAAATCGACATGGAAAGGTTCGGCTACAAATTCATAATGCCCGGTCTTGTCTTTCATTGTTGCGTTTCTATATCTGTGCCTTTTCCTGTTGTGCCTCGTACACTTTCCTCCGTTCTTCAAGATAGCGGTCGAGGTATTCCACCGGACTCTTGGTGACGGCAATACGTCCGGAGCGTGCATATTGAAGCACGCAATTGTATTTCTGGAGAATCTCATAGAGAGACACGATGTCGTCCGTCATGCCTTTTTTACTGACTATTGTATAGGTGGGGTTTACTTCCACGATGCGTCCTCCGTGTTTGCGGATGTGGCGTGAAATGTCCGGTTGCTCCAGAACCACCTGCGTGGAGAGTTTGTACAGTCCCACTTCCTGGATAAACAAGTCATCGTCGGTGAAGTAGTTTGCCTTGAGTACGTCTATCTTCTTTTCTATCTGTTTCGTGATTTTGTCAATCTGTTCTTCCGTACTCCAGCAGGTGATGGTGTATTTATGTACGCCCTGTGTGCTGGAGGCGGATACGTTCAGGCTCTCGATGTTCACTTGGCGACGTGTGAATACGGCTGTCACCTGGTTCAGCAGTCCGGCAAAGTTTTCCGAGAAAACGAGCAGTGTATATAATTTCTTGTCCTGTTCCATGTCTATTCCTATTTAATTTTCAGTAACATGTCGTCCACATCATTGCCAGGGCAGCACATGGGCAATACTTCGCCTTCCTCGATGACGGCAATCTGCAACAGATACGGTCCTTCCGTGGTTATCATACGCCGGATGGCATCCTCCAGCTGTTCCCGTTCGGTGACCGTTTCGTTCGGAATCGCATAGGCCGAAGCTATCATGTTATAGTCGGGATTCATCATCGGAGTGAAAGAATAGCGGTGGTTGAAGAACATGGCTTGCCATTGGCGCACGTTGCCCAGATAATTGTTGTTCAGCAGGATGATTTTCACCGGGCACCGCTGTTCCATGATAGTGCCCAGCTCCTGGATGCACATCTGCAGGCCGCCGTCGCCGAGAAACAGGCACACGGTGCGTTCGGGGGCGCCGAACGTGGCGCCGATGGCGGCCGGTAATCCGAATCCCATTGTACCCATACCGCCGGAGGTCACTATGCTGCGTTTCTCTGTAAACTTGAAGTAGCGTGCCGCCATCATCTGGTTCTGTCCCACGTCTGTCACAAGGACTGCCTTGTTGTCGGTCAGTTCCGTCACTTTCCTTACAGCTTCTCCCATTTTGACAGGGCCTTCCGAGGGATGGATTTCCGGTTGGATGACGATGCGGTCTTCTTTTTCCGCATGTTCGCGGAAACTTTCTTTCCATTCCGTATGTTCGTTGCCATCCAGCAGGGCCGTTACGGCGGCGAGCGTTTCCTTGCAGTCTCCCGTCACGGCTACATCTACGCGGACGTTCTTGTTGATTTCGCTGGGGTCGATGTCGAAGTGAATGATTTTCGCCTGCCGGGCATACGTTTCCAGCCTGCCGGTGATGCGGTCATCAAACCGCATACCGACTGCAATCAGTACGTCGCATTGTTGTGTCTTCACGTTTGTCGCCAGACTGCCGTGCATGCCCAGCATGCCCATGTTCAGCGGATGGTCGGAGGATATGGCGGATAGTCCCAGCAGGGTACATCCCGCCGGCATGTCCGCTTTCTCTATGAACGCACGCAGTTCGGCCTGTGCGTTGCCGAGTTCCACTCCCTGGCCGACCAGTACCAGTGGCCGGCGGGAGGTATTAATAAGTTCGGCTGCCTGGCGTACAGAAGCCTCCTCCGTGGCAGGCACCGGCACGTAGCTACGGATGAATTCTATCTTCTGCGGCATATAGTCCACATAGCTTGTCTGGGCGTTTTTGGTAAAGTCCAGAACCACAGGACCGGGGCGTCCGCTGCGGGCGATATAGAAAGCCCGGCTGACAGCCCATGCCACGTCTTCGGCCCGGCGTATTTGATAAGCCCATTTAGAAATAGGCTGCGTAACTCCCACCAGGTCGCATTCCTGAAAAGCATCGGTTCCCAGCATCGTCGCTCCTACTTGGCCGCAGATGACAACGATGGGTGTGCTGTCCATCATGGCATCAGCTATGCCCGTAATCGTGTTGGTGGCTCCCGGCCCGCTGGTTACCAGCGTCACGCCGACCCGTCCCGACACGCGTGCATATCCTTGGGCGGCGTGCGCCGCGGCCTGTTCGTGGCGTACCAATATGTGGTTTAATTCCGTCGGATGGTCGTAGAGGGCGTCGAATACCGGCATGATAGCTCCGCCGGGATAGCCGAACAAAGTGGTCACCCCCTCGTTTATCAGTGAGCGCATCAAGGCTTCCGCGCCTGTAATCCGTTCTGTTGTCATATAAAAATGTTTTCCGTTGTGGTTAATCGTTAATAATCCGTACGCCGCCTTTGTCGGCCGAACTCACCATAGAGGCGTATGCCTTCAGGGACTTGGGTACGATGCGATGGCGCGTCATCGGTCGTTGCGGACGGGCAGCCAGTTCCTCGTCGCTCAGATTTACGCGGATGCTGCGCGAAGGAATGTCGATTTCGATAATGTCGCCGTCCACTATTTTGCCGATGTTCCCGCCGGCAGCCGCTTCCGGAGAAATGTGTCCGATGCTCAGTCCGGACGTACCGCCCGAGAATCTCCCGTCCGTGATGAGGGCGCATTCCTTGCCCAGGTGGCGACTCTTTATATAAGAGGTAGGGTAGAGCATTTCTTGCATGCCCGGTCCTCCTTTCGGTCCTTCGTGCGTGATGACTACCACGTCGCCGCTTACGACCTTGCCGCCGAGAATTCCCTCGCAGGCATCTTCTTGCGAATCGAACACCTTGGCCGGCCCGCTGAAATGCCAGATACTTTCGTCTACACCGGCTGTCTTCACCACACAGCCGTCCTGTGCGATGTTGCCGAACAGAACAGCCAGTCCGCCGTCCCGGCTGTAAGCATGTTCAATGTCGCGGATACATCCGCCGTCCCGGTCCGTGTCGAGTGTCTGGTAAACCGAACTCTGCGATCCCATCTGGGTACTGAATGTTCCGCCCGGCGCACTCCTGTAGATGCGCTCCGCTTCGGCATCCAATGTGTCTTTGGTGATTGTGTATTTTTCGATGTCTTCTCCCAGTGTCGTGCCGTTCACCCGTTTGCAGGACATGTCCAGCAGGTTCCCTTTGGCCAGTTCGGTCAGGATATTCAGGATTCCTCCGGCGCGATTGCACTCCTGAATGGAATATTTCGTTGTATTGGGAGCCAGTTTGCACAGGCAGGGCACCTTGCGGCTCAGTGCGTCGATATCTGCCATCCTGAAGTTTACACCTGCCTCGTTGGCTACGGCCAGCAGGTGAAGCACCGTGTTTGTCGAGCCCCCCATGGCGATGTCCAGTGTCATGGCGTTGAGGAAGGCGGCCCGTGTCGCAATGCTTTTGGGCAGTACGCTTTCGTCGCCCTCTTCGTAATATTTATAAGCGTTCCGCACAATGAGTGCGGCGGCATCACGGAACAGTTGCAGGCGGTTGGTGTGTGTGGCCAGTATCGTGCCGTTTCCGGGCAATGACAGTCCCAGCGCCTCGGTGAGCGAGTTCATCGAATTGGCTGTGAACATACCCGAACAACTGCCGCAGCCAGGACAGGCGTGCTGCTCTATCTGGTCCAGTTCTTCCTGTCCCACGCTGTCGTCCGCTCCTTTCACCATGGCCGTGATCAAGTCGATGTTTTCGCCTTTCCATCGGCCGGCTTCCATCGGTCCGCCCGACACGAAGACGGTGGGGATGTTCAGGCGCATGCTGGCCATCAACATGCCCGGTGTAATTTTGTCGCAATTGGAGATGCATATCATGGCATCCGCCTTATGGGCATTTACCATGTACTCCACGCTGTCGGCGATGATGTCGCGCGAGGGCAGCGAATAGAGCATGCCGTCGTGTCCCATGGCGATACCGTCGTCGATGGCGATGGTGTTGAATTCAGCTGCATAGCACCCCAGTTTCTCGATCTCCGCTTTCACCATCTGACCCACTTCGTGCAGGTGGGTATGCCCCGGTACGAACTGTGTGAACGAGTTCACGATGGCGATGATAGGTTTGCCGAATTGTTCTTTCTTCATGCCGTTGGCCACCCAGAGGGCTCTGGCTCCCGCCATTCTGCGTCCCTCTGTGCTGAAAGCGCTGCGCAACTTGTTTTTCATCTTTATTGTATGTTTTAGTCGTTCTGTTATAAGGCTACAAAGGTAGTCCCTTTTTTCATATCAGACAAAATATTGAAAGATAAAAAAACTAATGTGAGTGATAAATCCAATCTGATTTGTGCAAATCCTTTTAAAATTCGCATCTAATAAAAGCTTAAAAGTGCGATTTGTTAAGTATGGCCTCCCGCGCTTTGAGCGCGCTTTTGCTGAAGTATGCGTTTTTTGCTTCTGTTGATTTGCCTTTCCGTATCTTTCTTTTTCTCAAATATTATCCATATCTTTGCGCTTTCAATTATTAATAAATACAAGATTATGGAGACAACATCTAATAAGTACATTACTGTAGCATACGAATTGTATACGGACTTCGACGGAAAAAAGGAACTGGTCGAGAAGGCTACGGCGGAACATCCCTTTCAGTTTATTTCGGGGCTGGGCACGACGCTCGATGCTTTTGAAGCACAGATAATCCCTTTGGTGAAAGGAGACAAGTTCGATTTCATCTTGTCGGTGGACGAGGCATACGGACCTTATGAACAGGAACGCGTGATAGAACTTTCCAAGGATACGTTCAAGGTGAACGGACACTTCGACAAGGAACGCATTTATCCCGGTGCCGTGGTGCCTTTGATGAACGCCGACGGTGCGCGTTTCAACGGAACGATTGCCGAGGTGACGGAGACAACGGTGACGGTGGACCTGAACCATCCGCTGGCAGGGAAGGCTCTGAATTTCGTAGGCGAAGTGACGGAAAACCGCGAGGCGACGAAGGATGAGATACAGGGCATGCTGAACATGCTGAGCGGAGAGGGCGGTTGCAGCTGTGGATGCGGCGGTTGTGGCGGCGACTGCGACGATGAGTGCGGTTGCGGAGGTCATGAGGATGGCGGCTGCAGTTGCGGACACTGCCATTGATGGTATATGATAAATATTAAGGTATAGGAGTCATGAGCAACACCTTTGGCACAGTATTCCGCCTGACCGGCTACGGCGAGAGCCATGGACCTGGTATCGGTGGGGTGATAGACGGTTTTCCGGCCGGGATAGAGATAGACACGGAGTTCGTACAGGCGGAGCTGAACCGCCGTCGTCCCGGGCAGAGCCGCATCACGACATCCCGTAAGGAGGCAGACCGGGTGGAGTTCCTGTCCGGCATCTTCGAAGGACGTTCCACGGGATGCCCCATCGGCTTTCTGGTGAGGAACGAGAACCAGCATTCCGCGGACTATGACAATATGCGCGATGTGTACCGTCCTTCGCATGCCGATTATACCTATACACAGAAATACGGTCTGCGCGACCATGCCGGCGGCGGACGTTCCTCGGCACGCGAGACCATCGCCCGGTGTGTGGCCGGAGCACTGGCCAAGCTCGCCCTGCGGCAGCTGGGTATTACCGTGACGGCCTATACGTCGCAGGTAGGTTCCATCGCTCTGGACCGGGATTACAAGAAATACGATCTATCGGCCATAGAGAGCAATGCCGTGCGCTGTCCCGATGCGGACACTGCCCGGAGGATGGAGGAACTGATTGCCGAAGTGAAAGGGCAGGGAGACACCATCGGCGGTGTCATCACGTGCGTTATCACAAGTTGTCCTGTCGGACTGGGTGAACCGGTGTTCGGTAAACTGCATGCGGCTTTAGGCGGTGCCATGCTGAGCATCAATGCCGTGAAAGGCTTTGAATACGGCGAAGGGTTCGACGGAGTGGTTCAGCGGGGCAGTGAGCAGAACGACCTTTTTTATAATCATGACGGATACTTCGACACGCGTACGAATCACAGCGGTGGCATACAGGGCGGCATTAGCAATGGACAAGATATCTATTTTCGGGTGGCTTTCAAACCGGTGGCCACGTTGCTGATGGAGCAACCGACGGTCGACCGGAACGGTGAGGACACTGTGTTGAAAGCCCGCGGGCGTCACGATCCTTGCGTACTGCCCCGTGCGGTGCCGGTGGTGGAGGCCATGGCTGCCATGACGCTCCTCGATTATTACCTGTTGAACAAGACGGTGCGACTGTAGTTTTTCGGAGAGACATACATTGGTAGATGTATAAAGAAGTTTCCCCTGTCTTCCGCTTTGGGTGAAGAACAGGGGAAATGTTTGTCTGTCAAGAGGGATGCGGAACTACATATTTTCCAATATCAGCCGTGCTTTCCGCACTGTCGTGGCAGCGGCTTTCTGCGGGAAGTCCTGCAGGCGGAAGCTCTGCAACATGGTGTCCAGTTTGCGCAGCATGGCGGTGTCCTTGTGTCTTTCGGCTTCTCGGCGCAGGATGCGTATTTTCTCAAATGCTTGTATTCCCTCAATCAGTCGTTCCATGCGGATGGAAGAGCGGTTGCCGGGGTAGACCATATACGTGTCACCGGCTACCCATGTGCGGAACCGGCTGTCCAGCAGAGGCTCTTTTGTCCAGCTGTTGTAGGCCCATCGCAGATAACCGTCTACATCCTGTGCGGCCATGTAATAGCCTAACCAGGCAGCTTCGGCCGGAGGTGAGACGGTGAAGGAGTTGGGATAGCCTTCGGCACAGCAGTTGTAGAGCGTGCTGAACTGCCTGGCTTCCCGGCGACGTTCAATGACATCCTTCGGGAAGCGTCCGGCCAGTGTGATGCTGTAGTCGTAGAGATCCTTCTCTATTTCAGCGTGATAGTTGCCGGCCAGTGAAATCTTAAAACCAGGGTCGGCCTTGCGTATGACGCGGATGGTGCGTTGCATCACGTCCATCGGTCGTTCATCCATGGCGATGGTGCAGCGGTCGAACCATCCTTTTTCTTTCAGATGGGTGGAGAAAGCCTGTAGCATGGCCGTCCACATTTCCTCATAGGCCGGTTCGCCCGGAGCCGTCTGTAGGAAACGTAGGCTGTTAGTGGCCTGGTCGTAATACTGGAACGACAGTTTCCACGGAACCATCGAATAGCAGTTGATCTGCCGGTCTATGCCGAGTCCGGTCATGAATTCCACCCAGCGGTCGAATACCGTGAAGTCGAACATCCACGTACCGTCGGCCCTGCGGATCCACGTAACCATCGTTTCAAACGCATCCTCCGTCTGTCCGTTCCAGGGGTGGTGCATGATGCTGGCCGTTATCACCTTTTGTCCGGCTGCGGCCAGTCGTTGCATGATGGGGCGCATGGCTTCGAAGTGTGCGTCGCTCCACAGGGGAACCTGATAATAACGTGCCACGGCGAAGGGATTCTGCCACAGGTCCAGGTGGTAGCTCCACTCGTGTGGCGGCGGCAATTGACGGTCCGTCACCCGGATGCTCAGCGGGAGGGAGGCTATCTCCTGTTTTCCGTTGCGGACGAGCAGGCGGCAACGATATGTGCCGGGATGAGCGTCACCGGGCACCTGACAGCTTATCCACAGCCCTTGCGTCTGCCGTGTTTTCAGCGGAAGGATGTCCAAATACGGGTCGATGCAGTCGGCCAGCCGGAGCGAGTCCCATTGCCGGTGGTCCCGTTGGCCGCATCCTGTTCCGTCCGGGTTGATTCCGTCGGCCATCACGAAGCGTACGAAGCCGGATTCGAACGCGTTGCCGGGCAGGGTGTGGCCTTTTCCATCGGTGGCGGGAGTCAGTTCATAGCTGATGCCTTCAGTGTCGCATCCGCTCCAGATGACAGCTTGCGCCGTCACCCGTTCGCCTTTCCATGCGTTGAGGCGGAGGCTTTTGCCGGTTGTTTCCGGAGGAAGTGCGAACTCGTAACGTGTGTCTGTGTTGCCCCAGGCCGCCTGCAACCGGCTGATGCCCTTCCAGTCCTCGGCGCGCGGCTCAGTGAGCGGCGGCAGTTCTGTGTAGAGTGTCAGCGGGTAGGGCGGTTGCCCGGTAGGCATTCCGCATTGTGTCACGCCCTGCGGTTGCTGGGCATGGACAGCCGCTGTAAGGCCGAGGCAGAACAGGCTGGCGGATAAATGTTTGATGATCATGGTTCTGTTTATTTTTAATAAGGTTATTGATATGTGTCGATGATTCGCGACAGTTTTGCGGCTCCCCATTCGTTAAGATGATCCACATCGTAGAAGTCGTCTTCCGTGAAACGTTCGTCCTTGAGCAGGTTCAGATAAGTGATGCCGTATGTGCGGCTCACCTGCCGGGCGTACTCCTGAATGGCCTCGTACTGGGGAGCGTTCAGGTGTTCGTAATAGGTGTGCCAGGCGGGAGCGGTGAGAAGCAGGACTTTGATTCCTTTTCCGTTGCAATAGGTCAGAATCTCTTCTAAGTAGCGGGCGTTGACGGCCAGTGCCTCGGCCAGTGTCCGGCTGTCGTTTTTCAGGAAATGGGAGTGCCGTCCCACGGGCCCCTGCCACTTCTCCTGCCAGTCCGCGTCCCGTTCGCTCAGTTTGTTCCCCGTATGTGTCCCTTCCGGCGTACATTGTAGCAGGTCCTTTCCTTTGAGGGCGTCCCACAGGCTGCGGTTGCCCACGCTCATGAATTCGAAATGCCATTCGGGCTTCGTCCAGGATACGGACGTGTCTCCCATGTAAAGGACATACTTCCTCATGCGCCAGCTGTCGTCTTCCCGTTCGAGGAATCCCCACAAGGCGCTGAACGAAAGCGGGATGATGATCTGACGCAGGCGAGGCATGCGGGTAGCATAGCGGAAGAAGATGAAATGATTGTGACGGAAGTCTTGCGATACGTTGGCTGCGTTGAAAGCAGGCCGGGAGAAGTAGTCGGGATTCAGGCCGAAGAACGTGTGCGAGTTGCCGAGTATCAGCACCTCGATGCCGTCTCTTCTCGTCTTCATGGCCTTGTCCTTCAGAGAGTAGGAATTCTCGATGTGCCGGTAGGCATACTCATAGGCGGCGAGAAATACGGCCAGGGGCAGCATCAGTATCAGCAGTGTCTTACGGAAAAACAGTCGGAAGTCCATAGGCGTCAGAATTGGAAATAAATGAAGTTCTCTGTCTGCCCGGCAAAGAAATAGATGAGCAACAGCAGTCCCCAGTAGGTACCGACGCGGGCGGCGGGCGCCCATTGGGTGGTCCGGCTCAGTCCGTGCTGTTCGTTCCGGTTGTACCATTCCATGGCGGTCATCAGTCCGATGGCGGCGAGGAGGATGAGGCTCAGGCGGCTCGGTGTCTCCAGCAGGGAAGGAGAGAACATGCGTCCGATGTAGGAAAACGCCTGCCCGATGGTTTCCGAACGGAAGAATATGCGGCCGAAGGCCACCAGCAGGAACGTGCGCACCATCTGTCCTGTCTCGAGCCAGGTGGGCAGGCTGCGCCCTTCGGCCACGGGGCCGGTGAAGCGTCGGTTGCGGCGCAGGAGCAGCAGCGGGAGGAAGAGCAGGATGTGGTACACGCCCCAGGCGATGAATGTCCAGTTGCCGCCGTGCCACAGGGCGCTTATCAGGAAGATGGCCGCCGTGTTGCGTACCCGTTTTATCGTGCTGCACCGGCTTCCTCCCAACGGGAAATAGATGTAGTCGCGCCACCATGTGTTGAGCGAGATGTGCCACCGGCGCCAGAATTCGGCGATGTCCCGGCTGAAATTGGGAAAATTGAAGTTGCGCATCAGCCGGATGCCGAACAGTCGTGCCGTGCCGATGGCGATGTCCGAGTAGCCGGAGAAGTCGCAATAGCTCTGGAAGGTAAAATAGATCATGCCCAGTACCAGGGTGGAAGAGCTCATGGTGTCATATCCGGTGTAGATCTCGTCTACCAGTTTTCCGCAGTTGTCCGCGATGACCATCTTCTTGAAGAATCCCCATAGAATCTGTCTGCATCCGTCGGCCGCCGCCGTATAGTCGAATGTGCGTTTCTGCCGGAATTGCGGCAGGAGGCTGGTGGCCCGTTCGATGGGGCCGGCCACTAATTGGGGAAAGAAGCTGATGAAGGCGAAGAAGACCACGGGGTCCTTGCAGGCCTGTAGCTTCTGCCGGTACACATCGATGGTATAGCTCAATGCCTGAAAGGTATAGAAACTGATGCCGACAGGCAATACCAGGTTCAGCGAACGGATGTTCAGTCGGATGCCCCCCAGGGCGAACAGGTCTACGAGACTGGCGGCAAAGAAGTCGTAGTATTTATATACGCCTAAGATGCCGATATTGACGGCCACGTTGGCCTCGGATATCCACCAGGCCGTCCGCTCGCTTCCCGTTCCGGTGAGCCGGACGCGCTCGATGAGGAGGCCGCTGACATAGCTGCATGCGGACGTGATGAAAATGAGTAGCAGGAAAGTGGGGCTCCACCAGCCGTAGAATACATAGCTGACGGTTACGACAAACAGGTTCTGGACTCTCAGGTTGCGTCCGAACAGGAACCAGTACCCCAGAAAAACCAGTGGCAGGAAGATTAGAAAGTCGAAAGAAATGAACGACATGAGTGATTATTGTTTCCGATAGCAAATGTAGATAAAAAGCGCGAGATTTTTATGTCGGCAGGAGAAATAAAATTCCCTTCTTCTTTCTTCCATCCTATACAGGAGTTTTTATTGTTCAGTAGAAAATTAGCGGGGGATAAAATCCGGTCCCTTACACACATGTTGGCCGGAAAATGCTTCAATGGTTCAAACTATTTGATTATCAATAAGTAATGGTTCACAAAAGGTTCACAAATGTTTTAGTATGGTTCAAACTTATTGAATATCAATGAGTAATGGTTCAGTATAATCCGGTTTCGGTGTGCATTCTAACGGAAAAACTGAAGGATGAATGAAGGAAAACTGAAGGATAAATGAATCATTTGTTGCTGACAATCAAATAGTTTGAACCATTGAAGCATTTTCCGGCCAACATGTGTGTAGGGAGGAGTGCTACAAGTTCCGGCCGAACATCTCGCTGGCAGTTCCGACGTCGAGCCACAGGCAAGGCGCTTGTCAAGCCACAGGCAAGACACTTGACAAGCCGTAGGCTGTTCACCTGCCAAGTGGAGTGCGGTTTACTATAGGTAGTGAAGCGCTGTTCACTGTGGGTAGTGGAGCACGGTTTACTATAGGTAGTGGAGCGCTGTTCACTGTGGGTAGTGAAATACTATCCTTAGCTACTCACGACAGTATTCCTTATCTCCTAAGGAACGTATTTCTTGTTCCCCAAGGATAGTATTCCTTACCCCCTAAGGATAGTATTCCTGATGAGTTCACGATAGTATTCCGCCAAATGCAAAGTTTTGTAATTTTCTGCCCCCGGGAAGCCTGCATTAGTATAAAAATCTAATGGAATGTCAAAGTATAAAAAGGCGCATTCCGGTTTTCATGTTTTCTTTTTATCTTTGCCCGTGAGCTTTCGCAGGAGGGCTTCTTGAATGTTTAACTTAAAAAGTGAAAGGATATGAGAGTGATTAACAGTTATGTGTTCCGTTCCGTGTGTACGATTTTGATCGGTATATTGCTGGTGTCTAATCCGGAGATGACGTCTCCGTTGCTCGTGCAGATTATCGGCGTGTTGTTCTTTCTTTCCGGACTGGTCTCGTTGGCAAGCTATGTATGGGTGCGCTGGCGTTCGAAAGAGAAGATGAAACCGTTCTTTCCCGTTGTGGGGCTGGGGAGTTTCCTGTTCGGAATGTTTCTGTTCTTTTTCCCGGGTTACTTCATCCTCTATCTGATGTGGATGCTGGGAGGCCTGTTCGTCATTGCCGGAATCAATCAGATGGCGGCTCTTATCAGTTACCGTAAAGTGATGCCCCTGTCCTGGCCGGTATTCGTCGTTCCGTCGCTGGTGCTGCTGGCGGGAGTGTTCATTATAGCCCGTCCGTTCGAGTCGGCTTCCCTGCCTTTCATCGTTTTGGGCATTTGCAGCATCTGCTACGGTATTTCCGAGTTTGTCAACGGAGTCCGCCTGCACCGTTGGCTGAAACGGGCGGAACGTCTTTCGTTCGTGAAAGCCGAGGAAGTGACGGAATAAAACGATAAGGTATGATGCCGCCGTGGCAGGCGGAGCGTCATGGTGAGGCTGAGCCGGACGGGGGAAACTGTGGAAGCGTCCTTTCGTCCGGCTTCCGCATGCTGAACTCGCATCCGCAGTATTGCTGGTTGTAGAAGCCGTATTCCCGGATGAGGGCGATGCGGCGTTCGCTCAGTCCCCCTTTTCGCCAGTTCTGTTCCCAGAATGTGACTGCCGGATAAGGGGCAGCGGCTTCGCGCCCGGCCTCGTTGATTTGTTCCAGGCTTTTCCAGCGGCTCGATGCCAGGGTGGTGGAGATGAACCGGAATCCATGGCCGGCCGCGTAACGTGCCGTGTCGGCCAGACGCATCCTGAAGCAACGCAGACAGCGCCTGCCGCGTTCCGGTTCGTCCTCCAGTCCCGCCATCTGTCGCAACCACGCTTCGTGGTCGTAGCCGGCTTCGATGATTTCGAGTCCGAGCGCCTGCGCATAGCGGGTGCATTCGTCCTTGCGGATGCGGTATTCCCCGGCCGGGAATATATTGGGGTTGCAATAATAGATAACAGGGGTGACGCCGTGCTGCATCAGGCATTCGATGATGGCCGACGAGCAGGGAGCGCAACAGGTGTGGAGCAGAATTTTGTCCGCACCGGCGGGGATATCCGGAAAGGCTTTCTTCTTCATCACATAAGAATTTGTCGGTTGCAAAATTAGTTAATTTGAAGGATTCTTTGTGCAAATATCACTAACTTTGCTCCGGATGATAAAATTAATTAAGACAAGATATAGACTATGGACTTTTCAGAATTGGTACGGATGCGGCAGAGCGACCGTAAGTATGAGCAGCGTCCGGTGGACCGCGAACTGGTGGTGAAATGCCTCGAGGCAGCCCGTATGGCTCCTTCGGCCTGCAACTCCCAGCCGTGGAAATTTGTGGTGGTGGACGAGCCGGAACTGGCGCGGAAGATGGGAGAGTATGCCGCCGGGCTGGGGATGAACAAGTTTGCCCGCGAATGCCCCGTTATTGTGGCGGTGGTGCTGGAGAAGATGAATTTCATGGCGGGTATCGGCAGTGTCATCAAGGACAAGGAGTATTCGCTGCTCGATGTGGGGATTGCGGTGGAGCATTTCTGTCTGCAGGCCGCCGAGCTCGGACTGGGCACGTGCATCATGGGATGGTTTGACGAAAAGAATGTGAAGAAGCTCCTCGGGATTGGCAACCGACGGGTGCCTTTGCTCATTTCGTTGGGATATCCGGCCGCTCCCACGCGTAAGAAAGTGAGAAAAGACATAGAGAAAATGAGTAGCTGGAACAAATATTAGGGTATATGCCGGACACACTGTCTGTGTGTTGCCTGCAGAACGGGCAGAGATCTGATAAACACGTTGTGGGCGCTTTAATTGGATAATAAAAACAACTGCGGCAGAGCAAACGTGTTCTGCCGCAGTCGTTTTTATTCAGCGTGCCGGTTTGTCGGACCGGCCGTGTAGCGCGGTATCTTTATTTCACCATTACTTTCTCGTTGGCTACCGTGTGTCCTCCGCGTTGCAGGGTGACGTTGTAGATGCCTTTGGGCAGGTGGCGTGTATCGAGACGGATGACGGCCTCGCCGTTTGTCTGTTTCCGGTCGATCAGGCTGCCGCTCATGTTGGTGAGCAGCACGTTGCCGTGTTCCTCGCCCACGTTCACGTCGATGACACCGTCGCCCACGTTGGCCAGTTTCTGCCGGCTTGCGGCGCGCATAGTCCGGATGGCGTTGCCTTTGCCGTCCAGGCAATAAATAACATCATAGTATGTTTTCTCACTGTTGTCAAAATAACCTCCCAGCAGATACATTTTGTTGTTCAGGCGGAAAACATTATAGATAGATTCCATCTCTAAAGTAAGAATACCATTCCCGCTTTCATTGATTACTTTCAGAGCTTTTGTCTCTATAGATTGATTGGCGCTTCGCCGTAAGATAATACCGTCGTCTGTGTAGGAGCCATATACCCAAGGGGTACCATAGCTGATATTTTCTTCCATGACGGGGACGATAAACTCCCAGCCATTGTCGTCGTTGAAGAGGGTTTGGCTGCAATAGGGGGACATTTCGGAGAAGCTGATGTTTGCATCGTAGTCCGTATAATACGGAGCTTCGAGGCTCGCTATCGTCTGATATGTGGGATGTTCGCTTCCGATTACTTTTTCCCATTGGGCTTCATTCTCGTTGTAGACGGGCGAATAGCTTCTGCGTATGTCGCAGATATGTCCGTCGATCAGCGTAATGTATTCGGTCGGGTATTGTTTATCGAAGAAGTTTCTTAGGTAGAAATCGATACTTCCTCCCCCATAACAACTGATGCGACCATCGATATCCGTGAATCCTGTGTATTTGAAGTAGCTATTCGACTCGTCGTAGCCGCAATATTGGTTCATGGCGTTGGCCAACGCGACTACGCTTTTGATGCTCGTGGCGTCTATACTTGCGTCGGCACTGTGGACGTATATATTCGTTTGTGAAGACGAAGACTTGGCTCCGGTGGGAATCACGGTGCATTCCTCTGTCCATTCTTTCCTCTGTCCGGAAGGCAAGTTTAGGGTGATGGACTTGGTTTCCTTCAGATTCTCGTCGTATAACTTTATTACGTGTGTGGACTCGTTGCTGTCGTAAGAACCGAATATGGCTTTCCCCGTACTTGTCAGTTGTGACGGAACAACGAAAGCAGAACCGCCCAGAACGAGGTTCTGCGCTTGTGCCGTTCCTGCAGTCAGTGTGCAGGATAAGGCGGCGATAAAAATAGTTTTTTTCATGTGATAAAAATAAAAGGCGGAACTGCCACACTTCTCTCATCACCGGGTCAACCGCCAAGTAAACCGCAATCTACAAGAAGCGAAAGCAGTTCACGCCCCCATTGGAACGTGAACCCTTGTTCGCTTGTTCTCTGTAGATTCCTTTTGAATAGTTTGGCGGTTATTCGGTGAATGACGAGAACAAGGACATAAGTCCATGTTATTATGTATATGATACAATCGTATGGACAGCTACACCGGATGATTGATTTGTTTATTACTTTGTGTTGTCACGAGGTCCCGTGGCAACCTGTGTCCGGTGGGGATGCGCGGCTGTTCCCGACGCTTTATGCCCCGTCAGCTGTGCTTCTGTCTGTTTCTTGTAACTCCTTTCCTGGTTTTAAATGATACAATATGAATAAAAATACTTCTATAGTGTTGTTGGCGGTTGTGCTCTATCGGATGAACAGCAGTTCGCGGTATTTGGGCAGCGGCCATATTTCATCGTCCACGATCAGTTCCAGCTGGTCTACATGCCGGCGGATGTCCTCCAGCATCGGGGCGATGGTGTCGTGGTAGGCGATGGCTTTCTCCCGTTCGCTTTTGATGCGGTTGGCCACTTTGCGTGCTTCGATGAGTTTTTCCACGTGCTCCGCAATATAGCTCGAATGCTCGGATATCTGCTTGATGAGACTGATGTTCATGGCGTTGAGCTGTCCGGCTGTGCCTTCCGCTGGGAAGATAGCCTGCAGGTCGTGTACGTTCTTCACCAGTGCGCTTTGGTAGCGTGTGGCCACGGGAATGATGTGGTTTAGGCACATGTCGCCGAAGATGCGCGCTTCTATCTGCACCTTCTTGGTGTAGGTTTCCCATTTGATTTCGTTGCGTGCCTCAATTTCCGGCCGGGTGAATACGTGCGTCAGGGCGAACATCTTCACGCTGTTCTCGTCCAGATAGCGGTCGAACACCAGCGGACAACTGGCCTCTACGTCCAGTCTGCGCCGGGCGGCTTCTTTTTTCCATTCTTCGGAATAACCGTTGCCGTCGAAGTGTATGGGGCGGCACGTCTTGATGTCGTCGCGCACCACTTTCAGGATAGCCTTCATCTTATCCATGCCGGCCTGTATGAGAGTGTCCACGCGCGACTTGAAATGGATGAGCGCTTCGGCCATGGCTGCGTTCAGCACAATCATGGAGGCGGCGCAGTTGGCCTGTGAACCCACGGCACGGAATTCGAACCGGTTGCCCGTAAAGGCAAAAGGAGAGGTACGGTTGCGGTCGGTGTTGTCGATCATCAGTTCGGGTATCTGCGGAATATCCAGTTTCATGCCATGTTTGCCGGCCAGGTCTATAAGTTCGTCGTCCGTGGATTTTTCCAGATGGTCGAGCACGTCGCTCAGCTGTTTGCCCAAGAAAGAGGAGATGATAGCGGGCGGAGCCTCGTGCGCCCCCAGTCGGTGAGCGTTGGTTGCACTCATGATAGACGCTTTCAGCAGTCCGTTGTGACGGTGTACGGCCATCAGAGTCTCTACGATGAAAGTAACGAAACGCAGGTTGTCCACCGGAGTCTTGCCGGGGGCATGCAACAGGATACCCGTATCCGTGGCCAGCGACCAGTTATTGTGCTTGCCCGAACCGTTGATGCCGGCAAACGGTTTCTCATGGAGCAAGCAACGGAACCCATGCTTGCGGGCCACTTTTTTCATTACCGACATGAGAAGCATGTTGTGGTCGATGGCCAGATTGCATTCCTCAAAAATGGGAGCCAGTTCAAACTGGTTGGGAGCCACTTCGTTGTGACGTGTTTTGCAGGGGATGCCCAGTTCCAGAGCCTGTATTTCCAGATCTTTCATGAACGCGGCCACGCGACCGGGGATGGAACCGAAGTAGTGGTCGTCCATCTGCTGGTTCTTAGCGGAATCGTGTCCCATCAGCGTGCGGCCTGTCATCAGCAGGTCGGGGCGTGTGGCATACAGTCCTTCGTCCACGAGAAAGTACTCCTGTTCCCATCCCAAATTGGAAACTACCTTCTTAACATCGGGATAGAAATACTTGCATACATCCGTTGCGGCGCGGTCTACGGCGTGCAGAGCCTTCTTTAGCGGAGCCTTATAGTCGAGTGCTTCGCCTGTGTAGGAAATGAATATGGTGGGAATCATCAGTGTGTCGCCGATGACGAATACCGGCGAAGCCGGATCCCAGGCCGAATAGCCGCGTGCCTCGAACGTGGAGCGGATACCTCCGCTGGGAAAAGAGGATGCGTCCGGTTCCTGCTGGACGAGCAACTTGCCGGAGAACTCTTCCACCATGCCTCCTTTATAATCGTGTTCCAGAAAAGCATCGTGTTTCTCGGCGGTTCCTTCGGTGAGCGGCTGGAACCAGTGGGTACAGTGTGTCACACCCAGTTCCATGGCCCATTTCTTCATGCCTTCGGCCACCTTGTCTGCGGTTGCCAGGTCCAGAGTGGCTCCGTTGTCCATCACGTCACACATCTTTTTGAAGACATCGGCCGGGAGATATTTATACATCTTCTGGCGGGTGAATACATATTTGGCAAAGAATTCAGAAGGGCGTTCGGACGGTGTGGGAACTTTGACGGCTTTCTTTTTGAAAGCCTCGCCTACTACCTCAAATCGTAAGGATGATGACATAGGATGTTACAGATTTTATGTTTGTTAGTTGCTTGATTGTTTGTTAACGGCACTCAGTCGATGAATCTCCGGCCGAGGGGGGCGAACTCCTCGATACGCCGGTCGCGGAGGAAAGGCCACCAGCGGCGGACGTTTTCCGAACGCTCCATATCTATCTCCACCACCAGATTCTCCGGTTGCCGTCTGTCGGCCTGTGCCAGTATCTCTCCCTGCGGGCCGGCCACGAAGCTGCTTCCCCAGAAACATATTCCGTTGGTCTGGCCGGACGGATCCGGTTCTGTCCCCACACGGTTGACGGCAACCACTGGTAATCCGTTGGCCACGGCATGACCTCGTTGTACGGTAATCCATGCTTCCCGTTGGCGTTCCTGTTCTTCGGCGGTATCGCTGCTTTCGTAGCCGATGGCGGTAGGGTAGATGAGCAACTCCGCTCCCTGGAGGGCCATCAGTCGTGCGCCTTCCGGATACCACTGGTCCCAGCACACTTGTACGCCCAGTTTGCCTATGGAAGTCCGGACGGGATGGAAGCCCAGGTCTCCCGGGGTGAAATAAAATTTCTCGTAATAGGCGGGATCGTCCGGAATGTGCATCTTGCGGTAAATGCCGGCGATACTTCCGTCGGTATCGAAAACAACGGCTGTGTTGTGGTACAGTCCGGCCGCCCGTTTCTCAAACAGCGACGTGACCAGCACGATGCCGTGCTGTTTGGCCAGTTCTCCGAAGAATCCCGTCGAGGGTCCGGGAATGGGCTCGGCCAGATTGAAGTTGTCCGTATTCTCCGTCTGGCAGAAATAGAGCGAATTGTGTAGCTCCTGCAATACGACGAGTTGTGCGCCGTGCCGGCACACGTCTTCGATGTTGCATGCCAGCCGGTACAGATTCTCTTTTTGGTCGGCCGTGTTGGCTTGTTGTATGAGTCCTATCTTTATCTTTCGCATAATCATTTGTTATTGGATGACGCCGACCGGAAACTGCATGGTGCAACAGTGCAGCGAACCGTGTTGCCGGATGAGCGGCCGGCAGTCGATGCCTGTGATACCGTATTTGGGGAATGCCTTCTGGAGCGCCTTGCAGGCTTTCTCATCGTTTTGCGGCTGTCCGTAAGTGGGCATGAGAACGGTTTGGTTCACGATGAGGAAGTTGGCATACGTGGCTGGCAACCGTTGTCCGTCCTCGTCGTATATGGCATCCGGCAGAGGGAGCGGAATCAACCGGTAGGGTTCCCCGTCTTCTGTCCGGAAGTTCCGGAGTTGCTCTTCCATGAGTAGTAATGCCTGGAAATGTTCATCTTCCGTGTCTGTGCATTGTACGTAAGCGATGGTCTGATTGGGGCAGAAGCGTGCCAGTGTGTCGATATGGCTGTCTGTATCGTCCCCTGCCAGATAGCCATAGTCAATCCACAACACCCGGCGTGCATTGAACATGTCTTTCAGCAGTCCTTCAATCTCTTCTCGGCTCAGCTTTTCGTTGCGGTTGGGAGATAGCAGGCATTCCGATGTGGTGAGGATAGTGCCGGCACCGTCGCTTTCGATAGAGCCGCCTTCCAGAACAAAGTCCAGGCAATTCTGATAGTCACCTTGCAGACAATTGGCTTGTATCAGGTGTCTGTTGATCTGATTGTCCCAGTTTGCGGCGAATTTCATGCCCCATCCGTTGAAACGGAAATCCAGTAGCAAAGCGCCCTTGGGGGTCAGCAGAGTGATGAAGCCGTGGTCGCGCGCCCACGTATCATTTGTAGGGCATTGCGCCCACCGGATGTTTCCCTGAATGCGGGACGGCAGTTTCTTCATGAGCAGTCGTTTTACATTTTCCGGTTCCGGTGAGACGATCAGCAGTTTTTCCCGTACGGCTATTTCATACGCGATGTGCAGATAACACTCAGTCACTTCCGGCAGCATATAGTTCCAGTCTGTACCGGCATGCGGCCATGTCAGTTGTACACCGCTCTGCGGAAACCACTCGGCGGGAAGAAATGTTTCGCGGATTTCAGTTTGCAGAGGACCTTTCTCGCCTGTAAACAACAGTTGCAGTGTCAGGTCGTCTGGAGTTGAAGTCGGAACATTGAATTGTAAGCCCATGGTTTGTTGTATTGAAAATCCGGTGTACAAAGATAGTCAGAAGTCATGAAAAAACGGCAGGATTCTTGGAAATAAAGTACGTTATTCTCCGGATATTTGAGCCGGTGGCGATTTAAACAGTTATTCCAAGGTGATAAAGTTGTTCTTTCGCGGTATTATGAACCACAGACTATCGTCAACCCGTCGTAGGCCAGTTGTACGCCTTCGGGCAGAAGCGCGTTTTCGTGCTCGTGGAGTGCGATGCTGTGTCCCATGTGAATGAGGAATGTGCGGCGTGCCCCGATGCGGCGTGCGAATGCACAAGCGTCCTCTATCGTTTGGTGGGAATAGTGTTCCGTATGGCGCAGACCGTTGATAACGAGCGTGTCGATGTTCTGCAGGAACGGCAGCTCGCTGTCTGGCAGCGTCTTCATGTCCGTGATGTAGGCTAAGTCGTTGATGCGGTAACCGATGATGGGCAGTCGGGCGTGCATGACGCGGAAGGCCGTGATGCGGGCTTCGCCCACCTGAAATGTATCATGCGGTGCGATGCGGTGCAGATTTAGTTCCGGAACGCCTGGATACATCTTCTGATGAAAACAGTAGGGCAGACGTTCTTCCAGATGCGAGGCGGTTAGTTCGTCGGCGTAGATGTCCACGTCGCCGAACACACTGTACGGACGCAGATCATCCAGTCCGCCCACATGGTCGTAATGTTCGTGGGTGAGCAGGACGGCGTCCAGCGGTTTGAAATCGATACGTAGCATCTGTTGTCTGAAATCAGGTCCGCAGTCGATGAGCAGGCGCGTGCTTCCGACTTCGACAAGCGACGAGCAGCGCAAGCGCTTGTCGCGGGGATCTGTGCTCCGGCATATTTCACAGCCACAACCTATTTGCGGTACACCGGTGCTTGTTCCTGTGCCCAGAAACGTGAGACGGATGAACGGACGGGAAGTGATGAAATTGACTTCCGGATAGATGTCTATGCCGAAACGTGCTTTCACGTCTGCCCGTACGGTGTCGCTTAGAGCTACGATGTCCCGGCCTGTGGCACCTCCCTTGTTGACCAGTACCAGTGCCTGGCGGTCGTGTACGGCGGTGGGACCGAGGGAACGTCCTTTCCAGCCACACTGTTCGATAAGCCATCCGGCGGGAATCTTCACCCGTCCGGCATCTATGTCATAGTGGGGCATGTCGGGATATTGTGTCCGTAAGGCTTCGAAGGTGTCGCGCCATATGACGGGATTGACAAAGAAACTGCCGGCATTGCCGCAGAGAGCCGGATCGGGCAGTTTGGCATGGCGTACTTCCATGATAACATTGCGCACGTCCATGGCCGTGGGGGCAGTGATGCCGCGACTGTCGAGTACCTGCCGGATACCTCCGTAGTCCAGGTGGGGAGTGAAGGACGTGGAGAGATGGAATGTGACGTGTGTCACGGCGTACCGTCCTTTCCATCGGCTCTTGAAATTGCTGTGCCGGTAGGCATACTTGCAGTCTGCTGCATCGAACAGCCGACATTCGCCCGTCTGGAGGTCTATGCATTCGACCTGTGTGATGAAGTCCTTGGCTTCAGCACCGTAAGCACCTATGTTCTGTACGGCGGAGGCTCCCACTTCGCCGGGGATGGCCGACAAGTTTTCCAATCCGAACCAATGCTGTCCGAGACTGTAAGCCACCCAGTCATCCCATGTCTCGCCGGCACCTACGCGCACATCGGCATAATCTTCTCCGCGACCGGTCAGTTCAAAACCCCGGATATTGGAATGGAGTACGATACCGCGGTAGTCTTCCAGAAAGAGCAGGTTGCTTCCTCCTCCGATATGCAGAACCGGCATGTCGGGATGGTTGTGACGGATGTCTTGCAGTGTTTCCTGCAGATCGGCTATGCTGTCGTATTCGATGAACATGTCGGTGTGTATGTTCATACCGAACGTGTTGTGCCGTAGCAGAGAATAGTGGTGTTCTTTTTTCATTTCGTCCGGTGAGTTAGTTTTCGTATGCGGCCAATTTCCATTTGTCGTCCGTTTTTTCAAAGATTAGGATATCCATCAGTCCGTTGGAGATGCCTCGTTTAAGCAATATCATCTTATTCCGGTCGCGATAGGTTTGTCCGTAACGTACATTGGTGAGGATGTTTGCAGGCAGGTCGGGCCGGAAGTCTTGCCATTGGCTTGCGTCCAAAGTTCCCTCCATGCGTTCCATATCGTCGTCCGGATCTTCCGTCGTGTATCGGAACGGGTCTGCTATGTGTTCGCTCTGGTAAATACTATCTGTTGAAAAACGTTGGTAGAAGCGCAGGAAGTCAGATAGGGGAGAGTCATCGAAAGAGTTGGAGCGGATACCGGTGAGTTTCCAAGTGCCTTTCTTGCGTTCGAAGTCGTAGCTTTTAGAATATTCTTCCGCCAGATAAAGCCACTCGACGGTGACATGTTCACGGTCGGTACTTTTCTCCAGGTCCATTTGGCGGGTGTTATTGAACAATACGGTATAATAGTCCTGTTTCAGAAAAAGGTATTCCTGTTGCCATTCGTTTTTCTTCACCATGGACGTGTCGTTCTGCAGGTCGATGACCGGCAGGGGGAATTGTATGCGTTCTTGTTGAAACCGTTTGTTCTGTGCGAACTCAAAAATGAAATCGTCAAACAATTCATCCACGGATTTGGGTAACGGGGCTTCTTCTTCCGCTTCCATGGGCCATTCATCTTTGATTTCCGCCAATGTATCCGTTTCGGCAATCAGGGTATCGCCGTTTTCCGCGGGAAGAATTTCTTTCGTTTCCTTCCGGCCGTTGTCGCATGCCCAAATAAGCCAGGCCGACAACATAAACATCACAATCTTTTTCATCCTTCGATTTCCGCCCTTCGTGCAAGGGCTTAAAAAAACGCACAAAAGTACGCTTTTATTTTCAATTCACCTTTACATATTACATATAAATGATTACCTTTGCGTGTTTTTTATAGCGATAATCACAAATCAGACCTATGATAGCGAAAATTCAGCAACTTCTTGAGGAAGTGGAGCGGTTGCAGGCTACCGGACCGGAAGCCGTGGAGGCATTGCGCATTAAATATCTAAGTAAAAAAGGAGCCATTAACGAGTTGATGGCGGATTTTCGTAATGTGCCGGCGGAAATGAAGAAAGAGGTGGGCATGAAGCTCAATGAGTTGAAAATAAAGGCGCAGGAGAAAATCGCGGCATTGAAGGAGGCTGTCGAGACGAACGACGCGGGAACCGGTGATATGGATCTGAGCCGTACGGCATACCCCGTGACGCTGGGGACACGCCATCCTCTGACGATTGTCAGGAATGAAATCGTGGATATCTTTTCCCGTCTGGGCTTTTCCATGGCGGAAGGACCGGAAGTGGAAGATGACTGGCATGTATATTCATCCATGAATTTTGCAGATGATCATCCGGCACGCGACATGCAGGATACGTTCTTCGTGGAGGCTCATCCCGATATTATTCTCCGTTCACATACGTCTTCCGTACAGGCACGTGTGATGGAGAGCAACCGGCCGCCCATCCGTGTCATCTGTCCGGGACGCGTGTATCGTAACGAAGCTATTTCCGCCCGTGCTCATTGTTTCTTCCATCAGGTGGAAGGCTTGTATATTGACAAGAATGTGTCTTTTACCGATTTGAAACAGGTGTTGCTGTTGTTTGCACAAGAAATGTTCGGAACCGGTACGCGTATCCGGTTGCGTCCTTCTTATTTTCCGTTTACAGAGCCTTCAGCTGAAATGGATATCAGTTGTAATATCTGCGGTGGGGAAGGGTGTTCGTTCTGCAAGCATACCGGATGGGTGGAAATCCTGGGTTGCGGTATGGTCGATCCGGCGGTGCTGGAAGCTAACGGTATTGATAGTTCCGTATACACCGGTTATGCGTTCGGTATGGGTATCGAACGTATCACGAATCTGAAATATCAGGTGAAGGATTTGCGTATGTTCTCGGAAAATGACATGCGTTTCCTGAAAGAGTTTGAATCGGCCAATTAGCGGATATCTGCCGTGAAAGAATCTATTCTGACACGCAGTTATATATGTATACTTGCAGCCAATTTCCTGATGTATTTCGGGTTTTGGCTGCTTGTTCCTATTTTACCTTTTTATCTGAAAGAAACTTTTTCTTGTTCGGAGGGAGCCGTCGGAACCATTTTATCCAGCTATGTGCTTTCGGCCTTGTGTACGCGTCCTTTTATGGGGTATCTTTACGACGGTTTTTCGCGGAAACCGATTTATATAGCTGCCTATATTGTTTTCACAGCGGTATTCTTGGGATATATGTATTCCCGCCTATTGGCGGTTTTTGTGTTTCTGAGGGCGATTCATGGAGTTGCGTTCGGTACGGTGACTGTGGGAGGAAATACGATAGTGATAGATATAACACCGTCATCACGACGGGGAGAAGCATTAGGATATTACGGACTTACCAATAACACGGCGATGAGCATCGGCCCTATGGTGGGATTGTTTCTTCATGGAAAGCTGTCTTTCGACACTATTTTTGCTTGTGCTTTGTGTAGCTGCTTTGTCGGGTTGTTCATGGCTTCCTTAGTGAAGACTCCGGTGAAAGTTTCTGTTCGTCGTCCGCCTTTGTCACTCGACCGTTTTATACTTCTAAAAGGTATTCCGGCGGGCATTTCTTTATTGCTTTTGTCCGTTCCTTATAGTGCCACGACGCTTTATGTGGCTTTATATGCCGGTCAGATTGGTCTTGATGTCCCTTCCGGATTCTTTTTTACGGTCATGGCTGTAGGGATGGGAATAAGCCGTCTTTTCTCGGGTAAGTATGTGGATAGGGGGTATGTTATCCAGACGATAGTCTATGGATTCTATCTGGTGACGATCGCCTTTTTCCTGCTATCCAGCTGTTCGCATCTGGTGAACTGGAGTGTCACGGGGTGCGGTGCAGTCTTTTATTTGGTAGCATTGATGCTGGGCATCGGCTTTGGAACCATGTTTCCTGCGTACAATACGTTGTATGTGAATCTTGCATCCCACAGTCAGCGCGGAACGGCAACTAGTACATACCTTACATCCTGGGATGTGGGAACGGGTTTGGGTATGATTTCCGGAGGGCTTATTGCCGAGCACTTTGCCTATGATAAAGTCTACTTGTTCGGGGCTGTTTTGTGTATTGTGTCGATGGTCTTTTTTTATTGTTATGTGATTCCTCATTTTCAGCGGAATAAACTGCGGTAGGAGAGAGCACAGTTGTTTCTCTGTGTGTTTACATGCTATGAAATAATGTGGAAATTCTTGTCTGCTTTTTGCTAATTCTATATATTTGTCACTGTTGTATAAAGAATAAGTAAGATGAAACGTATTTTATCCTTGATTTTATTCATATCTGTAATGGTGTCCGCTGTTTGTGCCCAGCATATAATGTTTAGTGGTTTACCTTTAACCGGCAATATTACTGAATTTTCAAGATTGTTGCGTGATAGGGGATTTCAGTTGCAGAAGCGGATGCCTGGTGATAACTATTATATTTATAAAGGAATGTATGCAGGGCATTCTTCCTATTTCCAGGTGAGTTATTCTTCGAAGAGTAATACGGTATATCAGGTTCGTGTTACTCCGAAGCATGTAAATACGTTGGTATATCGTGATTCTTTAGTCATGATATACGGTTTGGAGTATGAAACAACGGATCATGGTTACCGATGGGTTCGGGAAGATGGAATGGTAATTCTTGCGGTTCCAGAGGACAAAGATCCGGTCTTGATTATTTTGGATTTGGAAGGAGTGCGTCTAAATCAGAAAGAATAGAAGTAGCCTTAGCATTATAACTCTTTTATAATGAGTATGTCTCTATGTTCTTCTTATATTTGATGCAAAAAAAACGCCGGAAATGTTTTGGTATATCGAAAAAAACTCCTATCTTTGCAGTCGAAAACAAGAAACAACGGTGCCATAGCTCAGTTGGTAGAGCAAAGGACTGAAAATCCTTGTGTCCCCGGTTCGATTCCTGGTGGCACCACCTCGACAAAAGTTAAATCGCTAATTCACATCGAATTGGCGATTTTTCTTTTAGTCACAATTGCCTATAGTCACTATAATAGTCACTATCTAAGCCTCTCTAAATCACGTTAAATTGGTTTGATTAAATGCTCTTAAAAAGTTCTTTTTAATCCTAACGCCAATTAAACTCCCCATTAAATCAACAATACAAAAATAGTGACTATCTACGTGGTGCGCAGGAATAGTCACTACAATAGATATTTATCAAAAATATAATTGAACGATTCAGGACAATCCTAAATATTTTAGGTAATTATCAAGATTCATGATAGGTCCTTTAGATTTAGATCGCCTTGTACCCTCAATCATTTTTTTATCCGATGTAATCAAGCAAATTGGATTTCCACTACATTCATGGCCAACTAAATGCAATATCAGTTCATCCCAAAGAAAATTAGTCCTAGAATTCTTTGAGAGATCAAAGCCTCCATTTACTAATTGACAGAAAAACCAACTTCGAAACTCAAGCGAAGCACTATAACTTTTTAAATATGTGGAGCACATTTCTTTGAGTTTATCTTCGGTAAGAGAAAGCTCATAACCTTGTGAGACTAACTTTAGATTAATGGCACATAAGTATGCTAATGCTGTTTCTATTTTGAAATTATCACTGCGCACAAAAGAAAGAAAAGCTTTACGCTTTTTATTGTCATCTTTGAATAGAGTCCAATTAGAAAAACTCGGATCAATTTTTCTACACATTTCTTCAATACTTATTATTAGTGTAGTTTCAGCATCATGAATAAAATTTTTAATTTTAAGGATATCTGGAGATATTTGATCAATCGTATCTAAACTTGGAGAATTATAAATACGATATAAAAGATGCCCTATAGCAATCTGTGTATCCTGAAATTTTTGATTATGTATTCCAAAATACTCCATCGAAATTTGAGTTTCAGGCAATGGAAGGACCCTAAATTCTTGTGAATTTCCACAATGTTGGTAAATTAGCTGACAAGCCTTAAAACATGAAACAAAAGATATTGAATCATTTTTGTCAAGTAAATGACTCAGTAACTCCATTGCGACAGTAGTGCTCATCATGGGAGTGATGTTTTTCTCGCGTTCTTTTTTCTTAATCTCTTCTAAGAGGCTTTTAGCGTCCTGAATGGATTTTCTGGAAACTAAATTACGATATGCATTGGTATCAAAAGTTACAATCATAATATTATTGTTAAATTTATTTAGTTGTATAAACAAATACTTCCAAGTTTTGTTTTTAGATGCATTTATTCTCTTGTAAGAAATTCGTTAAATATTGTTCTTTCTACAACTCTTGTTTCTCATGTATATTGGCTATCATTTAGCTAACATTAATATGCTGGGTTATCATTAAATCATATTGAGAGTTGAGTGCCGGACTGTTTTGTGTCGAGATCGTCGTATCGAGAGCGGTTACCGACTTCCCATTCGCGGTTCTGACCTCTGTCAGTTTCGACATTGAAGCATGAGAGAACGCTGGCGAAGTTGAGGGAGAAGGATTTTGCCATCTGCGAGGTGAAGTCTTTCGGTTGTGGGAGTACACGGACTGCTGTTTGATCCTTTATTGTCTGTCGGATGCGCTGAATGATTGCCCGAGCATCTTCTCGCGTGAGGTAATGAATTGCAAGATTATTGAGGAAGTCGGGAGTGTCGTTCGGGGATAGTCGTCGGTAACGACTTTCGTCTTGACTATCCATCGGGATCATCATTGACATTCCGTCTTTCATCATAATTCTTAGAGCCATTATGCCATCTCGCTGCTTAACCGCGGAAACTGATTTTATGTTGGCTTGATAGTTCTGAATAGGCTGACGAGTTAGATATTCCATAAGTATCTCTTCAGCAAACATAGTGGAAGCTATCATCAGAGCCACGTCCTCTTTGTCCTCTGAGGTGGTATTGTGATACCACGCAGATTGTCTTGCAGAGATAGGTTTCTGAAAAGTGGTACCTTCGGTTGTATGTATGCGAATATAGTCTTTCGTTCCGTCATTGAAAATTTCGGCTGTGAAGAGACTGCGGTAAATGTCGAGAGGGCTTGGTTTGCGCTCCGGCTTTTTTATGGTGAAGTCAATGAGGTCT
>CAZIMK010000018.1:0-54610 GCA_964540455.1 uncultured Paraprevotella sp.
TTTTCTTTAGGTTTGTCCCCCGGGTCCATTTGGAGCCGGGGGATTATTTTTATAAACGAATGCTTGGGGCATACTCCTGAAAATGTTATTTTTGCACAGTGAACTGTTAACCGTTGGACGGATTGGATTCGTCCCCTTTATATTAACCCATATTTATATTTCGCTTATGAGAAAAAATATCTTGTACTTGTTATGGCTATGTCTGTGGTGTATGCCCATGGGGCTGAGGGCTGACAGCCAGATTAATCTGACGCCCGTGCCGAAGGCGCTTGTCCGGGGGGAAGGCTGTCTTGTGTTGCCTGATGCTTTTGAAATCCGTGCGACAGGGTTGCCGGACAGTTTGTCTTGCGAGGCCGTACGTTTTGCCGAACATTTGTCTCACGTTACGGGTATGTCTGTTTCTGTTTCCGATGCCGCCGGCGCTCTTGTCCGTCTCTCACGTTATGAGGGAACGGAGCAGTTGGGCATCGAGGGATATACGCTCGATATTACATCTACAGGAGTGGATATTTCTGCTCTTACTTCGACGGGATTCTACTATGCCTTTCAGAGTCTTAAAAAGATGTTGCCGCCGTGTGTCATGGCCGGTGTGCGGGATGAGTCTGTGACAGAGTACGTTCTGCCAGTGGTGAGTATCGTCGACGCGCCGCGTTTCGAGTACCGTGGTTTCATGCTCGACGTGAGTCGTCACTTTTTTTCGATGGACGAGTTGAAGCGCATGATAGATGTTATGTCTTATTACAAGATGAACCGTTTTCATTGGCATCTGACGGATGACCAGGGATGGCGTATCGAAATCAAGAAGTATCCCCGTCTTACGGAGGTTGGTAGTGTGCGTTCGGGGTCGTGGGATGTGGATCCTGTCTATGGCCGCTATTTCACGTATGAGCCTTACGGACCGTATTTCTATACACAGGATGAAGCACGCGAATTGGTTGCCTATGCACGGGAGCGCCATATTGAGGTGGTACCGGAGATAGAGTTTCCCGGTCATGCTTGTGCCGCTATGGCCGCCTATCCGGAGTTTAGTTGTTCGCCGCAAGGCAGTCACAGCGTGCAACTGGATGGCGGTATATTCTCTGATGTGCTGAATGTGGGTAACCCCGGTGCCATACAGTTTGCTAAGGATATTCTTGACGAAATTGTTGATATCTTCCCTTATGAACAGATACATATCGGTGGTGACGAATGTCCGACGAGTGCCTGGGCGGGCAATGCCCAATGTCTTGCCCGGATGCAGGAACTGGGATTGGGTACGAACTACCGTGCATTGCAGTCGCACTTTGTGCGCGAACTTTCGGATTATGTCAGTGCGAAAGAGGGAAATTCCCGGCGCCGTGTTATTATGTGGAACGAAAGCCTTTCGGCTTCGGGCAGCGATACTGAACTGATACGGGGTACGGAGGGGATGATGATGTGCTGGGAGCAGGGCAAGGTGCAATCCACTGCTCTTCAGGCTGCCCGCATGGGGATGAAGTCGGTCATAACACCGTGGGGACCGTACTACATCAACCGTAAGCAGAGTACTGATCCGGGTGAACCGCAAGGAGCCGGTAACGGGGCGGATGATGTACGTGCCACGTACAGTTATGTGCCGGTACCGGCCGATGTGCCTGCTGAGTTGCGTCCGTTATACTGTGGTGTCCAGGGTACGTTCTGGTGCGAACATGTATCGAGCGACTATCTGCTCGAGTATCTTGCTTTGCCACGTTTGATTGCTATTGCCGAGACAGGATGGACGCCTGCCGAAAAGAAGAATTTCGATGACTTCTGCAACCGTATCACAGCCGATAGTGTGTTGCTGAACTACAATCATTACGCTTACGGACGTCACTTTATGCGGCCGGCGGAGCAGACGGGAAAGGTGATGCCCGTCACGTCTACCGATATAGAGCAGACATGGTACCGCATTGTCACCCGCAACACGGGAGATGCCAACCGGGTTGGCAAGTGTATTGAACTTTTGCGCGAAGGTTCGCCTCTTATCGGTACGGGCAATGCGCGTGCCGGGAGATTGTGGAGTGCCGCAGTGGCTGGTGACGGAGATGAAGCCGACGACTGGCAGCAGTGGGCTGTGATGGAGGATCCGGCGAATGCCGGACACTATGCTCTCATATGCAAGGCAAGGCCGCAGGGCTCTGTTGGTGGTACACCTACGGCTGCCAATAACACCGGCCGATGGGACTATGACGACGCGCAGCGTCATTATGATTTTGTTCTTGGAGATCAAGTGTATGCCCAGAACGGTGATAACTATTGCTACAGCATCCGCAGCGAGCGGACACCGGGCATGTTTATGAATATGGCGGCCAGCGGGCAGAGTTACTCTATTAATTTATGGAACGATCCTTCGGACAGTAATGCCGGTGTGTGGGAGTTTCAGCCGATGGCGGCTTCCGGCTCCGTTGCTGCGGAATATCCGGTCGCGGGGGATTTTATTCGCATCACGAACGCTGTGGAGCGTTTCGCTGGTGTGGCCCTGATGGATGACGGGCGTTCTATGCTTTCTGCCCGCGTGGCACCTTATGCTGCCGATGTGTGGGAGGTTATATCGTCGGAAGCTGCTGCGGACGGACAGAACGTGAAGTTGAGAAACCTGGCTACCGGTCGTTGCATGACGGGGGGGAATGCTCCGCTGTTGCTGGGCGAGAATCCCGCGACGTATAAGTTTTCGTATACCAGGGAAACGGATGATTATCGGATTCTGGCCGGTACGGCTGCAGTCTTTCCCATTCCTGTGGCATATCATGAGAATCCGGGCAGTGTGGGTGTAAACGGTATTCGTCCGCAGGGATCGGCCTGGACATATGAGCAAGTGCGTCAGATTACTTATCTGTGTCGGGACGAGAGCGGTAGTTTGATCGGAACCTATTATCAGGCAGCTCCGTTTGGAAAAGAATATGTGTGTACGGCACCCGAAATTAAGAATTGGACTGTCGTGGGTTACGGAGAAGACGGTATGGCTTCCGCACCGGTCATTGACGAGGTTGCGGAACATCGGACCGTGACGGTGATCTACAGTCGCAAGGCTTTTACCGTGGCCTTGCGATGTGTCGAGAGCCGCGGCGGGCTGATTCAGGAAATGACGGCCACATGTCCCGTGGGGGAACCGTACAGGTTGGATATTCCCGAACTCAAATATTATACGTTTGCCTATACCGATTGGAACGGGGAGGATACGTTTGTTCCGACAGAGGATATTACAGTCACAGCAGTCTACGTGACAGAAGGGCTTTGTGGTTTCAAGTCCGTGGGGGAGCCCGTGACAGAATTTGTCAACGGGCGTTCTTATCTGATATGTAATGCCAAGAACGAATCCTCGCGTAGCGGCTTTTTGAAAGCACCCGCTTTAACGCAGAATATCGTGACGGTCAACGGACCGGAGGGGGGAGCGCCGGAATGGGTGTGGACGCTGGAGAAATTCGGTGGCGGTTACAAAGTGGTCAATGGATTGGGATATTATGTTCCGGCGCTGGTCAGGGGAAGCGCCATGCGTCCTGCGGCGGTCGGCGATGTGTTCGCGTTTTCCCTTAATGAGGACGGGCGGTCGTGGACGGTAAAGGGGACGAACTCGCTGTATTGGAACGGTAACAGCGACCATACGTTCACCGGATGGTCCGACGGTCATCCTTTTGTGTTTTATACTTATGTCGTGGAGCCATACTTTACGCTGACGGTTGTCTGTCGTACGGATGCCGGTGCGGAATTGCAGCGCACGACACAGTTATTGCCGGCCGGGTCGGTCTGCACACCGGATATTCCCGCTATAGACGGCTATGAGTATAAGAAAATGGAAGGCGATGCGGAGGTGCTGGCTGATCTGGACCGTAATGCGGAGATGACGCTGGTTTATGTATCTGCTGGTACGGGTATCGAAAACGTCCGTGCGGAGAAGAATAGTTCACCCCTCTACGACCTCGGCGGCCGACAGGTGGAGTGTCCGCATAAGGATGGTGTATATATATATAAGGGTAAGAAAATGCTATTACGGAAGTGATTCTGTTTTTCTTTCGGAGATACGATATCCGTCCGTCGGCATCGATGCCGACGGACGGATGTTTTTTGTGCGGAAGCCTACCGGTATTCAGACTGATGTCTGTGACTTATGTTTATGTGTTTGTTGTTTATAAACTTGCCGTTATCTTTTTTTTTTCATATCTTTGCAAGAAATTTAACTATAACTGAGAGAGGGCCTCTTCTATGGAGCAGTATGGGCAAGGTGGCGGCGGTATGGCAGATGTCCGTCCGGTACCGCTTGGGCGTGAAACCATTCGATGTGCTTTTCAGGAACAGTATGTACTTGAGGAGGCGCATTTGTCGCTTTTGTCTGTCGGGAACTCTTTTTCTGGTATTACCGGGCCGCTTTTCGGTTGCATGAAACCGAATCGAGTGGTCTTTTTTTTGTCCGTTCCGGCGAGACAGATGAAGAAAAGAAGCGTGGCTTACGGGAACTATAGCATAATAAATCTAATATAATACGCGATTTCTGCAATGAGAAATGTAACACTTATCCTCGACGACGGGAGCCGTTTTCATGGCAAGTCGTTTGGCTATGAAAAGCCGGTGGCAGGTGAAGTTGTGTTTAACACCGCGATGACGGGGTATCCGGAAAGCCTGACCGATCCCTCTTATGCCGGTCAGTTGATGGCGCTCACGTATCCTTTGGTAGGAAATTATGGAGTACCCTCTTTCACGATGGAGGGAAACGGCCTGGCTACTTTTATGGAAAGCGGGAAAATACACGCATCGGCTATCATTGTAAGTGATTACAGCACGGAATACAGTCATTGGAACGCCGAAGAAAGTCTGGCGGACTGGTTGAAGCGTGAGCAGGTGCCGGGTATCACGGGCATAGATACACGCGAACTGACGAAAGTGTTGCGTGAGCACGGTGTGATGATGGGCAAGATTATCTTTGATGACGAGCCGGACAACGTGCCGACGGCCAATTATCGTGGAGTGAATTTTGTAGACATGGTGTCTTGTAAGGAGGTGATTCGTTACAACGAAGGAGCAGCGAAGAAAGTTGTTCTGGTGGATTGCGGCGTGAAGCACAATATTATCCGCTGTCTTATCAACCGAGGGGTAGAGGTGATACGTGTACCTTGGAACTATGACTTCAATGATATGGAATTTGACGGTCTGTTTTTGGCCAACGGTCCCGGTGACCCCGATACGTGCGAGGCTGCCGTTGTGAATATCCGTAAGTTCCTGGCTAATTCCCGCATCCGGCCGTGTATGGGTATCTGTATGGGCAACCAGTTGCTGAGCAAGGCTGCCGGGGCCAAGATATACAAACTCAAATACGGTCATCGCAGTCACAACCAGCCGGTGCGTAAGGTGGGGACGAACCAGTGTTTCATCACTAGTCAGAATCACGGTTACGCGGTGGACAATGACACGTTGGGAGCAGATTGGGAACCGCTTTATGTGAACATGAACGACGGGTCTAACGAAGGCATACGTCATAAGACAAATCCTTGGTTCAGTGCTCAGTTCCATCCTGAGGCATGCAGCGGTCCGGTGGATACGGAGTTCTTGTTTGACGATTTTGTGAAATTGCTTTAATTGAAGAATACAATGGTAGACAAAAATATAAAGAAAGTATTGTTGCTGGGTTCCGGCGCTTTAAAGATAGGTGAGGCCGGTGAATTCGACTATTCCGGTTCGCAGGCACTGAAGGCTTTGAAGGAAGAAGGGATTGAAACTGTTTTGATAAATCCCAATATTGCGACAGTGCAGACCAGCGACGGGGTGGCCGATCAGATTTATTTCTTACCGGTGACGCCGTATTTCGTGGAAAAAGTTATTGAAAAGGAGCGTCCTCAGGGTATTTTACTCGCTTTCGGCGGTCAGACAGCTCTGAATTGCGGAGTATCTCTGTATAAGGAAGGAGTGTTGGAGAAATATGGTGTGCAAGTGTTGGGTACACCGGTACAGGCTATTATCGATACGGAGGACCGCGACCTGTTTGTGCGCAAACTGGATGAAATAGACGTGAAAACGATTAAAAGTCAGGCTTGCGAGACGATAGAGGAAGCTCGTGCGGCTGCGGCTGGTCTTGGCTATCCCGTCATAATCCGTGCAGCGTATGCTCTGGGAGGTCTGGGCTCCGGTTTCTGTGATAATGAGGAAGAACTGAACAAACTGGCTGAGAAGGCATTTTCTTTTTCTCCGCAGGTGTTGGTGGAAAAGAGTCTCAAGGGATGGAAGGAAATTGAGTACGAAGTCGTTCGTGACCGTTTCGACAATTGCATTACTGTATGCAATATGGAGAACTTCGACCCTCTGGGCATTCATACGGGAGAAAGTATCGTGATAGCTCCCTCGCAGACACTGACAAACTCCGAGTATCACAAGTTACGCGCGCTGAGCATCAAAATCATCCGGCATATAGGTATTGTGGGTGAATGCAACGTGCAGTATGCTTTTGATCCGGAGTCCGAGGATTATCGAGTCATCGAGGTGAACGCTCGTCTAAGTCGTTCGTCGGCGTTGGCTTCCAAAGCCACCGGTTATCCACTGGCTTTTGTGGCGGCCAAGCTGGGATTGGGGTATGGCTTGTTTGATTTAAAGAATTCGGTGACACGTACTACTTCTGCTTTCTTCGAACCGGCACTGGACTACGTGGTCTGCAAGATCCCTCGCTGGGACCTGGGCAAGTTCCGTGGTGTGGATCGGGAGTTGGGATCGTCCATGAAGTCGGTGGGCGAAGTCATGGCTATAGGCCGTACGTTTGAGGAAGCTATCCAGAAAGGACTGCGTATGATAGGGCAGGGGATGCATGGCTTCGTGGAAAACAAGGAATTGGAAATTGCCAATGTGGACGCAGCCTTGCGCGAGCCGACCGATAAGCGTATTTTTGTTATCTCGAAGGCAATGAAGCAGGGATATACAATCGACCAGATTCATGACCTGACGAAGATAGACAAATGGTTCCTGCAGAAATTGCATAACATCATCGTGACGTCTCAGGAACTGAGAGCCTGCAAGAGCATCAATGTTCTGGACAACGCTTTGCTTCGCAAGGCCAAGGTTCAGGGATTCACCGACTTTCAGGTAGCGAGAGCCGTAGGATTGGAGAACGAGATGGATATAGACGATGCCATCATGGTTATCCGCAACAGGCGTAAATCTGCCGGCATCGTTCCGGTAGTGAAGCAGATCGATACGCTGGCGGCCGAATATCCAGCCCAGACGAATTATCTGTATCTGACGTACAGTGGAGTGGCCAACGACGTGGATTACAAGCACGACAAGCGCAGTATTGTCGTTTTGGGCTCCGGCGCCTACCGTATCGGTTCTTCGGTGGAATTTGACTGGTGCGGGGTGCAGGCACTGAACACCATCCGCAAGGAAGGTTTCCGTTCCGTGATGATAAACTACAACCCCGAGACTGTCTCCACCGACTATGACATGTGCGACCGTCTGTATTTCGACGAGTTGACTTTCGAGCGCGTATTGGATATATTGGAAATGGAAAATCCGCATGGCGTGATCGTGTCAACGGGTGGACAGATTCCCAACAACCTGGCCATGCGTCTGGACGAACAGCATGTGCCCATTCTCGGTACGACGGCCAAAAGCATCGATAATGCGGAGGACCGTGAGAAGTTCTCGGCCATGCTGAACCGTATCGGTGTGGATCAGCCGGAGTGGAGCGCGCTGACAAACATGGAGGATGTGAATGCTTTCATCGACAAAGTGGGATTTCCCGTATTGGTACGCCCGTCGTACGTTTTGTCGGGAGCAGCCATGAATGTCTGCTCCAATCAGGAGGAACTGGAGCGCTTCCTGAAACTGGCCGCCAATGTGTCGCAGAAACATCCGGTGGTAATCAGTAAATTCCTGTTGAATGCGAAAGAAGTGGAGATGGATGCGGTAGCCCGGAATGGTGAAATTATCGCTTATGCCATCAGCGAACATATCGAATTTGCCGGTGTGCATTCCGGTGATGCCACTATTCAGTTCCCTGCTCAGAAACTTTATGTAGAGACCGTACGTCGTATTAAGCGCATTTCGGGAGAGATTGCGCGTGAACTGAAGATAAGCGGTCCGTTCAATATTCAGTTCTTGGCCCGTGACAATGATATCAAGGTAATCGAATGTAATCTTCGTGCTTCGCGCAGTTTCCCGTTTGTGAGCAAGGTGCTTAAGATAAACCTGATTGAGTTGGCAACAAAAGTGATGCTGGGATTGCCGGTGGAGAAGCCGAATAAGAGTCTGTTTGACTTTGATTATGTGGGCATCAAGGCAAGTCAGTTCTCGTTCAATCGTTTACAGAAAGCCGATCCTGTGCTGGGCGTTGATATGGCCTCGACCGGCGAAGTCGGCTGTCTGGGAGATGATTCCTCCTGTGCATTGCTGAAAGCTATGCTGTCTGTCGGTCACCGCATACCGGAGAAGAACATTCTTCTGTCTACCGGCGGAGCCAAGCAGAAAGCAGAAATGTTGGATGCCGCCAAGCAATTGAAGGATAACGGGTATAATCTGTATGCAACCGGTGGAACGAGCAAGTATCTTACGGAAAACGGTATCGAAAACACTCGGGTGTTCTGGCCCAGTGAGGACGGGGCACCGCAGGCCTTGGATTTGTTGCGCAGTCGGGAGATAGACATGGTTGTGAATATTCCCAAAGATTTGTCTGCCGGCGAACTGACCAACGGATATAAAATCCGGCGTGCTGCAGTCGATCTGAATATTCCTTTGATTACCAATTCCCGGTTGGCGAGTGCGTTCATTCATGCTTTCTGTCAGATGAAACCGGAAGAACTGGCTATCAAGAGTTGGGCAGAGTATAAATAAAACGTGGATGATATATGAGTTTTGAGATACTGTTTGTTCTCCTTTGTCTGGCTGGTATGGTTGTCACGTTGATAAGCGACCGTATGCGGCCGGGCATTGTTCTTTTTTCGGTGGTGGTACTTTTTCTGTGTGCCGGCATCCTGAATCCTAAGGAGTGTCTGGAAGGATTCTCTAACAAGGGGATGATTACAGTGGCTCTGCTGTTTCTCGTGAGCGAAGGCATCCGCAAGAGCGGTGTGCTGGAACAGTTGATATTCAATATGCTGCCGAAAAAGAAGTGTACGGTGGAAGGCGGAAACCTTCGTGTTCTGCCGGTTATCGCTTTCAGTTCGGCATTTCTCAACAATACGCCGGTGGTGGTTATCTTTGCTCCGATGATTAAAAACTGGGCACGCAAGATGAAACTTCCTCCGACCAAGTTTCTCATCCCCCTTTCGTATGCGACCATTCTTGGCGGTATGTGCACACTGATCGGAACATCTACCAATCTAGTGGTGGACGGTATGGTGCAGGAAGCCGGTTATCGGGGATTCACGATTTTCGAATTGGGCAAGGTGGGGCTTTTCATTGCCGTTGCCGGTATTGCTTATCTGGTCGTTTTTGCCAAGAGGCTGTTGCCGGACAACAGTGCCAGGGACGAAGATGTCGAAGAAACGGACGGCAACGGGAAACGGGTTGAGGCAGTGCTGAGTTCCCGTTTTCCGGGTAATGGAAAGACATTGCACCGTTTTGATTTTTATCGTCATTACGGAGCTAAAGTCATCAGTCTGCGCCGAAACGGAAAGAATCTGACGGGTGACTGGCTGAATGTTCCCTTGTGCGAGAATGATACGCTGGTGCTTGAAACGGATGGTACGTTTATCCCGACGTGGGGAGACAGTCGTGTCTTCCTTATGTTATCCGTGATGGGGGGCGAGCCGGAGATGGGACGGCGGAAACGCTATTTTGCCATGGTTCTGCTTCTGATGATGATTGTAGGTGCCACTGTGGGAGAACTTCCGGTTGTCCGTGAGGCGGTACCCGGCATGAAGTTCGATATGTTCTTTTTCGTGTGTGTCACTACGGTCGTCATGGCTTGGACGGGAATGTTCTCGCCTAAGAAATATACGAAATTCATTTCGTGGGATGTGCTTATAACCATAGCCTGTGCCTTCGCCATCAGCAAAGGAATGAGCAATTCCGGGTTTGCCGGAGTGATAGCCGATTATATAATAGGTATGACGGATAGCTTGGGGCCGTATGCGCTTCTGGCTGTCATTTATATCATTACGAATCTGTTTACGGAGTTGATAACCAACAATGCGGCTGCGGCCCTGTCATTTCCCATTGCATTGGCTGTGGCCGAACGTCTGGGCGTGGATCCCACCCCTTTCTTCGTGGTCATCTGCATGGCGGCATCGGCAGCTTTTTCTACCCCCATCGGTTATCAGACGAATCTTATAGTTCAAGGTGTGGGAGGATATAAATTCACGGATTTTGTGAGAATAGGTCTACCGCTCAATGTGATAGTCTTTCTTCTTTCAGTTTTCCTGATACCTTTGTTCTGGGCTTTTTAAATTATAAACAAACATGGCAGAAGCAACTAACATATACCCTATATACGACCGTATGATGACGCGTGCCGACAAGGAAGGCTTGCTCCGGCAGCGCGGCGTGATGATTTGGTTCACGGGGTTGTCCGGTTCCGGAAAGAGTACGGTGGCGTTGGGTGTGGAGCGTGAACTCCACAAGCGCGGCATTTTGTGCCGCATTCTGGACGGTGATAACATTCGTAGCGGTATTAACCGGAATCTGGGATTCTCGGCCGAAGACCGGACGGAAAATATCCGACGTATAGCTGAGGTTGGGAAACTGTTTGTGGATACAGGTATTGTCACGCTGGCCGCTTTCATCAGTCCCACGAATGAAGCGCGTGCGCTGGCAGCCGGCATTATCGGGGAAGCTGATTTCAAGGAGGTGTATGTGAGCACCCCGCTTGAAGTGTGCGAGCAGCGGGATGTGAAAGGATTGTATGCTCGTGCCCGCAGGGGAGAGATAAAGGACTTCACAGGCATCAGCGCTCCCTTTGAAGTTCCGGTCAGCCCGGCGTTGGAGCTCGACACCTCCCGGCTGTCGCTTGAAGAGTCTGTCTGCAGGGTTGTAGAATTGATAGTAAACAATAAATAAAATAAAAACAGTATGGCTGATTATAAGTTGAGTCATTTGCAGGAGCTTGAGGCCGAGTCCATCCACATCATCCGTGAGGTGGCGGCGGAGTTTGAAAACCCTGTCATGCTGTATTCCATCGGTAAGGACTCATCCGTAATGGTACGTCTGGCGGAGAAGGCATTCGCACCGGGTAAAGTTCCCTTTCCTTTGATGCACATCGACTCCAAGTGGAAATTCAAAGAAATGATACAGTTCCGCGACGAATATGCCCGAAAATACGGATGGAATCTGATAGTGGAGAGCAATATGGAGGCGTTCAATGCCGGGGTGGGACCCTTTACACACGGAAGTAAAGTCCACACGGACCTGATGAAGACGAAAGCGTTGCTGGATGCTTTGGCCAAATACAAGTTTGATGCAGCCTTCGGCGGAGCCCGCCGGGACGAAGAAAAAAGCCGTGCGAAAGAACGCATCTTCTCTTTCCGTGACCAGTTCCAGCAGTGGGATCCCAAAAACCAGCGTCCCGAGTTGTGGGACACCTATAACAGTCGTGTCCACAAGGGGGAAAGTATACGCGTCTTTCCGCTCAGCAACTGGACGGAACTGGACATCTGGCAGTATATCCGTCTGGAGAACATTCCTATCGTACCTCTTTATTATGCCAAGGAACGTCCTTGCGTGGAGATGGACGGCAACCTGATTATGGCGGACGACGACCGTCTGCCGGAACAATACCGCGACCAGGTGAAGATGCGTATGGTACGTTTCCGTACGCTGGGATGCTGGCCACTGACCGGAGCGGTGGAGAGCAACGCCACGACTATTGAGGAGATTGTGGAGGAAATGATGACCACGACCAAAAGCGAGCGAACCACCCGTGTGATAGATTTTGACCAGGAGGCATCTATGGAGCAGAAAAAGCGTGAAGGTTATTTCTAAATGAAAGGAAACACTATGGCAACTACGAATATAAAAGAGTTTTTAGACCAAGACGAAAAGAAAGATTTATTGCGTCTGCTCACGGCCGGTTCGGTGGATGACGGAAAATCCACTCTCATCGGTCGTCTGCTCTTCGACAGCAAAAAACTGTATGAAGACCAGTTGCAGGCTCTGGAACGGGATAGCAAGCGGGTAGGCAATGCCGGAGAGCATATCGATTACGCCTTGTTGCTGGACGGACTGAAAGCTGAACGTGAGGAGGGTATCACCATTGACGTGGCGTACCGTTATTTCTCCACTAACCTGCGCAAGTTTATCATTGCCGACACTCCGGGACACGAACAGTATACCCGTAACATGATTACCGGCGGTTCTACGGCCAACCTAGCGATAATTCTGGTGGATGCCCGCACGGGAGTCATTACGCAGACCCGCCGCCACACTTTTCTGGTGTCTCTGCTCGGTATCAAACATATCGTGTTGGCTGTGAATAAAATGGATTTGGTGGATTTCGACAGGCACGTGTTTGATTCTATCGTGAATGAGTACAAGACCCTGACAGACAGTCTGAGTATCGAGGATGTGACTTGTTTCCCGTTGTCGGCGCTGGACGGTGACAACGTGGTGGAAAAATCCGACCGTACTCCGTGGTACGAAGGACCGGCACTGCTCGATTTCCTGGAGACGGTTCCCATTCATACGGACCGTAATATGACTGATTTCCGTTATCCGGTGCAGTATGTGCTGCGTCCGAATCTGGATTTCCGCGGTTTCTGCGGAAAGATTGCTTCCGGAGTTATCCGTAAGGGGGACGAAATCATGGCTCTTCCGTCGCGCAAGACATCGCACGTGAAGAGCATCGTGACGTACGACGGGGAACTGGACGAAGCGTTCTGTCCGCAGTGCGTGACGATAACGCTGGAGGATGAAATTGATATTTCCCGCGGTGAGATGCTGGTACGTCCGGATAATCAGCCTCATGTGAACCGTCATTTTGAAACCATGCTCGTGTGGATGGATGAAGAGCCGATGGACCGGAAAAAACAATTCTTCCTGAAGCATAACACCAACACCACGCGTGCCACCATTGACACGCTCTGTTATCAGGTGGATGTAAACACGATGGAACATAAACCTGCAGACGGATTCCGTCTGAATGAGATAGGGCTGGTACATATCACGACGGCCAAGACTCTCTTTTTCGATGCCTATCGGGACAATCGTGCCACGGGGTCGTTTATCCTTATCGACCCCATCACGAACAATACCAGTGCCGTGGGTATGATTGTGGCACCTATTGCTGACAATGAAGTTCAGACGGAAGAAATTCCGGAACTGAACTTACCTAAACTGGGCATCGGACCGGAACATTACGATGCTATCGAGAAAGCCGTGAAGGACTTGTCGCGTCAGGGATTGGCCGTACAGATAATAAAAGAATAACACACACAACAATTATGGGACTATTGGAATTTAGTAAATTGCCGGTGAATACGCTCGTGGGCGCCGACTGGAACACTTTCCGGGAGATGACGAACGGACAGCAAATTGACCGTACGTATCGTAATAAGTATTATTTGACGAAAGGTGTGTGCCGTTTGCTCAGTCTGCTGGTGCCTTTTCAGGACAGGCGTTATAAGAAACTGCTGGCCGGCAAACCGTTGGAGAACGACCCTGTCTTCATCCTCGGGCACTGGCGCAGCGGGACCACTTTCGTACACAATATTTTCGCGCAGGATAAGCATTTCGGATATACTACTACGTACCAGACGGTGTTTCCCCACCTGATGATGTTCGGACAGCCGATGTTCAAGAAGACAATGGGCTGGCTGATGCCGGACAAGCGGCCTACCGATAACATGGAACTGGCACCCGACCTGCCTCAGGAAGAAGAATTCGCCCTGTCGAACATGATGCCTTATTCCTATTACGATTTCTGGTTTTTCCCAAAGCGTATGCAGGAATACTGTGACAAATATCTCACGTTCGGGAAGATTACGCCGGAGGAACTGCAGGTGTTCAAGGATACATTTTTGAAATTGGTGAAGATTTCGCTCTGGAATACGGGCGGTACGCAGTATCTGTCGAAGAACCCGCCCCACACCGGGCGTGTAAAGGCTTTAGTGGAACTGTTTCCCAATGCCAAGTTCGTCTATCTGATGCGCAATCCTTACACCGTGTTCGAGAGTACACGCAGTTTCTACACCAACACCATCCAGCCTCTGAAGTTGCAGAATTTCAGTGCGGAGGAGATGGAACGTAATATCCTCGAATCCTATACGAAGCTCTACCGCGCCTATGAGGAACAGAAGAAGTTCATTCCCGAAGGAAACCTTTTCGAGGTGAAGTTCGAGTCGTTCGAAGCCGATGCGATGGAAACCACGCGCCGTATCTATCAGCAACTCCGGATTCCCGGTTTTGCCGAGGCCGAAGCTGCTATCCAGGCATACGTCGACAAGAAGAAAGGATATAAGAAGAACAAATACGAATACAAGCCGTGTACGGTCCAGCTGGTCAACGAACACTGGGGATATGCCTTGAAGGACTGGGACTATGAAGTGCATTCCTGACGTTTTGCGGCAGTAAGAACATACAGTCTCCCGACCGGTTTGCCTGCCTTTAGGAGCCGTGCGGGAGACGTTTGATTTATCGGAAGAACAAGTAACATAATGGAACAATCAGAAGAACTTATTCTTATCCGCATCACGGGAGAAGACCGTCCCGGTCTGACATCTTCCGTGATGGGCGTGCTGGCGCGTTACGATGTTACAATTCTCGACATCGGGCAGGCCGACATTCACAATACGCTCTCTTTGGGGGTATTGATTCGTTTGAGGGAGGAAAGCTCCGGTTTGGTAATGAAGAACCTTCTGTTCAAGGCATCGGAACTGGGAGTCGTCATCCGCTTTTATCCGGTGTCCGTGGAGGAATATGAACACTGGGTCGGGATGCAGGGAAAGAACCGTTATATCCTCACTTTGCTGGGTCGTAAACTGTCGGCCCGTCAGATCGAGGCCGTGTCCACGGTGTTGGCCGAACAGGGATTGAATATCGACTCCATCCGCCGGCTGACGGGGCGTATACCGCTGGATGAGAAGAAGGCAAACATACGCGCCTGCATCGAATTTTCTGTGCGGGGCACTCCCAAAGACCGTGCTGCCATGCAGGCCCGGCTGTTGCAGTTGTCCGGTGAACTGGAGATGGATTTTTCTTTCCAACAGGATACGATGTACCGCCGCATGCGCCGGTTGATATGTTTCGATATGGATTCCACCCTGATAGAGACGGAGGTCATAGACGAACTGGCCGTGCGGGCCGGAGTGGGAGACCAGGTGAAAGCCATCACCGAACGGGCTATGCGGGGAGAGATTGATTTCAAGGAGAGTTTTACCGAACGGGTTGCTTTGCTTGAGGGGCTGGACGAGTCTGTGATGAAAGAGATTGCCGACAACTTGCCGATAACAGAGGGGGTAGATCGTCTGATGTACGTGCTGAAGCGCTATGGCTATAAGATAGCCATTCTCTCCGGCGGATTCACTTATTTCGGAGAGTACCTGAAAAACCGCTACGGTCTGGACTATGTCTATGCCAACGAACTGGAGATTGTGGACGGAAAACTGACCGGCCGTTATGTGGGCGAAGTCGTGGACGGCCGCCGCAAGGCCGAACTGCTGAAACTGATAGCGCAAGTGGAGAAAGTGGACATCGCGCAGACCATCGCCGTGGGTGACGGGGCTAACGATCTGCCGATGCTTTCCGAAGCCGGGCTGGGTATCGCATTCCATGCCAAGCCCCGCGTGGTGGCCAATGCCAAGCAGTCGATCAACACCATCGGTTTGGACGGTGTCCTGTACTTCCTCGGTTTCAAGGATTCCTATCTGGACGAAAAGGGACGTTTATGACTACCGTCGTGGGGATATTGAGCCGCAGATATAAGACGATAATAGACGAATTGGAAGATTTTCAGTATTATGCAGACCGTTTTTTCATCGAATAATCGTAGTTATCCGGAATTCTCAAATTTTGGCGACTATCTTTATTATGCTTATGCTAATATCCAGATGTTGCATTATGCCGTAAAAGAAGGCAAGGCAAAGTATGATCGTATGTGTTACATGATTCGAGCAAAAGCCTTTAAAGCATATAAAGAAGGGCGTTGGAACGTTCACGATCTGTTGGAAATCAATGTTGGTAAGATTCAACAGAACGATTATTGTTGGTATTGTGGTAAGAAAATGGAACCGTTAAAGTTGACAAAAGACCATGTTTTTCCTCGTTCGAAAGGTGGAAATAATGCCATGGATAATATAATTATGGTCTGTAAAACCTGTAATTCTTCTAAAGGGGATATGGATCTTTTTAAGTGGTATGCAGAAGTACGTAACGAATATCCTCCGATTAATGTTCTAATTCATTACTTAAAGAATATATACCTTTTTAGTGTGGAGTACGGGCTGTTGGATAAACAAGCAGAGGAACTCAATGAGATGGATTTACCTTTTGATTGGCGTTATATACCTGTTAAATTACCTAATCCCGAATGTTTCAATAATAATTGTTAGTATGAGAGAAATATCGACTGCACATGTTACAATGAATCCTCACCGCTGTGTGGCGTGCTGGAAATGTGTAGATAAATGTCCGAAGAACGTGATCAGACGTGCGGGGTTTTTGTGGCACAAACATGCGGTTTTCAAGAACTCCGGGGCTTGCATCGGTTGTAAGCGGTGCATCAGAACTTGCCCGAACGGAGTATTTTCTGAGTCGGACAGTCAGTTCCCCTCTTCTCGGAAAGATATAAAGACTCTTGGCTTTCGGGTGCAAAGGTGGTTGCCGTTGTTTTTCGCGGCAACAGCAGTCAGTGGCTTTGCCCTGCATGTCACCGGATACGGTTCCGATGTGGAAGTATGGCACGACTGGTTGATTATCCACGTAATAATGAGCATGTTGTTTGCTGCAGGTGTCGTCTTCCATATCCAGCCCCGTTTGGCATGGTATAGGACTTTGTGCCGGAAAGGTATCAACAGGAAAAACATCGTTACCTTTTTCCTTTCTTTCATCAGCCTGACTGTCGTAGTGTCTGGCCTGGTGCTTTTGGCTGTGGAAGGTGCCGATACGCCTGTCGGACTGTGGCATTATAAGGCGGGTCTGCTGTTGATACTTTTTTCCTGTCTTCACATCTTTCGCCTATGAAAGATGCTTCTTGAAGTTGTTATCGTAAGTTCGTCATTTAAACTTATGGGAACATCAGGAATACAATCCTTAGGGGATAAGGAATACTATCGTGAGTAGCTAAGGATAGTATTTCACTACCCATAGTGAACAGCGCTCCACTACCCATAGTGAACAGCGCTCCACTTGGCAAGTGAACAGCCTACGGCTTGTCAAGTGCCTTGCCTGTAGCTTGTCAAGCCCTCCTCCCTACACACATGTTGGTGAAAAAATGCTTCAATGGTTCAAACCACTTGAATGCCAGCGATAAATGGTTCATTTATCCTTCAGTTTTCCTTCATTTATCTTTCAGTTTTTCCGTCAGAATGCACATCGAAGTGAACCATTATGCACTGATAATCAGTGAGTATGAACTACCGCTGAACCATTGCTGAACCTTTTGTGAACCATTACTCGTTGATATTCAGGTAGTCTGAACCATTGAAGCCTATTTCCTCCAACATCTGTGTATAGGAATCGTCCGTTTGGTTGCGCCGGCAGAAGTAGGCGGAGGGCTGTGTAGTCCCGCCGGTCTTCTATTGAGCCATAAAGGGGGCTTGAACAGGTACCGGAGTCAAAAAACAAAACATCCCCGGAAGTCGGATATGAAACTTCCGGGGATGAGGCTTTCGTATGTTGGAGGGGGATATCCTCCTCCTTTTTCGCGGGTTTAATTGTTGAAATAGTAAATGAAGATGGCGATACCCTCCAAGGCTTTTTTGCCGGTTTCTTCAATTTCGATGGAGAATTTGATTTCCGCCTTGACGGCACCGCGCAGGTTGGTCAGTGTCTGCAGTTTCGTGACGAGGCGCACGCTGTTGCCCGTCAGCACCGGTTGACCGAACTTCATCTTGTCGATACCGTAGTTGATCATCATCTTCAGGTTGTTCACCTCGATGATCTGGTTCCACAGGTACGGCAGCAGGGAGAGGGTGAGATAGCCGTGGGCGATGGTGCTCTTGAACGGGCTTTCGACGGCGGCGCGGGCGGCGTCCACATGAATCCATTGGTGATCCAATGTGGCGTCGGCAAAGAGGTTGATGCGCTCCTGGTCCACCTTCAGATAGTCTGAAACTCCGATTTGCTGGCCTACATATTTTTCAAATTCTTCGTAGGAATTGATAATGACTTTGTCCATTGTCTGTATTTTATGTTGTTATATTCCTGACAAAAGTACGGTTTTTCCGTCAGAAAACCTATGTTTGCCGAAGGTTTTATCATGTGTGGGGCGTTTCTCCCTTTCTTTTTTGTCCCCGAAACTGCGGTCGTACGGCGAAAAACATTATCTTTGCAGATACATTGACCCATGTAATGTTGTTTTGGATATGAAACCTATTTTCATCGCCGGTCCCTGCGTGATAGAGTCTGCCGACGTGCTGGACGAGGTGGCGCGGGAGTTGGTACGCCTGAAAGACAAATATAATGTAGATATTATTTTCAAATCCTCTTTTGACAAAGCCAATCGTACTTCCATCCGCTCTTACCGGGGACCGGGACTGGAAAAAGGGCTGTCCATGCTGGCCGACGTGCGCGACCGATACGGGCTGAAACTCCTGACGGACATCCACGAGAGCGTGCAGGCGGATCCGGCCGGTGAAGTGGTGGACGTGTTGCAGATTCCGGCTTTTCTCTGCCGGCAGACAGACCTGCTGGTGGCGGCTGCCCGGACGGGAAAGGTTGTGAACATTAAGAAAGCCCAGTTCCTGTCGGGGGCGGATATGCAGTATCCTGTGGAAAAGGTACGCGAGGCCGGAGGTACGGACGTATGGCTCACGGAGCGCGGTAATGTGTACGGGTATAACAATCTGGCCGTGGATTTCCGCAACCTTTCGGACATGCGGCAGTTTACGGACAGGGTCATCATGGACTGTACCCATTCGGTGCAGCGGCCGGGAGCGGCCGGGGGCAAGACGGGTGGCGACCGTACCTTTGTTCCGGCCATGGCGCTGGCCGCCAAAGCTTTCGGTGCGACGGGCTATTTTTTTGAAGTGCATCCGGACCCCGACAATGCCCTCAGCGACGGGCCGAATATGTTGTATCTGAGTGGTTTGGAAAATGTAATTGCTTCGCTGTTATGAGTACGGTAAGAGAAGTGGCTATGAAGTGTTTCAGGGATGAGGCACAGGCTATTTTGGATCTGATACCTCTGCTGGACGAGAATTTCGACAATACGGTGGAACTGATACGGAACTGTAGGGGAAAGGTGATTGTTACAGGAGTCGGTAAGAGCGGGCATATCGGAGCCAAGATGGCCGCCACGCTGTCAAGCACGGGAACGCCGGCTTTCTTCATCAATCCTCTCGATGTTTTTCACGGAGACTTGGGAGTCATTACTCCCGACGATGTGGTGGTGGCTATATCCAATTCCGGCCAGACGGACGAGCTCCTGCGTTTTGTGCCATACCTGCTGGAGCACCGTATACCGCTGGTGGGTATTTCCGGACATCCCGATTCGCTGTTGGGCAAATATGCCACTTATCATCTCAATACCCGGGTATCGCACGAGGCTTGTCCGCTCAATCTGGCACCCACCTCGTCCACGACGGCTACGCTGGCCATGGGCGATGCGCTGGCCTGTGCCCTCATGGAGGTGCGCAAGTTTCAGGCCATTGACTTTGCACAGTTTCATCCCGGAGGTTCTTTAGGCAAGCGGCTGCTGACTACCGCGCGGGATGTAATGCGCAGCACCGACCTGCCGGTTATCTCGCCGGACATGCGTCTGGGCGAGGCTATTATCCATGTGAGCAAAGGCAAGCTGGGGCTGTGTGTGGCTGTGGAGGACGGAGAGATCGCCGGCCTGATAACGGACGGCGATGTGCGCAGAGCCATGGAGAGCCTGCAGGACAAGTTTTTCAACGTATCGGTGCGTCAGGTGATGACGAAGGATCCCAAGTGCGTATCACCGGCGACCAAGATAGACCAGATACAGCGCATCATGCATGTGAACAAAATCCATACGGTGCTGGTCAAGGACGACAAAGGCCGGCTGCTGGGAGTGGTGGACCACTTCAGTTGTATGCTGTAACGGCTGGGTTCATGGTTTTTATGGAGAAGTTGAACAGATGTGTCTGCCTGTTGGCTCTTTTTTTCATTGAGGTAGCGGCGTGTGGGGCGCGTGGTACGGTGTGTCGGAGCGATTCGGCTACGGTGCGGGATCTGCAAAGGCTGGGTGTGCGCTTTTCAGACAACAACCGTGTGGTGCTTCTGGAAAGCGGGGCCGAGAAGTTCGAGGACATGTTTCGTGCCATCCGTCAGGCCAGACGGTTCGTGCATCTGGAGTATTTTAATTTCCGCAACGATTCCGTGGGCGGAGAGTTGTTCCGTCTGTTGGCGGAGAAAGCCGCGCAGGGGGTGAAGGTGCGCGCCTTGTACGACGGGTATGGGAACAGCAGCAACAATAAGCCTGTTGACGACGGGCATCTGAAGGCCATACGGGAGTCCGGCGTGGAGATATACGGTTTCGACCCCGTGGTTTTCCCCTGGATAAATCATGCTTACCACAGAGACCACCGCAAGATAGTGGTGGTCGACGGGGAACTGGTGTATACCGGCGGGATGAATGTGGCCGATTATTATATCCACGGGAAGCCGGAGTTTGGTCCCTGGCGGGACATGCACATGCGCATTGAGGGGGATGCTGTGACGGAATACGAACGTATCTTTCGGCAGATGTGGGCCTTGAACACAAAGGAGTGGCTGGACGGGGCGCAGTATTACCCCGGATGTCGGGACGCCTCGCAGTTGTTCGAGGGACTGAAACCGGATACCAGCGCCACGGCAGGGCATAAGCTGATTGGTGTCGTGGACCGCATACCTCTCACGCAGCCCAAGGTGATGCGGCAGGCTTATGTGGCCGCCATAGACAATGCCACGCGGCATATACAGATCGTCAATCCCTATCTGACGCTGGTGAAGAGTGTGCGGCAGGCCCTTTGTCGTGCCGTCGGGCGTGGCGTGCGGGTGGAGATTATGGTGTCTACCAAGTCGGATATTCCCGTGACACCGGATGTCGTGGCTTATCAGATGAACAGGCTGATGAGGCGCGGAGCGGAGGTCTATTTCTACGAGACGGGGTTTCATCACACGAAAGTGATGATGGTGGACGGATTGTTCTGTACGGTGGGGTCCGCCAACCTGAACAGTCGCAGCCTCAGTTACGATTACGAGGTGAACGCCTTTGTCATGGACCGGGAGACCACGGTGCAGTTGCAGCGGATATTCGAACGTGACAAGGCGGATTGTACGCGTCTGACACGCGAGAACTGGAAAGAACGGCGAACAAGGAAAGAACGTTTCAGGGGATGGCTATTCCATTTCCTTTCGCCGTTTATCTGAGGCTATCCGGGGAGGATATTCCCACGTCCGTATTGGTTTAATGCTCCATAGAGATGATGTCTCCCATCAGATCGATGTCAATTTCCTCGATACCCCATTCCTGCAGTTCCTTCCGGTCGTTGTAGAACGGAATCAGCGCGTTTCCGGATTCCTTTCTGCCATTATACAGTTCGATATATTTTCTGTAGAATGCGACGGCGTCTTCCGTCTTTCCCAATATCCAGGCCGTGTGTCCGGCGTTCAGATAGTCCTCCCACCGGGCTTTCCCGTTTCCGATGATACGTGCGTAATACTTTTCCGCCTGTGCCGTCTTGTGCTGTTTCAACAGGCACCAAGCTATGGCGCGTGAGGCCGCCCACACTTTTTCGCCCATGAATTCCAGTTTGTAGAAACGGTTGGCCGCTTCTTCATAACGCTTGGCCTGCATCATGCATAGTCCCGTTTCCTGCAGAACTTTGACGTTGTCCGGTTCCATGCTCTCTAATTTCAGCAGACATTCCAATTCCCTGTCCGGCAGATTCAGGTCGGCATAGCACAGGCGCAACTGGTTGTACAGCCATTTGCTGTCGGGTTCCAGCAGGTCGGCCTGCTGGTAATGCAGCAGGGCCTTTTCCGGCTGATTGCTTTTCTGATGGCAATATCCCAGTTTGCACAGCACCTCGGCCGTGACGCATTCCTTCTTTATGTATTCTTCCCAATAGGCTGCCGCATCCTTGTAGTAACCGAGTTTCATCAGGAAGTTTCCCATTTCCCGGATATATTCCGTGTCCCATACCAGTTCTTTCAGCGGTGGATAATTGCTGAAGAGCGGATCGAGCGAAAACACATCGGTAAATTCCTTGCGTTGGGGATGGAGTTTGAAAAAGCGGTACATGTCCTCGAAATACTGTTTGTACAGCCGGACCGGCGGAAGAGGCCCTCGGAGCCCTATTTCCTCTATCGTGTGTCCGTTTTCCTCCATTTTTCCTGCTATCTGTGTAAAAATCAGTTCCCGTTGTTGCTGGGGTACCTGTTGCAGTATGAGGCAGAGGGAATAGCTGTCCGAGTTGCAATAGCCGGAATATTTCAGCAGGGCGTTGAGGCTCCGCATCAGGGTTCCTTTGTTATCCAGAAAAAGTTGGCGCACATCCCTTCTGTATTCGTCGAAAGGCCAAAACCAGTTGGCCGGTAGGCCGAAGAACGGAGTTTTCTTCAAAGAAGAGAATGTTCCCAGGTTGATGTCTATGCCTTCCTCGTTCATCTTCATGAACTCCTGCATGTTGCGTGCCAAACGTTCCTCTTCTTTCTGGCTCTGTCCGTCGCTTTTACCGTTCAGGGCATCCATGAGGTCCGCATCTACCTCTTCGAATCCCATCCGGGTACGTTGGAACTGTTTGCTTCTCACCAGATCCGGAAGTATTTCCTCCTTCATCTTCTTGTCCGCCCGTACGGTTTCCAGGCTGATGTACCATTGTTTCTGGATAAGAGTCAGTTCATGCCTGACGGTGGGATTGTTTTTCAACAGCGAGATTCCTTTCAGCACATCCTCGTGCAGGGCCAACTGGCGGGAATGCCCGATGCAGGTCCATACAAGGCCGGTGAGCGCGCGCACCCGCAGTTCCGGTATTTCCGACTCGCACAATTGCAGGAGAACGACCGCTTTATTCGCATCGAAACATGTCCAAAGGCTGAGGAACAGGGCGGACAAAGCCAGTTCGCCAGCTGTTACCGGTAACAGTTCCAGTCCTTCGGCCAGTGCCTGCGTTTCGTCCGGATGGAGAAACTCTTCAGTGGCAAGCGCGTTGAACAGCCGGATGTGCCATTCCTCCCGTTTGCTTTCCAATGCCGTTCCCTTTTCCGTATCCTGCATGTTATGGCTGGCAAATTGAGCGATTTCGGCAAGACGAGCCGATGCTTCAGCGACGAGGGCGGCCGGCTGGTTACGCAAAGGGTCGTTCTGCATCTGTTTCAGCAGCGGGGCGATCATCCCGTTTCCGTACTTCAGGAGCGAGGAGCGATAAGCCTGTTCCAGCAACATGAAAGCGCGCAACACGATGTGGCTGTGTATCTCCTGTCGCTGTGGGTCGTTCCCTCCGTGGCTCATGAAGTCGAGCAGTAGCCGGTAGTTCGTCTGCAAATTATCCAGTTCGGTTGTGTCGGGAGCGGGATTGTCCAGATAAAGCATGGCCTTGATACAGGCCAGGGCATCGGCGACTTTTCTTTGCAGGAGTGCTTCCCGCGCATCGCGGTAGAGTGTTGAATAAGTTTCAGTATCCATGGTTAAGGTTGGGTGATAAATGAGTTGAGCAACAGGGTATCTCCAGTGTAGTCCTTGCCGGCCAGTTGGCGGCGGCGGACCCAGGCTGCCACGGTGTCCGTCTGTTCTTCGGACGGGCGTTCCAAGGTGCGGAACCGCAACGGGAGCAGGCTGTCTGTCACCTCATTCCGCAGGCGGCAGACAGAAGAAAGCAGACGGCGTATGCCGTCGTCTGCGGGAGTGGAGTTCATTATCTCCACGGCTCGGTCATATCCCTCGAGCAACAAGCGTGTCTGTGCGGCGCGGCTGCTGTCTGTGGCCGCCCGGTACGTAATCATCAGTCCGGTCAGGTTCATTCCCGTCTGCCGGCTTCCGTAGATGCTCCGGTGGCCGGCCATGCGCGCTCTCGTTGCGTATGGCTCGGGCAGGAACGCCGCATCCAGCATGTTGTTGCACAGCATGTCCGTACGCAGTATGACGTCATTTACCTGCGGCTTGAACACATCCATGCCACCTAAGTGCAGACTGTCGGAAAAACGGTCGGTGAGAAAGTCGCACAAGCCGTTGCGGGAAATGCCTATCATGCGGTTTTTCAGCTGTGTCAGCTTTTTGATTCGTTTGCTCTTACCGGTAATCAACTCATCGCCTCCGTCTGTCTGCGCTATCACATACAGACCTGTTCCGCCGCCTTGCAGGGCGGCCGCCTTGACCAGATCTGTATAGGACAGTTCCGCATGGCCTCTTTGGAAAGCCGTGTCGCAGTCCATCTGCGAATTGAATGTCAGTAACCTGACTTGCAGTCCGAGCGTCTGGTATATGCCGTGCTCCTGAGCATAATAGAATGGCAGGCAGTCCAATGTAGGCATCAGGGCCACTTTCAGGGAAGCGGAGTCTTGTACAAGTTCCCGGTCGTTGTCCGGCGTTGTCTTCTCTTCCTCCGACATACAGGCCGCCATTGTTCCGGCCAGTAACAGCAGAATCAGTCTTTTCATGCTCGTTTTTTTAATAAACCGATAAGGGCAACCCGTCTTCACAAGTTGCCCTTATCTTTATTTTCAACTGTTTGCCACTCGGATTATTAGCCTTTGATGGCTGCGATACCGGGCAGAACCTTACCTTCGATGGCTTCCAGCAGGGCGCCGCCGCCGGTTGAGATGTAAGATACCTTGTCCGCCATGCCGAACTTGTTGATGCAGGCTACGGAGTCACCGCCGCCGATCAGAGAGAACGCTCCGTTGGCGGTAGCTTCTGCAATGGCATCGGCAATAGCCTTGGAACCGTTCGTGAAGTTATCGAATTCGAATACGCCGGCCGGGCCGTTCCACAGGATGGTCTTGGCGTCCTTGATGGCGTTAGCGAACAGTTTGCGTGTCTCGGGACCGGCATCCAGACCTTCCCAGCCTTCGGGGATGTTGTTGGCCGGAACGATTTGCGTGTGGGCGTCGTTGGAGAAATCATCGGCAGCCACGCAGTCCGTACCCAATACCAGATTCACGCCTTTGGCCTTTGCCTTTGCGATGATGTCCAGCGCCAGGTCGAGTTTGTCTTCTTCGCAGATGGACTTACCCACCGTACCGCCCTGTGCCTTGGCGAACGTGTATGTCATACCGCCGCAGAGAATCAGGTTGTCGACCTTGTCCATGAGGTTTTCGATGATACCGATCTTGGTGGATACTTTCGAACCGCCCATAATGGCTGTGAACGGGCGCTTGATGTTGCCCAGCACGTTGTCTACGGCCTGTACTTCCTTCTCCATCAGATAGCCCAGCATCTTGTTGTCTGCATCGAAGTAGTCGGCGATGACAGCGGTGGAGGCATGTTTGCGGTGAGCCGTTCCGAAGGCGTCGTTCACATAACAGTCCGCATAGGAAGCCAATGTCTTGGCAAACTCTTTTTGAGAAGCCTTCATTGCGTTCTTGGCCTCGTTGTATGCAGGGTCTTCCTTGTCGATACCCACGGGCTTTCCTTCTTCTTCGGGATAGAAACGCAGGTTTTCCAGCAGCAGCACCTCACCGTCTTTCAGAGCGGCGGCAGCCTCGGCTGCCTTGGCGCAATCGGGAGCGAATTTCACAGCAACGCCCAGTTTATCCGATACGGCGTCCACAATCTGGCTCAGGGAATACTTAGCGTTCACCTTGCCTTTGGGTTTGCCCATGTGGGACATGATGATGAGAGAGCCGCCGTCGGCCAGAATCTTTTTCAATGTAGGCAGGGCGCCACGGATACGTGTGTCATCCGTGATCTTTCCGTTTTCATCCAAAGGTACATTGAAATCCACGCGTACGATTGCCTTTTTGCCGGCAAACTTGTAATTGTCGATAGTCATATTCTTTTTAATTTTATAAGGTAACAACACTTTTTTCTGATTGCTGCAAAGTTACAATTTTTGTCTTAAAAGACAAGCGATTTGAGAATGAAGAATAAAAAAACTGTCAAGGGACCATCCGGTTCGCGCGGTGTTTGCACCAGACCTGCAGTCCGCATGTGTCGCATTTGGGAGAGCGGGCAGTGCAAGTGTACCGTCCGTGCAGTATCAGCCAGTGGTGGGCGATGGGAATCTGTGCCTCGGGTATGTTGCGGATCAGTTCTTTCTCCACGCTGAGCGGCGTGGTACTGCGGTCGGACACCAGTCCCAGCCGGTGGCTTACACGGAATACATGCGTGTCTACGGCCATGGCGGCTTTGTCGAAGACAACGGACTGAATGACGTTGGCGGTCTTGCGTCCCACACCCGGCAATCGCACGAGTTCTTCCTGGGTAGACGGAACCTGCCCCCCGAAATCCTTCGTCAGCATACGGGCCGTGCCAGCCAGATGCTTGGATTTGTTGTTGGGGTAGCTCACGCTGTGGATATATTCAAACAGGGCTTCGGGAGTGGCTTCCGCCATAGCCTCGGGTGTGGGAAAGGCTTCGAACAGGGCGGGTGTGACAAGGTTTACCCTTTTGTCCGTACATTGGGCGGACAGTATGACGGCCACCAGCAACTGGAATGGATTCTCGTAATGCAGCTCGGTTTCGGCCACCGGCATGTTGGTCTGGAAGTACTCCAGCACGTGCCTGTATAATTCTTTCTTGGTCATGTGATATTTCCGGAATATGAGTGCAAAAGTAATGAAAAAAAGAGTATATTTGTCCCGTAGAACCAACAAAATATCCTGTATATGAAGAATCTTCTTTCGTGGGCTTTGTGCCTGCTGGCGGCCTGCGGGGTACAGGCTCGGGATTTCGATACGTATTTTACCGACCGTACGTTGCGGTTGGATTATGCTTTTGCAGGCACTAATCGCGTGCAGGAACTTTCCGTTCTGGGGCTGACTGTGCAGGACGGATGGGCCGGTAGGCGTACTCGTCTGGACGAGCTTCCGCTGGCAGGGAACGGCCAGATTGCCGTATGCGATGCGGCGACGGGCGACACGCTGTACCGTCATTCTTTTTCCAGCCTGTTTCAGGAATGGCAGTCAACGGAGGAGGCGACCCGGGTGCGCCGTTCGTTCGAAAACTGTTTTCTCGTTCCCATGCCGAAGCAACCGGTGGATATTACAGTGACGCTAACGGACACGCACAACCGCGAGACCGCGAGGCTCGTACACAGGGTGAATCCGGAAGACATACTCATCCGTCGTATCGGTGACCGTCCGACGGCGCATAAATACATCCACAAAGGAGGCGGGGCGGACCGTTGCATTGACGTGGCCCTACTGGCCGAAGGGTATACCGAAACTGAGACAGGCCGCTTTTATGCCGACTGCGAGACGGCTGTGGAAGCTATATTCCGTCACGAGCCGTTCCGCTCTCTCCGGGAGCGTTTTAACTTTGTGGCCGTGGCCGCTTCGTCGGAAGACAGCGGTGTGAGCATTCCCGGCAAAGGCGTGTGGAAACGCACGGCGGTAGGGTCGCATTTCGACACGTTCTATTCCGATCGTTATCTGACGACTTCGCGCCTGGTCGACATGCACAATCTTCTGGCCGGCATTCCTTATGAACACATCATCGTGCTGGCCAATACGGAGAATTACGGTGGTGGCGGAATCTACAACTCTTATACGTTGACTTCTTCACGTCATGCCACGTTCCGTCCTGTGGTAGTCCATGAGTTCGGTCATAGTTTCGGCGGGCTGGCCGATGAATATTTTTATGACGACCAGTATGAGGAAATGTATCCCGCCGACACGGAACCGTGGGAACAGAATATCACGACGCTCAAAGATTTTGCTTCCAAGTGGCAGGATATGTTGCCGCAGGGAACACCCGTTCCCACGCCGGTGGATCCGGCGCGCGATACTTATACGGCGCTGGGTGTCTATGAGGGAGCCGGTTATCAAAGCAAAGGCGTTTACCGCCCCACGCCGGAGTGCCGTATGAAAATCAACGAAGCTCCCGTTTTCTGCCCCGTTTGCCAGCGTGCGCTCGAGCGTCTTATCCGTTTTTATACGGAGTAGGGGAACATGATGTATGCCCGGAGGACAGAAGACAAGAAATCGGGCGATATTTCTCAGTACTTTATCTTGTCTGTCTTGTCGGTCCACTCCTGAAAAGCTTTCAGGGCTTCGCCGGAGAGCAGGGTTTCGGAATGCAGGCGGCGTTTGTCCGGCGTCAGTTCCAGTTCCTTGTAGATGAACGAATCATCGAAACCGGCGGCAGCGGCATCGTTCTTATTGTTGCCGTAGTACATCCTGTCCAGACGTGCCCAGTAGATGGCTCCCAGACACATGGGACAAGGTTCGCAGGACGTATAGATTTCGCATCCGCTCAGGTCGAATGTTCCCAGTTTGCGGCAGGCTTCCCGGATGGCGCTCACTTCCGCATGGGCCGTGGGATCATGGCTGGCCGTGACGCGGTTCACTCCCGTGGAAATGATTTCCCCGTTTTTTACGATGACGGCCCCGAACGGCCCGCCTCCGTCTCTTACGTTGTCGATGGAAAGCCGTATGGCTTCCCGCATAAAATCCTTTTTCTTCATAGTTCGCGTTTTTTCAGGAGAAGGTTGTGCCGCCCTTTTTCGGCGGAACGGTTCTGAATGGACAAATGTAAGCAGAATAAACCTGAATGTAAAAAACGTGCTTCTGCTTTATGATTTTTTAGTGCGGCGCTTTGCAAAATCCTCTTGATTATACAAGGTATTTGAAAGATTGTTGAATATCCGACATTGCCGCGAAGCTGTAATGTGTATGTTATAGCTTCGCGACAATGTTTGTTTGGGATGCAGGCTGTCCAGCGCATGAAAACCCTTAATCACTTTGCCGGACAGTCTGTCTGCATCAAAACGGCTCGACATCCATGACCATAAAGATCGGATTGCCGTTTTCCTGTACTTTTTCCAGTACCCGTTTCTCTTCATTATTCATGCCTTCCCAGTATTCGCGGAACGTGTCCCGGTCGTAAAGTCTTGTCAGGTTATGGTGTTTCCGATAGATAGGTGTCGGGTCCAGTGTTTTGACGAACGAGGTGCCGTGCAGTGTCTGGTCGGCGAAATTCCGGCTGGGCAGATAAAATTTACAGGAGTCTTTGGATATACGAGGACTGTAAATGTAATGTCCCGTGGGGATGCAGTAAAGGAGATAGTTCCCCTTTGATTCGGCATAGATAAAATCGCGGGTGAGATAGCAGGCGGTGAGGTATAAAGCATCCTTGGTGAGAGATTTATACCGTTCGTCGGTGAGTGTGCGGAAATCCTCCTCGTCGAAGAGGTTCTTGTCCCGTCCGGGCGCTTTGAATACATACCGCGCCTCGCAATGGCCGTTTTCCCGAATCTGCCAGATGGTGTCGGAAAGTACATGGGTGTAATACAAGTCCGGACCGCAGGTTTAGAACCCCCTGTGGCGGTCTTGCCTGCATTTGTAGGTATCAGGAAGAAAGAATCCTGCGCCCAATGGCGTCTGGTCGTGCCGGGCGAGCACGACCCGGTGGTTGTTGATGACCGGCAAGTGGCTGTTGTCGTTTCTTCCTGTATGCAAGATAAGGTTGTTGCCCACATATTGGATGTCGTTATAGAAATAGTAGATAGGCTTCTCGTATAAGAAGGTGCCATCGTACGCAAAGTAGAACAGTTGGTTATTCACGTTGTCTATCAGACACACTTCTTTTCGTTTTTTATCCACGCCCATATTGGTGATTTGTGGAGTGTATTTGTAGGCTTTTTGCTCAGGAATGTTGAACTTTGTGAGGAAAGATCCGTCGCGTTCGGAGAATCTCAGGGCCTTCTGGCCATTATAGTCGCAGATAAAGAGAATGGAGTCGTCCGATTCCATTTTGGAAATTTCTTTTATCCTGCATTCGTCCGTGGTTTCGAGCGGGATGTAGCGGATATTTATTTGGGGATTATTGTTCTGGTGTCCATCGGGCGGAGTCATGTGGAGATATACGATGTTACTGTCGGTCGCCAGCTCCATGGCGGGGAGTTTCAGGGGAACGCGGATGCTCAATGTGCTGTCCGGATAGTCTTTGTCATAAGGTCTGACGACGGTGGTACGTGGCGTCTTGCAGGAGAAGACAGCGGATGCGCACAAAAGCAGGGAGAAATATATTTTATTGTTCATAATTGTGATATGTTACGGTTGGTGCATGCAGACTATTTTTAATGTCTTTTTGCCTTTTTAAAGATATTCAAAGGAAATACTGGTGCGGAACGATTCTTTCCGATGGCTTTTGTAGAAGTTCATGACGTGCCCGGACAACTGGTATTTGTCCCAGACTTCATTCAATATAAGAAAGAAGAGTTTGTATGTTCTTGCGTTTTCTTTTCCGCAATAGCCGATTCCCTTTAGAGTAAGTCTGGTGTCCGGCGTTTCCTGCAGACACCGCTCTATGGCTTCTTCTAACTCTTTGCCTGTGAAATCTGTCAGCTGGATGCGCTCCTTCTGGTTTTCGTCGTGAAATACGATTTTGAAACCTTTGTATTGGTGTCGGTAGTCCTCACGGGTCGGAATAGATACTTCCAGACCGGGTACATCCCAATAGACGTTCGGGATTCGCAGACTGCTCATGTCGGCATCGGGATAGCGCGATTCCATTTCTTTGGCCGAATATTTGAATGCACTGTACAGTTTTACCTCTACCATTGCCAGAGGGGTGTCCGGAATGTTTGCCGGGGCCACGATACGTATTCCCGGAACGTATGGAACCGTGTGGCTGAGGTAGCGCCGGGAGAATGCCTCCCGCAGGAGTACGGCCACGTCGCCGTCGAGCGAATGTTGGGCTGTAGGGTGGACTGTTCCCTCGCAGTCCTGTAGACGGAACTGGTCAGGGACATCCACGTAGATCGTGATGAACAGATTCTGTTCCTTGCACCGATGGTATTCAGAGCCTGTCAGTTTGTGCATTTCTATTTCCGGATGCCATACCTTGCCATCCGATACTTCTGTTTTTGGAGGTTCTACCTGTTGCGTTTCTGTTGCGTCCGGTGTAGTTTCCTGGGAGATGGCCGGAGTCGGAGTAGGTGTTTCAGTTATCGGTTCCGCTTTGGTGTTTTCCTTCGTGGGGGTGGGTTGTAGTTCCTTTTCCATTTTCACGAAGTGCGCTATCTTTTTGTTGTTTTCGGGTTGCGAGAAAGCGTAGACAAGTCCCGTCCCCGCAGGAATGAACAATAGCGTGAGCCACATTCTCCAGCGGCTACTCTCTTTCCGTTGCATCATGTCGATTCTCTTTTTCAGTCTCGGTCCGGAGAAACCGCTTGCCATGGCGAACAGTTTCGCGCCTACGGCCTCCCTTACCAGCAGTAACTGGTATTGCAGGGGGGCGGACAGCCTGCACATGTCGCGGTCCACCTGAAATTCGTGACACTGTTTTAGATCGCGCATCAGGAACCAGGCTGCGGGATGAAACCAGAATACCGTTGTCAGAACTTGCATGAACAGCATGTCGGCATAGTGTCGGTGTTCCACGTGCCGACGTTCGTGCAGGGCGATGAGCGAGTCGCCGCTATACTTTTTCCGGGGTATGAGCACGTAGTGTCCCCAGTTGCAGGGGCAGACTTCTTCGTCCGTCAGGCACCACGTAGTGCCTTTTTCCCTGATTTTGTCGGCACGGCTTATCAACATGCCTAAGTGCAGGTATCCGATGGCTCGCCGGCTAAGGACAAAAGCGCAACCGCACAGGTAGATGGCCGGTAGCAACCATGACAGGGGGAGTGTTTCCTTTTCGTGGCTCGTATGGCTTGTGCCGACTGTGTATGCCCCTGCTGGTTCCGTAGCGTGGATGAGCGTTATGTCTGTTGCGTTTATTCCTTTCTCCTCCCTTTTCGTGTCGGCGGGTAACAGGCGTGTTTCTTCCAGAGCCTTGTTCAGTGCAGCCAGAGGTTGTTGCAAGGGTGAATCGTGCTTTGTTTCCATTTGTACGAAAGGCAACAGCAGGCAGGCCGCTGTGCCGCCGGTCAGCACGAGGCGTTGCAGACGGAAGAAAGTGGTACGGCCCAACAAGATGCGATAGAGCATCCAAAGCGCCAGCAGGAAGATACCGCCTTTGGTCAGATAAATAAACCAGTTGGCCATAATAATTCCGGGGTTATTTGTTGTTCTCGATTTGTGCAATCAGATCCTTCAGGTCGTTCAGGCTGATCTTTTCCTTTTCGATGAAGTATGATACGATGCTTGTATACGAATTTTTATAAAATTCCGTCACCAGTTCTCCGAGTGCGTTCTCCGAGTATTCTTCTTCGCTGATTTTGGCACGATACTGATACGTTTTGCCATACGCCTTGTAATCGATATACCCCTTTTCGACGAGTAGTTTGACGAATGTGGACACCGTGTTGTAGTGCGGTTTGGGGTCTTCGTAATAGTTCATCATGTCGCGGATGAACAGGGGGCCGTGTATCCAAAGCATCCGCATGATTTCTTTTTCTTTTGATGTGAGTCTTTTCATTGTAAAAGTTGTTTGGGTATTTAATTCGATACGGCAAATATAATTCGTTATTTTTAATTAACACCTAAATTCATTAGTTGATATACTAATTTTAATATTAATTAAACTAATCGTGTTAGTATTATATAAGAAAAACGGAATGTATAGTTGTATTTCTGTGTCAATGATTCATTATTCATGGTGGACAACTGTCCTGTATTGGGCAAAACTTCCGAGGGATTGTGTAAGTGGCTGATACTTTGTACTTAGTCGGAAATGTGTGAAAGGTGTGAAGGAGGTTTGCCCGACTTTTTTGTAAATGGTAATTAATTATGCCGCCTTTAAGGTGGCTTATTTAATCTGCGCTTCCGCGCGTATTTAAAGAAAGTATCCTTCACATACTTTCATATATTTCACACTTGCCGGCGCCTGCCGGTCTAAAAGAGGCACGGTATTCCTGATGATAATTGGAATGAACACTTCATTGTAGTTTGAGTGACGACATTACGATAACTTAAATAAAAGCCTCCGGATAGTTATCTGTCTGAAAGCTTATTCTCTTATCTTCAGAGAAGTGTCCATTTACTTTTTCATTAAAAAACCGTACCGTAACGGGAATAGCCTCGTTACGGTACGGTTTCCTTGAAAATGGGATAATAAATGTCCGGCTCTTATTCGATTTCCCAGCCCAGTGCACTGGCGCCGAGCACGGCAGCCTTGGCATCGTCGAGGTAGGAGACGAGCATCTTGGCTTTTCCGCGGTAGATGCAGAGAACATTCTCGTCGTAAGCCTTGCGGATGGGATCCATCAGCAGGTCCCCCGCTTTCGTCAGACCTCCGAAGAAGATGAACGCTTCTGGGCTGGAAAAAGCTGCGAAGTTGGCGCATGCCTCGCCCAGCATCTTGCCCGTGAAATCGAAAATTTCCTGTGCTACCTTATCACCTTTCTGTGCGGCGATAGCCACGTCGAGCGACGTGATTTCCTCTGCGGGGATGTCGCGCAACAGAGTGGGGATGTCCGATGTGGTGACAACTTCCTTGGCCGTGCGTGCCACGCCCGTGGCCGAGCAATAAGTTTCCAGACAGCCTTTGCGGCCGCATCCGCATTCGCGTCCCTTGTGGCGTTCCACTATGACGTGTCCCAGTTCGCCTGCGAATCCGTCGCTTCCGTAGACAAGCTGCCCGTTGATGACGATACCGCTGCCCACGCCCGTGCCCAAAGTGATCATGATGAAGTTCTTCATGCCCCGTGCCACACCGTAGGTCATCTCGCCGATGGCGGCGGCGTTGGCGTCGTTGGTCAGTACGACGGGAATGCCCAGTTTCTCCTCAAACATCTTGGCCAGCGGAATCTGTCCGTTCCACGGAAGGTTGGCCGCGAATTCGATGCACCCCGAATAGTAGTTGCCGTTGGGGGCACCGATGCCCATGGCGTGTATCTTGTCAATACCTCCCACCTGGCTGATGAGGGGGCGCAGGGCCGTGCAGCAGTTCTCCACGTAGTCGTTGACATTTTTGTGTCCGCGGGTTTTCACTGAAGTGGAAGCCACGATGTTGGCGTCGGCGTCCACGATACCGAATACGGAGTTGGTTCCCCCGAGGTCAAGACCTATGACATAAGGTTTCTTGCTTTTTTCCATGATTATACAGAGTTGATATGATACGTTCTGCGTTAGATTTAATGAATATACAAATATATTGAAAATTATCTGAAAAACGCAAGAACGCGGCGGAAATTGTTGCATAATATAAAAAACATCGTTCCATTCTTTTATTTTTCATAAAAAAATGCGATTTTTGTACTCCGTTATGTGGTTTGAACCGATTGACACACTCGACCTTGTTATAAAAGGGATAATCATCGGCGTGGTGGCATCCGCTCCGATGGGACCCGTGGGTATCCTCTGTATCCAGCGTACACTGAACAAGGGACGCTGGTATGGTTTCATTACGGGCATCGGTGCCGCTTTCAGCGACATCATCTATGCGATGGCTACGGGCGTGGGTATGAGTTACGTGATGGACTTTATCGAGAACAAAACGAATATGTTCTATTTGCAGCTCATCGGCAGCATCATGCTCTTTCTGTTCGGTCTCTATACCTATCGCTCCAATCCGGCGCAGTCGCTCCGTCCCGTGTCGAAGGATAAAGGCACGTTGGTCTATAACCTCGTAACGGCCTTCGGCGTGACGTTTTCCAATCCTCTTATCGTATTCCTTTTCGTGGCCTTGTTCGCCCGCTTCGCTTTCGTCGTTCCGGAACATCTGTTCCAGCAGTCCGTGGGCTATCTGTCCATCTTCTTCGGCGCCTTGCTGTGGTGGTTTGCGCTGGCCTATGTAATCAATAAGGTGCGCACGAGTTTCGATGTCAGCCGTATCCGTGTGTTCAACCGTATCATCGGTGCCGTGGTGATGGTGGCTTCCGCGATGGGAGTGGGCATGACGCTGATGGGATTATCTTTATAGCACAGAAAGATAACATATAATATATGTTCGTAGCCAGACAACTGAAAGAAAAAAATATAGCTGAATACCTGCTCTATATGTGGCAGGTGGAGGACATTATCCGGGCTCATGGCGTGGATATGGAGCGCCTCGACCGGGAATATCTCATCCGGTTCGATCTGCCGGACGACCGCCGTGCGGAGATGGAGGAATGGTATGTTGCTCTCGTAAATATGATGCGGGAGGAAGGTGTTGCGGAGAAAGGCCATGTGCAGGTAAACCGCAATATCATCATTCTGCTCACCGACCTGCACAGGCAGTTGCTTGCCTCGCCCAAACATCCTTTCTATCATGCCGCTTATCATAAGGCGTTGCCCCATATCGTAGCCCTGCGCGGCAAGGGAGCCTCGCGCGAGGAACCAGAACTGGAGAATTGCTTCGAGGCTCTTTACGGTTTGATGCTTCTCAAACTCGGTGGAAAGCCGGTAGGAGAGGACACGGCCCGCGCCATGGCCGATATCACGCGCCTGCTGGCCATGCTGTCGGACTATTACAGGCAGGACAAGGAAGGAACTTTGAAACTGGATTAAAATCATGCATAAGATGGACCATATTCTGATTACGGGATGCAACGGGCAGTTGGGTAACGAAATGCGCGTGCTGGCGGCGGAGCATCCTCGGTTTACGTATTATTTTACCGATGTGGCCGAACTTGATATTACCGATGAGGCCGCCGTCAGGGCATACGTGGAGAGTAACGCGATAGACTGCGTAGTGAACTGCGCTGCCTATACAGCCGTTGACAAGGCGGAGGACAATGCGGAATTCTGCGACTTGCTTAACCGCGTGGCTCCCGGTTATCTGGCCGAGGCTGTGCAAAGTCGCGGGGGCGCCATGATTCAGGTGTCCACCGATTATGTGTTCGACGGCACGTGCCATACGCCCTACACGGAGGAGGAGCCCACGTGTCCCGCTTCCGTCTACGGATCGACCAAACTGGCGGGTGAGAAGGAAGTGATGGCGCGTTGCACCTCCGCAATGGTCATACGCACGGCGTGGCTCTATTCCACATTCGGCAACAACTTCGTCAAGACGATGCTACGGCTCGGACGCGAGCGTGATGTGCTGGGCGTCGTGTTCGATCAGGTGGGTACACCCACGTATGCACGCGATCTGGCCCGTGCCATCTTCACGGCTTTGGAAAAGGGTATCGTGCCCGGTGTTTACCATTTTAGTAACGAGGGAGTCATTTCGTGGTACGATTTTACGAAGGCTATCCACCGTATCGCAGGCATACGGACCTGTACCGTCCGTCCGCTCCACACGGACGAGTATCCGGCCAAGGCACCCCGTCCGGCCTATTCCGTGTTGGACAAGACGAAGATCAAGCGTACCTACGGCATCGACATTCCCCACTGGGAGGAAGCGCTGGCCGAGTGTATGGCGGGACTGGAGGCCTGACCCCGGTCTCTCCTATACCTTATATATAAGGCACGAACCGACCTTCGGCGGATGGAACCGGAGGATGAACCTACATTGCAGCAGAGAAAACATATATCATGAATGAGATAGAACGTAGAAGGACTTTTGCCATCATTTCGCATCCGGACGCAGGAAAGACCACGCTGACGGAGAAACTTCTCCTTTTTGGCGGACAGATTCAGGTGGCGGGAGCTGTGAAAAGCAACAAGATAAAGAAGACGGCTACCAGCGACTGGATGGAAATAGAGAAACAGCGCGGTATATCGGTCACCACGTCCGTGATGGAGTTCGATTACGAGGGTTACAAGGTGAATATCCTCGATACGCCCGGACACCAGGATTTTGCCGAGGATACGTTCCGCACCCTGACGGCGGTGGACAGTGCCATCATCGTGGTCGACGGAGCCAAAGGCGTGGAGGCGCAGACGCGTAAACTCATGACCGTGTGTCGCATGCGCAAGACGCCCGTCATCATTTTCATCAACAAGATGGACCGTGAGGGAAAAGACCCTTTCGACCTGCTCGACGAACTGGAGAGCGAATTGCAAATCAGCGTGCGCCCGCTGAGCTGGCCCATCAATCAGGGACAGCGCTTCAAAGGCGTGTATAACATATACGAGCAGAACCTGAATCTTTTCACGCCCGATAAACAGAAGGTGACGGAGAAGGTGACGGTAGATATCAGCGGGAGCGAACTGGAAGAACATGTGGGACAGGCGGATGCCGACAAACTGCGGGCCGATCTGGAACTGGTGGACGGCGTGTATCCGGCCTTTGACGTGGCGTCGTATCTCGATGCCGAAGTAGCGCCTGTTTTCTTCGGTTCGGCATTGAACAACTTCGGTGTGAAGGAACTGCTGGACTGCTTCGTGAGGATTGCGCCCAGTCCTCGCCCTACGGTGGCGGAGGAGCGCATGGTGAAGCCCGAAGAACCGAAGTTCACCGGTTTTATCTTCAAGATTACGGCCAACATCGACCCCAACCACCGTTCCTGTATCGCTTTCTGCAAGGTCTGTTCCGGCAAGTTCGTGCGCAACGCCCCTTATCTCCATGTGCGGCAGGGCAAGACGCTTCGCTTCTCTTCTCCCACACAGTTCATGGCGCAGAAAAAGAGTACGATAGACGAGGCCTGGCCTGGCGATATCGTGGGACTTCCCGACAACGGGGTATTCAAGATCGGCGACACGCTGACAGAGGGAGAACAGATGCATTTCCGCGGTCTGCCCAGTTTCTCACCCGAGATGTTCAAGTATATTGAGAATGCGGATCCCATGAAGACGAAACAGTTGGCCAAGGGCATCGAACAGCTGATGGACGAAGGCGTGGCACAGTTGTTTGTCAACCAGTTCAACGGCCGCAAGATTATCGGTACGGTGGGGCAACTGCAGTTCGAGGTAATCCAGTACCGTCTGGAGAACGAATACAGCGCCAAGTGCCGCTGGGAACCGGTGAGCCTCTACAAGGCGTGCTGGATAGAGAGTGACGATGAAGCCCAGCTGGAGGCTTTCAAAAAACGCAAATATCAGTATATGGCCAAGGACCGTGATGGGCGTGACGTTTTTTTGGCGGACAGCAATTACGTGTTGCAGATGGCGCAGGCGGATTTCGAACATATCAGGTTCCATTTCACCAGCGAGTTCTGACAAATGAATATGTAGAATAAAGAAACGGAGGCAGAGAGATGGCTTTGGAAGACGAAGTGAAGAAAGCGGTGGAGGTGATGAGGCGGGGAGGCGTCATCCTGTATCCCACCGACACGATATGGGGTATCGGATGCGATGCCACCAACGCGGAGGCCGTGGCCCGGGTGTACGAAATCAAGCGGCGGAGCGACAGTAAGGCGCTGATTTGTCTGGTAGATTCGCCCGATCGTATCCAGCATTATGTGGCGGATGTACCTGCCGTGGCTTGGGATGTGATGGACGTGGCGGACAAACCTCTGACCATTATACTCGACGGAGCCAGGAATCTGGCGGAAAACTTGTTGGCAGAAGACGGAAGTGTGGCGTTGCGCGTGACGCATGAAGAGTTTAGCCGGCAATTGTGTTTCCGGTTCCAGAAGCCGGTGGTCTCCACTTCGGCCAATCTGAGCGGTATGCCTGCGCCGGGCAACTTCTCCGAAGTGAGCGAGGAAATCCGGCAGGCAGTGGACTACGTTGTGGATTACCGTCGCGGCGAGAAGGCGAAAGCCGTTTCGAGCAGCATCATACGGCTGGGTACCGGCGGACGGGTGGAGATTATTCGGAAATAATGTGACGCGATGGAAAAAGCCGTAAGAGACCTGACATTGTTTGAGCGCCTCCTGTTGTGGCGGCGCAAGCATTTCACCGAACGCCAGTTTATCCTGATGCTCAGTTTTTTCATCGGTGTGCTTACGGCTGCTGCTGCGTTGCTGCTGAAGTGGCTGATTCACCTGATAGAGTCTTTTCTGACACATCAGTTCGTGGCCAGCGAGGCTAACTGGCAATACTTGGTGTATCCCGTGGTGGGTATCTTTCTGACGGGGCTGTTCGTCCGCTATGTGGTAAAGGACGATATCAGTCACGGTGTGACGAAGATACTTTTCGCCATTGCCCGCCGGCAGAGCCATATCAAGGCGCACAATACATGGTCGAGCGTCATGGCCAGTGCCATCACCATTGGGTTCGGCGGTTCCGTGGGAGCCGAAGCGCCCATCGTGCTGACGGGTTCGGCCATCGGTTCCAATCTGGGCCGCATGTTCCGGATGAATAGCAAGACGCTGATGTTGTTGGTGGGTTGCGGGGCGGCTGGTGCCGTATCGGGCATCTTCAAGGCTCCGATAGCCGGTCTGGTTTTCACGATAGAGGTGTTGATGATAGACCTGACGATGGGTTCGTTGCTGTCTCTGCTCATATCCTGTGTGACGGCGGCCTGCATCACGTTCGCCTTCTCGGGGACGGGCTCGGTCTTTGAGTTTCATCTGACGTCCGATTTCCAGGTGAGCCGCATACCTCCCTATATCCTGCTGGGTATTTTCTGCGGACTGGTTTCCCTCTATTTTACGCGCACGATGAATGCGTTGGAAGATCTTTTCCGGAAATTCTCCGGTCGTTATGCGAAACTCCTGCTCGGCGGCACTATGCTGAGCATTCTGATTTATCTGTTTCCTTCCCTCTACGGCGAAGGATACGATTTGATACACGTCCTGCTGAACGGAGATTCCGCCGACTGGGGGACGGTGATGGACCGGTCGTTCTTCTACGGACACGACAATCTGCTGTTGCTCTATCTGGCCCTGGTGCTTATATTTAAAGTGTTCGCATCCACGGCCACCAACGGCGGCGGCGGTTGCGGCGGTATCTTTGCGCCCAGCCTGTTTCTCGGTTGCATCTCCGGTTTTATCTTCTCGCGCCTCTGGAACATCTACGATGTACTGCACCTGCCGGTTCCGGAGCGCAACTTTTCCATGCTGGGCATGTGCGGACTGATGAGCGGCGTCATGCACGCTCCGCTGACGGGCGTGTTCCTGATAGCCGAACTGACGGGTGGTTACCAGTTGTTTATGCCACTGATGATAGTCTCCGTGTGCGCCTATCTGACGATTATCGTGTTCGAACCCCACAGCATCTATTCCATGCGTCTGGCCAGGAAAGGCCAGTTGCTGACCCATAACAAAGACCGGGCCATCCTGACGCTGATGAGTATGGACTCGGTGATAGAGAAAGGGGTGGACACGCTCTATCCCGACATGGAGTTGGGAGAGCTTGTCAGTCGGATTTCCCGTTCGGAAAGCAATGTGTTCCCGGTGGTGGATCGGCAGAGCAGGCTCATCGGGCTCATTTATTTAGACGATGTGCGCCACATCATGTTCCGGCAGGAACTGTATCATAAATTCGCGGTGGGCGAACTGATGAAAGAGGCTCCGGCCCGTCTGAGCATCAATGATTCGATGGACGTGGTGGTGCTGACGTTCGACCGTACCCAGGCCTGGATTCTGCCGGTGGTGGACGTGGAAGGGAACTTTGTGGGATTTATCCGCAAGTCCCGCGTGTTTACCAATTACCGTCAGTTGCTGGCGGATTTGTCGGATGATTAAAACCGGATTATCATGAAAAAAGAAGATTTGAGAATCGTATATATGGGAACGCCGGAGTTCGCGGTGGAGAGTTTGCGCTGTCTGGTGAAGGGCGGATATAATGTAGTAGGCGTCATCACTATGCCGGACAAGCCGGTCGGACGGCATCAGGATACTCTGCAGGCCAGTCCCGTGAAACAGTATGCCTTGGAACAGGGACTGCGGGTGTTGCAGCCGGTGCGGCTCAAGGATGAAGCCTTTCAGGAAGAGCTGAGAGCCCTGAAGGCCGACCTGCAGATTGTGGTGGCGTTCCGTATGTTGCCCGAGGCGGTATGGAGCATGCCCCCGATGGGTACGTTCAATCTTCATGCGTCCCTTCTGCCGCAATACCGGGGAGCGGCCCCTATCAACTGGGCCGTGATAAACGGAGAGACGGAGACGGGCATCACGACATTCTTCCTCCGGCATGAAATCGACACGGGAGAGGTGATACAGCAGGTGAAAGTGCCGATAGCGGATACGGACAACGTGGGCGATGTGTATGACCGTCTGATGATGCTTGGCGGCAGATTAGTGACGGAGACGGTGGACAACATTTTGGCCGGAACTGTTCGGACGATACCTCAGGAGCAGATGCAGGCCGGTGTCGCCCTGCGTCCGGCACCGAAGATTTTCAAGGATACCTGCCGGATCGACTGGCAGGGAAAGACGGTGAAGCAGCTTTATGATTTTGTGCGTGGACTTTCGCCTTATCCGGCGGCCTGGACGGAACTGGAAGGGCCGGACGGTAAGGTGCAGACCTTGAAAATATATGTTGCGCGCAAGGAAGAACAGTCCGAAAGTCTGCGGGAGTCCGTCGGTACGGTTGTCGTGGAAGATGGGATGCTGAAAGTCGCGGCACAGGACGGTTTCCTGCTGGTCGACGAGTTGCAGCTGGCCGGGAAAAAACGCATGAGGACGGCGGATTTCCTGCGAGGATTCCGTTTCGACGGCAACTATAAAATGAGATGAATATTGCAAGGAAATGCAACTTTTTATACCGAAAAGTTGCATTTTATTTTTTTTCTCGCTTTATTTGCATTCAAATTCAATGGATGATATAAAAACTTATTGCCTATAGACGAACATTACGCTTGAATAAAAAGGAAACGGTAATGGAAGATTTGAAAAAGCTGGCCGACGAGGAGTTGGTGCGGCTCTATGCGGAAGGCAATAATGTTGCGTTTGATACGCTTTTGTCGCGTCATCAGTCGAAAGTATATTCCTATATCTATTTTATAGTAAAGAACCGTGATGTGGCGGATGATATCTTTCAGGAGACATTCGTGAAAGCCATTGTCACGATACGGCAGCGCCGCTATGTGGAGACGGGGCGTTTTCAGGCATGGCTGATCCGCATAGCCCACAATCTGATTATAGACTTCTTCCGTCAGGAACGGAACGAGAATACGGTGTCCAACGACGGGGGAGAAGTCGATTTGTTGAACGATAGCCGTCTGACGGACAGCAATGTCGAAATGCAGATGGTGACGGAGCAGACGCTGGACGATGTGCGCATGCTGATGGAACATCTGCCCGCCAACCAGCGGGAGGTCGTGTATATGCGTTTCTATCAGGAACTTTCTTTCAAGGAGATTGCCGAGATAACCGGTGTCAGCATCAATACGGCGCTCGGTCGCATGCGTTATGCCTTGCTCAATCTGCGGCGTATGGCCGGGAAACGCAACCTTTGTCTGGCTGCCTACTGATCCTGTGGCGGGGCGGGAAAGAAAAACTGCGGCGGATATACTAAAGCAGGGAGGACGGTCGTTTATAGGGTATATGAACATTATACCGTATGTTAGCCTATGGATGATTGTACTTTTGACGAGACGTTACAGCCCAGTGAAGCGACAATTGCCTTTCTGAAAAAGTTTGCCCGTGCTTATTGTGCGGCCGGATGGTCGGCTCCGGGGCAGGGCTGTGAATACCTGAACTGATTTTATGCGGAATGCGGCCTCATCGTTTGGACGGCTTGCGGATAAAACGTATCTTTGCCCATATAAAACGTCAGGATTATGAAACACTTGGTGGCTCCTTCTTTGTTGTCGGCTAATTTCGCTAACCTGCAGGCCGACATAGATATGCTTAACCGTAGCGATTGCGACTGGTTGCATCTGGATATAATGGACGGCGTATTTGTTCCGAATATATCTTTCGGATTTCCTGTCCTGAAATATGTGGCGCAACTGACGAAGAAACCTCTGGACGTGCATTTGATGATTGTGCGGCCGGAAAAATTCATCGCGGAGGTGAAGGCGCTGGGAGCATACACGATGAATGTCCATTACGAGGCCTGCGTGCATCTGCACCGGGTCGTGCAGCAGATCCGGGAGGCCGGCATGAAAGCCGGTGTCACGCTCAATCCATCGACACCGGTGGAGATGCTGACTGACATCATCGAAGATGTGGACCTGGTGATGCTGATGTCCGTGAATCCCGGTTTCGGCGGGCAGAAGTTTATACCCCGTACCCTTGATCGGGTGGAACGTCTGAGAAAGCTGATAGACGAAAGCGGCTCCCAGGCTTTGATCGAGATAGACGGGGGCGTGAACCGGGAGACGGCCTGTTGGCTGGTGGATGCCGGAGCCGATGTGTTAGTGGCCGGCAGTGCGGTGTTCAAGGCGGCCGATCCGATAGCCGAAATCCAATCGTTGAAAGATTTATAATTGTTCCTGTGAATCATGTAGCCGCCTTTGACTCTTATCCCTGGGTGCGGGCGGTGGTGCCGCTGGCCGTCGGAATCGGGACGGCCGGAGCTGTGCCGGACAGTGCCCCTGGTTGTGTGCTTTCTGGCTGCTTCCCTGTGTTTCTTTTGGTTTGTCAGTGCGCGTTGTGCGTTTGCATGGGGTATTGTTATTTCCGGTTGCATACCCGTTCTTCGCTCCGCTGGTTCGGCTTCTTCCTTACTTTATTCTGGTTCGTGCTGGGTGCGGGACTGACAGGCCTGCACCGTGAAGGTAATTCGTTCTTGTGGCCGGATGAACCGACGGCTGTCCGTGCGGTGGTGACGGATGTGCCGCAGGACAACGGACGCACGGTCGCCTGCGGAATGGAGGTGCTGTCGTCGGCAGGGAAGAAAGGAGAGTACGGGGCGGGTGGCAGACGGATACAGGTGTACATGCAGCCTTCTGCCGAAGCCTTGTCGCTTCGTCCCGGCGACGGTGTCTGGTTCGTGGCTGCGGTATGCAGTCCTGCCAACCGCGGCAATCCCGATGAGTTTGACTATGTGGCGTGGCTACGTGGGAAAAACGTGTCGGGTGTTGTCGGATGGTTGCCTTCCGGTCGGTGGAGGGCAGAAGCGTTGACACAGGTCGAGAGGCAGCGCCTCTCCGGATGGTTCCGCCTGCGTGTCCGTGCTTTGAAATGGCGGGAAGAACTGTTGGCTCTGTATCGGAAAGCCGGTCTGCAGGGAGAAGAACTGGCAGTCGTGTCGGCGCTGACGCTCGGAGACAAAAGGGAACTGACGAAAGAATTGCGCGACGTGTATTCGATGGCAGGCGCCAGCCACCTGCTGGCTTTGTCCGGTCTGCATCTGGGCATTCTGCTATCTCTCTTCAACTTGTTTTTCCTGCGTCGTCTGAAATACAACCGTTGGTATTTTCCGGGTGTCGTCGGGGCTTTCCTTTTCATCTGGGGATATACGTTCCTGGCCGGTTTGCCGGCTTCGCTCGTTCGTGCCGCTTCCATGTATTCCCTGTTGCTGGTAGCTACGGCGCTGGGACGCCGGACGTTGTCGCTCAATCTGTTGTCATTGGCCGTTTTCCTGATGTTGTTGGTAAACCCCGCTTACCTGTTCGATGTCGGCTTTCAGTTGTCCTGTGCCGCAATGACGGCCTTGCTCACACTGGCGCCCCGCTTGTCCGGCCTGTATCAGGCCAGACACCGGTGGTTTCGTCCGGTCTGGCATGCCTTCGCGGCGGGAGTGGCGGCACAGGCGGGCACGGCTCCGCTGATAGCCTTTTACTTTCATCTGTTTACACCTTGGGCGCCGGTGGCGGGACTGGCGGCTCTTCCGTTGACAGCCTTTCTTGTGGCTGCCTCTCCGCTGTTGTGGGTGTGCGGCCGGCTGTACCCGCAGTGGGAACTCCCTGTCCGTATCATAACCGATACGGTCGGGCTGCAGAACGGATGGCTGGACTGGACCGCTTCATGGCCTGCGGCGCGGTGGGAGCACCTTTATCCTTCGCCAGGAATGGTCGCAGCGTTATACCTGTTGTTATTGTCCTTCTTGTATCGGCCAGCCGGTTCCCATTTGCGCAAATTTATCGTCTGCGGTCAGGTTATGGCACTGGTTGCGGCATTGGGTTTGTACGACCGGTGGCGGGATCGGGAATCCCCCTGCTTGTGGTTCTACAACCTGTCGGCATGCCCGGTGGTGCATGCCGTCTGCTCACCGTCCTGTTCCTATCTGTTCACGCCATATCCGGACAGCGTTTTCCACCACACCCGTCATATTGCGGATACGTACTGGCGCCGGCGTCTGACCCGTCCGCCGCAGGTGGTGGATTTGAACAGAGGGGAAGTGTCAGCCGCGAGAGTGCAGGACGGATGGGTGTGCCTTCCCGGCAAAACCGTGCTCCTGCTCTTCGACGACCGTTGGACACATCGGCGTTCCGTTCTTCCGCAGAAACCGGATTGTATGTATGTGACTCGCGGATACCGGGGACGACTGACCGGGCTGACTGGCGTTTTCCGGCCCGGCCTGGTGATACTGGATGCTTCGCTGGGGCGGAGGCGTGCGGAACGCTATGCGGCGGAATGTGATTCACTGGGCTGGCCCTGCCACGACCTTCGCACGCAAGGAGCGTTAAAAGTTGCTTTCAGATAAACGGCAAGCCGATTATTTGTTGTATATTTGTTGCCACATATAATAAGTAAAGACTGCATGTTAGAAAATCTCCTTACTGAGACTCAGCTGAATGATTTGCGTGTCGCGCTGGAAGAGGCCCGGCATATCGTAGTGACCTGCCATGTGTCTCCCGACGGCGACGCCGTGGGTTCCGTGATGGCCGTCACCAATTATCTGCTCCGCAAGGGGAAAGATGTGACGCCGATTACCCCCAATGCCTTTCCCGATTTCCTGAAATGGGTGCCCGGGGCGGAGCGTATCATCCCCTACGAGCGTAACGAAGAGCGGGCCAATCCGGTCGTTGCGGCTGCGGACTTGTTTATATGTTTGGATTTCAACGCGCCCGGCCGTATGGAGAAGCTGGAGGATGCTGTGATGGCCAATCCGGCTCCCAAACTCATGATAGACCACCATCTTCATCCGGCGGATTTCTGTAAATGGACTTACTCCTATCCGGAAATGAGTTCCACCTGCGAACTCCTTTTCCGTATGTTCGACCAGCTGGGAGAGTTTGAGGACATGACTACCGACGAGGCGGCATGCCTTTACACAGGCATGATGACCGACACCGGCGGTTTTACTTATAATTCCAACCGGAGCGATATCTACTTTATCATCGGGCGGTTGCTGACCAAGGGTATCGACAAGGACCGTATCTACCGCAATGTGTTCAATGATTATTCGGCCGAGCGTTTCCGCCTGCTGGGCTATATGCTCTATGTCAAGATGGAGGTATTCTCCAAACAGCACGCCACGCTCATGACGCTGACGCGCGAAGAACAGCGGCGTTTCTCCCACAAGAAAGGCGATACGGAGGGATTCGTGAACATGCCTCTGCAGATAAGCGGTATGCGCCTGTCCATTTTCATGCGTGAGAATACGGACAAGGATACCATCCGCATATCTCTGCGTTCGACGGACGATTTCCCCTGCAACCAGATGGCGGCGGAGTTCTTCAACGGCGGCGGGCATCTGAATGCGTCGGGCGGTGAACTGGTATGCTCCATGCCGGAGGCGGTGGAGATAGCGAAGAAGGCCATCCGGAAATACGCACCTCTGCTCACCGGGCAGGGAGCGGAAAAGACAAATGCCTGAGTGGAAAGTGAAGTCGGGCAGACAGCATGAAAAAAGAAACAGACAGATGAAAATGAAGAAATTCCTCTATATGGTATGTGCGGTGCTGGCTGTGGCTGCCAGCCTGCAGTCGTGTAAGGACGACGAGACGTATGCCGAACAGAAAGAGCGGGAACGTGCGCTGATATCGGCGTTCATTGGCCGCGACGTAAAGATCATGGACCGTGACGGCCAGCTCGTGGCGGACGTGGGGCGTATCAATGTCATCAGTGAAAACCAGTTCTATGCACAGGACTGCGTGACGGATACGGCCAAAAACGAGTACGTGCTTTTCGGGAATTCCGGTGTATATATGCAGATTGTAAGGCCGGGCGTGGGCGAACCTATTAAGAAAGGAGAGTCCAAACGTCTGTTGTGCAGGTATGTGGAGTTCAACATTATGCGCGACTCCATACAGAGCCGCAATGATGTGCTGTATTGGGCTACGCGTCCCGACATCGTGGATGTGACGAACACTTCCGGCACGTTTACGGCTTCGTTCAATACGTCGCTGACAGGCGGCGGTGCCATGTATTCCTATTACGGCTCTTCCGTACCTTCGGGCTGGCTCGTGCCGCTTACCTATATAAATGTAGGCCGTCAGTATACGGCGGACGAAGGTATTGCTCTGGTACGTCTCATTGTGCCGCATACGTCGGGGCAGAGTGACGCTTCCTCCAACGTGTATCCTTGTTTTTACCAGATTTCCTATCAGGAAATGCGCTGACGGGGTCAGTGCCTGCCGATTGGACGGAACACACATCTCCCGCCACAGCGACCTTTGTTTGTCGCCGTGGCGGGAGATGTGTGTCCGGGGAATTGTGCTCAGTCGCCGTCCGTCATCAGCAGGTCGCTCATGATACCGTCCGATACGAATATGCCTTGACGGGAGAGACACAATATTCCGTCGGGAGCCTGTTGCGTGGAAGGCTGTAGCCGGAGTGTGCCCTGTCGCAGATGGGGGGCGGCCATCCGCAGGCAATAGGCGGCGGCTTCCGCTCCGAAGTCCTCTTTCAGGCGGTGCAGGTCGAGCCCGTCCCGAGTGCGGACGGATGTGATGATGCGTTCGTTATACCGTTCCTCCTTTGTGAGTGTCTCCCGTTCCCATAAGCCGGAGGTCTTTCCGGTTCGGGCGAGGCTGTCCATCCCTTGCAAATAAGCATCCAGGTCGGCGGTGTTCCATTGTCGGTTTTTTCCGTCGAACGAGTGCGCGGCCGCTCCGCAGCCTAAATAGGGAATGCCTTGCCAGTACGAGGAATTGTGCCGGGATGCGTATCCGGGACGGGCGAAGTTGGATATCTCGTAATGCTCGAATCCCGCCTGCTCCAGTCTGTTGATCAGTGTGTCGAACATGCGCAGGCTCACCTCCTCGTCCGTTTCGCGTATGCGTCCGCTTTCCCGCAGAGTCCACAGGGCTGTTCCTTCCTCGTAGATGAGGGCATAGGCCGACAGATGTTCCACGCCGGCGGCTATGGCACGCTCCACGTCGCGTTCCCATTCACCGGTCGTCTGTCCCGGCAGACCATAGATCAGGTCCAGACTCAGATTGTCGAATCCTGCTTTCCGGCACCGTTCCACGGCTTCCATTGCCTGACGTCCCGTATGTCGCCTGCACAGAAAACGCAACCTGTCGTCGTCGAACGTCTGCACGCCCAGACTGATGCGGTTGACACCCATGTCGTGCAACGCCTGTGCCCATGTCTCCGTCACGTCGTCCGGATTGGCTTCCACGGTGATTTCCGCTTCCCGGGATACGGGATAATGCCGACGGATGGTCTCCAGCAGTCTTCCCGTATGTTCGGGATGGAGCAGGGAAGGAGTCCCTCCGCCTATGTAGACGGTGGCTATTTCCGGAAGATACGGATTCCCGTTTTTATCCGTTTCTTCCAGATAATTGCGACGTAGCCTCAACTCCTGTGTCAATACCTCCGTATAGCGCGGGATGTCGCGTTCCCGGGTGGTGGAATAGAAGTCGCAGTAGACGCAGCGGCGTCTGCAGAAAGGTATGTGCAGATAGATTCCGGCCATGTGGAAAAGAGAATGGTATTACGCTTGCAAAGGTACAATAAAAAGAGGAAGGAAAGTTTTTTATGTTGAAGAACATAACTAACAGTTTGCCATTTATTTGTTTCTTTCAGCTATTTTTTCTAATTTGCGTCCCGTTATATAAGATAAAACCTTTAAATCATAATTGTATGAAAATCTATCAAACCAATGAAATCAAGAACATCGCCCTGTTGGGGAATGACGGTTCCGGTAAAACAACACTGACAGAGGCATTATTATATGAGAGCGGACTTATCAAGCGGCGGGGACGTATCACGGCCAAGAATACGGTGAGCGACTACTTCCCTGTGGAACAGGAATACGGCTATTCCGTTTTCTCCACGGTATATCATGTGGAGTGGAACGGAAAGAAACTCAATATCATAGACTGCCCGGGCTCGGATGACTTCGTAGGCAGTGCCCTGACGGCGCTCAACGTGACGGACACGGCGGTGTTGCTTCTCAACGGACAGTACGGGCCGGAGGTGGGCACGCAAAACCATTTCCGCTATACGGAGAAACTGAACAAGCCGGTTATCTTCTTAGTGAACCAGCTCGATGACGACAAGTGCGACTACGATTATATTTTGGAACAGCTGACGTCTATCTATGGCACCAAAGTGGTTCCCGTGCAGTATCCCCTGACGACCGGCCCTTCTTTCAACAGTTTGATCGACGTGCTGCTGATGAAGAAGTATTCGTGGGGACCGGACGGCGGCGAGCCCGTGATAGAGGAGATACCGGCAGACCAGATGGAGAAGGCCATGGTGATGCACAGGGCATTGGTGGAGGCCGCTGCGGAGAACGACGAGTCGCTGATGGAAAAGTTCTTTGACAGCGAGACATTGACGGAGGACGAGATGCGCGAGGGCATCCGTAAGGGATTGGCGGCTCGCGGCATGTTCCCGGTCTTCTGCGTATGTGCGGGAAAAGACATGGGCGTGCGCCGTCTGATGGAATTCCTGGGCAACGTCGTGCCCTTTGTGGATGAAATGCCGAAAGTGCACAACACGCGTGGCGTCGAGGTGAAGCCCGACCCGGAAGCTCCCACTTCACTCTATTTCTTCAAGACCGCCGTGGAACCGCACATCGGCGAGGTGCAGTATTTCAAGGTGATGAGCGGAAAGGTGCACGAGGGCGAGGACTTTGTCAATGCCGACCGCGGTTCGAAGGAACGTATGTCCCAGTTGTTCGTCTGTGCGGGAGCCAACCGTATCAAGGTGGAGGAATTGCGGGCCGGTGATATCGGCTGCACCGTGAAACTCAAGGATGTGAAAACCGGTAACACGCTGAACGACAAGAATGCAGAAAACCGTTTCAATTTCATAAAATATCCCAACCCCAAATACAGTCGTGCCGTAAGGGCAGCCAATGAGGCCGAAACGGAAAAGATGATGAACGCGCTCAACCGTATGCGCGAGGAAGATCCCACATGGATGATTGAGCAGAGCAAGGAACTGAAGCAGATACTGGTACACGGCCAGGGCGAGTTCCACCTGCGCACGCTCAAGTGGCGTATGGAAAACAACGAGAAGATAAATATCATTTTCGACGAGCCGAAAGTTCCTTATCGCGAAACCATAACGAAAGCGGCGCGTGCGGACTATCGTCACAAGAAACAGTCCGGCGGTGCCGGTCAGTTTGGCGAGGTGCATCTGATTGTGGAACCCTATTATGAGGGAATGCCCGATCCGGATGTGTACAGATTCAACGGCCAGGAATATCGTATCAATGTGAAGAACAAGGAAGAGATATCGCTGGAGTGGGGCGGTAAGCTGGTATTCATCAATTCGGTTGTGGGCGGTGCCATCGATGCCCGTTTTATGCCGGCCATTCTCAAGGGGGTGATGCAACGCATGGAGCAAGGTCCGTTGACGGGATGTTATGCGCGTGACGTGCGGGTGATTGTATATGACGGCAAGATGCACCCTGTAGACTCCAACGAACTTTCTTTCATGTTGGCCGGCCGCAATGCCTTTAGTATGGCTTTCAAGGAGGCGGGTCCGAAGATTCTGGAACCCATTTACGACGTGGAAGTGTTCGTACCTGCGGATAAGATGGGTGATGTGATGGGTGATTTGCAGGGACGGCGCGCCATGATTATGGGTATGAGCAGCGAAAACGGTTATGAGAAGATTATTGCCAAGGCTCCGCTCAAGGAGATGTCCAGCTACAGCACCTCGCTCAGTTCGCTGACGGGTGGCCGTGCCTCTTTCATCATGAAGTTTGCCAGCTACGAACTGGTGCCCGGTGACGTACAGGACAAACTGATGAAAGAGTTTGAAAGCAAACAGGCTAAAGATGAATAAGGCCCGTGAATAGCCTGATGTAAACGTTTGCGTTTTAGGCGACAGACTTGTTGCGATTGCCCCTGAAAGTGCTCATTCAACTTTCAGGGGCAATCTTTTGTATGTGTTTTGAGATTGGACATATTTAAACAATCATACATGATATAATATGATATGGAGTATGGAATCTTGCTTTTAATTCCAATAATAAAAGAGCGTAATCTCTTTGTGTTAGAATGACTAACGGTGATGGTGAAATCGGTACTTCTCTTCCGGAGAGATGTATCAATGTTACAAAGGTATGAAAAAAATGTTTAAGGAGTGTTGTAACACGCTGAAAAAATAATCGTATAGTGAAAGAAGCGTTGTTTGGAAATTATTATTCGCTCAACATCTGTTTATCGAATGGAATTTGTTAAATACTGAAAAAGTATTAATAATCAACAAATTGAAACAATGCAGATAAACTGATACATCTCTCCGGAAGAGAAGTACCGAAAAACATCCGTTTTTGATGAGAAAAACGATGAGGCAATTAAGGGATAACTATCCCGAACTTTTTCTTTTTAAAGTAATAACTGCTTGTAGTATAATGGAATATACTTTACGTGCAGGACTGATGATAATGTTTGTAACCTAAAAAAATGGTTCTCTCTCCCGGTTGTGATGGACAGATGCAGTGGTTTGTGATGCGCGACCTGAAACGTGCCAATGCCCGGCAGCCTGCTTATAAATTGTTTGAGGGTATGGAAAAGCGGGTATTCACTCCCATGACCTGGCGTTTGGGGGTGGAAAAGGGAAAAAGGGTCCGTAAGGAAGTTCCGTTCATTCCCGACCTGCTCTTTGTGTACGACAGTCGTGCGAATCTCGATCCTGTGGTGGAGCAGATTTCCACACTGCAATACCGTTGGTTACGCGGTACCTGGCGTAAACCGATGACTGTTTCCGAAGCTGAAATGGAACGTTTCATCCGTGCCGTCAGTCTCTCGGATTCCCCGAAGTATTATCTGCCGCAGGAAATCACCCCGGACATGTACGGTCGTCGGATATGCATTGTGGGCGGTCCGTTCGACGGCTACGAAGGAACATTGCTCACGACGCGCGGTTCCAGAGTCAGACGTCTGCTGGTAGAACTTCCCGGACTGCTGGCCGTCGGTGTGGAAGTCAGCAAGGAGTATATACAGGTGGTAACATAAAAAAACGGCCGTTGCCTTCATCGGACAACGGCCATCAGTCAACGGTTTTCTAAATAACCGAATACGCTCCGGGTATCCAGGCAGGGGCACGCTTTTGGAGTAGTGACCGGCATATCGCGGTGTCCGCGAATGACGGCATGCGGGAAGATTTTCAGAAGTATCTGAAACAGTTCTGTCAGTTGTACGGTCTGTTTTTCCGTCCGTGTATCTGCCGGTCGTCCCAGTTCGTCCAGTCCGCCTTCGTAACAGATGCCGATGGAGCACCGGTTGAAAGGGCGGCAATGCGCGCCCGCCTCCAGTAATTTGCGATGCTGTGTCACGGTGCCGTTCCTGCGGATATAGAAATGATAACCGATGGTGCGGAAGCCGCGTGCCTTGTGGTCGCGTAACAGTTGTCCCACCGTGTAGCTGCGGTTGCAACGCGTGGCCGAGCAATGAAGAACCAGATAACGGATACTCTCGGCAGACTGCATCAGGTGGCTGTCTTCCACTCCGGCAAGGAGTCGGTGCTCATCGAGCACCTCGTCCCCGCCGACAGACATGGGATACCTGTCCTGTATCATAACAGCATCCGGATAAGCGGTGTACAACTCGTGACTCCCAGCGCCGTCAGTGCCGCTATGGCAGCCTGAACAATTGCATGAAGGAGGTTGATCCACGTGATTCTTTTCGGAGATTCATTCTTGTTCTGCATAAGTCAGTGGTTTAAAAGTTCATACTAAAGTCCGGTTAGTCCTGCGTCTTGTTCTCCTCCTCCTCCGTCTTTGCTTTCTTGATATACGGAACCAGTTGGATTTTGTCCGGTACGAGGTCATACAAACGGTTTCCGTTGACAATCGTGAACGACGGACGGAAAGCCGGCATAAGACTCTTCACCAGACTGGCATTGGCCAGTTTTTCGTCCGTGACACCTTTTCCGGTAATGAAGCGCAGATACAGTTTCCCGAATCCGAGCAGTTCAATGGCATACCCTTTTTTCAGGTTTTCCACCACATAGTAAGCATAGCGGTCCAGCACATTCTGTACATCACCGGGGCAGGCCGTCGATTCGGCGGCAATCTGCCGCGCCACATCCTTGGTGGTCAGGGTTCCGTAATTCACCGGAATAACGGTGTAAATAGTTTCTCCTTTACGGGATCCGATCTGAATCAGACGGGAAGCAACTTTGTAAGCTTTACTCATGATCTTTAAAAGTTTAAATGGTTAATAAATTAATATCTGGAAGTGAATGCTCCGGAGTTCCTTCATCTTCCGCAGGCAAAGGTACAACCTCACGAAAAGGGCAACTGTCGAAAACTGTCGATGAGTGTCGAAGAGTTGAAACAGAATTTTTCAGAGCTTCATTCAGTACTGTATCAGGGTGTTATCCAGTACTGAATGAGGGGTTAATCCAGTACTGAATAAGCTATTCATTCAGTACTGAATAAAGGTGTCATTCACTACTGAATGAGAGGCTATAGCAGTACTGCTTTAATATCTCACGGTTCACCGAGATATTCCATGATAAGTTTGGCCTCGCGTACGGTCAGAAGCTTCCGGTTATCGAACGACTGTCCGTTTCGCGTCAGTTCCTCATACAGGGGTTTGCACTTCCGGATCCAGCAAGTCAGCCTGCGCACGGCATGTTCCGGTTTCAGTTCGGGAAAATACGACTGCGCCAGCGATCGGCGCGTGTAAGATACATAGGGTCTGTTCATATTTATACCTTATTATATATAGGGGCATTTGATTTCCCATACAAAGTTTTTACGGGCGCAAAAGTATATGGCCGGCAAACGATGGAAAAATCTGTTGACAGGCGTTTACAATCCGTTTACTTTCCGTTGATATGTACAGACTGAGGTAAAAGCGGGAACGTAACAGAAGGGAACGGGACGGATTTGAAAACCGATGAATAAAATTTATAGTTCGAAAATTCGGCAGTAAGCGTGTAAGAACATTGTGTCTTGCGTTTAGGGTTTTCGATTGACGTAAAAAAGATTCCATGAACGAAAAATCAAAAGTCACCATCAACGTCTACGGCGGCAACAATCAGGTATTTCCCAATGCCACCGGGGCCGTACAGCACATTTATGTCGGCGTGCAGTCTGGCGTGCAGTCGGATGACACACCATCTGCTTCGCCATCAGTGGCGGAACAGGACACTTTCGTTGCTGAAAAATCCCTTCTGCTGTCCTACATCGGTGATCATCAGAAACTGGAATCATACATTGCCGGTCTGGGTGAATGCACCAATGCGTCTGAACTGGCGCAACTGACAGTCAATCTTTCCCGTGACTGCGGTATAGATAAGAGTGTCATCGTAAAGTCAAAATTCATACGCCTGTTATTCCCGTTTGCTCATCGTGTGATGCACGGTAAGACTGTCGGCAATGTACGAGCGCGCATCAACGCTATACTGACCCGATAAAACCCTCCTTTCTGTTGCATACAGAAGAAATAGGTTATCATTATGAAAATCATCGCCATCCTGCTCCTCCAGACTGTATTTCTGGCATCCTCATCCGCCTTTGGCCGCAATGGGGAATTGCACGCGGCCCTTACATCTATGTCCACTTCAAAAGGACACGAAGCCCTTATGTCTTCTCCTGAAAAACATCC
>CAZIMK010000019.1:0-52726 GCA_964540455.1 uncultured Paraprevotella sp.
GGGTTCCGCTTGCAAAGATACAACATGAAAAAGCCGTTGTCAAGACCCCGGGCCGCCACGGCCCTCATCCTGAACCATTACCCGCTGAAGTACAATTCGTTCCGCATATTGGTTGCCGGCGCAACCAAACGGACAGCTCCTATACACACATGTTGGCGGAAACAGGCTTCAATGGTTCAGACTCACTGAGTATCAATGAGTAATGGTTCACAAATGGTTCAGCGATAGTTCAGACTCGCTGATAATCAGTGCGTAATGGTTCAGGAATTAGCGGTAACCGCACCCTGCGGCGGGAAAAGCTGAAGGATAGATGAAGGAAAACTGAAGGATAAATGAACCATTTATCGCTGGCAATCAAACAGTTTGAACCATTGAAGCATTTTCCCGCCAACATGTGTGTAGGGAGGAGCGGCGACAAGTTACGGCCGACTATCCCGCAGGCTGTTCACTTGCCGAGTAGAGCGCGGTTCACTATAGGCAGTGAAGCACGGTTTACTGTGGGTAGTGGAGCACGGTTCACTGTGGGTAGTGGAGCGCAGTTCACTATGAGTAATGAAAATACTATCCTTAGATGCTCACGATAGTATTCCTTACACCCTAAGGATTGCATTTCTTAGACCGCTTGAATAGTATTCCTTATCCCCTAAGGATAGTATTCCTGATGGTCTTATGATAGTTAGAATGAACACGTTTAAGTTTGAATGACGACATTACGATAACAGACTCCGGATAGCCACCCGTCATGAATGATGATTCATGGACGGACTGTTTCGAATCCCCGCTGATTTGCTACTGAACCGAAATATCAGCGTGCGGATGACAGCAGTTCACAGAGGATTCATCCGACTGATGAATTGGAAAATCTCTCCGACGCGACATTGGGGGATGTCGCCGACACCTACGTCGGGCTGCAATGCCCTTTCGACTGGGGCTGTCGTTCAACCTGTCGGCGAAAGGTGAATATTATCACACCCCCTATCAGCATAACTGGAATTTCATTCCCCAATTTGAAGCCACCTATTGCAAGACTCCGAAAAGCATATTCCAACTGAACCTATCAACGATACGCGTATATCAGTCGTTGGTACACCTTTCACCAGTTTCAGCACGTCCTTTCCGTTTCGGGGTTGCGCCATGATGTGAGTAGTTTTCAATAAGGAAAATACACATAACAGATATGTGAGAATGGAATAAGTGACCTTACACACAACAAGCATAGAATAGTTTACGGAGAAGCTCTCTATCCACCGTGATGTTCTTTCCCGCCTCCATATCTCCGATAATAAAAGAACTACAAAAGGAAAGGCCAATGGATTTCAAATCATATCCACCGGCCTCTCCCACTTATGGCTGTTTATTCTTATCAAGCCTTCTTGGCTGCCTTTTTCGTAGCTGCAGGCTTCTTGGGTGTTTTTTTCTCCTTCGGTTTCTCCGGAGCATCCTCTACCGGCTTCTTAGTCTCCGATTGCACTTCCATCTTTTTCAGACGAGTAGTCAGACGGGCTATTTCTTTATCCTTCACATCCAACTCCTCACCCTGATTCTTGATCGTCGTAAGCAAAGCATTCAGTTCTTCATTATCAATATCACTGGGATAGAAGTTATTTACCCGGTTAATAAAGTCACCCACAATATTCATATAATTTGTGAACGCATCATAAGGAGAATCGTAGATACCACGGTATCCTCCCACATTAACCGGTTTGGTGGACATGAATCGGAAATTATTGGTTGCCTGCAGATAGTCCCAGTCTTGTTTGAGACGCCGGTCATTGCAAATACGCACACGATCAGCCACACTATACAGTTTGTCAAACGCCTCTCTCTGCATAAGATTACCCAACCAGCAACTTGTATCTCTCTCTTCGTCTACCCAAGTCATCGGATAAGGAACATTCACAGCATCCACCGACTTCGTGTCCGCAATAATTTCAGAAGGCGTTGCGAAACGGATACCACGTTCTTTCGCACAAGCGGGCAAGGCTTTCAGGAATTCAAGAATATTGGATGACAACGGTTGGAATATTCCTATGGCACAAAGCTCCATAAAGATATTTATCACCTGCTCCTCTTCCGGCAAGGCTGCTATCCAATCCATATACGTATCTGCAAATAACGGATATTCATTCCACTGAGAATTGTTGAAACGCAGACTGATATCATCTGACAACTTATAATCTCTCAACAGCAGTTTCAAATTGGGATTCATGTTACAGTGATACAGGAAATGCGGACTCTTCCACCCTAACACATGCTTGGCTCCCTCCGTAAGCATACCCTTGAAGCCCATCGTGGAAACCGTATATCCGATTTCATCGGAATAAAGCAGGGAGGAGTTACGGAATACCTTGGGGCTCTGCCCGAACAATTCTTTCACCTTCCGGCACATTCTCTGCACTTCTTCCTTGAAAGAATCTTCGTTGGCGAAGGAGGACAGACCGTGGGAATAAGGCTCGGCCAAAAACTCTACGCATCCGGTCGCACTCAACTCTTGCAACAATTCAATAACATGCGGAGCATGGTTTTCCAACAATTCAATAGCACATCCGGACAAAGACAAGGCTATTCTGAAATCCTTTCCATACATCTTCGTCATTTCCAACAGGGTATTCAAAGCCGGCACATAAGAACGCTCTGCCGTTTCCGTTATACTCCGTTCATTCTCATAATCATCATAATAATAATGATCCGTGCCTATCTCAAAGAAGCGATAACGCTTCAAATGAATATTTTGGTGAATCTCAAAATAAAGACAAATGGTTTTCATATGATAGATTTATTAATTTATTTACATTTTTCAATCGTTTCATCATAAAGCCTGCGTATGCGCTGTCCGACTTTCTCCCAAGTGATTCCATCCACTTCCTTCTTGCCTTCCACTTGCAGATATTCATGAAATCCCGGATTCGTGCAAAGAGAATACATCGCATCAGCCATCGCATCAATATCCCAATAATCGGTCTTGATACACTTGTCCAGAATCTCAGCGCATCCGGACTGCTTGCTGATAATAGTCGGTACACCGCTCTGCATAGCCTCCAGCGGCGATATGCCAAACGGCTCGGACACAGAAGGCATCACATACACATCGCTGTCCCGGAAGCATTCGAACACTTGCTTACCTTTCATAAAACCGGGGAAATGGCACCGATCGGCTATACCGTAAGCCGCAGCCATTTCAATCATGGCATTCATCATATCTCCGCTGCCGGCAAAGCAAAAGCGGATGTTACGTGTACGATCCAGCACACGTTTGGCAGCCTCTATAAAATACTCCGGCCCTTTCTGCATCGTGATACGTCCTAAGAATGTCACTACTTTTTCCTTGCGCTCACTGCTGGGCTTCCGCTGATCCACGATAGCCTGCAATTCGGGAGCCAGCGGATATACAGCATTGTGCATGGCAAAGCATTTCGCCGGATCCTGATGATAGTGATTGATAACCGTCTGACGCGTCAATTCACTGACACACATAATGCAATCCGCGTGATCCATACCGTTTTTCTCTATGCTGTACACCGTAGGATTGACATTACCGCGGCTCCGGTCGAAATCCGTGGCATGCACATGAATAACCAAAGGTCTGCCACTTACCTGCTTGGCATGAATGCCAGCCGGAAAAGTCAGCCAATCGTGTGCGTGAATAATGTCAAAATCTTGCTGACGGGCCACGACTCCCGCTATAATGGAGTAATTGTTGATCTCTTCATGCAGATTCGACGGATATCCCCCGGCAAATTCCATACAACCAAGATCATTGACGTGCATATAATTGAAGTCAGCATACAAATGGTCACGCAACTGATAATACAGATCCGGATTCATCAGGTGTCCGATGCGGCTCTGTACATAATCATAATTTACGTCGCGCCACACAATGGGAACACAATTCATGGCCAGAATACGGGCACTCCGCTGGTCTTCGTCTCCAAACGGACGGGGCAGACACAGCGTGATATCCATATCTCCTTGAGCATGCAGTCCTTCCGTTATACCAAAATTAGCAGTTGCAAGTCCTCCGAATACATGAGGAGGAAACTCCCATCCAAACATTAATACTTTCATCACTGTTCCTCCTCTTATAATTGCATATTATATTTCTCCACCAACTTAACTACTCGCATGATTTCAGCCACGTTCATCGCAAAGGATATAGCGCCACGTCCGTGGAAAGGCGGATTACCGTCAAACAGTTCCGGAATCGTACCGATACAATGATAGAACAATTCTTCTTCATATCCTACCAGCTGCCGCTCGATGAAACTAATCTTGCTGTTCTTATATATGCGCAGACAAGCTTCCATATAGAAACCGGCCAGCCACGGCCATGCCGTACCTTGATGGTATGCATAGTCACGCTGAATCTGAGGCCCTACATACATCGGGTTATAGCCTCCGCTTTTCGGGCTCAACGAACGCAGTCCCTTAGGAGTAAGAAGCTCTTTAGTACATATATCCAACACTTTTTTCTGCTGGCTCGCATTTAACGGAGAATAGTCGAATGCGACCGTAAATATCATATTGGGACGCACGCTCCAATCCTGTCCGTTCCCATCGACATAATCAAACAGATAGTTATGCTCATTCAGGAACACATTCTTAAACGACTCGGCAGCTTCAGCTGCAAAACGTTCAACTTTTTCGGCCTCTTCCGTCATTTCTACCGTACGCGAGATTCTCGCACAGAACTTCAGTGCATTGTACCAGAGAGCATTGAATTCAACGATGTATCCGGAACGCGGAATAATAGGACGGCCGTTGGCCGTAGAATTCATCCATGTAATGGCCTTGTCACGTCCCTCAGCATATACGAGATGGTTTTTCATCACTTTCAAATTAGGATGTCTGCCATTCAATATATACTCTATGATGTCACGCAGCAAAGTCCCGTACTTCTTTATACATTTATCTTCCGACACGATATTCCCGTATTGCTGGATACACCACACTGCCCATAAAAGCACATCCGGATGTTCCATTTCATAAATGCGTACGCTCAAAGGCTTCCCTTCCATAAAATCACGGATACCCTTCTCTGCCGTCGTCATACACAGTTCAAACTGCTCTACCTCGTCGTTTGTCAAAGTAAGGCCGGGCAAAGAGATAAACATATCCCGCGCACGACACTTGAACCAAGGATAACCGGCCAGCACATAATTTTCTCCGTCACGGTGATTATAAAACTGGTGAGCTGAGTTGACCAGACAATGGTAGAAGTTGTCGCGCGGAGTGCGCACATTCACTTCAAACTCTGCAATTTTCTTTAGCTTGTTTGTCTTGAATTCCGACAAGCCGGCAGAAAAGACCACGCTCTCTCCCTTTTTAATCGTAAACTCAAAATAACCGGGCACATACAAATCCTCATTGGAAGCATAACCCCTCTCCTGCTCTTTCGGATATTCCACGCCACGATACCAATCCGGTTGATAAACAAATTCATTCTTCTTGTTCAACTGCATGTATAACTCAGGGTATCCCTCATACATGCAAGTCTTTATACCGTTTTCTACCAACTGATAATCCCGGCTGGCCTGTCCGTTTTCATGCGTGTATTCACGCACACTACGGAAAGCGAGGAACGGACGCAAGCGTATTATCGTGGGAGAATGGGCTTCCAACAAAGTGTAGCGAATGATAATACGGTTTTCATAATGCTGAAAGACTTGTTCTTTTTTCAGAACAACTCCACCCACACGATAAACCGTAGTCGGCACCTGCTGACATTCGAACTCACGAATGTATTTATGCCCTCGAGGACTGAAATTATCGCCTTGATATTTATGCAATCCCAGATTAAACTCTGCACCGTGTTGAATCACCGTTTCGTCCAAAGAAGACAGCAGAACATGGTTCTCATCATCCAGCGACGGGATGGGCACCACGAGCAGGCCGTGATATTTTCTCGTATTACAATCAACGATTGTCGAACAAGAATAGGCACCTGAACGATTGGATCTCAACACTTCCTTCGGCAACGATTCCTCCAGATTGGTCATCAGAGTCTTGTCAAATCGTAAATAACTCATAGTAGATATTTTAAGGTTCTATATACATTTTAACCGTTTTCAAAAATAATAAAAAGGTCTGGAAAGAGAAAAAAAATATGCTTGATTTATTGAAAAAAACAGCAAAAACATGTTGTAGAATATAGTTTCACGATTCTATTCATTGAGAGTACAGAAGTTTTTTATTAAATTTGCAACGGCAAACATTATCAATTCGTATTTTTAAGGTAAAAATGGTAAGGAAAGAACTTAGCAGAAAGGAAGTGCTCGAAAAAATATCCGTATTGTGGGAACTTCTGACTGAAGAGCAAAAAGAATTTCTGGCGCCATACATAACCGTTCGCTGCTACAAAAGAAACGAAGCCATTTACAGCGAGGGGGAACGCCCGAATCAACTCATGTGTCTGCTTAGCGGAAAAGTAAAAATATTTAAAAACGGCGTAAGCGGACGAAACCAAATTATCCGGGTCATCAAACCTGTAGAATACTTTGCCTATCGTGCCTATTTTGCGGAACAGCCGTTTATCACGGCTGCAGCAGCGTTCGAACCGTCAACCATCTGCTTGATTCCTCTCAGGGTTATTACACACCTGATGAGTGAAAACAACCGACTTGCATGGTTCTTTATCCAGCAATTAGCCATTGACCTGGGAGTCGCAGACGAAAGAACGGTGAACCTGACTCAAAAACACATCCGCGGCAGATTAGCCGAGGCCATTCTGTTTTTAAAAGAAAGTTACGGATTGGAAGAAGACGGAGCGACTCTAAGCATCTACCTTTCACGAGAAGACATGGCCTGCCTGTCAAACATGACGACAGCCAATGCCATCCGTACCTTATCTAATTTCGCCAGTGAGCAACTGATTGCCATAGACGGACGAAAGATAAAAATCATCAACGAAGAGGAACTGGAAAAAATCTCCAAAATCGGATAAAAAGGAACTCAGGAAGGGATTATAAAATCAATCCATTCATGATGTATCATCACCTCCATGGGCGCCGTAGCCTCTTTCCATACACTGCCATCCAGACTGACAAGAGCTTTTCCGAAATCAACAAATTTCACTCGGCGGGTACGGTATGATTTCACATTCTTGTGATTCAGGAAACGCCCCTTGGCCAACATCCAGAATCCTTCCAACATCTGCATGACTTTTAAATGTGATACAACAGAAACATCCAGCATTCCATTATAAGGCACTCCACTGGGAGTTTGCCCATACCCGGAAGCACTACTCACACACACCGTCATTATGCGACTATTGATAACATCTTTATTGACAAGCAAATTCATCTTTGTCTCCATACGCTGAAACAACAACAGAAAAGCAGATGAAAAAAAAGAAAGGCTACGCATCCCCCAAAAACGTTGCGTAGTGTGCCGAATGTTCATAATACTGGCTACTAAACCGACATTCACACAATTCAGAAAATAGCGTGTATGGCATTCCCCATCCTGCTGGATGGTACAACAGCCCACATCCACTTTACGTAACCTACGGAGAATAAGCCAATCTATCGTCCGCTTATAATCGTCTTCCTCAAAGCCCCAGAACTGTGCAAAATCGTTCGCCCAACCATAGGGAATCACTCCCAATGCAATATGCTTGCGGACCTCTTCCCCCACAGAAAGCAATCCATTGAGCGCCCTGTTCAATGCAGCATCTCCTCCTACAATTATTATAGTCCTATAACCGTTCTGAGCCAGCATGGCGGCCAGGCGCTCCACCGATTCTTTCCCCTCGCTTTGGACAAAATCATATTCAACCCGCTTCTCATTTAGATAGCGGCAAATTGCCTGCCATTGCTTATGAGTGGACGTAATCCCTTCTTTAGGACAATAAATTATACCCCATCTTGATGCTTCAACGGCCATAGTCTATAATTATTTAGGCAACAAAAATACACATTTTACCACAGAAATGTGCAAAACTATCATGCTTTATTTTCCTGTCCCTCTATAAAGTTCTTCTATCATAGACAATTTTTCTTCCATAGGTAAGGACGCGTCCAACCAATGAACTGATATACCACGCCGCTCCATCCCCCTGAACCAGGTCATCTGCCGTTTGGCAAACTGATGAATAGCAATCTCCAAAGACCGGAACATTTCATCATACGACAGTTTTCCCATAACATACAGCGTAAGATATTTATATTCCAAACCATAATAAATAAGATTTTCAGAAGAAATTCCCTCGTCTAACAATCCTTTAACTTCCTCTATCATACCTTCTTCCAAACGGTCACGTAACCGCCGGGATATTTTATTGCGACGTAGCTCCCTGTCCACATCTATCCCCACAACCAAACTTCTCAGCGCAGGAAAAGACCGTTCGTCAACATGGCGCTCACGATAATACTCTTCAATTTCAATGGCGCGAATCGCACGTTTACAAGTATCTACATCCGTCGTATTATGAAGTTTCTTATATGTAGCCAGCAAATCTGTAAGTTCTTCCAGCGACTTGCTTTCCAGTTTCTTCCTCAAAACCACATTTTCCGGTACGGGAATCAGGCGGTAACCACGTAACACAGACTCCAGATACAATCCGGTTCCCCCACACAGTAAAGGAACATTTCCATGTTTCATCACCTTTTCGTATGCAAGCAGAAAATCCCTCTGGTATTCAAAAACATTGTATTTATATCCAGGCTCCACTATATCTATCAGATGATAAGGAACATGCACCCCATCCCGGACGTAATCAGCCAAATCTTTTCCCGTCCCTATATCCATACGCCTATATACCTGACGACTATCTGCACTGATAATCTCCCCCCCAATCCGCCGCGCCAACGCAGCAGCCAAAGCGGTTTTTCCCGACGCCGTAGGTCCCAATACGGCAATAAGATTATATTGATTCATCCTTATAAAAATAGGAATGGGAATCAAACCTTTATAAAAGGATGATTCCCATTTTCATATAACTTTATCCAAAGATTACTTCACCTTGGCAACAATAGCCTTAAATGCCTCTGGATGATTTACAGCCAAATCGGCCAGCACCTTACGGTTGATTTCAATACCTGCCTTGTGCAGAGCACCCATCAACTGAGAATATGACATACCTTCCAGACGAGCAGCGGCATTGATACGCTGAATCCACAGAGCGCGGAAATTGCGCTTCTTGTTACGACGGTCACGGAACGCATACGTCAAACCCTTTTCCCAAGTGTTCTTCGCTACTGTCCACACGTTTTTGCGGGCACCGAAATAACCTCTGGTCAAACCTAATATTTTCTTTCTCTTTGCTCTTGAAGCAACATGATTTACTGATCTTGGCATAATTTTACTGATTATGAATGTCAGCGCCGTCCACTACAGAAGGACGATCTTTGTGCTGAAACATCCGGTTAATAAATTAATAATACTTACCTCGCCTGTTAATTAACGCATATTGAGCAACTCGCGCACTTGTTTCATATTGGCCGTAACCACGATATCATCATGAACCAAGTTTCTCTTCTGCTTCTTTGTCTTCTTAGTCAAGATATGACTATGAAAAGCGTGGTGTCTTTTTACTTTACCTGTTCCGGTAAGAGCGAATCTTTTTTTGGCACCGGAATTAGTCTTTACTTTTGGCATTTTGTTTTATTTTAGATGATTATTAATTAAGAGTGGCAACGCTATACCAAGGCGTTACGCACATCCATTCTTCAGTCTTCTCCTTCCACCCGCGGCCCCTGATACTCTTTCGGTGCATTGACCTTGGGCTGTACCTTCTCCGATTTGTTCGGCACAAGTCCTGCGGCAACTTTCTCTTTTTTCACTCCTCCCGCTTGTTTCTTGGGAGCTATAAAGATGGTCATACGCTTACCTTCCAATACCGGCATCTGTTCCACTTTGCCATATTCTTCCAAATCATTGGCGAATCTTAGCAACAATACTTCTCCTTGTTCTTTAAAGAGGATACTCCGCCCCTTAAAAAACACATAAGCCTTCACCTTGTCACCATCCGATAAAAAGCCCTGGGCATGCTTCAACTTAAAGTTGTAATCATGGTCATCAGTCTGCGGTCCAAAGCGAATTTCCTTCACGTCCACTTTCACCTGCTTAGCTTTCATCTCTTTCTGACGTTTCTTCTGCTGATACAGGAATTTGCTATAATCTATCAAACGACATACAGGAGGAACCGCGTTCGGGGAAATCTCTACCAGATCAACACCTCTCGCATCAGCCAATTGCAATGCTTTGGCCGTAGGCATCACTGTTGATTCCACATCATCGCCCACAATACGAACTTCACGTACATGTATCTGTTCATTAACACGATACTGTTGCTTTAAATTGTCTTTTTTCATTCAAGAAACGATTCGTCCTTCTTTAATTGTCTTGATATTTTCTTGCTTTGCTTCCAAATCGACCGCAAATTTAATACTTATTTAGCATACAGCGAACTTCTTCGGTGATTTTTTTCGCAAAATCCTCATATTTCATACTTCCCTTGTCACCTTCTCCCTGCCTTCTGACAGAAACAGTTCCTTCGGCCGCTTCTTTTTCGCCCACAATCAACATATACGGTATACGTTTCATTTCATTGTCGCGAATCTTACGACCTATTTTTTCATTACGGTCATCCACGACAGCACGTACATCCTGTTCCTCGAAATAGGCGGCCAACTGACGGGCATAGTCATTGAATTTCTCGGAAATAGGCAGTATCGCCACCTGATCGGGCGTAAGCCACAACGGGAAATGACCGGCCGTATGCTCTATGAGCACAGCACAGAAACGCTCCATGGAACCAAACGGTGCCCGATGGATCATTACCGGACGGTGTTTCTGATTGTCTTCACCGGTATACTCCAGTTTAAAGCGCTCTGGCAGATTATAGTCAACCTGAATAGTACCCAGCTGCCAACGGCGTCCCAAAGCATCTTTCACCATAAAGTCCAACTTCGGACCGTAGAATGCAGCCTCTCCATATTCGACACGAGCAGGCAAGTTTTTCTCCCGGCACGCCTCTATAATGGCATTTTCCGCTTCCGCCCACACTTCGTCAGAACCTATGTATTTCTCCTTGTTATTCGGATCGCGCAGAGAAATCTGAGCTTCAAAGTTCTCAAAATTCAAAGCACCGAAGATAATCTGAATAATTTCCATGACACGGATAAACTCATTCTTTACCTGATCCGGACGACAGAAAATATGGGCATCATCCTGTGTAAACGAACGAACGCGAGTCAACCCGTGCAACTCACCGCTCTGTTCATAACGATAAACCGTACCGAATTCGGCAAGACGCAAAGGAAGGTCTTTATACGAACGAGGCTTCCATGCATAAATTTCACAATGATGCGGACAGTTCATCGGTTTCAACATATACTCCTCACCCTCTTCCGGTGTATGGATAGGCTGAAACGAGTCCTTACCGTAATGAGCGTAATGGCCGGAAGTCACATACAGATTTTTCCCTCCGATATGCGGAGTCATTACCTGCTGATATCCATAACGTTTCTGAATTTTCTTCAAGAAATCTTCCAAGCGGAGACGCAGCGCCGTACCCTTCGGTAACCACATGGGAAGTCCCTTGCCTACACGCTCGGAAAACATAAAGAGCTCCATCTCCTTACCGATTTTCCGATGGTCGCGTTTTTTTGCCTCCTCCAACAAAGCCAGATATTCATCCAGCAATTTCTTCTTCGGGAATGAAATGGCATAGATACGCGTCATCTGCGGACGTTTCTCATCTCCCCTCCAATAGGCAGAAGACACAGCGGTCACCTTCACGGCTTTTATCGGAGACGTGGACATCAAGTGAGGACCACGGCACAAGTCCGTAAACGCTCCCTGCGTATAAGTGGTTATCTTTCCGTCCTCCAGTTCCGCTATCAGTTCATTTTTATATTCCTGTCCCCGTTCCGCGAAGAAAGCCAATGCATCTGCTTTCGAGATACTTTCGCGCACGAGCTGTTCCTTACGCTGCACCAGTTCCAGCATCTTCTTCTCTATATTCGTGAAATCAGCTTCCCGAATCACCGTCCCTGCCGGCGGCATCACATCATAGTAGAATCCGTTTTCTATGGCCGGTCCTATACCAAATTGCGTACCCGGATAAAGTTCCTGCAACGCTTCGGCCATCAAATGGGCGGACGTATGCCAGAACGCATGCTTTCCCTCTGCATCCTCCCATTTGTACAACACAACGGAAGCATCTCCATCGATAGGACGATTCAATTCCACCGTCTCACCGTTCACGCCACATGCAAGCACATCCTGTGCCAAACGTGAAGATATACTTTCTGCAATCTGCAAACCTGTCACTCCGGCCTCATATTCACGCACTGAGCCGTCTGGAAATGTTATCTTTATCATCTTATTAAAATGTTATTTTCTTTTAAGGATACAAAAATAGCTATTTTTATAAAACAAAGCAAAAAAGCAGTCAAAAAAGCATTTAATGGATTTATTCCGCCCCGCCTTATTCAGCTATCACGTTTCAACCTTTCTGCCATATCACGGAATCCCGTAATAAACCTCTTCCGTTCTATCGAAGATCTTATTGCCCTTCGCCCTTTGAATACCTCTTTATCAGGTTGTAAGCTTTGTAGAGCCCCAGTTCACCGGCACGGCTCAAATCCGCCGCAGCTTCCTTGACATGTCCGGTTTTGATGCGGACGATACCACGGTTGTAATATGCTTCCGCAAAATCCGGTGCCCGCGTAATGGCTTCCGTGAAAGCATCCTCTGCCGCCCGATATTCCTCCAATTGCAAATGAAATGTACCTATATTATAATAGGTATAAACAAAGTCGGGAGCCAAACGGGCAACCTCCTGCCAGTCTGTAAAAAGCGAACGGGCGGCAATCCGCAAGTCGGTTTTAGGCCTCAAGCCCTCTGACCAAACGGTCGTTCCCTCCTGCATTTCGGCAGACTGCATCTTCGCACGAACCTGCGCACGCGTCCAATAACCCAGAACGGATAACGAGTCCATCGCTATACAGTTCTCAATATCCTTCATTGCCGATTCCAGATCGTATAGCATATAGTATTCCAGCGCCCGCACCAGATAAAGACGGGCATCATCGGGATGACGTGCAATATCATCCGTCAGCTTTTCAACAGACGCCTGATGAAGACGGAAACTCTCCTCATCCAAAGACTGTTCGCTGTTCGTTATATATAAAGTACGCCACAGCAGACCACTGTTGTTCAAGTCCTCCACCAGCGCATGAAAGCCCTTTTTCTGACTGACTTCGGAGTTCTTCCGGTAGAAACTCAACACAAACATAGGTTCCGGAGAAAGTTCTACCTGGCGGTCCTGTACCTTTCCGCGATATTCATTGGCATACTGACTGACAGTTTCTTCCGTATCGGCCACCACCAGTTTGTCAAAATCTTCCATATTGCGTTCGCTCTGCTTACGGGTCTGCTGACCGGTTTGCGGACGAGCTCCTCCATACCGACGGTTCAGCGTCGCTTTCAACACCTTGAATTCATCCTGCTCCGCACCTTTAATATCTCCGGTTTTACGACGGACAGAAGCTCTATACTGATATCCAGTCCAAAACTCAGGATAAGCATCTATCACAGTCGACACATCACGTATCGCCCCCTGATAGTCTCCGGTATTGTCAAGCAGAAGAGCACGGTTGTACAAAGCCATCATATTGTCCGGCTCCTGCTCCAACACAAAATCAAAATCCTCGATAGCCCTGTTGTCGTCACCGACCTGAGCCCGCAACAATCCCCGGTTAAAATGCCCCAGATAGCTACCCGGAAAAATATCAAGCGCCGTATCATAATCTTCCATGGCTCCCCGCAGGTTTTTCCGATGATAGCGCGCCAAGGCACGATTGATATAAAGACCGGACTCACGGGGCTTTTGCAGAATAGCCTTGTCCAGTGCTTCCTCCGCTTTCTCATAGCGTCCGGCCTGCAAATCAATCATCGAGCGCAGACTCCACGCCTGCCCTTCATAAGCGTTCACCTCCAGCGCCTTGTCGACCCATGCCAACGCCTGTACAGTATCCCCCCGCAATAATTTCACCTGCGCCTTCATAGTATAGCCCTCCGCGTCAGAGGGCCATAGCCTGATCATATCGTCCAGTTCCGTTTCCGCCTCTTCATAACGCTTCATCTCCATACAACAAAGCACCAGATTATGCCGGGACGGTTTATTCATGGGATCCAATTCCACCACCTTCCGATAATCCACGGAAGCCGATTCATACTCCTTCCGGTTCACCCTGCACAATCCCCGCAACTGATAACTGTCCGGACGAAACGGATTCAGTTCAATAGCCTTGTCACAATCCGATGCCGCGCCAGCATAATCCTCCAGATAAAACTTGGCCAACCCCCGAAAGAAATAAGGTTCCGACAAATAGGGTTTTGAATTTATTACCAGATTAAAACGCTGTATGGAAAGCACATAGTCCTCATATGAAAGCGCCATGCGCCCCATTACCATCATACGCTCCGTATTTATCTGCGCCCATCCGGACAACGGACACAGGAGCCACCAGACCCATGCTTTCCCGGCCAGCCGCATTATCTCTTCATCTTCACCTTGTAATCACAGCGGAAATCGCCTTTCAACAGAGATGACAACTTCCCCTTAATCATCTGCTTGCGCAGCATCGACAACCGGTCGATATACATCTTACCCTCCAGATGGTCGAATTCATGCTGCATGACACGGGCAAGATACCCTTCCACCCATTCGTCATACCCGGCGAACGTTTCGTCCTGATAAGTCACATGAATACGCTTGGGACGACGCACCGGTTCATGCAGTCCGGGAATACTCAGGCACCCCTCATCCATCACTTCGGTATCCGAATCATCATATTCCACAATGCGCGGATTAATGAACACTCGCCTGTAATCCTTGTATTCCGGCATCTCGTCGGCCAGCATGTCGAGATGAATCAGCACCAGACGGATGGGCAGACCGATCTGCGGAGCGGCCAATCCCACACCCTCGGAACGCTCAAGCGTCTCGTTCATGTCCGAAATCAACTGTTGCAACCCCGGATAATCCGGCGTTATATCCTCAGCCACCTTTCTCAATACAGGCTGTCCGTACGTGTAAATAGGTAATATCATTTGCGTTTATTTATTAATTATCAATACGGTCTGCGCGCCTCCATCCATCCTTGCAGGATAATGGTAGCGCTGATTTCATCCACCAACGCCTTGTTACGGCGGTCTTTCTTTTTCAATCCCCCGTCCAACATGGCTCTGTGAGCCAATACGGAAGTAAATCTCTCATCAAAATATTCTATGGGGACATCAGGCAGAAGCTTCTTCAGGCGATCCGTAAAGAGCGATACACGCTGCATGTTTTCCGACGGTTCCCCGGACATCTGCTTCGGCTGCCCCACCACGATACGCTCAACCTGTTCGCGCCGAACGTAATTCACGATATAATCGGCCAACACCTGCGTATCCACAGTTGTCAGTCCGTTGGCAATCAATTGCAGGGGATCTGTCACAGCCAGCCCTGTCCTTTTCTTTCCATAATCTACAGCCAAAACCCGTCCCATAGTTTGCAAAATTAACGATTCTCGCCGGAATAACTTCCAAATACCTCATAAAAAGAAATTAACAGGCGTTTTAAAGTATGATGGGAAATACGAAAGAAAGGAATCGCCTGATGATTCAAATGAATCAGACAATTCCTTCTCCTTATTTAAGTTCAGAATCTTTCCTGCCAAACACGATTACTTTGTGCAAAGCAACCATGCGTCAGGATACTGAGCGCGCAAGACGTCACGCGACTGTACGGCCGCGCCTTTGTCCGCATAAGTGGAAGCCACCACACGATACATATTGATACCGGCGTTGTATACAATTTGTGCGGCATAACCCGCACCGGCCAAAGTACTCTGCAAACGTTCGGCATTTGCTTTCACGCCGAAACTGCCGCATACCACACTGTACGCTTTCAGTCCGGCACCGGAAATCACCGTTACATTTTCCGTACGCACGGGCACATTACTTACGTCCACCGTATTCTGTGTGGACGGAACCAGCGGAGTCACCTCCACAGGTGTCTGCTGCTGAACGGGATTTTCCTCCACGACAGTCGTCTGCTTATTTCTGGCTTCCTCATAAGCTCTCTTATAAGCGCTCTCCTTGCTCTTACAAGAAGACAAAGCCATTACAGTTCCCACACACAAACCTAACACAACTAATTTCTTCATATCTGATATTTGAATTTAAATGAATAATCAACGCCCTGTAAGACCTGCCCGTCCGGCTCTTCCGCCGGACCGGACAAATGTCTGAAACAAAGGTACGACATAATTTTCAAGACAACCAAGAATACATGCAAAAAATCATTAATTATCTCATAAAACGGCTTTTTATCCTGAAAAAAGCACCGGCTCCTGTTGCACATACGCAAAAAAGTAATACCTTTGCCCGTAAACCCAATAAAAACAAAGATAGATATGAAAGCATTGAATTATTTGGCCGCATTCATCGGCGGAGCCGCTGTCGGCGCTGCAGCAGGCATCCTGTTCGCCCCGGAAAAAGGCACGGACACACGTGATAAAATCGTAGAGGCTCTCCGCAAGAGAGGCATTCGACTGAACCGCAAGGAAATGGATTCCCTCGTTGACGAAATCGCCGAGGAAATCAAAGCCGGAGAGGACGCATAATCTCTCAGAAACTATGTTTTCGGGAAAAAAGGACATAGACAGTATGCATAAACTTTTTCTGGAACTCAAAAACTATCTTGAGCTCCAGAAAAGGTTTGTCATGCTGGATGCCGCTGAAAAACTGACCGTTCTATTGTCCGCCATCGCGATAGGAGCCGTAGCGCTCATACTAATATCCATGCTGTTGCTGTTCGCCACTTTCGCCCTGGCCTACTACATCGGAGATTTGCTCCACAGTCTGCCCTTAGGCTTTGCCCTGATAGCAATATTTCTCGGCGTGCTCCTTCTCTTCTTCTACATCAACCGCAACAAATTCGTCATCCAACCGCTGGCACGACTGATGGCCTCTTTATTCATTAATCAGAAATCCACGCATGATGATAAATAACCAGGACTTACATAATACCGACATCCTGCAATATATCCGTGACGAAAAGGAGAAAACATACGTCGAACTGCGCAATTGCAGCCAGCGGATGAAATCCATGACTTCGCAGATGTTCGAGCCTCCGGTCATTGCAGACGGACGGACCGGCACATTCCTTCACTTATTCAACCAGGGGGTGGCATTGTACAAAGGTGTCACACTGGGATTGACGGTTGTACGGGGAATCCGGCGTCTGTTCCGCAAATAAAGACGCTTCCTCTGCATTCACCACAGACGGACATTTATAAAAAAGATAAGCTTCCGGAATGTCGTTCCCTCCGCTTATCCTTGTAGAATTCAATCCGCATTCCAATCGTTTTTCACGTTTGCGGCAATGTCATTCCCAAATATTTCCATGTAAAATTGCGCCCTTTCATGGAAGGAAACTGACTGCGCGGGTCCACGTCTTCCCGCTGACGCAAGTGAGCCACGATGCGGTTGTAGCATTCCGCCGCATTATGGGCTTTCACCCGGGCACAGAAATTCGTATCCTTGTATTGAAATTTATTTGTCCCCGGAATAGAAATAACACGTTTGAAAAGGATACGCCCCTCATACCAGCCAACCGATTCCGCAGTCACGCGAAGAGGCATCGTCTCGCTGTTTCCGCCGCCAGCCGGCATCTGCACCTTTCCGCCATGCGCCTTAAATTCTTCCAATGTATTGGCCGTAGTCTTAATGACAATAAAATACACACGGGGACGCACCTTGTAACGTTTCGGGTAATGTACGGAACCGGCCACATACTGGCGTAAATCCCCGATCACATACTCATCGAGAGTAATCCCCGGAATAGAAGACAAAAAATCGACAGCTTCATCCACACTGCCCACCACACATTCTTCGTCGAAATAACGAATGTACAAATTCATTGAGTCTGAAAAATATTAAGTAAGTAATCAAAAAACGGACAATTATCACATTACATAATTATCTGTTCTATTTACGGCGCAAAGATAACCAAAAAAAACGGTTCTCACAAATTATCCCCGGCAAACAGAACAACGAGAGGGCAAAAAACGTACCTTTGCAGTGAAAAAACAAATGAAGAAAGAATGAATATCATTTCTTTTATCAAGAACTGGACCCTTCCCATCTCCATGCTGGCGGGGGTCGCCGGCTATCTCGTTTTTGCCCACACTCCTTTTTTGTTCCCCCTGAAGCCCGCCCTGCTCTCGACAGTCGTCTTCCTGCAGCCCCTGCTCATCTTTGCCATGCTTTTCATCACGTTCTGCAAAGTAAACCCGCGTGACCTGAGACCCAGACTCTGGCACTTGTGGCTGCTGCTGACACAAGTCATCGCTTTCTGCCTGATAGCCCTGTCCATCCACAGCTTTCCGCACCTGCCGGGAAAAGTCGTAGCCGAGGGAGCTATGCTCTGCATGATATGCCCTACGGCAACTGCCGCCGCCGTCATCACTGGCAAACTGGGAGGCAACGCATCCAGTCTTACCACCTATACGATTTTCATCAATCTGGCAACAGCCGTCGTCGTCCCTCTCGTTGTACCCGTCATCCATCCGCACCCCGGACAAGACTTTCTGTCATCCTTTTCGCTGATCGCCAGTAAAGTGTTCCCGCTTCTTTTCGGCCCCTTCCTGGCCGCCCTGCTGGCGCGCCGCTTCCTGCCGTGGCTCCACCGGCGCATTTTGTCCTGCAAAGATCTGGCCTTCTATCTCTGGGCCGTGTCACTGGCCATCGCCATCAGCATCACGGCCAGAAGCATCGCCCACAGCACTGTGGATTACGCCAGCCAGACCGGCATCGCCGCCGCCTCGCTGCTATGCTGCATACTCCAGTTCGCACTCGGGCGGTCCATCGGCAAACGTTACGGAGACAGCATCACCGCCGGACAGTCTCTGGGACAAAAGAATACCGTTCTGATTATCTGGATGGGATATACATTCTTCACCCCCGTCACATCCATCGCCGGAGGCTTCTACAGCGTATGGCACAATATCTACAACTCCTACCAGCTCTACCGGAAGCGCAGGCAAACATCCACCTCCTCATAAAGCCGGTTCTTTTTTTCACGGGAAGCAATACTACGATTGAAGTTTTTTTTGTACATTTGATATCTGGAAACTCCTCCGGTTGTCTGAAGGTCCTGCCGCAACCGATGGAGGAAAAACAAGGCAGGCCGCCCTCTTTAACTACATATTATGAGAAAGACAAATTTTAAAGGAGCAGCATTGTTCTGTTCTTTAGCGCTGTTATCTTCGTGCAACAACGAAAACGATGATATGCAGCTACCCCGCGACATTGACTCTGACAATGTCGAAAACGTAGATTTCACCACCCTGGATTTTCCGCAGGACGATGGTTCCGTCTCCTTGAGCGGCACCGGAGCCGATGACTTGCTGGCCCTGCTGAAAAAGACTGACCCCAGTCGTGCCCTCGCAATCGGAGGAGTCAACATCACGGACGCACAGTTTCAGGAAATCAAGGAGTTCACAGACGATCTCGTAAAAGACTGCGCCGACGAAGCTGACAAATACAAGACCATCTTCAAGTGGGTTTCCACAAATATAAAATACGACTTTGCCGACAACGACCCTTATCCGGTGTTCATCAACCGTAAGGCGATATGCCAGGGATTCTCCAACCTCACCAAGGTCATGCTTCTAACGCAAGACATCCCGGCCATAATCGTAAACGGCTATCTCTACGGCATGGGGCATGCCTGGAACTATGTCTATTGCAACGGGAAATGGCGTGTATGCGACACCACGAACAAAGGGGATTTCGATGCAGCTTCCGTCAGCACATACCGTTTTCTGGCTCCGGCACAGACTGACATCACCTTGTTTGAGGACGAAGGATTCACATACGACTTTTCTGACAACTGCCTGAATATTGCGCAAGTGAAACAAGGAGAAGAAGAGACTGCCATACCTTTCAGCGTAAACGGCTTCCGTATCAAATCGCTGAATCCCCATGCCCCGTTACCCGAAAACATCAACAGTCTATACATCGGCAAGAACATCGAAACATTCGGAATCAGTATAATCGGTCTGAAATTATATGGCAAAAATCTGACGGACATCCAGATAGACGAGTCAAACCAAAGACTGATCAGCTACGAAGGGGCCGTGTACGAGAAAAACGGAGGAAACAAATATCTTTATTATATCCCCGGCAAACTCGAATGTCTCTACCTGCTCCCGATGGAAAAGGTCGAAAAGAACACCGTATTCGATCAGCCCGACCTGAAAACCATTGAATTTGCGGAAGGAACCGACATCATCGAAGCATACGGCGTAGAAAAGTGTCCGTCTCTGGAACGCGCTTATGTCCCCCTGAATACCATCATCGAAGACCAGGCTTTCTACGACGTCGCCCCCAATTTTGAAATCATCCGCCGCAACAAAACCGGCATCACCAACGTATGGATGTAAAAGTCATATAAGCCAACGAACAACAAGAGCGAAGGAGCGGAATGGTACGTGTACCATTCCGCTCCTTCGCTCTTTTATCACTTCCGTTATCACTTATCCTCGCCGTTCATCCGCCGCATATTTTCCTCGGCCAACGACATATACTCCTTCACATAAGGATGCTCCTTAAAACCCGGAGAAGCCTCCAGCATAATCTGCTCGATCTGGGGAGTGAGCACCGGATAAGGGAAAGCGCTGGTCACAATCATAAAGATACCCGTTCCCAATACATTCCCCATATTGTCTATGACAAAACGGGTCACCAGCCGGTCATCCTCTTTCGACAGACTATCAGCCTTGGCACTGAGCATAGCGACAATCTCCCTGTGGCTTATACCGTCCATGATCATCCGGCTCTCCCACCGCGGCAATTCGGCCAACTGTTCTTCAATTCTGTTCTTCTGCACGATAAATTTGTAAAGCGAATCGTTTAGTTCACTACCGGTGACCGTCTGCCTCGCAATATCAATGTTTATCTTCAAATCTCCTTTTTCAAGCACCAATGGCATCACACTCTGATCCTCCATGAACAGATTGACCATTTCCACAGAATCCAGCGGTCCTGTGAACTTAAACCTTCCATGCACCACTTCGCATGAATCTATACTTACAAAATCGCCGTTACGGAACGCCTTCAGATGAAGCGTCTTTCCATCCAGAATGGCAATCGAACTTTTTCCTTCAATATTATACTGTTCCGCACATGAAACCAAAAGCAGCAACGCCGCCAGCGGGGCAAACCAATTCTTCATCGTTTTTCTATGTTTGATGTGACATTAAAGTCTATTGGACATTAATCTGTAAACAAAGATACATTCTATCTTTGACGTAACGAAAAGATAAAACTGGAAAATGAAGAATTTCGGCTTTTTTAAGAAAAACAAAGAGAGAAAAAGAATCACCTGCGGGATTTCTCCTTCTCCAATTCCGTCGGAATACGGAATGCCGTATACACCTCATAAACACAGGATACGAGAAGACAGATCACCCATTCGTTGTGCCCGAAACAGCCAATCCGGAACACCTGCATTCCCATCGCCGCTGCCGACAGCAAAAGAAACAGGGCGCCCGCCAGTTGCTGGCGCCGAAGACGCTTCACCACCAAATTGCGTCCTTCGTAACGGGCCGCCAACTGCATGGCTGAAAAACACAAGGCCCCCACCGCGAACAACCAGAAAGCTATCATCCGGCCTGTAATACTGAACACGGCTCCCGTCAGCACCATCACGCCACCGGCCCTGAATATCAGGTTCTGCCAGAATCCCAATGCCTTCATTCTTCCTCCCCGTCCACGAACACAAATACATCCTCATCCTCTACCTTCATAAAATAGCGCTCCCGCGCAATTTTCTTGATGACGGCCGGATCCTTCTCCAGTTCCAGAAAACGCTCCGTGTCATGTTCGTAGCGTTCGGTATACATCCGTATCTCGCTCTTCAGCTCGCGTATGGCCATCTGATGCCCGTAGCGGTTCCAGAAACTGTTCTCGTCCAGTACACCCACAAGCAAGATAAACACAATCACCGCAAACCAATACTTGTTGCGGCAGATCAGATTCCACATTGTATTCAGTCGACTCATGCCTCCTTATATTTTTAATCCTGATTAACCGGGGATAGGCACAAAGGTAAGTAAAATATTTCCCCCTGCAGCAACAAAGAGCCGGTTTTTTTTGCTACTTTTGTAAAATGACGAATAAAACAAACAAACCAAAGCATCCATCCCCATGGAAGAATACATAGTTTCCGCCCGCAAATACAGACCGTCGACGTTTGATTCCGTCGTCGGACAGGGCGCACTGACCACGACGCTGAAAAACGCCATCGCAACAGGAAAACTGGCACACGCCTACCTGTTCTGCGGTCCGCGAGGCGTGGGCAAGACCACTTGTGCCCGCATCTTTGCCAAGACCATCAACTGTCTGCAACCGGCAGAAGGAGGCGAAGCATGCAACAAGTGTGAATCCTGCCGGGCCTTCAACGAACAGCGGTCGCTGAACATACACGAACTGGACGCCGCCTCGAACAACTCGGTGGAAGACATACGCGCCCTTATCGAACAGGTGCGCATACCGCCGCAGGTGGGACGCTACAAGGTGTTCATCATCGACGAGGTCCACATGCTGTCCACCGCGGCTTTCAACGCATTCTTGAAAACTCTGGAAGAGCCGCCCGCCCATGTCATCTTTATCCTTGCCACAACGGAAAAGCACAAAATTCTTCCCACTATACTCAGCCGGTGCCAGATTTACGACTTCAACCGCATGAATGTGGAAGACACTGTGAAACATCTGGCGTCCGTGGCCGAAAACGAAGGCTACAGTTACGAGCCGGAAGCCCTGAACGTCATCGCCCAGAAGGCCGACGGCGGCATGCGCGACGCACTCTCCATCTTCGATCAGGTGGCCAGTTTTTCCGGAGGCCGCATTACTTACAAGCAGGCCATAGAAACGCTGAACGTTCTGGATTATGAATACTATTTCCGCCTGACGGACTTGTTCCTTAAAAAGGACGTGGCCCAATGCATGCTTCTCTTCAACGAAGTACTGGAACATGGCTTCGAAGGCAGCCACTTCATCGGTGGACTGGCTTCTCACCTGCGCGACCTGCTGGTGAGCCGGGACGAGGCCACGCTGGCTTTGCTGGAAGTGAGCCACGACGTGCGCGCCCGCTACCGCGAACAGGCGCAACGGTGCCCCGTCAGGTTCCTTTACCGGGCCATCAAACTGTGCAACGACTGCGACCTGAACTACCGCACGAGCAAAAACAAGCGGCTGCTGGTGGAAATCACCCTCATACAGGTGGCCCAGTCGGGCGAAGGAGACGATGATGCCGGAGCGGGGCGCCGCCCTGCCGACATTTTAAAACCCGTATTCCAACAGTCCGCCCCCCAGGCTCAGCCTGCTGCGGCAGACGCCCCCCGACAGACAGCCGCCACGGCTGTTCCTCCCCAGCGTACCGCCCCCCTGCCTCCTCCGCAGGAGGCACCGACTCACAGGCCTACCGTGAAGATGGGCACACTGAGTCCGTCCATACGCCGCCCCGTGCAGAAGGAAACTTCCGTTCCCCTGACGGTGCCTGTCCCGATGGCAAGCCCGCCTGCGACGGCCGCACCGGACGAAGACTACATGGTCACAGAAAAGGACATATCTTTCTACTGGCATGAATTCGCCAACCTGTTGCCTCAGGAGGAAACGGCCATGGCCAGACGCATGAAGATACTACAGCCCAAACTGAAACAGAACGAGGACTTCGAAGTGGTCGTGGACAACGAACAGGTGAGAACGTACATGATGCAGATGGCTCCCCGCATCGAACAGCACATGCGCACCCAACTGCACAACCGCCGTATCACCATGAAAGTGAGAGTAGCGGAAAGCAACGAAGTCACCCGCATATACAGCAAACCGGAACTGTTCCAGATGATGCTCCGGAAAAGCCCCGATTTACAGAAACTGAGAGAGATGCTCAATCTCGAACTGAGCTGACGGTTTCCCACCGTGAAGAGGGGGGGGACAACCGGCGCCTCCCCTGTTCACTCCCGTCCTCCCAGGTCGTGGTTCATAAGCCGATATTCGGCCATGCGCTCATATTTCGTACCCGGACGCCCGTAGTTGGCATAAGGATAGATAGAAATGCCGCCGCGCGGAGTGAAGATGCCGGTCACCTCGATATATCTGGGCTCCATCAGACGAATCAGATCTTTCATGATCTTGTTCACACAGTCCTCATGGAAATCACCGTGGTTGCGGAAACTGAACAAATAGAGCTTCAGGCTCTTGCTCTCCACCATGCGACGATCGGGCAGGTAACTGATCCGTATCTCGGCAAAGTCCGGCTGCCCCGTGATGGGACACAGACTGGTAAACTCCGGACAATTGAATCTCACCCAATAGTCATTGCCGGGGTGCTTGTTTTCAAACGCCTCCAGCACCTCGGGAGCATAGTCCTGCCGGTATTCGGTTTTCCGTCCCAGCGACTGCAACCCTTCCTTTTCTCTTTCGCTGCTCATAGTAATATTATTCCTTCACTCTTTAATTATTCATTCTTCTTTCACTCCTTCATTCTTTCCCGCCAAATATTTCTCCAGGCCTTCGCGACGCAGACGGCATGCCGGGCAATGTCCGCATCCGTCGCCGGCCACGCCGTTGTAGCAAGTCAGCGTCTCGTTCCTCACCAGCTCCAGCACGCCCAGTTCGTCGGCCAGCGCCCACGTCTGACATTTATCTATCCACATCAGCGGCGTATGGATGACAAACTGCTCCTCCATGGCCAGATTGAGCGTCACGTTCAGACTTTTGATAAATGCATCGCGACAGTCGGGGTAACCGCTGAAGTCGGTCTGCGACACTCCGGTCACCAGATGGCTGATCCCCCGCTCACGGGCAAACACCGCCGCTATGCTTAGAAAGAAAAGGTTGCGCCCCGGCACGAACGTGTTGGGACAACCGCTTTCGGGCTTCTCCGCATCCATCTCCATCGTAGCGTCGGTCAGCGAATTGCGCCCCAACGACCCGATAAAGGACACATCCATCGAGTGCCATTCCACACCGGCCTTTCCTGCAATGCTCCGGGCCAGTTCCACTTCCTTCACGTGTTTTTGTCCATAGACAAAACTCAGTGCCACCACATCCTGGAAATGCTTCTTGGCCCAGAACAGGCATGTGGTGGAATCCTGCCCTCCGCTAAAGACCACGAGGGCGGCAGTATTGTTCTTCATAAATCAAATATCTTTAATACATTATACGACAAATCCCTATCATATACATCGGTTCCCTCGGTACGCTTCACCCAGGCCACCACACGAACCGTTACCGGCAGCAGCACGACCTCGAAGAGCGTCTTCAACACCAGTTCGCCCACCGTCATCAGCCACAGGTTGGTCCAAGGCATCAGCCCACCTAAAGCTATGGGAAAAAACAACAGGGAATCCACCGTCTCGCCCGCTACCGTAGACAGAATGGCACGGACGGAAAAATGACGGCCGCCCGACGATACCTTCATCACACTCATGACGTAAGCATTGAGAAACGACCCGCACAAATAGGCGATAAAAGACCCCAGAACCACACGCGGCGCCAGCCCGAACAACCGGTGGAAACCCTCTTCATTGTCCCAGTAAGGCGCTCCCGGAATCCAGTCGGCCAGCGCAGCCACCGCCACGAAAAAGAAGTTCGCCAGAAAACCGAACCAGATGATGAACCGCGCCTTGCGGAACCCCCACACCTCGGCAATACAGTCATTGATGATATACGACACGGGAAACACCAATATGCCGGCCGAAAGATTCAGCGGACCGAACATATACTGCTTGGTGGCAAGCAGATTGGCCAATATCAGGCAAACACAAAACGATATCCCCATTAACATGAAGGATACGCTCACGGTTCTCTCTCTCATTCTTTTCTTGTTTTTTACGAGGTTATCAAGCACTCAGGAAGCCATCCGCGGAGATGACGGGCACAAAGATAGCACAAAATCGGCACAGAAAAACATCCCCTGAGAACTTTTTGTACCTTTTACGGGGTATTGTTGCTGAAAAAATGCACGGATGCTTGCCGAGAAAAGAAGAAAAACCTATCTTTGCGATGATATTAAAACAATATCATAAATACATTAAATCAATTACAAGTTATGGAAAAGAAAGAATTTGAATTCAGAGGCGGATCGGCCAACGGCTTCCTGATGTGTCTGGCCGCGATTGTTTCATCCGGTGCCTTCTTCGCCTCCATCGCATGGAGCATAAACAGCGAGAGTCCGTGGCCGATTCTGTTCGGCGTGATATGTCTGCTCCTGGCCGTGTTCATAGCCAAAGGATGTGCCATGCTGGAGCCCAACGAAGCCAAGGTGCTCACTTTCTTCGGCCGCTATGTGGGCACATTCCGCAAGACGGGCTTCTATTGGATCAACCCGCTGATGAGCGCCAAGAACGTGTCCCTGCGTGCCCGCAACCTGAACCCGGAACCCATCAAAGTGAACGACAAGACGGGCAACCCCATTCTCATCGGCATGGTACTGGTATGGAGACTGAAAGACACATACAAGGCTCTGTTCGATATAGACAGCGAGGTGACGACCGGACAGGTAGGCGGCATGGCCGGCGCCCGCATGAACAAGTTCGAACGCTTCGTGGCCGTACAAAGCGACGCCGCCCTGCGCCAGGTGGCCGGCATGTATGCCTACGACGAGGAGAATCCGCACTCCTACGAGATCACCCTGCGCGGCGGCGGGGACGAAATCAACGAAGTGCTCATGAACAAACTCAACGAACGGCTGGACATGGCCGGACTGGAGGTTGTGGAGGCACGCATCAACTATCTGGCCTATGCGCCCGAGATAGCCGCAGTGATGCTACGCCGCCAACAGGCTGCCGCCATCATCTCCGCACGGGAAAAGATTGTGGAGGGCGCCGTGTCTATGGTAAAACTGGCGCTGGACAAGCTGTCGGACGAAGAAGTGGTGGAACTGGACGAAGAGAAGAAAGCGGCCATGGTGAGCAACCTGCTGGTGGTGCTGTGTGCCGACGAACCCGCCCAACCCGTCATCAACTCGGGCACACTGAACCATTAATCCCGTCTCGACATGCCCGAGAAGAAGACTACGACCAAAAATTTCGTCCTGCGCGTGGACAGCGATACGATGGCGGCCATCGAGGCATGGGCGGCCGACGAATTCCGTTCTGTCAACGGACAGCTGCAATGGATTATCAACGAGGCACTTCGCAAGAGCGGACGCCTCAGGAAGCGCAAGGGAATGACGGCATCCGGGGAAGATTGAGACGGAGCGGTGCATCTTGCAATCTTGCATCTTGCACCGGCCTCTCACACCCACACACACGCGTACGCGCGTACGCGTGGGAAGCCTCGTTACAGACAGGCCTGTACAACCGATTCGATGCTCTCGCGCATGGGGGGCCCGCGGACAATTGCAACGGACGGATAAAGGCAAGCATGTGTTCAACCCGGCGGTGAAAACAAGAGCCGTGAGGTAAGAAAACACACCATCCTCTGCCTTTGTCTGTGTGTATTTACGCGTACGTACGCGCGCACGCGCGTGTGTGGGCGTGAGAGGCTGGTGCAAGATTGCAAGATTGCAAGATACCCCTGCCCCGCGCGCCGAAAAGAGGAGCCTCATCAAGCGAAACGACTGCTTGCAGGCCGGGTTCCGCAGGACTTGTCGTACCGGACGCTGTCCGCCCGCAGGGGCGCAGGCGGGCGGCTGCCCGGGTGGAGTACGGTTCACTATGGATAGTGGAGTGCGGTTCACTATGGATAGCGGAGTGCGGTTCACTATGGATAGCGGAGCGCGGTTCACTATGGGTAGCGGAGCGCGGTTCACTATGGGTAGCGGAGCGCGGTTCACTATGGATAGCGGAGCGCGGTCCGCTATGGGCCGGACAAACGGGGCTTTCCGCTATGCGCTCATATCCGAACGCACCGAGGTGGTGAAGGTGAACTACAGCGGCCTGACACACGAACAGAGAGGGGGCACACGGACTGTATCCGCGTGCCCCCTCCCGTCTGAGGCCATAGCCGATGGCGCTTAAAACTTGAAGTCCACTCCGATACCGAACACCTTGTTCGTGCGGGTGAAAGAATCGCTTCCCTTCAGTGCCCCCGATGCCAGCAAGCCATTGGCCGCTTGTTCGCCGGCTGCCACGGCCACCGTCTTACTGAGGTTATTGTAGTCGTCGGTCGTGCGGTCATACGTGCGGTAGAACGTCTGGAAGTAAGCCAGGTTCAGCTTGACACGCTCCGTCAGCTTCACGCCCAGTCCCAGCCCCATGGACGTGGAACTGACATTGAAACTCATATCCTTCATATAGGCATCCGTCATGCCGTAGTTCGTACTCTGCGCTCCGGCGCTCACCTGCCAACGCCGGTCGATGTCATATTCCACACCCAGCAGATATTCGTTGGAATTGCTCTTCAGCAACTTGTGCGAATCGGCATCCTGACGGGCCTGTTTGTCGAAATAGTGATGGTAGCCGGCCATGACACGCAGCGAAGGCAATATCTCGTACTGCGCGCCCACGGTCAGAATCCCGGGTATGTCCGCCGCTACGGTGTTTCCGTCGCGATAAGCGTCCAATGCCGACAGGTTGGCAGCCGAAGCACTGTTGGCCGAACGGTTTTCCAGACGCAGACGGGTCTTGAACTCATACTTGGCGCCGATGTTCCACTTGCCGTAGTTGAAATCCAGGCCGATGATGGGCGTGAAGCCCCAGGCATCCTGGTCGCAGTTCAGTTCCACATCTTCTGTGGCAACACCCAAGGTTCCCATCTGACGGGCCACCTCGCCATATTGCCCTGCCGCGGCCGCATATTTTTGCGCAGCCTCCGCATCCCCGTCAGCAGCAGCCTTTTCCGCAAGAGCCTTATATTGCCCCACAGCCGTCAAGGCTTCGCTCATCTTTCCCTTAAACAGCGCGCTCGCCCCTGTCATTTCCTCTGTTCCGGGCTTATTTACCGAAATATTCTTCACATACCCGTAGTAATTGCAGGAAGCATACACGACACGCCCGCCCACGAAAGCCGACAGATGGTCATTTATCTTATATCCCGCACCCACCTGGAAACCATAATAATACTGGCGCCCGCGCATGTAGGAATCCATCGAATAGCGGTTGATGCCCAACTTCTCACCCAGCAACATGGGCAGCAAAGCGGCCTGGCATTCGAACGAGCCCAACCCGTCGTCAAACGTACATTTGCCGCCACCTCCGCCAATGGCAAAGCCGGCAGACACGGACCATCTGTCCCAATTGTAGGCCGTCTGAAAAGACGGAATGACAGGAGCCTTGGCGTTTCCCGTAAACTTTTTCGTTATGCCGTCGTTCCCCACGCCATACTTAAAGCCTCCGAACGTAGAAGTGACTTCGCGCGTCTGATAAGCGCTCTGTATGTTGAGCGACAAGTGGAAACCGGTTCCCAGAAAAGACACGCCGGCCGGATTGCTGTACACACCGTCTATACCGATGGCACCGTCCCGCGCGGGATTGCGCAGGAAAGCGACATTTTGGTTCGTATTTGTCAGCAACCCACCCGCAAAAGTTGAATTTGAAACCATCAGGAGAGTTACTCCCAGCAAACTTAATTTCTTCATAAAACGATTCTTTTTTCCTTTAAAACATGCCGCAAAGGTAGTTATAATCTCCATAAGCAACAAAGAAACACCATAAAATTTCAAAAAGAATAGTTTCAAATACAACAAAACAATCCGCAGATGACTTCCTTATACAAAGGAAAGGACATCCTTTCTCACCGATTATTTTTCCATGTTCATTTTTATTCGTATCTTTGCAAATCAAGATAATAACAAAACAAGATACGGATATGTTCGATAATTTAAGCGAGCGGCTGGAACGGTCGTTCAAGATACTGAAGGGAGAAGGAAAGATTACCGAAATCAACGTGGCCGAGACACTGAAAGACGTGCGCCGCGCCCTTTTGGACGCCGACGTCAACTACAAGGTGGCCAAGACCTTTACCGACACCGTAAAACAGAAGGCGCTGGGACAGAACGTGCTGACCGCAGTCAAGCCCAGCCAGCTCATGGTAAAGATCGTACACGACGAACTGACGGTGCTGATGGGCAGCGAAACGGCGGAGATGGAACTGAAAGGCCATCCTTCCGTCATACTCATGGCCGGTCTGAACGGTGCGGGAAAGACCACGTTTTCCGGCAAGCTGGCCCTTATGCTCAAAAACAAGAAAAAGAAGAACCCGCTGCTGGCCGCGTGCGACATTTACCGCCCGGCTGCCATCGAACAGTTGAAGGTGCTGGGCGCACAGACAGGCATCCCCGTATACAGCGAACCGGAGAACAAGGACGCCGTAGCCATCGCCCTGCATGCCATCCACGAGGCCAAGGCCAAGGGACATGACACCGTCATCGTCGACACAGCCGGACGACTGGCCGTAGACGAACAGATGATGCAGGAAATCGCCGCCATCAAAGAGGCCATACAGCCGGACGAAACACTATTCGTCGTGGACGCCATGACCGGACAGGACGCCGTGAATACGGCCAAGGAATTCAACGACCGCCTGGATTTCGACGGCGTGGTGCTGACGAAACTCGACGGCGACACCCGCGGCGGTGCCGCCCTCTCCATCCGCACGGTGGTAAACAAGCCTATCAAGTTCGTGGGTACGGGCGAGAAGATGGAAGCCATCGACCCGTTCCACCCCTCACGCATGGCAGACCGCATCCTGGGCATGGGCGACATCGTGTCGCTGGTGGAAAAGGCACAGGAACAGTATGACGAGGAAGAGGCGCTTCGCCTGCAGAAGAAAATCGCCAAAAATCAGTTCGACTTCAACGACTTCATGAACCAGATACAGCAGATTAAGAAAATGGGCAATCTGAAAGATCTGGCCAGCATGATTCCAGGCGTAGGCAAGGCCATCAAGGATATCGACATCGACGACAATGCCTTCAAGAGCATCGAGGCCATCATACAGAGCATGACGCCCCGCGAACGCACGCACCCCGAAATCCTGAACACGAGCCGCCGCCAGCGTATCGCCAAAGGCTCGGGCACGAACATCCAGGAAGTAAACCGGCTGGTAAAACAGTTCGACCAGACACGCAAGATGATGAAAATGGTCACGGGCAGCAAGATGGGACAGATGATGGCCCGCATGCCCAAGATGCCCGGAATGCCCAAAATGAAATAATACCCGAAACTGCAACTCTAAGACAGACACACACCATGCAACTGATAGACGGAAAGGCCACGGCCGCACGCATCAAGGAGGAAATAGCCGCGGAAGTGGAAGCAACCGTGGAGGCCGGCGGCCGACGTCCACATCTGGCTGCCGTCCTGGTGGGACACGACGGCGGTAGCGAAACATACGTGCGCAACAAAGTGCTGGCCTGCGAAGCCTGCGGATTCCGCTCCACCCTCCTGCGGTTTGAGGAAGATATCACGGAGGAAACTTTATTAAATAAAGTATATGAACTGAATGAAGATCCGGACGTGGACGGATTCATCGTGCAACTCCCCTTGCCCCGTCATATCCGGGAACAGAAAATCATCGAAGCGATAGACTACCGTAAGGACGTGGACGGGTTCCATCCCGTCAATGTAGGGCGGATGGCCATCGGGTTGCCCTGCTACGTCTCGGCCACTCCGAAAGGCATACTGGAACTGCTGCGCCGCTACCATGTGGAGACAAGCGGCCGCAAATGTGTCATCCTGGGACGAAGCAACATCGTAGGCAAACCTATGGCGCAACTGATGATGCAGAAACAATACGGAGATGCTACCGTCACTGTGTGCCACAGCCACAGCCGCGAACTGAAGAAGGAGTGTCGCGAGGCGGATATACTGATTGCCGCCATAGGACAACCTGACTTCGTCACGGCGGACATGGTGAAAGAAGGAGCCGTGGTGATAGACGTGGGCACCACACGCGTGGCGGACGCTACACGCAAGAGCGGATTCCGGCTGAACGGAGACGTAGAGTTCGACACGGTGGCTCCCAAGTGCTCCCTCATCACCCCCGTACCGGGCGGTGTGGGTCCGATGACCATCTGCATGCTTATGAAAAACACGTTGTCGGCCGCACGACGGGAATTTTATGACTGACAAAAGAGGGGGACAACGAAAGCATCCGGCCCGCCAAGCCGAATGAAAAAACATTTTTTATGCAAATTGCAGCCCGATAATTTGGACACAACGGAAAAAAGCCCTATCTTTGCACTCGCTTTCGGGAAGCTCTCACGGAGCCGCACGCAGGCAAAAACATGATGGTGACTATAGTTCAGTCGGTTAGAGCGTCAGATTGTGGTTCTGAATGTCGTGGGTTCGAATCCCACTAGTCACCCCCCCAAAAAAAGAGAGGATATCCAAACGGGTCTCCTCTCTTTTTTTAATTCCCCGACACCGGCGGACAGGATATAAAAAAATAATAATACCTTTGCATATTCATAATAACAGCAAAGAGTGACGGACTGGTATACACATATAACGGACGGCTGCAACGTGGAGAAAGCTCTTTTCGCCATGTTACGGACCGGCATGTGGCCGGAAAGAACGCCCGAAACCGAAACACTGACGGCAGACGAATGGCAGACGTTGTATAGGACAGCCCGGAAACAGACGCTGTGCGGTATTCTGTTCGACGGATACAAACGCTGGCCGGAGGAACTGCAACCGCCCGCCGAACTGAAAATAAGATGGGCCATGCGGATACACCGGATAGAAGAGCGGAGCCGCCAGTTGAACCGACTCTCCGCCCTGGTAACGGCCAATTTCGCACACGACGGCTTCCGCTCCTGTATCCTGAAAGGACAGGGCGTGGCTATGTCCTACCCCAATCCCATGCACCGGCAGGCAGGCGACATCGACATTTGGGTAGAGGGCGGCAGAGAACGCATCCTGCCCTACCTGCAAAGCGTGGGAAAGGTAGGCGAAGTGGTGTACCACCATATCGATTTTCCCGTCCGGAAAGATGTGGAAATCGAAGTGCACACCACGCCGACATGGATGAACAATCCGCTGCGGAATCACCAGCTTCAACGCATGTTCCGGACATGGAGCGACAGTTGTTTCTCCCACCGCACCCTACTGCCCGGCGGCCATGTCATATACACTCCTACCGTCGAAACCGACCAGTTGTATCTGTTGCTCCATCTGTACAGGCACCTGTTTGACCAAGGAGTGGGACTCCGACATCTGACTGACTACGCACTGGTGATGGACAAGACGTACACGCCGCAAAACGCCGCCACCCTCCGCCGCAACCTGCAACGGCTCGGCATGCAACCCTTTGCCGGCGCCGTATTCCATGTCCTGACCCGCTACCTCGGCTATCCGGCCGGGAAAGCCCCTGTTTGCCCCGACGTGCGGAGAGGAGAGGCCTTCATGCGGGAAGTGATGGCGGGCGGAAACTTCGGACACTACGACGAACGCAACCGGCATGCAGCCGACGAGACGAATGGGGAACGCTTCGTGCGCAAAGTGAAACGGAACCTCCGTTTCCTCTTCTTCTACCCCAACGAAACACTTTCGTCTCCCCTGTTCAAGGGCGGCCACTACCTATGGCGATGGAAAAACGGGTTTCTTTAACCGTCGATTGCCCATTAAAAAAGTTTTTCGTACTTTTGCTTCCTACTAAATCAAGGATAGCAGTATGAGCAACTACAGCGATATCACCCCACTGCAAATAGAAAACGACCGGAGAGTTCTGGAACTCCTCTCGCAGAACTTCCGCAACATCAGTGCCGCCAGCACGGAAATCATCAATCTCGAAGCCATACTCAACCTGCCGAAAGGCACGGAACATTTCGTGGCCGATCTGCACGGAGAGTACGAAGCATTTCTGCATATCCTGAAAAACGCTTCGGGCAACATAAAAAGAAAGGTGGCGGAACTGTTTCAGGGCGTCATGACCGAACGTGAGATACGCGAACTATGCTCACTCATCTACTATCCGGAACAGAAACTGGAATACATCAGGGCCGCGGAAGAAAACCTGGCTGACTTCTACCACATCACACTCCACCGGCTGGTGCGCGTGTGCCAGAGCGTATCTTCCAAATACACGCGCTCGAAGGTGAGAAAAGCCCTGCCCCGCGAGTTTGCCTACATCATCGAGGAACTGCTCCACGAATCTCCTTCAGACGATGACAAACAGGATTACTTCAACCGCATCATCGAGACCATCGCCACCACCGGACAAGCCGATGAATTCATCACGGCCCTGTGCAACGTCATACAGCGCCTGAGCATCGACCAACTTCACATACTGGGGGACATCTTCGACCGCGGGCCGGGCGCGCACATCATCATGGACACATTGTGCAATTTCCGGCAGTTCGATATCCAATGGGGCAACCACGACGCCCTCTGGATGGGAGCCGCCGCAGGCAACGACTGCTGCATCGCCAATGTGCTGCGCCTGTCGCTACGTTATGGAAACATGGCCACACTGGAAGACGGCTACGGCATCAACCTCGTACCGCTGGCCACGTTCGCCATGGAAACATATGCCAACGATCCTTGCGACCTGTTCGGGCCTCATCTGGACAAGGACGACACGACGCACAACGAAAAGACGCGGCGCCTTATCGCACAGATGCACAAGGCCATCAGCATCATCCAGTTCAAACTTGAAGCGGCCCTCGCCGACAAACGTCCGGAATGGCGCATGCAGGACAGGAAACTACTCGAATACATAGATTTCCGGAACCGTGTATTCACCAAGGACGGCCGGAACTATGTCATGAAAGACACGTTCTTCCCGACTGTGGATCCAGAACATCCTTACGCCCTCACTGCCGAAGAAGAGGACCTCGTGAAAAAACTGCACCACTCGTTCCGGGTGAGCGACAAACTGAAGAAACACATACAGTGTCTGTTCTCGCACGGTTGCATGTACGGTGTATACAACTCCAACCTACTGTTCCACGCCTCCATGCCGCTCAACGCCGACGGCAGCCTGAAGGAAGTGGACCTGAACGGAAAGAAATATAAGGGAAAGGACCTGTTCGAACATATCGGCAGAGTGATGCGCTCCGCCTTCAACAGCGACACGGCACCCGACGATCGGAAGTTCGCCGTAGATTACTTCTGGTACTTGTGGTGCGGCGCCGATTCTCCACTGTTCGACAAATCGAAAATGACAACTTTCGAACGGTATTTCCTGGAAGACCCCGATACGCATAAAGAGGAAAAAGGATATTATTACACGCTGCGGGACAACGAGGAGATATGCAACCGGATACTGGACGCTTTCGGGGTGAAAGGCGCCCACCGCCATATCATCAACGGCCATGTACCCGTGCGGGCGGCCAAAGGGGAAAAGCCCATCAAGGCCAACGGCAAATTAATGGTCATCGACGGAGGATTCGCCAAAGCATATCATAACACGACCGGCATCGCCGGATACACACTGGTGTACCACAGCCGAGGTTTCCAGCTGGTCCAGCACGAACCGTTCACTTCAGCCGAAGAGGCCATAACGAACGGAACGGACATCGTCAGCACTACGCAGATCGTAGAGATGAGTTCGCAACGCATGAGGGTATGCGACACAGACAAAGGACGGGAACTGATGAGCCAGATACAAGAGCTCACCGAACTGCTGTATGCCTATCGCCACGGCATCATCAAGGAACGGGCGAAAAAGTAAGACGGCAAGGACACAGTCAGGAACCGAAGATCAGTTGACGGTCGCGTTCCAGAGCCTTTTCTGTCCACCCGGCCGGCACAAAGCGCCACAGGCCGAGCGGTTGCGCCGAGAAATGCCCCCGGCGACGGAGATAGTCCATGAAACAATGACGGATGTCACGGGAACTGACCGTAACCAACCGCGAGGACAGTTCGTCCAAAGAAAGGCCGCATCCTCCGGTGAACATCTCTCCACCCCCCGTGGCACGGTAGGAGTTGGTAGCCACGATATATGTCTTGTCCGGCGAAAAAGGTCGTCCGTCCGCCATACACTCCACCGTCACCCGCCGCCCCTCGGGCTTCGTCACATCCACCGTATAGCGTATCCCGGCCGCCGAATCGAAATTATAGGCAAAGTTGGCAAACGTGGCTTTACCACCGCATCCCGCAGACGGCGCCAGAAGCATGATATGCTCGTCGGGAGCGTGCATTCGCCTCACCCAACGGCCATAACTCCATTCCAGGGCACCTATGATTTCGCGCCCGCTCATGCGCAACGTACAAAGGAAGTTCTCGAACTTGTACAGTTTGAACATGTCTCTCACCCGTACATCTCCTTCCGGTAACACCGTGTCGTACACAACCGGCGAAGCGAAGGAAACATCGGCTTCCGTAAGTTCCAGTTGCATGACATGCTGCAGGTCCACAAATCCTGACGGCCCGAAATAGGCATCGCGCGAACGCACCGGAACATCCGACACGGCTATCTTCTCGTCCACAAAACCGGTCACACGGTCCAGTTCTTCCCGGAAACTTTCCTCAAAAGCACGCGCTTCCCCGTCGTGACAGGAAGTAACATCCACCAGCCGTGCCTTCACTTCCTTGTCACATACCCGGTCTCCGTCCATGACAAGCCGCAACGTCAGCTCTCCCACCAGCCAGGCACAGGCCGAAGGAGCAACCACCGGCACGCGCCGTCCCGCAGCATCCGTCACTGTGGTCAGGTGGTACAGATGGTCGTGGCCGCAACACACGGCATCAAACCCTTCCACTTGCTTCAGTAATGCTCTTGTCACATTTTCCTCCGCGCCGGGCGCCGTCATGCCTCCCTCCATACCGGAATGAAACACTCCGATTATTATATGGGGACGCTCTGTCCGCCGAATATGCTCCATCCAGCGGCGGGCGCTTTCTATCATATTCTCGATCCGGATACCCGACCACAAAGAGCGTGGCAACCAATAAGGAACGGCCGCCGTAATAAGCCCCAGCACCGCAATGCGTACTCCCGCCCGCTCTACAATCGCATAAGGCGGCAAATAAGGGCCTCCCGTCGACTCGTCCGTCAGATTGGCACCCAGCACGGGGAAACGACAGTCTTTTATCCAACGATCGTATACTCCGTGACCTGTCTCCAGATCGTGGTTGCCGATGCAGGCCGCATCATACCCCATACAATTCATCATGCGTGCCGCCAGATGCTCCCGCCCATCGGAGAGATAATTATGATAGTATGTAACAGGAGTCCCCTGTAACATATCACCTCCGTCGAGCAATACACAACGCCCTTCCCACTCGCGCCTCAGCCGGCACATATAGGAATGTACACAAGAGAGACCTCCCCTGCACGAAAGCCGCGAATCTGTAAAATCAACGGGCAGGAAACATCCGTGCACATCGGTCGTATAGACAACCTTCAACACTACGGAACGTATCGGATTCTGCATAAGATAAAGAAATACAGGAACAAAAATAACAATAATTCGCTACATAGCCAACAGACTGGCATCTATTTTGTAGCACTGCCTTACTGGAAAGGAGAGATCTATATTATGGCATTTATCGACTATTACAAAATCATGGGGATTTCCAAGGACACCCCGCAGAAAGACATAAAGACCGCCTACAAGAAAAGGGCCAAGCAGTTTCATCCGGATCTGCATCCGGACGACCCGAAAGCCAAGGCCAAATTCCAGGCACTGAACGAAGCATACGACGTGCTGAACGACCCGGACAAACGGGCCCGCTACGACCAATACGGCGAGCACTGGAAAAATGCCGGAGGATTCGGCGGGTTCGGCGCCAACGGAACGGGAGGAAGTTCGGGAGGATTCGAAGGCTTTGATTTCAGCCAGTTTGGAGGCGGAGGCGGTTTTTCGTCTTTCTTCGAGGAACTGTTCGGCGGAGGCCGCAAGACACGCGGCCAGGGAGGATTCGGCGGGTTCGGAGGATTCGGACGGAGCGCACGACCGGCCGCACCGGCTGAACAGACATACAACGTGTCCATCGACCTTTATACGGCACTGCTGGGCGGAGAAATCATCGTAGAGACTCCGGAGGACAAACTGAAACTGAAGGTTAGACCCGGCACTCAGCCCGGCAGCAAGGTACGGCTGAAAGGCAAAGGACCGACACAGCCGGACGGTAGCCGCGGAAACCTGATCATACAATATCAAGTCAGGCTGCCCGAACAGCTGAACGAACGCCAGCAGGAACTGTTGCGCCAGATGCAGCGGGCCTGAACAAACGGCCGCACGGCATGACAAAAGAATCCGTACAACCGTTGCACGGACCAATAAAAATAACGAACTTTGCATGCAGATAAAGAAAACTAAATCCATATAAAAACATGACAACTTCTATCTCTGATTCCATCCGCTACATCGGCGTTGACGATGTAGACATCGATTTGTTCGAAAGCCAGTATATCGTACCGAACGGCATTTCATACAACTCTTATCTGATTCTGGACGAAAAGATCGCCGTCATGGACACGGTAGACTGCCGCAAGACGGACGAGTGGCTGGCACGACTGGAAGCCGAACTGAACGGGCGGACACCGGACTACCTGATCGTACAACACATGGAACCCGACCACGCCGGCAACATCGGAATGCTGGCGGAAAAATATCCCCGCATGGAAATCATCGCCAGCAACAAGGCTGTCCAGATGCTTCCGCAGTTTTTCGAGCACGTGGATTTCACACAGCGTGCCAAAACAGTAAAGGAAGGGGAAACATTGTCGCTGGGACGGCACACGCTGCAGTTCTTCATGGCACCGATGGTTCACTGGCCCGAAGTCATGGTCACCTACGAACAGAGCGAGAAAGTGCTGTTCTCGGCCGACGGCTTCGGAAAATTTGGGGCATTGTCCTGCGACGAGGAGTGGGACTGCGAGGCACGCAGATACTATTTCAATATATGCGGCAAATACGGTGTGCAGGTTCAAAACCTGCTGAAAAAAGCAGCAACTCTGGACATCGCCGCCATCTGTCCGCTCCACGGCCCCATACTGACGGAAGACCTGGGCCACTACATCGGCCTGTATGACACATGGAGCAAATACGAAGCCGAAACGAAGGGTGTGTTCGTTGCCTACGCCTCCATCCACGGCGGCACAGCCGTGGCCGCCCGCAAGATGGCCGACATTCTGGAGAAGAAAGGAGCGGCCAAAGTGACCGTCACCGACTTGAGCCGTTGCGACATGGCCGAAGCCATTGAGGATGCGTTCCGCTACAGTAGCATGGTGATAGCCGCCCCATCCTACGATGCCGGCGTGTTTCCCGTCATACACGATTTCCTCCACCACCTGCAAATCAAAGGCTACCAGAAACGCCGCGTGGGCATCATCGAAAACGGATCGTGGGCTCCTACTGCCGGACGTGTGATGCTGGAGATGCTGGGACACATGAAGAACTTAGAAGTAACGGAACCGATGGTCACCATCCGCAGCCGCATGAAAGAAGCCGACATCGCCGGTCTGGAGATATTGGCAGATGCCATTCTGGCAGAATAACGACAACCATACAAAAAACGACAGAACACCATGACCGAAAAAGAGAAAATGCTGAAAGGCATGATATATGATGCCAACTATGATCCGCAACTCATCGAGGAGCGCCTTGACTGCAAGGAACTTTGCCGCGATTACAACAATCTGCGCCCCAAGGACATGGAGGCCCGCACAGCTCTGTTGCACCGTTTGCTGGGCGAAATCAAAGGCGATATACTAATCGAACAGCCTTTTAATTGCGACTACGGCTACAACATACGAGTAGGCAAGAATTTCTATTCCAACGTCAATCTCGTGATTCTCGACGGAGCTTCGGTCACATTCGGGGACAACGTTTTCATTGCTCCCAACTGCGGATTCTACACCGCAGGTCATCCGATTGACGCCACCGAAAGGAACAAGGGGCTTGAATATGCCCGGCCTATCACGGTCGGCGACAATGTATGGTTCGGAGCCCAGGTTTGTGTTCTGCCCGGTGTCACCATCGGAGACAACTGCGTCATCGGTGCCGGTAGCGTGGTTACAAAAGATATTCCGGCTAACTCGGTAGCCGTAGGCAACCCGTGTACCGTAATCAGGAAAATCGCTCCAATGGAAAAATAACAACGAGGCATTCATCTTTAACCTTTAAGAAAGCACAGGTACGTCACCGTATCAGTGCTTCTTGTTTTTCGATAAGCGTTAAGAAGACTTCATTTATGCCTATTTGCGAACAAAACCGATTTTCAGATTCAATTTCAGGTAGTACAACCGGTTTTCCCGCTCCAGATAACCGAATTTGTCTTTCTCCGGAACACCTTTCTCCAGTCGGGTATGCGTAAACAGATAATCGGCGAATGTCTGTGTGTCGGCCTTTGAATAACACAGTTTTCCTCCCCGGGCATCCACCATGATAAATCCGGCCACGGCGGAATCCGTACCGTTGTACATCTTGGCCGGACGCATGCCGAAAGCCAGCGCCAGAAGGAACGTTTTCATCTTGTGGCGGTAGAAACCGTGTTTATGTATCAGTTCATCCTTTATCTTCAGTGGATTCCGCTCTTCAATCAAAACCGTCAGTTCATCTACACGACTCACGTTGTCCAGATGCAGGATACGGGTCATCTCGGCTAAAACACGGGGAAAGTGCAGGTCTATCATCAACAGATTGCTGCGGAATATTTTGTCCGCCACATCGCTGTATCTAAGAAGTCCTCCCTGCCCCTCGATGTAAAGCATGCGGCGGGCCACCTCAGCCACATTATCGGGATCGGCCGTCATATTTATCTTATTGACGGCGGGCTGGGAAAACCGGACTCCCGACTGCTCAAACTTCAGGTTGGCCGTCCGGCCGCCATCCAGCAGGGGCGCCATTCCGCACAGACGGGAATAGATACGCACCCCGACCGGTTCCGTTTCTGCCGTATGGAAATAGAGATACATGTCCGTGCGGTCGTCCGTCACCGCCTCCATATCATATATGTTCACGGCATCCAGAAAAGCCTCCAACCCTTCCGGAGCCTCCGGCTCGTCTTCATGGTTTTCACGAAGCAAGGCGAGTATCGCGGCGGCTGCCGACGCAAAGTCCTCACGCGGGAAACGCGTGTCCATCCCTTCTCCCGTAACATGTACAGCCGTTTCCTCAATCCTGTAAAGCCTGTCTCCGTCATGCTCGTGGCGACGGATGGCAACTACCGGCAACAACTTGCCCGGCTCTCCCTCAACGGTTCCAGCGGCCAGATGCCCTTCCGCCAGCAAAGAAAAAAAGGTATATAACTCGTTCCATTCCCTGCGTGTAGCTGTCAGCATAATCATTTCTTTTTGAATGTCCGCACCTTTCCCCAATGATGCTTCCGGCTCCGGCAAAAGGACAGACGGTGTACTTAATACTTCAAAAGTAGCATGTTTCTCCCAAAGAATCAAATTTAAGCGGAAATAAATGGCCTTCATTATTCCGTTTCTGAACAAATTATCCCTTCGAATGGCATTTAAGTCGGGATTTTTACGTAAGTTTGTGACGGAAAGAACCTTCAAATACGAATTATGATAACACTGAAAGAATTATACCGCATCGGATACGGACCGTCGAGCAGCCACACCATGGGACCGCGCAAAGCGGCCGAACAATACTTGTCGCGCCACCCGGAAGTTACGGAGTTTGAAGTTACCCTCTACGGCAGTCTGGCCGCTACGGGCAAAGGGCACATGACGGACAAGGCCATCCAGGAAGTATTGGGTGAGGAACGGACGCATATCATCTGGGAACCTAGAGTGTTCCTGCCTTTCCACCCCAACGGCATGAAGTTCGCCTGCGGCGGAACAGCCGGACGGAAAGACGAATGGACCGTCTACAGCGTAGGCGGAGGAGCACTGGCGGAGGAGGGAGTGGCCCCGGTGGAGTTTGAAGAAATATACGACAAGGACAGCGCTTCCGAGATTTTGGCCTGGTGCATCAAGACAGGCAAGAGTTTCTGGGAATACGTGAAAGAATGTGAGGACCCGGACATCTGGGACTATCTGGCCGAGGTGTGGAAAACCATGCGGGAGGCAGTAGAGAGGGGACTGGAACAGGAAGAGGTGCTGCCTGGCCCGCTGAACCTGCGCCGGAAAGCTTCTTCCTATTACGTGCGAGCGGACGGTTACCAAGGCTCAATGCATACACGCGGTCTGATTTTCGCCTACGCGCTGGCCGTGAGTGAGGAGAACGCCGGAGGCGGCAAGATTGTGACGGCTCCCACCTGCGGTGCCTGCGGCGTAATGCCGGGAGTATTATACCATCTGTACAAGTCGAGGAAGATGAGCGACACACGCATAATACGCGCATTGGCCACCGGCGGACTGTTCGGCAACATCGTGAAGAAGAACGCTTCCATCTCGGGAGCGGAAGTAGGCTGTCAGGGTGAAGTGGGCGTAGCCTGCGCCATGACGGCCGCGGCCGCCAACCAGCTGTTCGGCGGAACCCCCACACAAATAGAGTATGCAGCCGAAATGGGACTGGAACACCATCTGGGACTGACGTGCGATCCGGTGTGCGGACTGGTTCAGATACCCTGTATCGAGCGGAACGCCTATGCCGCCGCCCGTGCCGTGGATGCCAATTCGTATGCCATGCTGACCGACGGGATGCACCGCGTTTCGTTCGACAAGGTAGTGGAGGTGATGAAGAAAACGGGACATGACCTGCCGTCGCTCTACAAGGAAACCAGCGAAGGCGGACTGGCCAAGGGCTTCCAGCAAATGTGGAACGCCGACAATTTATAACACAGATTTACAAATAAATATGCAGAGCTTTGTTTCTTACCGGATTCCAGCCCTGCATATTCCATGTATCCTCTGGCGGTAACGGCTCAGGAATCCCGGCTGGTATTCCTTTGTTCTCGGAAAAGCTCTATATCTTTAAACCCCATCAAAAAGAACGGGAGTCCGCCGCTGCGGCTCTCCCGTTCTCCAATCGTCCGGAAAAAGAGCAAACTTTATCGGATAAACAACAATTCCCTGTATTTCGGAAGCGTCCACATCTGGTCGTCGACTATGAGTTCCAGTTTGTCGATGTGATAACGGATTTCCTCCAGGGCCGGAACGATCGTATCATGATAAGCTACTGCCTTCTCGCGTTCGTCGGCAATCTTGTTAATGCGTTTACGGTTTTCCACCATACCGTCCACATGCTCCTTGATGAAAGCCATGCGCTCCGTGATTTCATCTATCAGTTCCAGATTACGGGCCGACATCTTCTCATACCGTTCGGGAAGCAGTTCTTTCAGCTTGAATACATTGTCAATCAGCACACTTTGGTATTTCGTGGCTACAGGAATGATATGGTTCATCGCCAAATCGCCCAACACACGGGCTTCTATCTGAATCTTTTTCGTATAAGTTTCCCATTTCACTTCGTTACGGGCTTCCAGTTCCTTGCGCGTCATAACGCCCGTGCGCTCAAACATGGCAATAGTCGCAGGCTTCAGATAATTGTCGAAAATGACCGGACAACTGGTCTCGCAATCCAGTCCACGCTTCTCGGCCTCAGCTTTCCACTCGTCGCTGTAACCGTTTCCATCGAAGTGGATAGGTCTGCATTCCCTGATGTATTCGCGCAAAGTGGCCAGTATGGCGGCAATCTTGTCACCCCCGTTAGCGGCAATGCGTTCGTCCACCGCTTTCCGGAATGTCATCAGCTGATCGGCGACGGCGGCGTTCAAGGCAATCATGGCACTGGCGCAATTGGCCTCCGAGCCTACGGCACGGAACTCGAACCGGTTGCCGGTGAAGGCAAACGGAGAAGTACGGTTACGGTCGGTGTTGTCGATAAGCAATTCGGGAATCTGGGGAATATCCAGTTTCAATCCCTGCTTGCCACTCAAAGAAACCAAATCGTCACCGGCGCTCTCCTCAAGATGTTCAAGCACCTGCGTCAACTGCTTGCCAAGGAAGGATGAAATAATGGCCGGAGGCGCTTCGTTGGCTCCCAGCCGGTGGGCATTGGACGCACTCATGATGGAGGCTTTCAGCAGACCGTTGTGACGGTACACAGCCATCAGAGTGTTCACGACAAAGGTGATGAAACGCAGGTTCTCCTCGGCCGTCTTTCCCGGTGCCATCAGCAAAATGCCCGTATCAGTGCCAAGCGACCAGTTGTTGTGCTTGCCCGATCCGTTCACCCCTTTGAAAGGCTTCTCGTGGAGCAGGAGCCGGAATCCGTGATTGCGCGCCACCTTACGCATCAGCGACATGACGAGCATGTTGTGGTCTACGGCCAGATTGCATTCCTCGAAAATGGGAGCCAGCTCAAACTGGTTGGGAGCCACCTCGTTGTGGCGTGTCTTCACCGGTATGCCCAGTTCCAGCGCCTGAATCTCCAAGTCTTTCATGAAAGCAGCCACACGCGTGGGGATGGCTCCGAAATAATGGTCCTCCAGCTGCTGGTTCTTACTGGCCTCATGTCCCATCAGCGTGCGCCCTGTCAGCAACAAATCGGGGCGTGCGGCATACAGTCCTTCGTCCACCAGAAAGTATTCCTGTTCCCATCCCAGATAAGCCACGACTTTCTTCACGTCCGGATTGAAATAGCGGCATACTTCCACGGCAGCTTTGTCAACTGCCGCCAGCGCTTTCAGCAACGGAGCCTTGTAGTCGAGCGACTCTCCGGTGTAAGCTATAAACACGGTAGGAATACACAGCGTGTCATCCACGACGAAGACCGGGGACGAAGGATCCCAGGCACTGTAGCCGCGCGCCTCGAAAGTATTGCGAATGCCACCGTTGGGAAAACTGGAAGCATCCGGCTCCTGCTGTACCAGCAGTTTACCGGAAAACTCCTCTATCATTCCCCCTTTGCCATCGTGCTCGACAAACGCATCGTGCTTTTCCGCCGTACCTTCAGTAAGAGGCTGAAACCAGTGGGTATAATGAGTAGCTCCCAGTTCGGACGCCCATTTCTTCATACCCGCCGCCACTTCATCAGCTACGGTACGGTCCAGCGGAGCGCCGTTGTCCATCGCATCTATCAGCCTGGCATACGCCGTACCGGATAAATACCGGAACATCTTTTCCCGGTTAAAGACATACTTGCCGAAATACTCGGCCGGCCTTTCCGCCGGAACCTCCACAGACATGGCTTTCTTGCTGAAAGCTGTTTCCACCACCTTGAATCTTAATACCTTTGACATAATCTTATTATATATAATATAATTTCCATGAAAACAATAATCACAAAAGCACAGCGGACAGATGACTACCGGAGCCAGCGGTGTATACGTTCCATCGCCCGCGTACAGTCGGTGCGCTCACCGAAAGCCGTCAGCCGGACATACCCTTCTCCGCTCGGGCCGAAGCCCACACCGGGCGTCGCGACCACATGCGCCTCGTACAGCATCTGCTCAAAGAACTTCCACGAACTGATTCCGTCCGGCGTCTTCACCCAGAGATAGGGCGCATTCTCTCCGCCGAAAACTCTGAGACCGGCATGTTCAAGTCCTTCTTTCATAATACGGGCATTAGCCATGTAATAGTCGATGGTGGTTTTCACCTGTTCTTTACCCTCGGGAGTATAGATAGCCTCCGCACCGCGCTGAGTTATATAAGAAGTTCCGTTGAATTTCGTACATTGGCGGCGGTTCCACAGGTGATTGAGAGAAACCCTTTCCCCCTCCAGCGTAGCTGCCGTGAGTTCTTTCGGCACAACCGTATAGCCACAGCGGACACCCGTGAATCCGGCCGTCTTGGAAAAACTGCGGAATTCGATGGCTACCTTTCTGGCCCCTTTTATCTCGTATATGGAATGCGGAATCTCCGGATTTTGAATATAAGATTCATAGGCTGCATCATAAAAGATAAGCGTATCATTCGCCAGCGCGTAATTCACCCACTTCTTCAGCTCCGATTTGCTGAGCACCGTCCCCGTAGGATTATTGGGATAGCAGAGGTAAAGGATGTCTATCCTTCTATCCGGAATGGCCGGTATAAAATTATTCTCGCTCAGACAAGGCAAATAGACTACGTTGCTCCACTTACCGTCTTCCAGCACTCCCGCCCTGCCGCACATGACATTGGAGTCTATATAAACAGGATATATGGGATCTGTCACTCCGATGCTATTGTCATGGCGCAGGATGTCACCGATGTTTCCCGTATCGCTCTTGGCTCCGTCATTGATGAACACCTCTCCCGGTTCCAGATGAATGCCGCGGGGGGCATAGTCATTCTTGAGAATTGCGTCGATAAGAAATTCATATCCCTGTTCCGGACCATATCCGCGGAACGTTGCCTTGGATGCCATCTCGTCCACAGCCTTGTGCATGGCCTCGACAGAAGCCTTCGGCAAAGGCTGCGTCACATCTCCGATACCAAGACGAATGATTTCCGTCTGCGGATGAGTCACTTTGAAAGAATTCACTTTCTTGGCTATATCCGAGAACAGATAGTTGCCGGGCAGTTTTAAGAAGTGTTCGTTTACTAATGCCATAATTGTCTGTCTATCGTATATTTTTATTTATTTATCCAACTTGTTTATAGAGTGATTTCACCCCTGAACACCGTAACGGCCGGCCCCGTCATATACACGTGTCCGTCGGCTTCGTCCCACCGCACGGACAATACGCCTCCATCCATTCGTATGACAGACTCGCGCCCTCCCCAGCCGTTCAGGGCGGCTGCTACTGCCGTGGCACAGGCCCCCGTACCACAGGCCTGCGTGACACCGGAACCTCTCTCCCACACACGCATGCGTAATGTACCGTCCGGCCGCACCTGTACGAATTCCACGTTCACACGTTCCGGAAACAGGAAATGGTGCTCCAGCAAGGGGCCTTCGACCGCCAGATTCACAGCCTCCACATCTTCCACAAATATCACGAAGTGAGGATTGCCCATACATACGAACGTACCGGTATAGCGTCCGGCCTCCGTCGCCACACATCCCGACTGCAGGCTTCCGTCTTCTGTCGCCACCTGCTGCGGATTGCACAGAAGAGGCTCGCCCATGTCCACCGTTACTTCCCGGACAATGCCGTCCGCGACACAAAGCTTCAGTGTCCTGATACCGGAAAGCGTCTCCAGCGTCACGACCTCTTTGTCTGTCAGCCCGTTTTCATAGACATATTTACCGATACAACGGGAAGCGTTGCCGCACATCATGGCCTCGGAGCCATCCGCATTGAATATGCGCATGCTGAAATCAGCTTTGTCCGAACGTCCCACAAGCACCAGTCCGTCACTACCTATTCCCGTGTGGAGAGCGCTCCAGCGGACAGCCAATGTTTCCGGGTCGGTTATCGGATAACGGGCTGTATCCACGTATATATAATCATTGCCCGTACCGTGCATCTTGACGAATTTCACCACTTCCATATTTTATGCTTTTTATTTTATTCAATAACATTTTGAATATCCGATACTGCAAAATTAAAGCAAAAAGGAAACAATTCAAAGGATTATTGTATCAGAAATACATGCAAAACATCCATCCATAACAAATTATCATGTAAGCAATGCGTTTTGATTCCTTTTTATAACCCGCATACAGGTTAATCCTTAGTTTCTCTAACAGGTAGAGTCTTGGACCATTTCTTTCTCGTAATAATCGATAAAAGCTCTGTTCAGCAGTTTCACCCCACCGGCCGTAGGATAACGTCCCGTAAAATACCAGTCTCCCTTATGATCTGGACAAGCGACATGCAATCCATCTATCGGTTGGTAGACAATCTCCACTTGCGCACGCGTGCCGACAGGTGTCAACAGTTCCGCTATCTTCGCCGCAATCTCATCGTCTGTAAAAGAAGCATATATGTCCGTCACATAATTCTTCACCTGTTCCTTGGGCCATCCGCTTTGTGCCTTGGAACGCTCGTAAACGTTGTCGATAACGCTCTGCATACCTCTTTCTTTCAGCAAAGCTATCGCAGCGCGGAAGGCGATAAACTCGCTCATGCGCGACATGTCTATACCGTAGTAATCCGGATAACGTACCTGAGGCGAAGAGGACACGACAACAATCTTACGCGGCGACAGACGGTCCAGGATGCGGATAATACTCTCACGCAAAGTAGTACCTCGCACGATACTGTCATCGATAACCACCAGATTGTCCAGCCCGGGCCGCAGACTCTTGTAAGTAATATCATACACATGCGCCGCCAGGTCGTTCCGGCTGTTTCCTTCCGCAATAAACGTCCGCAACTTTATATCTTTTATGGCCACTTTCTCACTGCGTATCCTCCGCGCCAGCACGGATGACAGTCTTTCATCATCCGGATGCTCTCCCATAGCCCGGATACACTTCGCCTTTTCCCGGTTCAGGTAATCGTCCAGTCCCTGCAACATGCCGTAGTAAGCCACTTCCGCCGTATTGGGGATAAACGAGAACACCGTATTGTCCACATCGTAATCGATTGACGCTAGAATACTGGGCACCAGTTCTTCTCCCAATTTTTTGCGTTCCCGATAGATATCGGCATCACTGCCCCGCGAAAAGTAAATCCGCTCGAACGAACAAGGAGAAATATTCTCTGCCGGAGAGTTTACCTGCATCGTCCGGTATTTCCCCTGTTTATCGACAAAGAGAGCCTCACCCGGCTGCAATTCCTGTATCTGCTCCATCGGTACATTGAAAGTAGTCTGTATGACCGGACGCTCCGAAGCCAACACCACGACTTCGTCATCCTGATACCAAAATGCGGTACGTATCCCCCAGGGATCGCGGAGGGCAAACGATTCGCCGCTACCGGTCACCCCGCACATGACATATCCTCCGTCCCACTCCGCACTGGCCGTCTTCAACACGTTCTCCAGCCGGATATTTTCCTCGATATACCGTGTCACATCTCTGCCGGCCAGTCCCTCGGACACTGCCTCGCAGTACAACCGTTCGGCCTCCCTGTCCAGCCGGTGCCCCACCAGTTCCAGCAGTATATAAGTGTCCGAATAGCGACGGGGATGCTGCCCGTCCGCCGTAATACGCTCAAATATCTCGTCGACATTCGTCATGTTGAAGTTCCCGCACAAAGCCAGGTTTTTCGCCCTCCAGTTATTGCGGCGAAGAAAAGGATGCACGTATGCCAGACCGGATTTTCCTGTCGTGGAATAACGCAAATGCCCCATGTAGACCTCACCTACATAGGGCAAACAGTGCATAGCATAATCCGCATCGACACACTCCCGCGGAGACAAATCCCGGATAGTCCTGCCCACCCGGTCGAATATCTCCGTGATGGCTCCCGAACCAAGTGCCCGTTCACGAAACATATATTCTTCTCCCGCATCCGCCCGCAGTTTGACGCAGGCCAGTCCGGCTCCCTCTTGTCCGCGGTTGTGCTGTTTCTCCATTAGCAGATACAACTTATTCAGGCCATACATCCAGGTACCATACTTCTGTTCGTAATAAGACAAGGGTTTCAGCAGACGAATCATCGCCACGCCACATTCATGTTTCAGTGATTCCATATTCTATACCTTATATATAGGCCTACCGGCCCATCGTTCTTTTATCCGACAATTTTGCTTTCAATGCGCGAATTTACTTTCTTTTCGCCACCTGTCCCGCCAAATCGCGGACAAAAGAATATCTATTTTCGAAACGATTCAGAATGTTACCCATTTTACCATATTACTTTCAAATCACCACTCAATATACATCCATCAAAGAAAATCGAAATCATCATCTCTCTTGTTTAAATAATGAACTGCCCCCAAAAGTTAGACACAAAACTTTGGGGGCACAAACAAATCGCAGGGCTTTCTTGCTTTCTATCCCATCCTCATCGCATGGTCACTTTCTTGCTCTGCGAGCGTCCGGCACAGACGACATTAACCACGTAGACACCGTGCGGCACGGAAAGAGGCAAACGGAAACGGCTTCTGAAACCGTCGGCCGAAGCCACGACCCGCCCCGAGAGATCGGAAACAAGGATACGCTTGGAGAAACCTTCGGTTCCGGCACAATCCACGACAACGACACCGCGGCGCCCCGTCACGCGGATATCCGACGAAGCACGGGCGGACGTAATACCGGTCTGCCCGGCCTTGGAAAGACGGTAGACCTTGGTCTCGTGGGAAGCCACACGCACAGTGTACGCACCCGTAAAGCGTCCCGCATACTCTTTCTGCCATAGATCACGCAGGTCATATTCCGCTGCGGCATCGAGTGCACCGATACGCGAGAAGTCTATCGTGACGTCGCGCGCGGCGGCATTGAGGTTGAGGACGGCCAGAGCCACGTCTCCGTTCTCCAAATCCTTGGCATAAAGCTGTATACCGTTGGATTCGCCGATAAATTCGGCCTGCTGTCCCATGCGGTCCTGATTAATAGCGATGAGTTCCTCGTTGGTAATGATGGACAGATCTTCGTCGCTGATGGTGCGCACATCGAACGAAAGTGTCAGCGGAGAAGCCCACATGCACCACAGAGAAAACTGCGTGCGGTATTCGGTCTGCGTCATGCCCGGCCCCGTCTGACACAAATGGTTGGACGACTTTCCTTTACCGCGCAGACCGATGCACATCATGTCGGCATCGTTGAAGCGGTTCACACCCGAGTAAGGCCAAATGTCCTTCATCCCCTCAATGCTCTGCAAAATGCCGATACCTCCCGAGGTGCCTATCCAGCAGTCACGTGTGTCGTAGGTGCAACGCCAGGTGGTGGCTCCCGTCTCAGCTCCCCACTGCCAAGGTTCGCGCACGCCCCATTCGCACATATAGAAAAGGATGTCGCGGCCGCTGTTTTTCAGCGCGTCGCCCATTGCCTTGTAGCGTTCAAAGGCTTGTTCCTGTCCGGCCGGCGCGCCGCAGTAGTCGTATTTCAGCAGGTCGAATCCCCATTCGGCATACTGACGAGCATCGATTTTCTCGTAACCGTAAGAACCGAAGGCACCGGCACAAGTGTGGGAAGCCGCATCGGAATAGACACCGAATTTCAGTCCCTTGGCATGCACATAGTCGGCCAGGTCTTTCAGTCCGTAGGGGAATTTTCCAGTGTCGCAGAGCGGCTTGTTCGTCCCGCTTTCGCGAGCGGAAGCGTGCCATAGATCGTCGAGACAGAGATAACGGTAGCCAGCGTCGGCCAATCCGTAACGCTCGAAAGCATCGGCCACGGCACGCACTTTATCGTCATTGATTTCGCGCTCGAACACATTCCACGAAAGCCATCCCATGAAAGGCACGGGCTGCTGCAGAGCGGTGCTCACGATGAGCTTGATCTGCGTGTCGGAACTTTCCTCGCCGTTGGTCACCGTAGCGGTATAGGTATATTCGCCTTCGGACGTAATCACGCCCTCGACCAGACACCGTGCGGCGTTCCACACAAGTCCCTCGGGCAGACCGCTGACCGTCACAGCCGCATCGGGACTCGCGGTCTTCATCCGCTGCATGAAACGTACGCCAGGCAACGAATAGACAGTCGTGGCACACGCCAGACTGGAGGATATTTCCTCGGCCGAGACAATGGCGGGCGGCGTGGAATTCTGCTCCTGATACTCAAAATAAGCGTTGGCCAAATCGAAATGGTCATAGGAATTGCCTCCCTTCCCCTCGGGAAAATCGATGATGAGGTATTTCCAGCCACGGCAATCGACATCGACAAAAGGCGTCGAGGGTTGGCCGGAGCGCACGGTGCCTTCCTGCACGACACGGACATCGCCGTTCTCGGCACGGAGCGACACGCGATAGTCGCACACACCGTAATTACTGTTGCCGGCGGCTGACGCTTTCACCTCGTCGTCGATACCGAGACGAGTCACAAAACGCGTCACGGCACCGTTGAGCTTGACGATAATCTGCCCCGTGGCATGGGCGCCCACACCACTGGTGTAAACCGTGTCGTTGATCGTAATGGAATTACCGTCGATGCTCTTGTCGGCCTTGATGGTCCCCCATCCGTTGAGGGCTTTCGCTATCTCAAGCGAGCTGAGGGGAATAATGTCGGCTCCGTCCGCGCCACTCTCGGGCAGGCTCACGATTTTCGCCTCGTCCAGATACATCTGCCCCTCGGTCACGGTAACGGGTTTCTCTCCGCCGTACTCGAAGTAGGCGTTCGCCCAATCCACGTGGTCGGCCCAGGCCTGTGTGCCTTGCCGCGCCTCCAGCGTAATATAGTCCCATCCCGTCACATCGAGGTCGAGCTTCACAGCCTGAGCGTCACGGCGGTCGATAGTGCCCTGTGCCACAATCTGGCCGGTTTTATCTCCGCCGAGATGCTTGCGTACGATGTAATCCGCAATGCCGTGGTTGGCCTTGACGTCGGCATTGTCGGCCTCGTCATCGATGCCGAGGCGGGTGACAAAACGTGTGGCCCCGTTGAGTTTCACGACAACAAGGCTCGGGGCATGGGTTCCCACACCGCTGGTGTAGACGGTGTCGCGAATGGTGAGGGGATTGCCGGCCGTACTTTTGTCGGCTCGCACGCGCTCACCGCTGAGACAAGTTACGGTACTGAGGTCCAGAGAACCTAACAGGCAAATGTTTCCACCCTGCGGCGGGCGGATCGTCACATTGTCTGCCACCACTCCCGCGGGAAACACCGCAAGAAGACCAACGGCAAGCAGATTTTTCACATAGTTCTTAATCATATAGCTAAATAATAAAGGTTAACAGGGTCGTGAAATTTTATTCCCGAAGCCTCTTCATGAAAACAAAGATAATAAAATAACTGGTCAATAGAAAATCAGTGGAGATAAAATCAGCTCTTCTCCCGCAAACATGTGTGTAGGGAGGAGGGCGGTGACGGACTCCGACTTACCGTTCCGCAGGCAGTTCCAACGTCGAGCCACAAGCAAGGCACTTGGCAAGCCGCAGACTATTCACTTGTCAAGTGGAGTGCGGTTCACTATAGGCAGTGGAGCGCTGTTCACTATAGGTAGTGGAG
>CAZIMK010000020.1:0-47588 GCA_964540455.1 uncultured Paraprevotella sp.
ATTCCGCTTGGCTAATATATATGCGTATCCCCACTGATTTTCTACTGACCCGATATGATGCAGTACTGAATGAACCCCTGATTCAGTACTGAATAAAGGTACAATCCAGTACTGAATGAAAGTCCGCTTCTCCTTCCTACTGATTTTCTACTGCCCCATTGGAATACAGCAGAAGAAGAGAGATGCAAAAAGAGGAATCCCCTTGCGGACATTCCTCTTTTTGCGTTGTGCGCCTGATAGGACTCGAACCTACACGCCGCGAAGCACCAGATCCTAAGTCTGGCGTGTCTACCAATTTCACCACAAGCGCAGGCAGAACGGATGCAAAGATAGTGCATTCTTCGCGTAGTTGCAATTATTCCTTTAAAAAAGTGCAGATGTGGAGCTGGCGGCAGGTTCTACTTTAAAACGAAATCCACTCATTCGAGGGGCATCATCAATGCATAGCGTCAAATCTGTCTTTATTTTAGGGAATTGAGCTCTGCTTCGTATTGGCGGATCATGTTGGCACATTCGTCGATGGTGTGTTGTTTGGATTCGAGCACCATCTTTTTCTGCCAAGAATCATCACCTGAACCCATAGCCTGTTCGTAGGATTTCTCAGCCTTTTTGAGCTTGTTTTTCCAATCTGTGATCTGATTTCTTAAGAAAGCCTTACGATCGGAATTATCTACGCTATTGCTACCGGAAGATGAAGAAGAGACAGAGCCACCTGTATTAGAGAAGGTGGTTCCTGAAGATTTCGATGATTTCGAGCTTGTCCTATTAGAGATGGCATTTAAGGCACTGGTAAAAGAACCGAGAATCATCTGCATATAGGCTGCCTGCTGAGCTTCTTGCTGCGAAGTGACTTGTGCTGCGTGTGAGCGCACCTTGTTATAGCGCACTTTGAGGTCTTCAAGAAACTTAAGCTGATATTTATCCGATTCGATATTGGAAAGGGCCTCCTGATGAAACTCTTCTTCACCAGAAGCAACATATTGATTATAGAGTCGGATGGCTGTTTGGAGCATATTTTCTATTAACCCTATATCACTAATAACGCCTTGTTCATTTTTTGGCAATCCACCGCCATTTTCCATAGATTTTACAACGTTCTTAAAACGATAAGCAGGATAATAAGCCTTGTTATCAAGAGCTTTTGCCGAATAAAAAGATGCCCATGGTGCATCAAGGCCTTCTGTGGAATAATAGACAAGTACATCATCATCTTTATGATTGAGATAGAAAATTTCACCTGGATCACGAATCACTCTTGCACGGGATGTGAGAGGGTTGAAAGGTTTTGTCGCGCTTCCATTAGCAGGAGAGTCAGAGATTTTCCAAACTCCATTCAAGGCTTGAACATCGTAAAATTCAGGAGGTATTTCGCTTATGAACTTCTCTGCATCGACGTTTACCCATGATTTTTTAAAATATAATTTGTTTTGATGAACGGGATTTTGGGTGTAGACTTTATTATCGACCGACTTCATACCGAAGAGCTCTACATCCTTCTGAGCATTGATAGAATAAATTATAAAAGGATTATCTTCATAGATGTCTCCTCTGTCAATAACCGGAATTACCTCAGAGCCGTCGGCACGAAGCAACATTCCGTGACCGTGTCCTTTATCAGAGTAATATGACCATAGATGGATGCAGGGTACGTTATCAATGTTATTTGTACTTGCGTCCCGATGAAGCACTGACATATAAGGGTCATCTTTCAGATATATATAGTTGCCGAAATAATCCGCACTTTTATGAGGGAATGAGTTAATTTTATTTCCGCGTACATCGTAGAGATTTGCTCCTTTATCTTCAGAGAACCCCCAAAAGATCTCTCTGCTGGGCATTGTGACAAAAGACGTTGTACCTATCACCTTATCCTTATCGTTGACAACGGAAATATCGACTTTGTCGGAGGTATGTTCGGGGAAATATACGATTTCATTATAATCAGCGGGAAGAATGAAACGTCCGTTTTTATCGGCAACACCCTTTTTCCCTCCTTTAGTTGTGACTTTATAGTAAGGAGACTCAGGGCTATTCTCAAAGACTTCCACTTTTTTGGCGTTGAGTGATTTCTTAATGATGTTGCAAGCCTCCTTCTGCTTTTTAGAAATTATTTCAGCAGCGGATACAGAAACGATGTTTAAAGTTATTGACAGCAACAGAAATAATTTAAAATGGAATTTCATGTGGGTGATAATTTGTGATGATTAATACTGCAAAGGAAAACATAAATTTGGGAATATGCAAATCATCAATGCCTAACAGATAGGCCATCGAAGACAGCCTGCGCACGGGCCGTTTTTCTTCTGCTATATATAGGTAGTAAAGTCAAGTTATTTCGGCCGGAACAAGGTTTTGCTTGATGGCATCGGTATGTATGCAGTAATTGATATTCGACAATTCACGTTTCGCCGGCTGTCCCTGCGTCCGCGGAGATGTTTGCGCGGTGGAGTGGAAGAGTATCGCTGTACGCTTTATTGGAACTCGGATGTGACGACAGGTAAAACGGGAACGGCCTCCGTCACGCATGATGGTAAACTGATTGGCCTACCGAACAATTATTTTTTTAAAAAAGTGCGGGCTGTCTCTATCAGGCTGTCAATGCCTTTCAGTGTATCGTCAGCCGACTGGCTGACGGTTATGTCGGGCTCTATGCCGAATTCTATCTGCTCCATTCGGGCGTCGTACATGGGGCAGGCGGAGAAACGCACCAGCCATCCGTTGGGAAGTTCCGAACTGAACGGCAGGCCGGAACCGCCTCCGGTCCGGTCGCCCATGACCGTGACGAGAGGACATTCTTTTATGTCGCGCACAAACGTGTTGGTGGCACTGTAACAGCGGCGGTTGGTGAGCACCACGGCACGTTTCTGCCAGCGGATGCCGGTGGACGGAGACAGATAGTCGGCCGCAGGGGTGGAAAAGTCACTGTGTCCCGTACCGGTCTTGTGGGCGGTGTAGCCCGTCAGGATGCGTTCGTTCGTGAAACGTTGCGCCAGTCGCTCGGCATAGTCCAGCCGTCCTCCGCTGTTGTTGCGCACGTCCACGATAAGTCCGTTGCAGGCGCGCAGATAGTGCATGATTTCGTCCAGATTACCCTCTCCGATGCCGTTGCTGAAACTCTCGTAATACAGATAGCCTGTATTGTCGTCCAGGATACGGTATTTGATACCGCCCGCTATTTTGTAATCCGTGCCGAGATAGGTATGCTCTATGACGGATGCCGAGAAGTTATCCGGGTAGTCTTCATACCAGGCCCAGTAGCGTCCCATGTCGGAGGGGATGGACAGGTTGACATGTCCGTCCTGCAACTCGGAGAGCATGTCGCACATGACTTCGAAGAGTTGGTAGCTGTTCATCCCCTCGCTGAGCCGGTTGCTGTAGAGATTGTAGGCGCCCGACCAGTCCAGCCCCGTGGTCTGTGCCTTGTAGTCGAGGAAACAATACCGTTCGTCGATGATTTTCCACAGGGCGTAGAGGTTACCTTGCGGAGTGTTGTCGATTTCATCCTCGCGGACACAGCCGGGTAACAGCAGTGCGGCGAGTAACGGGCATAACAGGAGATACAGTTTTCTCATAGGCTTGGAAGGCGGGGGAAGGGGATTACATAATCAGCCGGTCGCGTTGCCGGTCCTTGCGTTTGATGAATTGGAAATGTTTTACGTAGCCTATCAGGAAGCTGTGGTTGTAAACGTGGCTTTTCAATTCGTTCACGTGGCTTTGCCGGATGTCGCACAGGTATCCGATGCGGAAAGTGTAATCTTTGATGGGAAAGTCCAGGGTGAGCAACTGGCGGAAGGTGGGAGCATTGCCGGGATGGGTGAAGCAGACGTTGTGGTCGTAGTTGTCTTTGGAAAAGATTTCATAATACGCCTGTCCGTAGGCCGGGGAGAACATCATTCCCGTGAAGGGCATGTCGCACTGGTAACGCACGGTAAACGGGACGCGGCGGATGCGGAACGGGTAGATGGCGGCAACCGATGCGGACAGCTCCGCTCCGGCTTTTGCCTGCGCCGGATTGTTGCCGTTGCGTGTGTTGTAGACGAAGCCGGCGTAAACGCCGATTTGTCCGCCGGCCATCAGGCGCAGTCGGAATGGCAGCGTCCAGTTGTAGTGCCATCCGGTCCGGTATTCTATCATTCCGGCCATGTCTTCGGCGTTCCGTACAGGATTTTGCGTGTAGGAGAAATATCCGCCGAACAGGCTCTGGGTGCTGACGCGCCCTTCGGCCCAATGGGTCTTCCGTAGCGTCTCCCGGAGGAAGGTGAACTGCGGACCGGTGTACTCCAGTGGCGACAGGTAAGTTTCCAGCAGGTTGGTCCGTCCCGCGCCTATCAGGGTTGCGTGAGTCGTATACCGGTTGTCCGGCACGTCTCTTTCCCATGCGGCGAGATATGCCGGCATGCCGCATAAGAGTCCCGTCATGCCGTACAGGAATAGGCGTATCCGTTTATTCATCCGGAAAGAGTTTGGTCTGTCCCGTTATCTCGTCCACCATGTCGCTCATGCTTTTTCCTGCATCCGGATCCAGGTTTTCTTCAATGTCCCCTCCGGCGGTTTCTTCCGTCTTGTTGTCGGTATCCTCTTCGGGGAAACGCAGCGGTTCCAGTTCTTCGATGGAGTCTATTTCAAAGGTGGTGATACGCTTACCTTTGGCTTTGAAACTCTTGATGCCGACGAACGTGTCCGCCTCTATTTCCTGGGTGCCGCGGAAAGCGTCGTTGCCGCCGAATGTTACCTGCAGACGGGGATAAGCCGTGTCGGTCAGCAGGATGAGGCGGCTGTTCCTGTTCTCGCCCAGATAAGGCTGCGGCTTGCCTCCCGCTTCGAAGCTGAACCGTTTCAGATAAGGGAAGTTCTGCTGGTCGGCGTCGTAGAGCAGGGCTGTCCATACCTTGTTAGGATTGAATTTCTCGATGCGCAGGATGGGTTGTTCGTAGTGGTTGTTCACGTCGAAGTTCGTGGTGTAGAACTCTCCGCTCTTCAGCACCACCAGAATGAGGTCTTCGCTCAGAAATTCCCCTAAGTATGTGCCGCGCTCGTCGTAGTTCAGGCGGTTTACGTCGTGGTCGAACCATACCTTGCGACCGCCTAAGGTCGAACCGCCGCGCGACTTCAGGCTGATGCGGAACACTTCGTTTTTGGTCAGCAGGTTGCCCATGCTCTGGCGTCCTTTGATGGCGATGTCGCTGAAGTCCTTGTCGAAGAATATCTTTTTGATTTTCGGATTCGGTTTCAATGTCACCTTGATTACTTCGGCTTCTCCGTTGGGATTGGCCGTGAAATAAGCTACTTTCGACCCCGGTTTGCCTTGGGTCAGGTCGTATTCGCGGTCGCGCGTCATAGATGTCACGTTGAATCGCTTGATGTAATAGAAACCGCCCTTGCCATCCCTGTATACGGCATTGTAGATGGTGCGCTTGTCGCTTTTCTTGAATACGGCCACATGTATGATTTCCGCTTTTCGTTTTTCCGCCTTGCTCTTTTCCGTTTCGCCCACGAATACCTTATCGCTGATGCGTATGATTTTATAGGTGCCGTCTTTGTAGAACAGTATGACGTCGTCGATGTCCGAGCAGTTGGCCACGAACTCATCTTTCTTGAGCCCTGTGCCGATGAAGCCTTCGTCGCGGTTGATGTACAGTTTTTCGTTCGCTTCCACTACCTTGGTCGCCACGATGGTGTCGAAGTTGCGCAATTCCGTGTGGCGCGGATGGTCGGCGCCGTACCGCTCTTTCAGCATGCGGAACCAGTCGCAGGTCACCTCCGTCAGGTTCTCTAAGTCATGGTTGATGCGGGCTACTTCCTCGTTCATGCGGGCGATGGCCTCGTCGGCTTTCTCCTTGTTGAACCGCAGGATGCGTGCCATTTTTATCTCCATCAGTCGCAGGATGTCGTCCTTCGTAACTTCGCGTACGAACTGAGGGTAGAACGGTGTCAGTCGTTCGTCGATGTGTTCGCATGCCGCGTCCATGCTCTTGGCCTGTTCAAACTGTTTGTCTTTGTATATGCGTTCTTCGATGAATATTTTTTCGAGCGATGCGAAATGCAGGCTTTCCTGCAGTTCTCCCTTGCGGATGAGCAGTTCCTGCCGCAGCAGGTCGCGGGTGTTGTCTACCGAGCGCCGGAGCACTTCACTCACCGTGAGGAAGCAGGGCTTCTGTTCGTCGATGACGCAGCAGTTGGGCGAGAGGCTCACTTCGCAGTCCGTGAAGGCATAAAGGGCGTCGATGGTCTTGTCCGAGCTGACACCCGGTGTCAGGTGTATCAGTATTTCCACGTTGGCCGCGGTGTTGTCTTCCACCTTGCGCACCTTTATCTTGCCTTTTTCCACGGCCTTGAGGATGGAGTCGATCAGCGAACTGGTGGTCTTTCCGTATGGGATTTCCGTGATGACCAGTGTCTTGTTGTCTATCTTGTTGATTTTCGCGCGCACCTTCACCACGCCGCCCCTTTGTCCGTCGTTGTAGCGGCTCACGTCTATGCTGCCGCCTGTCAGGAAATCGGGATAGAGCGTGAACGGTTCGTCGTGCAGATAGCTAACGGCGGCATCGCAAAGTTCATTCAGGTTGTGCGGCAGGATTTTTGAAGACAATCCTACAGCAATGCCTTCCACACCTTGTGCCAGCAACAGGGGAAACTTTACCGGCAGGGTGATGGGCTCCTTGTTGCGCCCGTCGTATGAGAGTTTCCATTCCGTTGTCTTGGGGTTGAACACGACGTCCAGTGCGAATTTCGACAGACGTGCCTCTATATATCGGGCGGCGGCGGCCGAGTCGCCCGTAAGGATGTTTCCCCAGTTACCCTGGCAGTCGATGAGCAGTTCCTTTTGTCCCAGCTGTACTAGTGCGTCGCTGATGGATGCGTCTCCGTGAGGGTGGAATTTCATGGTGTCGCCCACGATGTTGGCCACTTTGTTGTAGCGTCCGTCATCCATACCTTTCATTGAATGCAGGATACGTCGCTGTACGGGTTTGAATCCGTCGTTGATATGTGGAACGGCCCGTTCCAGAATGACATACGACGCATAGTCCAGGAACCAGTTCTGATACATGCCGCTCAGGTGGTGTGTGATGCTGTCGCCAGTCTGTCCCGCGGGCTGATAGTCGGAATGGTTGTTCGCCGTATCTTCGTTCTCTGCAATTTCGTTCGTTGTGATATCGTTGCTCATCGTCGTATAATGGAAATCCTTATGCCGCAAATTTACTAAAAAGAATCGGCATTGAAGACTGTTATTTGGCGGTAATTTTCTCAATCCGGCTGATTATTTAAATAATAGATTAAATAATGTGTCAATATGAGTGGTTTTCGATAAATAGTCGTACCTTTGCCGGTGGATAATGGATATTTGATAAATATATAGTAAAATGGCACAAGAAGACGTTTTTAAAAAGATTGTATCCCACTGCAAGGAATACGGTTTCGTTTTCCCTTCAAGCGATATTTACGACGGACTGGGAGCCGTGTACGATTACGGTCAAAACGGCGTGGAACTGAAAAACAATATCAAACAGTACTGGTGGCAGAGCATGGTATTGCTCCACGAGAACATCGTGGGTATCGATGCCGCTATCTTCATGCACCCTACGACCTGGAAAGCCAGCGGTCACGTGGATGCGTTCAACGACCCGTTGATAGATAACCGTGACAGTAAAAAGCGGTATCGCGCCGATGTGCTTATCGAAGACCAGATTGCCAAGTATGAGGAAAAGATAAATAAGGAAGTGGCCAAGGCCGCTAAGAAGTTCGGCGACAATTTCGACGAGGTCAAGTTCCGCGAGACGAATCCCCGTGTTCTGGAGAACCAGCAGAAACGCGATGCCCTGCACCAGCGTTACAGCGATGCGATGAATGCGGGTGACCTGGAGGCATTGAAGCAAATCATTCTGGATGAAGAAATCGTGTGCCCCATTAGCGGTACGCACAACTGGACGGATGTCCGCCAGTTTAACCTGATGTTCAAGACCGAGGTCGGTTCCACGGCTGAAGGGACATCCACCATTTACCTTCGTCCGGAGACGGCGCAGGGTATATTTGTAAACTACCTTAACGTGCAGAAGACCGGCCGCATGAAGTTGCCTTTTGGTATCGCACAGATAGGTAAGGCTTTCCGTAATGAGATTGTGGCACGTCAGTTCATTTTCCGTATGCGTGAGTTCGAACAGATGGAGATGCAGTTCTTCGTGAAACCGGGTACGGAACTGGAGTGGTTCGAGAAATGGAAACAGACCCGTATGGGATGGCACCAGGCATTGGGCTTCGGAGCAGAGAACTATCGTTTTCATGACCATGAGAAACTGGCGCACTATGCCAATGCGGCCAGTGACGTGGAATTCAAGATGCCGTTCGGTTTCAAGGAAGTGGAGGGAATCCACAGCCGTACGAACTTCGACCTCGGCCAGCATGCCAAGTATTCGGGCAAGAAGATAGAGTACTTCGATCCCGAGACGAACGAAAGCTATACGCCGTATGTCATAGAGACCTCCATTGGTGTGGACCGTATGTTCCTCTCCGTGATGTCCCACAGCTACTGCGAGGAGGCGCTTGAAGGCGGTGAGAGCCGCGTCGTGCTGAAGTTGCCGCCGGCCCTGGCGCCTGTCAAACTGGCCGTCATGCCGTTGGTGAAGAAGGACGGACTGCCCGAGAAAGCGCATGAGATTATCCGTGACCTGCGGTTCCATTTCAACTGCAAGTATGACGAGAAAGACTCCATCGGCAAGCGTTATCGCCGTCAGGATGCCGTCGGTACTCCGTTCTGTGTGACGGTGGATTACGATTCGTTGAAAGACGACACCGTGACGCTCCGTTACCGCGATACGATGGAACAGAAGCGTGTGCGTATCGAAGATCTGCGCACCCTTATCGAAGATGAGGTGAGCATCACGTCGCTGCTGAAGAAAATCATGTAAATTATCCGATAAATCCTGCGAAATGAAGAAAGGACTTTGGTGGCTGGCAGCCCTGTTCGGTGGGGTGTTCGCTGTGACTGCATGCAGCGAGGAGAATGACACGTATGACAAGTACGCTGACTGGGAATCGCGCAATGCCACGTATTTTGCCACGGCGATGGATTCGGCGCAGACAGCTGTCAGTGAGGCCAAGGCAGCATACGGTGACGAGTGGGAGAAGCATTGCGAATGGCGGCGTATCCTTAGTGCCACGAAGGCCGACAAGGGAAACAATGCCATCACGGATTATGTTTGTGCCCGTGTACTGGAACAGGCTGTGGACGGCGAGATGCATCCCTATTGGAACGACTCCGTGCGTGTTCATTACCGGGGATGGCTGATGCCGACGGAGGCCAAAAAGGATGACGGTACGATGGTGGCCGAGCGTCTGGTGTTCGACCAGACCTACCGGGGCGCATTCAACGAAGCCATAGCCCGTCCGGCTCTGTTGGAAGTGTCCTCCTGCGTGCCGGGATTTGCCACGGTGTTGACCTGTATGTCGCCCGGTGATAACTGGCGTGTCTATATTCCTGCCGCATTGGCCTATGGCACTACGGCGACGGGTTCCATTCCCGCAGGATCGACGCTGTGTTTTGAAATACGGATGGCGGCTGTTTACCGGAAGGGCACGGCTGTGCCGGACTGGAAATAAGAAAATCCGGTATTCTTAAGAAATGACCGCAAACGGGATGTTTCCATAACACCGTTTGCGGTCATTCATTTTATGTCTGCCGATAGCGGCAACTTAGGAATTTCCTACTGTTTCAGGATTTTGTCGCAGCGTACTGTGCCGTCGCTCCATGTCATGCGGCGCAGATACAGGCCGCGGGCCAGACGGTTGTCGTCGTTGCCCAACTGCATGCCGTTCAGGTCGTAATAGATGATAGAGGAAGGCGCTCCGCTGATGGAGGAGCCTGCCACAGCCTCTATTCCCATACCCGGTTCTTCGTTCAATAAAACGGGCGAAATACCTTTCTGGGTGGGGATGACGGGTTGCAGGGTGCCGTCTTCGTTGAACTGGAGACGGTCGATGCACACCTCGCGGTGGTAGCCCGGTCCGTTGGTGTGATAGTTCTTGTTGATGCGGTGGTAAACGATGTACCATTCGTCACGTCCCGGTATCTGAATGACGGAGTTGTGTCCGGTACCGTAAATCTTCTGTGCCGGATCCTGTTGCAGTACCACAGGATTTTTAGCTACCGTGATGGGACCCAGCGGCGAAGTGGCCGTTCCGTAAGCTACGTGGTAGTTGTCGGCTCCCGTGTCATCCACGCTCCACATGAAGTAGTACACTCCCTTGCGATAGAATACATACGTACCTTCGCGGTAAGCGTACGTGCTGAGACTACCGCCGCTCGGGGTGAGAATCCGGGTCGTACCGGGCTTGAGCGATGTCATGCCGTCTTCCAGTTCCGCGCCGGCCATGTACCCGTTTCCCCAGTACAGATAAGACTTGCCGCTCACGGGATCCGTGAATACATCCGCATCAATCTGCTGCCCGCTTCCGGTAGGTGAGGAAGTGATGAACGGCGCTCCGTTGTCTGCAAACGGACCTGCGGGGTAATTGGCCGAAGCCACACCAATCTGTTTTCCGCTCGGGGTGTTTCCACTGAAATAGAAATGATAATTGTACCCGTAGTCCGTCTTCTTCTCGACGATGCAGGGGGCCCATGCATTGCCATCGGCCCAGAGTACCTGGTCCGTGGCAAGGTCGAGGATTGTGCCTTCATCCGTCCAGTTCAGCATGTCGGTGGAAGAGAACACATTGAAACTGTGACCGCCCCAGCCGCTGTAACCGTCGCTGGTAGGATAGAGGTAGAACCGCTCTGTCTTTTCGGAATACAGAATCTCTGGGTCGGCGTGGAAGCCGGGCAGTATGGGATTGCCGCATACGGCCGCCGTTACTTTGTAGACATTGCTTTTCGTACCGCAGGTAACGGTGTATTCCACCGCACCATTGCTGAAGTCACAGGCACCCTGCGGTGATACGCTTGCCCCCGGCGTACCGGTCAGCTGCGGGTCGAAAGCCGTCAGGTCCGTGTCCGGACGAACCGGTAGATAGACTGTATGGGTCGTGTGGTCGTATTCCGTATTGTCGTTCATGACAGCCGGAGCCGAGGCACCGGTTATCTGCGCGTTCAAGGTTGTGGAAGGCCATTTGGTCACGATTCGTTCGGTCTCTTCCTGGGTGATGGGCATCACGGTACCGTGGCGCGGAGTGAAAGCTCCACTGGTGGTCGTGTTCTTGACCCATGTGAAATTCTCCAGGTCGGGCGACGAACAGAACTGGTAATGACCGGAAGTGTAGCAGTCGTACATCAGAATCCAGTCGTTGCTGTTTATCTTCTTGAACACGCCGGAACCTTCCACGGCTACGTTGGTCTGTTGCAGATACCGTCTGTGTGGTGTCCACGGACCTTTCAGCGAAGTGGCCGTCGCTTTCTGGATTCCGTTACCTTCGCCTTCCGTTTTATAGAACAAGTGGTAGGTACCGTCGCGCAGCACGATGTCGCCGTCGATGGTATTGCTGCCCAGATCGAACAGCAGTTCCGGTTCCGTCAGTTCCGTAAAATCGTCGTTGGCGTACGAGTAATAGAGTTTGTAATGCTCGCCCCGTTCCCCGATGGAGTAGTACACCATGTAGCGTCCGGCCTCCGGATCATAGATGGTCTGCGGAGCCCATACCTGCGTCAGTTTGTTGCGGTCGAAACGGGCGGGCCATGTCGTGGGGAAATCGATGGCCGCGTGTGTCCAGTTGACGAGATCGGTCGATTTCATCAGCACCAGTCCGTCGTTGGAGTCCCATCCTTCTCCCGACTTCATGTCGGTCACCACCATGTAGAAAGTCTTTCCGTCTTTTCCGCGGAGGATGTGTGGATCACGCACCGCCTTCTTGATGGCTATGGTGTCGGAGGAAATGATAGGGCTGCCGTTGTTCAGCGGAACGTAGTTGTATCCGTCGATGCTCAGGGCGAAGCAGATTTGTTCCTGCGACTGGTTGTTGCCGGTGAAGTAGGCGAACAGATAATTCGTGTATCCCTCGTTCTCGGCTACATAGACCGTGAAGTCGCGTTTTGCGCTCGCATTGCCCTGTGTCGCCGTTGCGGTCAGCACCACGGGCTGCTTGCCGGTACCGTGCGCGGCCAGACGCATCAGGCGTCCGTTGTCCGCCAAGTATTCGGGAGCGGAGGACTTCCATGTGATGATGGAGCCTTCCGGTGTCCGGTAGGGCAGTGTGATGGATTCAAACAGGTTGTCCGTGTTGCTCAGTGCCAGGCTTTGCAGGTCGATGGCGACGCTCTCTTCGGGCGAAAGGCTTGCCTTGACTGTCACTAAGTAGTCTTTTGTCAGTGTGATGTCCCCTTTGGTGAAAGAGCCTGTCAGGGTCACGGTGATGTCCGGTTGTCCGTAGGCGGGACGGTTGACGAATCCGTTGCCGGACAGGATGTTCTCGTTTGAGGAAACCCAGGTGATGGACACGCCGCAGGTGTTTTCCCGAGTAGGGAGAAGCACGGATTCGCGCACCTCTTCCGGCAGGACGGTCAGTTCCATGGCTTTCTCCACCTCCATACGCATCCGGCCGCGTTCCAGAGTGGGAATCTGCTGACACAACTCCTTTATCTCGTCGGCGGTCATGGCACCTTCGTACAGACGGAAGTCATGATACCAGGCGTGCGTCAGATACAGGTCGCCGTTGTAGCAGGAGCGTCCTAAGTAATTGTACGCAGTGGATCCCAGATCGGCAATGCCCAAGCTGATGTCCGATGCGGAGCCTGTTACTTCGCCGTTCAGATAGAGACGCATGTTGCCGTTGCCGTCCCGGGTGCAGGTCACGTTCACCCACTGTCCGGCCGGTATGCCTGTTCTGCCGCTGAATCCCTGTTCTGCCGCGTAGTTGGTTTTCGTGATGGCATAGCGCAGGTCGCTGGCACGAAGGAATACACCGCCGTTGGCCGCACCGGCCAGATCATTGGAATTGGCGAATGTCCACAGGAAATTGCCGTTGCCGGTCAGCGGATTGGATGCGGGGATGTAGACGTCGGTAGATATGGTGAAACTGTCAGCCTTTGCAATCACGTCACCCAATTCTTTACCTAAGTCGAAATAACCGTTGCCGGCCCCCAGTTTCAGGACGGGAAGTCCTTCCAAGGAAGTGCATTCGGCACCGTTGCGGAGCGCACCTTTATATCCGTTCACTACATCGGTGGTCTGCCGGAAGTCGTAGCGTGCTTTCAAGGTTACGCTCTCTTTCTTCTCTTCCATTCCGGCCAGTCTGCACACTTCGCTTGTTTCCAGGGCGCCGTCGTAGATGCGGAAGTCGGAAATCATGGCGTTGCTCAGATATTTGTCTCCGTTGTAGCACGAACGGCCGAGCCAGTTGTAGGACGTGGCGCCGATATCCGACGGAGAGAGGCTGATAGTAGCGTCCGTCATCTTGATGCCGTTGAGATAGAGCGATGCGGTGCCCTCTTTCTGAATCAGGGTCAGGGTCTGCCAGCTGCCTTTGGTGAGCGCTTTTCGGATGCCTACTCCCTGTTCCGCCGAATAGTTGGTCCGGGTGATGGCGTAACGCTGATCCTGGGCGTTTAGGAACATATAGCCGGCAGGAGATGCCGATATGTCTGCGGCATTGGAGAACGTCCAGATGAAGAAACCGTTTCCGCTGAGCGAAACGGAGGTCGGGATATAGATGCGCGTATGGACGGTGAAATCCCGGAGCGTGCCGATGATTTCGCCGACACTTTTTCCCATGTCCGCGTAGCCGCTGCCGCTGCCGAGGCTGATGACTTTTTGTCCTTCGAACTCCGCGATGCGGGCTGTTCCTTTCAGTGAGGCGTCCCGGCCTCCGCCGGTTTCGTCGATGGCGGTCCGTGCCCCGGTCGCGTCTTGCGTCAGTCCATAGTGCAGACGCAGTGTCTGTGTCCGGCCTTCATAAGGCAGACACAACCAGATCGCTGTTCCGAATAGGCGGAGCGCCCGGTTCAGATAAGTCGTGCTGATTCGTATTTTCATGTCTTGTTCGTGTTTATGTAAGGTTAATATGTGCGTGGGCAACAGTTTATTTCACGTCGCCGGTTTTTATCAGGTATTCGGCTATCTGTACGGCGTTCAGAGCCGCTCCCTTCTTTATCTGGTCGCCTACAAGCCAGAACGTCAGGCCGTTTTCGTTGGCGATGTCCTTGCGGATGCGCCCCACGTACACATCGTCCTTTCCAGCCAGAAAAAGAGGCATGGGGTAGACCTTGTTGGCCGGGTCGTCCATCAACTGTATGCCTTCGGCACCGGCTATCGCTTCTCGGGCTTCCTCGACGGTGATGGGGCGTTCGGTTTCAATCCATACCGCTTCGGAGTGGGAGCGCAGGGAAGGCACGCGCACGCACATGGCCGAGCACTGCACGTCACTGTGCATGATTTTGCGCGTCTCGTTGAACATCTTCATTTCCTCTTTCGTGTATCCGTTGTCCTGGAACACGTCGATCTGCGGAATGACATTGTATGCCAGCTGGTACTGGAACTTCGTCACGGTGGCCTCCTTGCCGTCCAGCACTTCGCGGTATTGCTGTTCCAGTTCGGCCATGGCGGCTGCGCCCGCACCGCTGGCAGCCTGGTAACTGGCGATGTGGATACGTTTGATGTGGCTCAGTTTCTCCAACGGCTGCAATACGACCACCATCATGATGGTGGTGCAGTTGGGATTGGCGATGATGCCGCGCGGACGGTTCAGCGCGTCGGCCGCATTGCATTCGGGCACGACCAGAGGCACGTCCTCATCCATGCGGAATGCGCTGGAATTATCTATCATCACGGCGCCGTACCGGGTGATGTCCGCGGCGAATTCTTTTGAAATGCCGGCGCCGGCGGAAGTGAATGCTATGTCTATGTCTTTAAAATCGTCATTGTGCTGCAGAAGTTTCACTTCAAACTCTTTGCCGCGGAAGATGTATTTCTTTCCGGCGCTGCGTTCGGAACCGAACAGCGTCAACTCGTCCATCGGGAAGTTTCTTTCTTCAAGCACGCGCAGGAACTCTTGTCCCACGGCACCGCTTGCACCTACGATTGCTACTTTCATTTTGTGTATCTATTTAAAGAATTGATGATTTCAATTGCAAAAGTATACAAATTATTATAGAAAAACTCATGATACGAAAACTTTTTCGTTACTTTGTAGACTGAACGAAAGATAAAAAAGATGGAATTGTCTGTATTGTCTTCCTATTTCCCTGTGACGGATCCTACATGGATTTTTTTCCTGGTGTTGAGCATCGTTCTCTTCGCCCCTTTGTTGCTTGGCCGGTTGCGTATTCCGCATATTATCGGTATGATTCTGTCCGGGGTGGTTATCGGTCCCCACGGGCTGCATATACTGGACCGGGACAGCAGTTTTGAACTGTTCGGGCAGGTGGGGCTGTATTATATCATGTTCCTGGCCAGTATGGAGATGGATATGCAGGACATGAGGCGCATACGGGGAAAGGCGCTGGTGCTCGGATTGGCCGCTTTTATCATTCCATTGGGGCTGGGCATTGCCTCCAATCTCTTGCTGTTGAAGTACGGGCTGATTACGTCCGTGCTGCTGGCCAGCATGTATGCCTCCCATACGCTTATTTCCTATCCGATAGTTATCCGTTACGGTGTGTCCCGGCATCGCAGCGTGAGCATCGCCGTGGGCGGTACGATCGTGACGGACACGCTTACGCTTCTGGTGCTGGCGGTTATCGGCGGGATGTTCAAGGAAGACACGGAGGGATGGTTCTGGGTCGTGTTGCTGTTGAAGGTAATTTTGCTTTCGGCCTTTATCGTTTATGCCTTTCCGCGTATCGGCCGCTGGTTTTTCCGCCGTTACAACGACGGTGTGCTGCAATATATATTCGTGCTGGCCATGGTCTTTCTGGGGGCGGGCCTGATGGAACTCGTGGGTATGGAGGGCATTCTGGGCGCTTTCCTTGTGGGGCTTGTGCTCAACCGCCTTATACCGCATTCCTCTCCGCTGATGAATCATCTGGAGTTTGTGGGCAATGCCCTGTTCATTCCTTATTTCCTGATAGGAGTGGGGATGATTATCGACGTGCATGTCCTGTTAGGTACGGGGGATGCGCTCAAGGTGGCGGCGGTCATGATAACGATGGCGCTCACGGGCAAATGGTTGGCCTCGTGGCTCACGCAGAAAGTGTTCCGCATGAGCGGGCTGGAGCGGGAACTTATGTTCGGACTGAGCAATGCCCAGGCGGCTGCCACGCTGGCGGCCGTGCTCGTGGGGTATAATATCGTTTTGCCGGACGGCAGCCGTCTGCTGAACGAGGATGTGCTCAACGGTACCGTCGTGTTGATTTTGGTCACATGCGTGGTCAGTTCGCTGATTACGGAACATACGGCACGGAAACTGGCTTTGAGCGGCGAGGGGATGAGCGAGGAACGGGGGCCGGTGGAGGATTCTACGCTGATAGCACTGGCCTATCCGGATACGATGGAGGCCATCGTGAACATGGCGCTGATGATGAGGCGACCGACGAACGACATACCTTTGCAGGCGATTAACGTGGTGCTCGACGATGACCACCGGGCGCGTGAGGCCGGGCGCAAGTTGCTGGACAACGCCGTGCGTATCGCTGCCGCAGCCAATGTGCAGATGCAGACCCGGGTGCGTCTGGCGACGAACCTGTCCAACGGCATCATTCATGCCGTGCGCGAGAATGATTTCTCGGAAGTGATGGTGGGGTTACATCTACAGTCGTCGCCGGACGAGTCGTTTTTCGGCCCCGTCCTGCTGAATCTGTTGAGCGGGCTGAACCGCCAGATTATGATGGTGCGCAGCACGATTCCGGTCAGCACCGTGCGGCGCATCCATGTCGCAATCCCGGCCAAGGCCGAATATGAAGCCGGGTTTACGCACTGGGTGGAGCATGTGGCCTGTCTGGCGAACTCTCTGGGATGCCGCATCACCTACAACGGTCATCCGGCCACTCTGCGACTCGTAGGCCGTTATCTGCAGAAATATTATCCTTCCGTGCGGGCGGAATATTACGAGACGGACGGTGGGAACGAACTGAAACGCATGTCTAAGGAAATCCGCCCCGATCATCTGCTGGTGATTGTATGTGCCCGTCGCGGCTCCATCTCTTTCCGGCCTTCGCTGGACCACATTCCGCACCAGATAAAGAAGTATTATATGGAGACCAGCCTGCTGGTGATATTCCCCGACGGATACGCCGATTCGGCGACCCACAACTTGAGTACGGTGGAACCGATGAGCCCCAAGGCACGCTATGAGGCGGCCAAGGAATGGTTCGGCGGGTGGCTGAAAAAAACGGAGGATGACTGATGGAAACGGGACCGGGAGCAACGGAGAACTGTGAGTGGAAACAGCGTACGGGACTGTTGCTGGGCAAGGAAAAAATGGCTCGGCTGACGGCGGCGCGCGTGTTGGTCGTGGGACTGGGCGGCGTGGGTGGCTATGCTGCCGAGATGCTGGTGAGGGCCGGAGTGGGGCATCTGACATTGATGGATGCGGACAAGGTACAGGAGAGCAATATCAACCGCCAGTTGTGCGCTTTGCATTCCACCGTCGGCCGGAGCAAGGCGGAGGTGCTGGCGGAGCGTTTCCGGGACATCAGTCCGGCGGTGGAACTGGACGTACGCCCGGTCTATCTGGAAGCAGGAGCGGCGGATGCCCTGCTGGACGAGGGAGGCTATGATTTCGTGGTGGACGCCATCGACACGATAGCTCCAAAATGCACCTTGATTGAAGCCTGCCTGCGGCGGCGCGTGCCGGTGGTGTGCAGCATGGGGGCCGGTGCGAAGACCGACATCTCGCAAGTGAGGTTCGCCGACTTGTGGGAAACCTATCATTGCGGACTGAGCAAAGCTGTGCGGAACCGCTTGAAAGCCGACGGTTGGCGGCATGCCCGCGTGCCCGTGGTCTTCAGCACACAGCAGGCCGACCGGAACAGCGTAGTGACGGTGGAGGGGGAGAGAAACAAGAAATCCACGGCAGGCAGCATAGGTTATCTGACAGCCGTATTCGGATGCTGCCTGGCGCAATATGTGTTGGAACGTTTATGACGAGAAAAAGAATCGTATGATAGATATAAAAGGAATAACCAAGAGTTTTGGTACGTTGCAGGTGCTGAAAGGCATCAATCTGCATATAAGGAAAGGAGAAGTGGTGAGCATCGTAGGGCCGAGCGGGGCCGGCAAGACCACGCTGTTACAGATTGTCGGCACGCTGGACAAACCGGATGCCGGGCGCATCGTGCTGAACGACATCGACGTACAGGAACTGTCGAAGAAGGAACTGGCTCGTTTCCGGAATACTCAGATAGGGTTTGTGTTTCAGTTTCATCAGCTGCTACCGGAGTTTACGGCGCTGGAGAATGTCATGATACCGGCCTTCATAGCGGGCAAAGGACGCAAGGAGGCGGAACAGCGTGCCCGCGAACTGCTCGATTTTATGGGACTGGGCGAACGCGCATTCCACAAGCCGAATGAACTTTCGGGAGGGGAGAAGCAACGGGTGGCCGTGGCGCGTGCGCTGACAAACAATCCGGCGGTGATTTTGGCGGACGAACCGTCCGGCAGTTTGGATTCGCGCAATAAAGAAGAACTGCACCGCTTGTTTTTTGACCTCCGCGACCGTTTCGGACAGACGTTTGTCATTGTGACGCACGACGAGGGGCTGGCACGGCTCACGGACCGGACTATCTTTATGAAGGACGGGTTGGTGACGAATCCGCTGGTTGCCGATGTCGTCGGCGATCAGGAAGAGGGATAGAGCGGATGATAAATCAATAAGGAACAGTAAAGCGTATGAAAATAAAATTGGGGCAGACCAATAGCCTGAAAGTCGTGAAATCCGTAGATTTCGGTGTGTATCTGGATGGCGGGGAGGCCGGTGAGATTCTGTTGCCGGCCCGTTATGTGCCGAAAGGCTGCAGGCTGGGTGATGAACTGGAAGTGTTTGTTTATCTGGACAACGAGGAGCGTCTGATTGCTACGACGGAGATGCCGCTGGCGCAGGTGGGCGACTTCGCTTGTCTCAGGGTTGCGTGGACCAACAAGTACGGAGCGTTTCTCCACTGGGGACCGATGAAGGACTTGTTCGTTCCTTTCCGGGAACAGAAGATGAGGATGCAGCTTGACCGTTTCTACATCGTGCATGTGCATATCGACGAGGAAAGCTACCGTATCGTGGCGTCGGCCAAGGTCGACAGATACCTGTCGGAGGAGAAGCCGCCTTACGCTCCGGGCGACGAAGTGGAGGGATTGGTTTGGCAGAAGACGGAATTGGGATTCAAGGTCATTGTGGACAACCGTTTTGCCGGTCTACTGTATGATACGGAGATATTCACGTTGCTCCGCACCGGCGACAAGAGGCGGATGTTTATCCGTCAGGTGCGTCCGGACGGGAAGATCGACTTGGCCTTGCGTCCCCGCGGGCAGGCTGCCGTAGAGGACTTTTCGGAAGTCTTGTTGCGCCATTTGCGGACGAATGCGGGGAGCACTCCTCTCTGCGACAAGAGTCCTGCGGAAGAGATTTATTCCGTGTTCGGTGTCAGCAAGAAAGTGTTTAAGAAAGCCGTGGGAGACCTATACAAGAAGCGACTTATCGAACTTTCGGACAACGGATTGAAACTGGTTGGGAAGTAAATGACGTCCTGCCGCAAGGCAGGACATTCTTGTCTGTCGATGGGCTGTTTACTTTCGTTCTTTGAGGAACCGTTTCAGCAGAAAGGCTAAAAAATACGGGAATGTGTAGAACAGTCCGTTGAACTCGATGTTCTTGTATCCGAACTTGATACCGTACCTGATATCGCCGTAGCTGTCGTTCCCGACAAGTCTCCGCAACGAGGCTGTGGCTCCGTCATTCGCTTTTACTTCACCGGTATCAGGCTCTCCGCGTCGCGCACGAAGAAATCCATTTCCAAGGCCGGGCTGTCCTGCTTGTAGTAATAGAGGCTGTAGCCTTGTTTGACAAGCATGTCGCCGACGATATTTTCGTATATGGCGCCTTTGTATGTGCCGAAGTTGCGGTTGGTGCGCAGGTCTTCCTGCGCTTCCTCGTCGAGGGATGCAATCAGCAACCCCGTGTCCTTGAAGTAGATTTTATAGAGCTTCGGATCATAGTTCCCTTTGAGCGGGAGCTCGATGTCGGTCAGGCAATAACAAGGATTGACGACACCGGTCGATGAAAGCCATTCGATAACTCCCGCATAATCGCGGTTGCGGGCGTTTCTGCCCATTTTTGATATCTGGAACCGCTTGTTCTCTTTGGCAAGGAACACGGATATGTGGTTGTATATATTTTTGATTTTTGCCTTGTCGAACCCCTCCGCATACTTTGTGATGTCCTCGTCGTAGTCCGCAAGCAGTTGCCGTTGTATGGCGAGGGTACCGCTGAAATTCTTATTCCTGATGTATGTGTTCACAACGTCCGGCATGCCGCCCAGCACCATGTAGTCCCTGAACAGGCCGAAAAGGGTGTCGAGTTCCAGCTGTGAAAAGGGGGTTAGCCCGGCCATGTGGCGATACATGTCCTCGACAAACTCCTGCGTATATCCTTTGGCCCACAGGAATTCCTCGAAATCCATCGAGTGCATTTCATAGTCCTCTTTGTAGCCTACCGAATTGGATTCGATCTCCTTGTAATTGATTCCCATCAGAGAACCTGAGCATATCACGTCGAACCGGCCGTCGAGCTTGAAGAATTTAAGGGAGGTGGCGCACTGCGGGCATTCCTGCAGCTCGTCGAAGAAGAAGATCGTATTTCCGGGAATGAATTCCATGGAAGGGTCGAGCAGGGAGATGTTTTTCAGGATGGCGTCTACTTCATAACCGTCATTAAATATATTCCTGAACTTCTGTTGTTCCACAAAGTTTATGGCCACGACGCTCTTATAGTGTTTTTCGGCAAAGGCTGTTACAGACCGGGTTTTTCCTATCTGTCTTGCGCCTTTCACTATCATCGGTTTTCTGTCCGGATGGTTTTTCCATGCCAAAAGTATGCTATCTATCTTTCTTTTAAATAGTTTGCTCATTTGTTTCGCGTTTTCAGCATTGCAAAGATAGTGATATTTCACAAAATCGGCTGTGTTTAAAGGCGTGTTTTTCACAAAATCGGTATAATTTCGGGACTTTTCACCTCTCTGAAATTAAATGCGAGTGCAGTCCCGGTGGCATCAGTATTGAATGACAAACAGAATCCCCCGGAGAGCAAATCTCCGGGGGATTCCTGTAAGAATATGGATGCAGTGGATTATTCCTCTGAGCTCCAGATGTTCCACTCTCCGCCGTTACCCAACTGTTCGTTGCCCGGCGTGTCGCCGATGGAGAGGGAAGCGGCAATCATGCCTTCCAGTTGTACTGTCGTAACCTCCACGGCGGGAGTTATATATTGTTTCTTTTTCATGATCAGATTTTCTTTTTATTACTTAACAATCACTTTCTTACCACCCTTGATATAGATGCCCTTCACCGGTTTTGTCACGCGACGTCCTGCGAGGTCGTATATTTCGGTAGCCTTTTCGCCTGTTTCCAGTATGGAGAGGATTTCCTCGATGCCCGTGGCATCTCCGAAGTCGAATGTCAGGCCCTGTACTTCGGCGTCAGCTGCAACGGTAACGTATGCCTTGAAACCGTTGACGTTTTCGCCCGTGTAAGGATAGAAGCCTACCTGACCGTTCTGGTTCTGGAGCGTGTAGACGTTCTCCGGAGCGGCTACGGTGCTTATGGTACCCAGGAGGGCGTTCCCCTCTACAGCCGTAGCCTCTTCTGCGATTTCGAAGTTGTAAGTGCCTTCGGCAGCCTTCACCAATACGGCTGTGTTGGCCGGGATGACGTCTGCAACCTGAGACAGCTCGATAGTGGATTTCTCTGTATCGATGGTACCCGTGTAGACTTCCACGTCGGCCGGGATAGTGAGAGCGGTCGGGGCAAACAACGTTGCATAGCCGGCTGCGCTTACGGTTACAGGCAGTTCCGTTACGGGTTCTACTGTCCATAATGTATTGTTTCCGGCTAATGAGCTGTTACGGTTGGCTTGTTGCGGATTGGTGCCTTTGTCGTGGTTATACAGGTAACGTCCGCCACCACCGGTAATTGCGCTGGCATGGAAGATGTACTGGCCGTTTCCGTTGTCTATGACTTCCCATGTGTTGGAATTGCCTACTGCACCGGTTTCGCTGGTCTTGTAGGTATACAGGCCGCTGGCATAGTTGAGCAAATGTTTGTCATAGTCATAGTAGAAGATGCTGGCGGCTGTCGTGCCGTCTTCAATCATCGGCATGCGGCTGCCCGTTGCGCCTGTTGTCAGATACATTTCGTTGGCAACACCCTTGAGACGATAGAATGCCTTGGTCGGGATATCGGTGGTCTGTGCATATACACGGCAGGAAGAACCTTCGTCGTTGCCGCCCCATCCTTTTAATGTACCGTCCTGATGGTTCAGGTAACTTGGGTCGTCGGTCAATTTCCACGCGAAAGAGTGCTCAATGTGACCATTTGTTTCGTACGGGAAAAATATGTTCCGGTCATCGGTCTCCGACATGACGGATATCGTATTATTGCCGTTTTCGGGCTTGCGGAGGGTCATGGTCTCGCCGGCAGCCTGGTTGTAAATCTTAAAACCGTTGAACGGATCGCCTACGAACGCCCATCTGCGGTTCTTTGGTGCATAGCCGGAGTTGAGATCTTCCAAAGACCTGTCCCGAGACAAGACAATGTTGTTTTCCTCATCGGCTTCATACGTCCAGTTGTAAGACGGTGTCTGGTTTCCGTGCATGTCAACGGCATACCAGGTAGCGTTGGCAAAGCTTTCGGAAGCCGTGAACGGCAGGTTGTAGGTACAGGGAATCGTCACCGTGTTGGTCGCGTCGTCGTATACCAGTTCGCCCATTGTCACAAAAGCATAAGTAACCGGTGCTTCGGGGTTGTCTATGTCGTAGTTGCCCGTAATGCTCTTCTTCACTACGCCGTTTACCGTGTAGTTGTAAGTGACGTTTTCAATCAGACCGCCCGGTGCTTCCACTTCGTGGATGTACCATGCGGAGCAAGTGTTGGCTCCTGCGGCCCAATTAAAAATGTCTCCGCTGATTCCGGCACCACCGCCATGCAATCCTGCATGTGCGGGATAGCCGCTGATGTTTACATTGAACTGGCCGGGGACGTTCAGATAATGCAGTTCTGTTACGGAGACTTCATCTCCTACCGTGTATGTCATGTTACTGGCGCTTGTGCCTTGCGGGTATTTCCCGTCGGCATAGTTGCATATTGCATAACCGCCTTCGGTAGGCACGATGGTCCATATCTGTTTTTTGTCAATCTCGCTCAGATTTCTCCATTTGGCGTGTGCCCCGTCGCTGTACATGGCTTTCTTTACTCCTTGCTGTTCCTCAAAGTCGGGGTATGCATTGATAATCATGTAGAACTTGCCTTCTTCCGGCATAATGTAGTCTGTCAGCAAGGCGCTAATGATTTCAGTTTGAGCATTGACTTCTTCTGCTGTTGCATTGGATTTTGCCAGAACGGCCTGAGCCGTTGTTATTTTTGCGAGATTTTCATCGGTACGGGCGATATATCCGGGATCCGTACCCCACATTGATTCATCTACCTGTCCCAAAACTGCGTTTAGAGCCACTTTGGCTACATCAGCGCCTGCGGCATCGAATTCTACTTCTGTGAATGTAAATGTGCCTCCGATATCCGTTGCGGAAGCTGCGGCGGTCCAAACGCCCAGCGTACTGCCTACGTCGTTGAGGTGGGTGTTCTCTGTGCCGACGAGCTTGAATTGATAACCGGTTGCATTGTTTTTGTAAAGACCGAATAAGACTCCTTCTTCTGCGAATGTACAACTTTGGTTAGTTGTGTTCGTTACATACAATTGTTTAGCTGCTCCGGCTGCCGGGTTGTAAATCTTAAAGCCGTTGAACGGATCTCCGGTGAAAGCGAACACGTTGAATTCGCTTGCCTCGCCTAAAGCCGTAGTTGAATGTTCCACATGTCCGTTGTCGGGATTGTAAGTGGCATATTTTAGGGGGCTACGGTGAATAGTAAGTTGATACCAGTGGTTGCCCGAAGCAAATGCTCCGTCGATTGAGCTTACGGAGAAAGGCAGATTGCCAAAGGTTACATCGTATTCGCCGTCAGCCGTAACCGTGCCTGCCGGGATGCTGTAGAACGCAGAACCCGAGACACCGATTTCTACAGGCGGGAACGGGTCGCCTTCCATCACTTCGCGTGTCTGAGTGCCTAAAACGTTGCCGTTGGCATCCTTGATGTGATACGTGATGTTGTATGTAGGCAGGTCTATGTTAATCGGGTAAATTTCCCACTTCCCATTGGCATCATTTACGTCACTCCAATTTGTTATCACGTAATTGGCTTCAGAAGGAGGGTTGGTCTCATTGGTCGTCGGGTTCATGTTTGCATACGTATTGTTGAACTTGAGGTTCCATACGCCGGCTGCTGCGCTAGGCTTGGCCACAAGCGAGAAGACGGTAGCATTATCGGCTGACTCCACCACGTTGGGTACGCTTACATACTTCCCGTTCTTGGTTTTCAGTTTGAAACTTTCGCTTGTGCCTTCGATGGTGAAGACGTAGCTTTCAGACAGGGTTGCCGTAGCCGGCGTATTGTTCAAAAACACCTTCAGCAATTCGTTGTTGGCTCCGGAAACTCCGGCAAATGCCCAGCCGGGACGTCCGCCGGCACCTTTGATCAGATACTCCTGGCCTTCTACCAGACTGCTTGCATCAGTGATTGCGTGTCCTACGTTGTATACGACAACCTCGTACAGATTAACGACAGACCAATTGCCGGTTCCATTAGCAAACTTGATTCCGGATGTTGCTGAATTCACATTGAAGTAAGTTGTAGCTCCGTTTTTCGCCGTAGTCGTGAGGCGAATAGTAGTGGCATCCGAACTATTAATCCCCGAAGCCAAACCTGTAACCGCGTTATCAGGAGCTGCAGCGGTAAACCAGGCAGCCGTTTCTTTGGCTCCGAAAGTGGCGCTGCCGTCATGTCCGGCAGGTTGCTGGATATATCCTTCTTCTCCTGTTTTCACATTGCGCAAGGCAAACTTATCCCCGCTTTCATTATAAACCAGCTCGAATGCACATTTCTGTTCGTACTCCGAACATCCCGGCTCGGTAACTTTAAGCCAGTTTGAATTATTGTTGGCAATGGCTTTTATAGCAACCATTTTGCCGTTGGACAATTGGTCTGGTGTTAGTAACCCGGCTTGTGCCCACGCATTGATCCAGCCAGTGAGCAGGAACAACACGCTTAAGAAAGTGATTTTTCTCATAATGTTTGAAGTTAATATAAAAGTTTTTAATAGTATTTTCGTTTGTTTTTCCGGCTACACCCAAGCCTTGATGAAGAGTTGGGTCTACATAGAGTGGCCAAAGATAATAATAAAAGGGAAAAGCAACAAACTTTATGATTATTTTTGTGATTTGTGTGTGTCAGTAGAAAATCAGTGTGCAGGGAGGAGGCGTCGGATGCCGGCCTACCGCTCCGCAGGCGTAAATTATTCTTGTCGGTAGTGAAATACTATCCTTAGCTGCTAACGATAGTATTTCTGATGTTTCAAGTTAAGTTAGAATGACGGCATTACGATAACTATACCTCCTCACACACGACCATTTCCATGCCCCGGTAGACGACTACGATGCGGTGGAGCGTGGTATGCCCCACGGCGCGCCACACCGTCTCGCTCTCCGCATAGCGGCACGCCTGGGCTATACCCTCGCGACGCAACTGTTCCACGCGTTCGTCCGTGTCTTTTCCTTTGGCGTATTTCAGTTCTATGATGTACGAGTGGAGCATGTCCGTGTAGATTTCCGTCAGGGGAAACAGGAAGAGGTCGGCGTAGCCCGCCTGGGTGTCCGGTTCTGACACGGGACGGTAGAAACGGTTGTGCGCCGTCATCGCCAGCGTGAAACCGTGGACATAATACTCGCCTTTCTGCTTGTCGCGCTGGGAGGAATATGTGCGCAGGCAATCGGCGATGTAATCAAAATACGGACGCCATTCACCGCGGTAAGCTAAGCGGGAATCTAAGCGTCCCTTGTCGTAACTGTTGTAATTCAGCTCTATGTCGTTGTAATTGTTTAGTAAATAAGAGTAGAGCTGTTCGCGTACCACCTGGTTGGGGATGGTCAGTTTGGTCTCTCCCTCATACGTACCGCTGATGGTCAGCATGCCGAAGTAGAAGAGCAGGCTGACGAAATTGTCGGGATGGGCGATGTTTTCGGCCGGGAAGCCTGTTTTCAGTTCCCCCGTGATGTATCCCTGCTGCACCAGCGTCTGGATGACGGATGCCTCGTGCGCGAACTCGCGGTCCGTACGGATGAGCATGCGAAGCTTGTTGTAGTCCACACGTATGTTTTCCTCGACCATGCGCCGGGGAAGTTTACATCCCTCACGTATATAATTGTCCACGAAATAGAGCACCATGTTGGAGTTGTACATCGTCGTTTGTCCGTAACAGTCCTCCGAAAAGCAGTAGTTGTCATACCAGGGTTTCATCAGTTCTATCAGTTCGTCCGTGGTATGGTGGAAGTCGCAGGTGGCGGCATAGTGGTCGAGCATGGCGCGCACCTCGTCTTCCGTAAACCCGACCATGCCGTTGAACTCGGCCGAGAGGGTGTAGTTCGTGCCGATGTTGAAACCGCTCGTCAGGTCGTCCATCGTCACCGGACTGACGCCCGTGACGAAACAGCGCTTGATGGAGGAGTCCGTGCCGGTCTTTACCGTGTTGAAGAAAGAGCGCAGGTAACCTGTCCCGTGCGTCTCGCTCTTGTAGTCGTCCAGGCGGGAAGGCACTGCGAGGATGCTGTTCGTAAAATGGTCGTATTCGTCGATGAAGAGATAAATGCGCTGGTTGCATTTGGCACAACACTTATAGAGATAGTCCAGCTGTTCGACGGCCCCCTCCTTCCGGTTCATCTCTTCCTTTGTTCCGGCCGGAAGGTAAGGGGCGTAAACGTCGCAGAAGAAATTGAACTCCGTATTGCAATGCGCGTCCAGCGCCTTGCGGTAGCTGTACAGGTCGCCGTTCACCACGGAAAAGTTGAGGTAAAGCACCAAGTAGGAGTTGCGTTCCGGGGTGGGGTGCTTGCCGATGTACAGGTCGCCGTACCACTGTTCGAACTTGTCCGCCTCCCGGATGTCGTAATAATGTCGCAACATCGATAGTGTCAGGCTCTTGCCGAAACGGCGGGGACGGATAAAGAAGAAGAATGCGTTGGCCTCCTCCACTTTCGGGATGTAGTGCGTCTTGTCTACATAATAACAATTGTCTTCACGCACGGCAACGAAGTTCATCATGCCATAGGGTATGCGTCTGCGTTGAGAAAGTGCTGCCTGTTCCATGCTGTTTACGGATTAGTTTCTGCAAACTTACAGAAAATCCGTGATGTAGAAAAGAGTAGCACGAAAGAAAGATGAAATACTTCACTCTTTTTATTGTCTCCGCGCCGTGCCTTCCCGTGATAGTATTTATTCACAGTCCCGTAGCAGCGCTTCACAAGACGGTTAAGTAAAAAAACAAGGGCTGCATCGTGCGGGTGGGTTTGATCCCTTCACTACGATGCAGCCCCGTTTTGTCTGTCGGCTTATGGTACTTAAGCCTTTGCGGAAGCCGTACGCTTTTCTGCGATGCGGGCTTTCTTACCGGTCAGTTTGCGCAGGTAATACAGTTTGGCGCGACGAACTTTACCGATCTTGTTTACTACAATGCTCTCGATGTTCGGGCTTTCGATGGGGAAAATACGTTCTACACCTACCGTGCCGGACATCTTGCGTACAGTGAAACGCTTCTTGTCGCCATGACCTGCAATCTTGATAACGACACCGCGGTACAACTGGATACGCTCTTTGGTACCTTCGACGATTTTGTATGCTACGGTAATGGTGTCACCGGCTTTGAATGAGGGGTGAGACTTGCCGGTAGCAAACGCTTCTTCTGCAATCTTAATTAAATTTGCCATTTTAATTGTTTAATTATGAATTGTTTTCGTCCCGGCGCAACATAACAGGGAACTCTGCATCCTGCCAGCGATTACGCGGAAAGCGGGTGCAAAGTAACTAATAATCTGTGAGCTGTGCAACTTTCTTGTCCTTTTTTTGAATAATTGTTGTCCGATACGCCGCTTTTGGCTATTTTTGAATTGTTTTTTGATATTATTCAATATATGAAATACAGAGTTGTCTTATGCGCCCTGTGGATGACGGCATGGGGCGGTGTGTATGCGCAGCGTTACACCGTGGATAAGATCGTGCCCCGCCGTTATGAGGTGACACGGGCACTGGATGCGGCGGCGGACGCAGAGGTTCTTGAAATGATGAAGCCTTACGACCGGGTTGTGGACAGTCTGATGTCGCCCGTGGTGGGCGAGAGCCGGATGTATATGAGTGCCGGAAGGCCCGAAAGCCTGTTGTCCAACTGGGTGGCGGATGTCTTGCGGCGTTCGGCGTGCCGGATCGGCATGAAGGCCGACATAGGCCTGTGTAACATGGGCGGTCTGCGCAGCGCGATGCCGGCAGGCAACGTGACGCGCGGCGACATTCTAGCCATTGCGCCTTTCGAGAACCGTCTGTGCGTGCTGACCCTGTCGGGCGAGGACCTGCTGGTTTTGTGCGAGCAGATAGCCGGGGTGCATGGAGAAGGCGTGAGCGGACTGAAACTCGAGATAACTCCGGACGGGAGACTGCTCCGTGCCCGTGTGAACGGAAAACCGATACAGCCGGACAGGCGTTATACGGTGGCTACCCTGGATTATCTGGCGGCCGGCAACGACAAGATGCTGGCGCTGAAAAATGCGGTAGACAGGCGGGACACTTGTCTGCCGGTACGTGATGTGTTGATGGACTTCATCCGGCAGGAACAGGCAAAGGGGCGTAAGTTGAAATCAAAGATGGAGGGCCGTATTACGGTGAAGGAACAATGAAAAAGACAGGAAAGACTGGTTGGCTGGTTTTGTGGATGTGTGTCTGTGCGCTTGGTTTGCAGGCGCGGGAACCGGATACCGACGGGGCAAAGACATTGCTGGTGGTGCATACCAACGATACGCACAGTTGCGTGATGCCTCTGAACAGGAATCTTTCGGATACGGCGCAGGCTGACAAGGGTGGGTTTGTCCGCCGTATCGTTCTGGTGGAACAGTTGAGAGAGCAGGATCCGGATCTGCTGCTTTTCGATTGCGGGGATTTCTCGCAGGGATCTCCCTATTACAATCTGTTTCACGGCGAGGTGGAAGTGCGTCTGATGAACCGTATGCACTATGATGCCTGCACCATCGGGAACCATGAGTTCGACTTCGGGTTGGAGAACATGCGGCGTATTTTCCAGATGGCGGAGTTCCCGGTCGTCTGTGCCAATTACGGATTTAAAGGTACTCCCCTGGAGGATGTCGTCAAGCCGTATGTCATTCTGGAACGCAAGGGAGTGCGCATCGGCGTGTTCGGTCTGAGTCCGGAGATGGAAGGACTGGTGGCGGAGGAGAATTACCGCGGGGTGACGTATGAAGACCCCGTGCAGGCGGCCAACCGGGTGGCGGCGCACTTGAAACTGGAGGAGCGTTGCGATGTGGTGATCTGCTTGTCCCACTTAGGCTGGAACATCCAGGGCATGAACGACGAAAAACTGATAAAGGGCACCAGATATATAGACGTTGTGCTGGGAGGACATTCCCATACCTATTTCCGGAACCCCGAACGGGTGGTCAATGCCGATGGACAGGAAGTACCGTGCAACCAGATGGGGAAGAACGGGCGGTTCGTAGGTACGCTGCGGCTGGAGTTGGCGGCGGAACCGGTGGACTGACAGCGGAGCGGCTGTCCTTATTCAAAATATAGTGTCAATACAATCATCTTTGCCCGCGCCCTGTCCACGGCATCGGTATATTTCATCATGTTCCGGTCCATCAGGTCGTCGCGCTTCTTCTGCAGGACGTTGGCCAGACCGAAACAGAACTTCAGTTCCGGAATCAGTTTGAAGAACGGCAGGTAGAAGTCGCAGCCCATGCCTACTTCCAGAAAGCAGTCGAAGCGCTTTACCAGGAGGGGGTTGTGTTTGCGCACCGTCAGGTCCACCATCGGATTGACGCCCGCGATGAAATAAGGACGGTAGTTGTTGAAGCGCGGAGCGCTGAATTTCAGGTCGAGAGGAACGGATATGTAGGTAGACTTGATGTTCTGCGTGGTGTCCCGTTGGCTGACCTGCTCGTGGAAGGAGATGTGTTTCTGTCCGAAGTGGATGGTCGGTACCAGCCGCAGGGCGAGGTAACTGTTTACCCGCGCCTCTCCCAGCACTCCCACGCTGAAGCCGGGATTGTAATTGTCGGTCTCCGCATACCACTGTTCGCCGCTCACGGGGTCGGCATATCCGCTGTTCATGAGTTCCAGGTCCTGCATGTGCAGCCCCACGCTGAAACCGTAATGAAATCTCCGCTGGTCGATGTAAGGGCGGTTCTGTAGTTTGCGTTCCTGCGCCTGCAGGAGCATTATGGCCGCGAGGGCGAGGACGAGGGTGGCGAATCGTTTCATGTGTTGCATACTTCCTTTCCTATACTAAACGCAGACCTGTGCGGGTTATTGCGTGAGAGTGCTCCGGCAAAGATACGAAAAGTAGGAAAAAAGTAGTTCGGATATAGCCCGGATTCATAAAAAAGCACTATTTTTGCAAGACTTATTGTTAATAATTAAAATTCTTACATCATGGCTTACGTAATTAGTGAAGATTGTGTTGCTTGCGGCACATGTATCGATGAGTGCCCCGTAGGCGCTATCTCTGAAGGTGATATCTATAGCATCAACCCGGATGCCTGCACGGAGTGCGGCACCTGCGCTGATGTATGTCCTTCGGGCGCCATTTCTCTCTAAAACGGAGTTTACAGGCGGAAAAAGAAAGCACCTGCCCCCGGAACGGGGAGCGGGTGCTTTCTCTTTGTTTTATTGCTCGCTGAAAAGTCCGGAATAAAATTGCCGAAAAGTTCGGAATGATAGATGTAATAACCTAAAAAGCATTTTCTTTGCAGAAAAGATACCCGACTTATGAAAAATGAATTTTATGTTCCGAGGATAGCAGACCGTACATTGCAAAAGAAACTGCGTACCAGCGGCGCTGTACTTATAATAGGTCCTAAATGGTGCGGTAAGACCTGGACTGCCTTGAATATGGCAAACAGCCATCTATATGCAGGATCCGGACAAGCGGTCGTCTTACCTGAAGATGGCTCAGACTACCCCGTCGTATCTGTTGCGGGGAGATAAGCCGCGGCTCATAGACGAGTGGCAAACTGCCACAGTCCTTTGGGATGCCGTAAAATTTGCTGTGGATAAGACTCCGGACAAGGGTCAGTTTATTTTAACCGGTAGTGTGATTGTCGATGAAGACAATGATTTGATTCCGGATGAAAGGATGGAACATACCGGCACCGGACGCATATCACGTATGAGGATGCGTCCCATGAGCCTATATGAGACAGGGGAATCCAACGGTTCCGTTTCTCTCAGGGATATGTTTGAGGGAAAGGCGGAAGTGACAGCTATGAGCAATCTTTCGATAGAAGACTTGGCCTATGCCATCTGTCGTGGCGGATGGCCTGCAACCTTGCGTATGGACAGGGCAGATGCTCTTGACGTAGCCAAGGACTATGTGGACGCTGTTTGTGAGAGAGACACGGCTGCCGTTGACAAATCCCAGAAAGACCCGGACAGAGTCCGGAGCATATTGAGGTCTTTGGCCAGGAATATATCGACAATGACATCCGATCGTACAATCATGGGAGATGTAAAGTCTAATGACTTGTCCATAACGGATAAGACACTGGAGGTTTATCTGCGTGCATTGCGAAGGCTTTTTGTGGTAGAGGATGTGAAAGCATGGCAACCGTCGCTGAGATCCAAGACGGGTATCCGTACCTCAGACAAAAGGCAGTTTGTGGATCCGTCGCTTGCTGTGGCTGTAATAGGGGCAAGTCCGGAGGCTATTCTTGATGATTTCAGATATTTCGGTTTTTTATTCGAATCGCTTTGCGTTCGGGATTTGAGAGTATATACGGAGCCGCTTAGAGGAACCATACGCCATTATCATGACTACAATGATTTGGAAGCCGACATCATCCTAACTCTTGAGGACGGGAGATGGGCGGCTGTGGAGGTTAAGCTTGGAAGCAGGGAGATTGAGGAAGGAGCAGCCCATCTGAGAAAACTGGCGGATAGCATAGATGAAAAGAAAACCCATGCTCCGTCTTTTTTTAATGGTTCTTACCGGCGGTGAGTTCGCGTATCAAAGAGAAGACGGTGTCTATGTAGTTCCCATAGGGTGCCTGAAAGATTGATTCCCGTCTATTCAGAGGAGAAGCGTATCGGTTTGCCCTCGGTTTCGTAAATGACTTTGTGGAAATCGCTTCTCGATGGAATGACTGCGTTCCGCGTCAGTTCCGGCACGTTGTAGCTCTTCAGCAGCACGATGTTTTGCTCGGGGTCTTCCTGCGGCAACAGGAAAGCCTTGTGGCCTTGTCCGTCCTTATCGAAGTAGGCGATGTAGACCCGGCTGTAGTTCTTGTCTTCCCGCCGGCTGGTGAAGACTATCCAGCGGCCGTTGCTGCTCCATGTGTGGTAGCTGTCTGCTTCCGGACTGTTGGAGGCTTCCAGTGGATAGGGGGGCGTGGCGGCCTGCAGGTCCTTCACCCAAAGGTCGGCGCTTTTGTGCCAGATGTGGAACTGGCCGTAGTCTCCCAGCGTGTAGAGCAGATAACGGCCGTCGGGGCTGATGCGCGGGACGGAGGCGCTCCGTCCTCCGGCGACGCAGTTTACCACGGTGTCCGGCGCGCCGAATGTGCGGCTCTTTTCGTCAAAGTCTATTCTCATGATGTTGTATTTCAGACTGTCGTAGCGCAACAGCATGGAGTGGCTTATCATGGAATCCGGCACCTCCGACATATCCGGCCTTTTGGCCGTGCAGTAATACAGGCTGCGGCCGTCCGGACTCCAGCAGGGGAACGTTTCCAGTTCGGCGTCGCCCCGCAGAATCGTCTTTGCCGTATTGTTCTCCGCGTCGTACAGGAACAAGTCGCTGGCTGTGTCCAGCACCTCGATCTTTTCGGCGTGCTTCATGTGGAAAGCCTGGCCGGTCTGGTTGGTCGAGAAGGCTATCAACGGCAAGGTCGGGTGCCAGGACGGATAAACGCCGGCCGACAGTATCGAGTCATGCCGTATCTGAATCTTCTCCACCCGGCCGTCCTGTGCGATCAGGGTGCCGCCGTGGTTGCCGCGCACGTGGAAGATCATCCGGCCGGTGTCGTAGTTTTGGTAGTTGTGGCAGTTCACGCAGTGGTTGTTCTCGTTGTCATACACCCGGTTGTTTTCATATATCGCAGAAACGTTGAATCCCGACAAGTCTCGCTGGTACAGTCCCAACTGCCGGTAATACTCGTATCCCGGTTCTATCAGGCGGTAGGACAGGAAGCCGTCGATAGGTTCCTCCGCCACTGTCAGGGAGTGGTTGCGGTATTTCACCCATCCGTCTTTCCTGTGTCCGTACAGATTGACCTGCAAAGTTTGTCCCCGGTGTCGTTCCAGCAGTTTTTTCCATTCCGTGCTGTCGATACGGATTTTTCCGTCTTTGTCGGCCGCGGCTTTCAGGTTGCCGTTCGTTCCTTGAAAATCGGCAATGAACTCTTCGGCATCCGCATCGCATGCCATAAAGTTCAGCGGCGCGATGTTGGGAGGGATGACGACGTCGGTGTAGTCGGGGTAGAGGAACGGCCGTTCCTCCAATGCGTTGTATGTGTCGGGAAGCCGGACTTCCCTGCGGCATCCGGTCAGGATGGTCAGGATGGTCAGAGCGGTTGGTACGATGGTCCGCATCCGGTACGGGAGGTTGTGCAGAGTGCTGTTTTTCATTAGTTCACACCTTTATGTTCTGTGGCGGAATCGTCTTTCTTGCGCGTCGGCGCAGTCAGATTGCCGAAGTAATAATAATATGGATAATATCCCCGGTACGTGCGGAACAGTTCGGGGGCGTGTTCCAGTCGCGTGTCGGCATAAGGTCTTATGGTTTTCAGAAAAGCCTGGAAGCGCGGCATGGTCATCTGGTTGCCCTGGAAGAACTGGAGGACGGTCGGATCCTCCCGGGCGTATATGGCCATGGCATCCCCGATGTTGCGCGGCAGCACGGTGTGTGTCAGCGGCTGGCACCGTTTCACGGCGTCAGGCACCAGTTTGGAATACAGGCAGGCCGCTATGCTGTAGTGGAGCGCGTCCATCGACCGCCCTTCGGACAGCGCGATGTTATAGCCCAGGAAGAGCGGTTCGCGCAACATGGACTGGAACATGTCCGACACGGGTTCTACGTTGCGGATGCGTGCCATTTCGGAATCTTGCCCGATGGCCTGCGGATGATTGACCAGTTCTGTGTAGCGTCTGACGAATTCCTTCTCAAAAGGCGTTTTCCCCAGAATGTGCAGGTATTTGCGTGCCACTTCCGGTTCACCGTTCAGCAGGGCGATCTGCGCCAGCCGTTTCAGCATGTGCAGGGTGGGCCCCTCCATGGTCAGATGCTCGATGGCGTTGCGGTTGGCTGCAAGCAGCAGACCGGCGTAGTAGTTGCCGTCCGTAAGGAAGAAGTCCGAGCCGGAATCTATGTTACCGGCTCTGTTGCGTATCATCATCGTACCGTATTCGTAGCGTATGTCGAACAGTTTCTCCGTAATCTGTCCCGTCTGTGCCAGGGCGATGGCGTACATGGCGGCCATAGGGCGGTAGGACAGTTCCGCGTTCTCGTGGGCAGTGCGTATGATTCCGTCCCAGTCCTGTTGCTCCAGCAGGTCTTGCATGCGTGCCGTTACCCGTACATAAGGTCTTTCGATTGCCGAATAGAACATAGGGGCGACCACGACCACCACGCATGCCAGTAGTCCCAGCAGGTTTTGCATCCGGCTTTCGTCCGCCGGGGGCGTTATGAGGGAGGGCACCGGCTTCTTGCTGAACGAACGGATGATGATACCGGGAACGGTTAGCGCAATCAGTGCGCACAGGGGGATGCCCATGATGCGTCCCGTCTCGGCCTGGTAGTAGCAATCCAGCCCGTAATAGGCAAGACAACCCAGATAGATGCCGGCCGGCAGGTATTGCAACGGGCGCCAGCGGGCGGTGAGCCGCAGGTTGTAGCCCGTGAGCCAGCTTATCAGGGTTAGCATGAGCGCCAGGACGGCACCCCCGAGCAGGGGATAGTGGAACTGAGTCAGCAGGGCGCGGCCGGCAATCCACAGCGGCCCGTATGGTTTGTCCCATACGAAATGCATCAGTGTGATGTCCGGAGCGAAAAAACTGTATTGTCCGGCGGCGCGGAACACGTCCGCGTACCAGATGCCGGCAAAGAACCAGATGAACAGGAAAAATATCAGGGGGACGGGCAGCAAAGGCAACCGTGACTGTCGCGCAGTTGATTGGCCGGCAGGCGAAGAATCGCCTTTGTGAGAAGGCGATGCGGCTGCCGTTTTCGGATTATGTTTCTTCGGAGACATGGTATTACTTGTTTCAAAGATATGCAAATATAAAGGATAATTCCGGAAATCGGATAGAAAACGGTTAAAAGATATTATCAGACCCTTTCTTTTGCGCGAGGTGTTTCTTCCTCTCTTTTCCTTTGGCGTGTCCCGGTCCGGCGTTCTCCGTCCGGTTTTTTATCCGAACGTTTGTCAGTTCCGCAGAATTGCTGTATTTTTGTGCAGAGCGTGTTTTGTCCGAAGAACACGGAACTTTCATTTACCTTATATTATATAGCAGCATTATGGAAATAAAATCATACATCAAAGAGAATGAAGAACGTTTTCTGGAGGAGTTGTTCAGTTTGATACGTATCCCCAGCATCAGCGCGCAGCCGGAACACCGGCCGGATGTGGAAACCTGTGCGGAACGCTGGAAACAGTTGTTGCTGGAGGCCGGAGCCGACGAAGCTGAAGTGATGCCTTCTTCCGGTCATCCTCTGGTGTTTGCCCGGAAAACGGTCGATCCTTCGGCGCCTACGGTGCTTGTCTATGCCCATTACGACGTGATGCCCGTGGAACCGCTGGAGTTGTGGCATTCCGAACCCTTTGAACCGGAAGTTCGCGACGGACGTATCTATGCCCGTGGGGCGGACGATGACAAGGGGCAGGCCATGATTCAGGTGAAAGCTTTCGAGTATCTTGTGCGCGAGGGATTGTTGAAGCATAATGTGAAATTTATCTTTGAGGGAGAAGAGGAAATCGGTTCGCCCAGTCTGAACGCATTTCTCCATGAACACAAGGAACTGCTGAAAGCGGACATTATCTTAGTTTCCGATACCAGTATGTTGGGAGCCGACCTTCCCTCCCTGACAACGGGATTGCGCGGGCTGGCCTATTGGGAAATGGAAGTCACCGGCCCCAACCGTGATCTGCATTCCGGTCACTTCGGCGGTGCCGTGGCCAATCCGGTGAATGTGTTGTGCGAGATGTTGGCACAGGTGACAGACAAAGATGGCCGTATCATTGTACCTCATTTCTATGACGATGTGGAGGAACTTTCCGCATGCGAACGCGGGATGCTGGCCGGTATACCTTTCGATGAGGAACAATACAAGGCGGCCATCGGTGTGAAAGCCCTGCGGGGAGAGCGGGGCTATTCCACACTGGAGCGCAACAGTTGCCGTCCGTCCTTCGATATCTGCGGAATCTGGGGCGGCTACACGGGGACGGGCGCGAAAACGGTTCTTCCGTCCAAAGCCTTTGCCAAGGTGTCGTGCCGTCTGGTTCCCCATCAGGATCATGAGAAGATTTCCGCATTGTTTGCGGACTATCTGCAAGCGCTGGCGCCTGATTGCGTGCGGGTGAAAGTAACGCCCATGCATGGTGGACAGGGATATGTCTGTCCCGTAACGTTGCCGGCTTACCGTGCTGCCGAAGCCGGCTTCGAAAAGGCTTTCAACTGCAGGCCTCTTGCCGTGCGCAGGGGAGGAAGCATTCCCATCATCAGTGACTTCGAACGGATTCTGGGGGTGAAGACCGTGCTGATGGGATTCGGTCTGGAGAGCGATGCCATTCATTCCCCCAACGAGAATTTCCGGCTGGATATATTCCGCAAGGGGATCGAGGCGGTAGTGGAATTCCATTTGCGTTACCGGGAGTGTATGGACTGACAGATAAGTGCGGCCGGCCGGCGGATTTTACATGAAGAATGAAGGCGGCAATGAAAAAATGCCGGATATATGTGAAATGCTTTTTTCTTTGTAAAAGCTCATGTCTCTTACATTTGTCAATCGGTTTGGTCGTATCGCTAAATTTTTGTTTTCAACTGTTTATGGCGCCGGAATAAGAAAAGAGGGTGTCGTTTTAGGCTTTTTTAAAAGAATGGAATCGGCGTTGTTCAAGGCTTCATCAATTTGTTTTGAACAGCGGTTGAATTGTGTCGTTTGCATAATTTAACTTTTGTAGCCGGTTTAAATTATGATTTATTTGTAATTTTGCAATCGGTATTAGTGATTATTTGTTAATAACCCGTTGGTGGGCATTGAGGATTGGTAACTTCTGTGTCGGTTTCAGATGATAACTTTTAAAATAATATTATAACAAAAATGCTAAAAATTAATAACAAGGTTTCTTGCCTGTCAATCGGCGATAGGGTCGGTTGTGCGGTAAAGTATGTCCTTTCTTATTTAATTAGGGGATTGGAGTCTCGGCCTGCTTTTTGTAAAGTGGGAAAGAGGACTGTGCTGTTGTCAGTTTGTTTACTTGTCGGCATCGGTCTGTCCGCTCAGACAAAAGTGAAAGGTGTCGTTATATCGGGCGATGACAACGAACCGATTGTCGGAGCTGCTGTCACTGTGAAGGGACATGCCTCGAGCGGTACGCTTACGGATATAGATGGTAACTTCTCGCTGGAAATGCCGGCGGGCGCTACTCATATCATAGTTAAATATGTCGGCATGAAGACGGCCGAAGTGAAGGCCGGCAAGTCCCCGCTGAAGATTGTCCTGCAACCGAACGTAAAAGAGTTGAATGACGTTGTTGTTACCGGTATGTCCAAGATGGACCGCCGTCTGTTTACCGGTGCCACGACAAAACTGGACGCTGCGGATGTCCGGATAAACGGTGTGGCTGATATCTCCCGTTCACTGGAAGGGCGTGCTGCCGGTGTGTCCGTGCAGAACGTGTCCGGTACTTTCGGTACGGCACCCAAAATCCGCGTGCGCGGTGCCACTTCCATTTATGGTAATTCCCGTCCGTTGTGGGTGGTGGATGGCGTGATTCTGGAAGATGCCATTGAGGTGTCTGCCGATGACTTGTCCTCCGGTGATGCCACGACGCTGATTTCATCCGCTATCGCTGGTTTGAATGCCGACGACATCGAGTCGTTCCAGATTCTGAAGGACGGTTCCGCCACTTCTATCTACGGTGCGCGTGCCATGGCCGGTGTGATTGTTGTCACTACCAAGAAGGGTAAGGCCGGTCAGACTAACATTAATTATACCGGTGAGTTTACGTTGCGTCTCCGTCCGAATTACCGCAACTTCAATATCATGAACTCGCAGGAGCAGATGGGCGTGTACAAGGAGATGGAGGCCAAGGGATGGCTGGAGCTTTCCGGTCTGACGAAGGCTGCCAGTTCCGGTGTGTACGGTAAGATGTACCAGTTGATAAACACGTACGATCCGGCTACGGGAACATACGGTCTGGCCAACACGCAGGCGGCCAAGAACGGTTATCTGCAGAGTGCGGAATTCCGCAATACGGACTGGTTTGACGAGCTGTTCAATACGAATGTCACACAGAACCATGCCCTGAGCATTTCCGGCGGTACGGACCGCGGACGTTTTTATTCTTCTGTGTCTGTCATGCAGGACCCGGGATGGACGATGTCGAGCAAGGTGCAGCGTTATACCTATAACGGTAACGCTGCGTTCGATTTGTCCGATCACTTGCGTATCACGTTGCTGACCAGCGACTCCTATCGTAAGCAGACTGCCCCCGGTACGTTGTCACAGGAGACGGACGTCGTATCCGGTGAGGTGAAGCGCAGCTTCGATATCAACCCCTACAGCTATGCGCTCAATACGTCGCGCACGCTGGATGCCAATACGATTTATACGCGTAACTACTCCGAATTCAATATCAAGAAAGAACTGGATAACAACTATATCGAACTGGGCGTGACCGACCTGAAGTTCCAGGGCGAGTTGAACTGGCGTCCGACAGGCTTCCTCGACTTTACGGTGCTGGGGGCATATCGTTACCAGCGTTCGTCTAACGACCATTTCGTGAAAGACAACTCCAACCAGGCGCTGGCCTACCGTGCCGGTATCTCTCCGGAGGATGCGACCATCCGCGATGCGAATACCTATTTGTATACAGATCCGGAGAATCCCAACGCATTGCCGCAGACGGTGTTGCCCAAAGGTGGTATCTATTATAACAACACCTATTCTGTCTCGCAGTACGACTTCCGTGCCATCGGGCAGTTCAACAAAACGTTTGCCCGGAAGCATATCACGAACGTAATGGTTGGTTCGGAACTCAGTTCCGTAGACCGCAACGCCGTCAGCTTCCAGGGATGGGGATTCTGTTACGACTACGGTAATATCCCGTTTGTAGACTATACGCTGTTCAAGCAACAGGGAGAGGAGAACGCCGCTTACTACAGCAACAAGTGGACCTATCGCCGCAATGCCGCTTTCTTCGGAACGGCCACTTATTCATACGCAGGCCGTTATACGTTGAACGGAACCTTGCGCTACGAGGGTTCCAACAAGCTGGGCAAGTCCCGCAAATCGCGCTGGCTGCCCACGTGGAACGTGTCGGGTGCCTGGAACGCCCACGAAGAGAAGTGGTTCCAGAATCCGGTATTGTCTCACGCCACGCTGCGCCTTTCTTATTCGTTGACGGCGGAAAGCGGACCGGATTATGTGTCGAATGCAACGGCTATCATCAATCCCTACAAGCCCTGGCGCCCCTTGTCGAGCGTCAGTGAATTGGGCCTTACGCTGGAAGAGATTGCCAACTCCGAACTGACATACGAGAAGAAGCACGAATTCAATGTCGGTGTGGATCTCGGTTTCCTGAAGAACCGTATCAACCTGACGGCAGACTGGTACACGCGTAACAACTTCGACCTTATCGGTCCTATCTATACGCAGGGTGTCGGCGGACAAAACCTCAAGTACGCCAATGTGGCCGCGATGAAATCCTACGGTGTGGAATTCATGCTGACGACGAAGAATATCGAACAGCGCAACTTCTCCTGGACCACGGACCTGACGTTCTCGTATGCCAAGAATGAAATCACTGACCTGGAATCCCGCGCGCAAATTATAGACCTCATCAGTGGTCAGGGATATGCCAAACAGGGCTATCCGGTGCGTGCCTTGTTCTCTGTTCCTTTCATGGGGCTGAACTCGGAGGGTTTGCCCACGTTTATCAACGAAAAGGGAGAACTGACCGTCAGTGGACACAACTTCCAGGATTTCGAACACACGGACTACCTGAAATACGAAGGACCGACCGACCCCATCACGACCGGCGGTTTTGGCAACCAGCTTCGTTGGAAGAACTGGCACGCCAACATCTTCATCACATATTCGTTCGGCAATGTGGTGCGTCTCGACCCGGTATTCTCGGATAAGTATACAGACTTGTCGGCTATGCCGAAGGAATTCAAGAACCGCTGGACGGTGCCCGGCGACGAGGCTGTGACCAATATTCCTGTCATTGCTTCTAAACGTCAGTATGAGAATGACAGTCAGTTGGATCGGGCCTATAACGCTTATAACTATTCTACGGCGCGTATTGCCAAGGGCGATTTCATCCGTCTGAAAGAAGTTTCGCTGACTTACGACGTGCCCAAGTCGTTCATCCAGAAATTGAAACTCAATACCGCATCCCTGAAGTTCCAGGCTGTGAACTGCTTCCTTATCTATGCGGATAAGAAACTGAACGGCCAGGATCCCGAGTTCTTCAACTCCGGTGGTGTGGCTACTCCGATGCCCAAACAGTTTACATTTACGCTCCGTCTCGGACTTTAATCGTAGAACCATATAGATAGAATATAAAGGATATGAAACTTACAAAATATATTGCCGTTGCCGCTGTGGCTGTTCTTGCCTCTTCCTGTAATGACTTTTTGGATCAGGTGCCGGACAATCGGGTGGAGATCAGCACATCTGATGAGTGCAAGCAACTGCTTGTGGACGCTTATCTCCAATATAACTATGCAACGATATGCGAATTCTCGAGCGACAATGTCGTGGACAACAATTCGCCCGACGAGAACGGTAACCGTTACAATCTTACCTATAGCGACGAGGCCGACTTGGAAGCCTTTGCGTGGGACGATATCGTGAGCAACATCGATACAGACTCTCCTTCCAAGGTATGGTCGGGATGTTACCATGCCATCGCCGTCTGCAACAATGCGCTTGATGCCATCGCTAAGCTGGAGGCCAAAGGGCGCGGCAGCGAGGTGCAGGCCCAGAAAGGCGAGGCACTGGTGTCCCGTGCCTACCACCATTTCATTCTGGCCAATATTTTCGCCAAGGCTTACGCCGGCGAGGCGCTGTCGGAGAACATTCTTGCGATACCTTATATGCAGAAAACGGAGACCGAAGTGCTGGTGCGTTACGAACGCGAATCGCTGGCAAGCGTTTACCGTAAGATAGAGGCAGACCTTCTGGCGGGACTCCCTCTGATCGATGACGGTTCCTATGATGTGCCCAAGTATCATTTCAATAAGAAAGCAGCCAATGCTTTCGCCGCCCGTTTCTATCTCTACAAGCGTGATTACGAGAAAGTGGAGAAGTATGCGACCGAGGCTTTAGGGGGCGAAGAAGCCGATCCGTCGGACCTGATGCGTAAGTTCTGGGTGAAGTCGTTCACCACATACGATGCGTTGGTGGCAGCCTATGCGAGTGTGGAGGAACAGTGTAACTTCCTGTTGTTGCCGACTTATTCCGATTTTACCCGCAGGCGCGGCTCACGGTTTGCCTTGAACCGCGATGCGCAGGAGGCTACGATCATGTCTGCCGGACCTACATGGCCGAACTATAACTTCCATCCCTGCTATTCGGGTAAGATATATATCCGTGGCAGTCAGGAATACGGTTCTTTCTTCCCGAAAGCCGGTGAGTTCTTCGAATACACCGACAAGGTGGCCGGGATCGGATACATTCACATCGTGCGCTGTGAGTTCACGGCCGAAGAGACTCTGCTGGCCCGTGCCGAAGCCCGTCTGTATATGGGACGGAAAGAGGATGCGATTGCCGACCTGAAGATATGGGATGCCGCCCGCCGCAATGTATCGGTGGCCGCCACGTTCAAGGATTTCACGGAAGCCAATGTCAATTCGTTCTATAGGAATCCCGGTTACGGCATCGTGAAACCGCTTCATATCGATGAGGTTTGTCCGAGCGACAAATATGCGCTTACGAAAGATATCGAAACGCTCATCCAGTGTGTGCTCCATTTCCGCCGCATCGAGACGATAGACGACGGCTACCGTTGGTTCGACATCAAACGCTACGGTATCGAAATCACGCACAATATCGGGCTCGACCGTGTGGAGACGCTTGTCACCAACGACCCGCGTACGGCTCTCCAGATTCCCGCCGAGGCTATTGCCGCCGGATTTAAGCCCAACGACCGCACACCGATGAAACCGGACACCGGAGTGGAGAAATATGTCGGTTCTTACTGGAAGAACAATATTACGAAGTAACAGCATTCAAAAGTTAATATGAAGATGAAAAAATATATAATAAAGTCGTTTTGCGCATTGAGTCTCCTCTGCGGAGCGGCTTCCTGCTCGGAAGACGAATTGGGCGAAAGTATTTTCGATACGACCGATACCGGGCTCGACCCCACGTCCTACACGTATAAGTTCGACCGTTGGATACAGGAGAATTTTACGGAAATCTATAATGTGAAATTCATCTACAAGATGCAGGATTCGGGTACGGACATGGGTTACAACTTAGTGCCGGCCGAGTATAGCAAAGCCGTGGATCTGGCCGTGCTGACCAAATACCTCTGGTTCGACGTGTACAAAACACTGGCGGGTGTGGATTTCTTGAGACAATACGGTCCGCGTATTCTCCATCTTATCGGTTCGACGGCCGTCAATCCGGTGAACGGAACCGAGATTCTCGGTCTGGCCGAGGGCGGTCTGAAAGTGTCGCTGTTCCGTGTAAACCTGTTTGACCCTACCGACTTCGAACAGCTGAACGAGAAATATTTCAAGACGATGCACCATGAGTTCGCACACATCCTGCATCAAACCAAGACTTATCCGAAAGAGTTCGACTTGATTTCCGCGTCCCATTATGAGCCCACCAGCTGGCAGGACCGCAACGGAGCCGAGATGGCCTCTATCGGTTGCACCACCTGCTATGCCAGTTCACAGGCACGCGAAGATTTCGCCGAAACCATCGCCAACTATATTACCCGCACCGACGATCAGTGGAACCTGACGCTCTGGATAGCCTCCAAGGGATGGAAAGTTACCGAGGACAGCGGTATCAGTTCGTATCTCACTGGTAAGAACATGCCCTCGATGAAGAATTATGCTTTCTCTTATTATTATTACGCCAATGCCAAGGACCGCGAGGCCGACCTGCGTACCTATGTGGGAGCTTTCATGGAAATCGACCAGGTATATTACATGTCGGACCTTTCAGCCAAAATATCCAACAGTGGGGATGATTCGGACGACAGCGCTTCGGAAATGAAAGGGGGAACCAAGTTGTTTACTACGGTGGAAGAGACGGAGGCTTATCTGCAGGGATTACGCAGCAAGTACGAACTGACGGCTGTGGAGGATCTGGACCAGGCGGACGGACGCGCCGTCATTCTGCAGAAGACCGATATCGCCCGCAACTGGCTGTCGTCGGCCTGGAAGCTTAGCCTTGACGATTTGCGCAAGGAAGTTCAGGTTCGCCAGTCGAGTTTCGACTTGGAGGCGCTTCGTGCCGAAGTCTACAACATTGGAGAGCCGGAAGATGAATCGGAAGAAGAACCGGAGGAATAATACAATTCCCTGTTTGATGTATTAATGGATTTTTGAATGAAGACGATGAAAAGATTTATGATATATGCCGTTGCGGCTTGTGTGGCCGGCGGTTCGTTCGTGGCTTGTACGCCTGAAGAGGAAGATTTGTTCGCCCAGTCATCGGCAGAGCGTCTCAATGCTACTGTCCCCCGTTATACAGACTTGTTGTGTAACGCTCCCAACGGATGGGCGATGGAATATTTTGTGAACAACGACTGGGAGCCGGGGTATGTCTACCTGATGAAGTTCAACAAGGACACGTCCGTCAAGATAGCCGGTGACAATGTGTGGATCGGCGGGAAATACACGGAGTCCACTTCGGTGTTTGAGGTGATTACCGACGACGGGCCGGTGCTGACGTTCAACACGTACAACCCGATTTTTCATGTTTTCGCAGCTCCCGATGATATCACGGGTAACGGGGCACCGAGCGATATTAACGAATCAGGTTACGGCCACCGGGGAGATTACGAGTTCGTGATAGAAGAGGCCGACGACAATCTGGTAATTTTGAAAGGCAAGAAGTGGGGACTGACCATTTTGTTACGCCGTCTGGCAGATGATGTGGATTGGGAGGAATATATGGCCGATTTGCGGGATGTGAAGTCTCGTTTGTTTAACGCAAAGGCTCCGGAAGTGGTGTTGACGGTCGGCGAAAAACGTTTTGTAATGGACAATGCCTCTTCCGGTTCTATCAGTTTCTATCCGGAAAACGGGGACGCACTGACAGAGACCACGAAGGTCCCCTATATCGTGACTTCCGACGGCATTCGTCTGGTAAAGCCTTTTAGAGGGACAGACGGCAAGGATGGTTTTGCCGTACAGACATTCGTGATGAATGAAAACGGTTTGGTTTGCACCGATGCCGGTCAAAGCGCAAGGATCACGTCCTATGCGCCCGCCCGCTGGTTGGCCGATCAAAAGAAAGCCTGGATTATTGACGCTACCGATTTGGGTGGCGTGTTCGGTACTGCTTATGCGGAATTTGCCGCTAAGATTAAAACGAAATACAAAGCGTTGAAAAATATGACCCTGATGTATGACAATAAACATGATAATGCTTTCTCGTTTAATTGGAATACATCGAAATATACGGGTAACCGTTACGGTGAAGTGCAGGTGGCTGATGACAATATAGTCCGCTTTGCGTTCTCCGGAGAAGGAGACGACAATGGAAACTTGATGTACAACGAAGTGCCGGCAATCGGTGCGTTCATCGATTTGTTGCAGGCCGGTCCGTTCAAGGCTGAGTATATTCAGCCGCTGGATGCCAGTCGCATCAAGTTCACGAGTATGGATAATGCGGGGGATTATTTCTTTGTGACGTTGAAATAACAAGTAAAAACAGAGTTTATTTTATATTACTAATTTAATTTTTATGCTTATGAAGAATTATTTACTTCTTACAGCCTTGGCCATGACAGCGTCCGTTGCTGCCACTGCACAAGTGAAAATGCTGGAAAAGCCTGTAAAGCAGACTGCTTTGAAGGCCGAGAAGATGGAGAGAAAAATGACGATGCAGAGAACAGAACAGATGGCGGCTGGAGTTGCCATGAAGAATGTTGTTGTAAAGAGTCCCAAAGTATTGGGTGCCAAGAAGGTGTCGACAATATCTTTGAAAGACGAGGAAGAGGAAGAAGAAACAAAGGATTTGTACTACCGCAACCCGTCTTTGACATTCTATACGGCCGCTTGCGGTGGCTATATCTATCCGGCCATGTACCAGCCCGCATATGCCAATATCACCTGGCGTAACGCTTCCTCCGGCTATACGGTAGAAGATCCTTTCGTTTGGTCTTATGTGGATATCGAGGGTAATGACACTACGGTTAGCTCTGTAAACCTGAAGGCGGCTCACTTCCAGGGAACTCGGGTTAGCGGTGTAGATAATGTAACCCCTGTTCTTTCCTGTGGCGAGGATAGCTATCAGTTCGTGAACGGACGTAATAGCAATCCTTACTTGGTATTCTATGGCTGGGAGCCTAAGATTCTGTTGCCTCCGGATGAGGAAACCGGTGAAGAATGGTATCTGCAGTTGTATGATAACTTTGAAAATAATTTGGATCGTGGCTTGTATTATTCTTATACGGCAACCAGCAATCCGGAAGATGCTGAAATTATCACGGAAGAATGGGCTGGAGCGATAGATAAAGCGTTTGCCGCCTATGGAGTGGAGACTCAGGCCGTAAAAGTGACTTCTATGGGTAATGTCATTCCAGCTCCGGCCAGCCCTTATATCCTGTCGCAGGTGACATTCCCCGTTTGCGTTGTGAACGAAGCCGGTGCAGAAGTGTCTATGAACATCTATGCCGTGGATGAGGAGGGTTCCTTGAAATTGTTGACGACATCTACGACGGTTATCGAGGAAGCACATGCTGTGACAGAAGAAGGTTACTCTATTGTTGACTTGAAGTTCGACGTGAAATCTACCGATGAAATCGGCATGGTGCAGGATTACTTGAGAGTGTCTACCCCTGTCTTGATTGAAATAGCCAATATCAATGACAACGAAAAGATTACCGAACTCATGGGCTTGGCGGTAGCACAGGATTATGAGGCTGAGGTTTTGCGTCAGGGGGCTTTCTATGGTATAACCGGTCTGGATGCAACAATGAAACTCGGTGAGGAAACAGTGACGTTGCCCATTTATATGGATATGCCGGAGGGTTCTCTGTATTGGGGCGATGCAAGCAAGACTTGGATAAAGTGTGTGACTTCTTTCGATATGTCTTTGGATGCTCACTATCCTTATCTGGGTCTGTTTGATCCGGACAATGACTTTGCCACAGTGTTGGATTCAGAAATCGACATCGAGTTGCCGGCTACGGATGCAGTCAAATACTTCGAAGTGACTTCTTACGATTTGGCTACCGATGAGGATGCTACTCCGGAAGATTGGGCCATTACCAACGAAGAGGGTGACGAGCTGCCCGAATGGTTGTCCGTGACTGCTTCCATTCAGGAAATAGAGGGATATGAATATACATTCCTGGATATTCTGGCCGAGGATGTTCCCGAAAACACTCCGGCTCGTGAAGCTACGGTAGTCGTTGATGCTGCCGGTGCAGTGAAGACATTCCACATCACTCAGGCCGGTACGGACGGAAACGGTACGGGTATCACTACGGTGGCCGGTGCTAACGGTGAAGTATTTACGAAGGCTGTTTACACGCTCGATGGTCAGTTGGTTTCTCCGAAGAACCTGGCTAAGGGTGTTTACATCGTGAAGAAGAGCGACGGTACATCTTCCAAGATTGTGAAGAAGTAATAAGACGGAAGTCTGTTGAGAATAAAGGCGGCGGGTCGATACTGACTCGCCGCCTTTTTGCGATATACGGATGGTTACATAAAATTTGCTTTCCTTACACAAATGTTTGTGGAAATAGGCTTTAATGGTTCAGACTCGCTGAGTATCAATGAGTAATGGTTCACAAATGGTTCATAAAAGGTTTGGGGTGGTTCAAACTTATTGAGTATCAATAAGTAATGGTTCAGGATAATCCGGCAGCGGTGCGTATTCTGACGGAAAGGCTGAAGGATAGATGAAGGAAAACTGAAGGATAAATGAACCATTTGTCGCTGGCA
>CAZIMK010000021.1:0-46145 GCA_964540455.1 uncultured Paraprevotella sp.
GCGCCCTGATGCCTCCTGCGCTGGCGGCGTATTACACCGACAGCGTCGACCTCTCGCGTCCCGAGACTGTGGAGCGCCACTTAGTGGAGATGGGGCTCATCAACCTCGACGAGTTCGACCGCATCCCCGCTTCGCGCCAGCCGCAGCTGAAGAACGTGATGCAGCTCAGCGCGCTCCACGTGCGTCGTGCCTACCGGCGTCACTCCGGCCACCTGCCCCGCGTGGCCTCGTTCATCGGCACGTCCAACTCTCGCGAACTGCTCACCGACCCCACGGGCAGCCGCCGCTTCATCTGCGTGGAAGTGGAGCGTCCCATACGTGCGGAGGGCATCGACCATGCGCAGGTGTACGCGCAGCTGAAGGCCGAGCTGCAGGCGGGCGCGCGTTACTGGTTCGACAAGTCAGAGGAGGAGTCCATCGGGCGTACGAACCTGTCTTATTACCGTGTGAGTCCTGTTGAGGAGGTGTTCCGCCACTGTTTCCGTGCGCCCCGTCCGGGCGAGCAGGGCGTGTTGCGTTCGTTGCCCGAGCTGCTGTCCGTGATGCGGCGGCGCTGTCCGGGTTCCGGCGGCGAGGTGAAGATGCGTCCGCTGTCCCGCTCGTTGGTGGCGGCCGGTGTGAAGAAGGTGCACACGGCGGAGGGGAACAGATATCTGGTGGTGCAGAAGTAGGAGTAGGGCAGATGCGGGTAATCCCTGCCGGTTTTCTTCTGAGCCGTGATAGAATATCCTATTTTTTGCTCTCTATATTGTAAACATTCCGAAGACAACTACTCGGCTATCATCGTAGAATTTGAATAAAAACGGGATACCGACGGAGCGATTTTCATCCTCTCTGCGCTTCAAACGGTCAAGCAGTGAGAGATATAGTATATTGTATTCCTGTGCTTATGCCTCCCGCTGTGTGCTCCATGTGCCGGAGGGGATGGCGCGGAATTTCCGTATGGATGACGAATATAGCAGATTCGGGAAGATCGTGGAAGACCTGCCGTCGCTTCGAGTGGGTTATGAATCAGATGAAGAGTAACTTGTTGGGTTAATCTGTTGATAAGAACTTTTTGTTACCTCCCGGTAAGCGAAACCTTTTCCATTACCGGGAGTTTTCGTTTACAGACAAATTTCTCCACTCCCCACACATATTTGTGCCTGTTCGTCATAAAGTACGGCAAACTGGCCGGGAGCTATGCCCTGCAGGGGACGGCGGCTGACGATGTGCCATGTGTTCTCGTCGCGGACAAGCGTGCCGCGCGTGAAGGCGTCCGTATGGCGGATTTTGAATGAGACTTCCACGGGGGAGCACCCCTGCCACAGATCGTCCGTGATGAAATGAAAACCGGAGATATGGAAATTCGTGCCACAGATGCCCGCTGTGCCGTTACCGTGGGATACATACAGGATGTTCTCGCGGATGTCTTTCCGTACGACGAACCACGGGCCATCGGCCAGCCCCAGTCCCCGTCGCTGGCCGATTGTGTGAAACCAATAGCCCCGGTGTGTACCTATCCGTCGGCCCGTTTCCCATTCGATGATCGGTCCCGGACGTTCGCCTAAGAAACGGCGGATGAAATCATTGTAGTTGATTTTGCCAAGGAAGCAGATGCCTTGGCTGTCTCGGCGGAGCGCACTGGGCAGATGCGCCCGGCGGGCGATGTCGCGCACTTCGTGTTTCGTCAGGCGTCCGAGGGGAAATATGAGTCTGGCTACCTGAAGGCTGTCAATCTGCGCCAGAAAGTCCGTCTGGTCTTTCACGGGATCGGCGGCAGTGGCCAGCCACTTCCGGCCGTCGATGTCCAGAATATCAGCGTAATGTCCGGTAGCCGTTTTTGCGTACAGATGGCCTACCTGCTGTTCGAAGCAGCCGAATTTTATCAGTTTGTTGCACATGACGTCCGGATTGGGAGTAAGTCCGCGGCGGACGCGGTCGATGGTGTAAGAGACCACCTGGTCCCAATATTCCCGCTGCAGGTTCACTGTCTCCAGCCGGAGGCCGTATCTGCGTGCCGTGGCGGTGCATAGCTCGATATCCTCCTCGGCCGTGCAGGTCAGTTCCTCTTCGTCCTCCATGCCTATCCTGATATAAAACAGGTCCGGTCTGTATCCCTGCTCGCATAAAAGGTGGACGGCCACAGCGCTGTCCACGCCGCCCGATATCAGTGCTGCGATATGTTCCATTGCAGATGTTGTTGTTTGGGACGCAAAGATACGGGGATTCTCTGTCGGCACAAATACCGTGACTGCGGTATTTTCTCACGCTTGTGTTTCCTCCGCCGTGCGGGCGATGGCCTGCGCTGCGGTCCATGCGGTCGTCCATGCCGCCTGAAAATTGAAACCTCCCGTCACGCCGTCGATGTCGAGCACCTCGCCGGCAAAATACAGGCCGGGACATACTTTGCTTTCCATCGTGCGGCTGTCCACGGATTCCAGACTGATGCCTCCGCAGGTGACGAACTCTTCGCGGAAAGTCCCCTTGCCGTCCACTTCGTGCGGGTCGTTGCACAGCACGTTTGCCAGTCGGTTGAGGTTCTTGCGTCCCAGTTCTCTCCATTTCAGATCGCCGGCGAGCCCTACTTTCTCCGTCAAGTAAATCCATAGGCGGGAGGGCAGGCCGTAAGGGCGTACGCCGGACAACTGTTTCTGTGGATGAGCGGCGGCCATGCGGGCCAGTTCTCGGGCCACGGCTTCTGTGTCGGGCGTGTTCACCCAGTTTATCTGCAGGGGGAAGTGGTATTCCCGTTCATGAATGTGGCGTGCCGCCTGCGACGACAGTTTCAGGATTGCCGGGCCGCTGGCGCCCCAGTGCGTGACGAGCAGAGGCCCCGTTTCGCGGAACTTTGTACCGGGGATGGAGGCTATGACCGGCTCCACCACCGTACCCATCAGATGCCGGAAGGCGGGGGTGGAAATGTTGAACGTGAACAGCGACGGGACAGGGGAGACCACTTCATGTCCCAGTTCTGCCAGATAGCGCAGTCCCTCGGTGCGGGGCGAACCGCCCGTCGTGACAGCCACGCAGTCGAACGTCCGGGGGCGGATGCCCTCGTCGGCGAACGACAGTTGCCAGCGCCTCGGTTCGTTGCTCTCTGTCAGCGGTTTGAGGGCGCACACAGCGTGAGACGTCCTGACCTTGATGTCCAGTTCGCGTGCCAGCCGGAGGAAGCATCCGATGACCGTCTGCGCATCCTGCGATTGCGGGAACACGCATTGGTCATCCTGCGTCACCAGTTCCACTCCGTGCTCCTCGAACCACCGGTAGGCTTCCCGGGGACCGAACGTCCGGAACAGCTTGCGCAACAGTCTGCTGCCACGCGGATAGACGTTTTTTAGATCCCTGACTTCCTCGAACGAATTAGTCAGGTTGCACCGTCCGCCTCCCGATACGGCAACCTTGGCCAGCACCCGGTTGTGTTTTTCGAAGACGGTGATGCGGCAGTGAGGCGCCATGAGTTTCAGGTTGACGGCCATAAAGAATCCGGCGGCTCCTCCGCCGATGATTGCGACGTCCATAGTTGTGTGAAGCTTGTAGTTCTGTCCTTCTCCCAACGGAAACAGCCTCCGGTGCGTGATGCTGCGGAGGCTGTTCAGTGTGTGTGAGGTTCCCAGCAGATTCGAACTGCTGTACACGGTTTTGCAGACCGCTACCTAGCCACTCGGTCAGGGAACCCTGAAATGTAGAAAATCGTCTGCTGAAAGTTGGAGGTTCCCAGCAGATTCGAACTGCTGTACACGGTTTTGCAGACCGCTACCTAGCCACTCGGTCAGGGAACCTTGTCTTTAGCGTGTGCAAAGTTAGGAAATTTTTGTTATACTGCAACCCTTCCGCGGTATTTTCTTTTCTTTATTCCCGCATTTCGTGCGAAACTTCCCCGTTTTTTCCATTTCCTGCTTCAGGGCGCAGGGCGTGGCGCAGTCGCGACATCTTCCGCGGGCGCGCAGCATCATGCGCCGGACGCGGGCGAGCGTGAGCAGCATAGCCGCGGCCACGACGGCATAGACGATAAATTCCTGTATTCCTGCATTTGTGATCATGACTGCAAATGTAGCTGAAAGCCGCAGGCCGGCAAAATGATTTTATCATTTTTAAATAATGCTGCGCCTATCGTCCCCGTTCCGTTTTTTCTTCGTACCTTAGCGTGGAAAACCCTTTTTGAAATTCTTTATGAGTAATCGGAAAAAAACTTTTTTCAGAGATTTGCGCGCGTTTGCCGTCGCGCTGTTGTGCCTGTGCGCGGGCGTCACATCCCTTGCGCGCACGCGTGTGTATAATATGGAAGAGATGGGTGTGGTGCCCGATCCGTCGGTGGACTGCTCGCCCCGCATGGAGGCAGCGCTGCGGACGATAGCCGCCGAGACGGGCAGGGGAGACCGCGCGAAGCTCGTCTTCCGCCCGGGAGAATATCACTTTCATCCCGAGCGTGCGGCCCGGCGCGAGTACTACATATCGAACCACGACCAGACGAACCCGAAGGCCGTGGGAATAGCTATCGAGGACATGCGTGGGCTGACGCTCGAAGGCAACGGCGCGCGTTTTGTCTTCCACGGCCGCATGTTGCCCCTGGCCCTGCTCCGTTCCGAGCGGTGCGCGCTGAAGGACTTCAGCATCGACTTTGAGAATCCGCATATCGCTCAGGCCGAAGTGATGGCCAACGATGGCGAGGGAGGCATCACGTTCCGCCTCTCGCCTGAGGTGCGCTACCGTATCACGCCCGACAGCCTCTTCGAAACCTACGGCGAGGGATGGACCCACCGTCCGCAGTCGGGCATAGCCTTTGACGGCCGCACGCGCCATCTGGTCTATCGCACGGGCGACATTTCCTGCCCGATGAAGGGTGTCACCGAAGTGGGCGACCGTCTGTTGCACGCTCCCGCTTGGCGCGATGCCCGCCTCGTGCCCGGCACTGTCGTGGCCCTGCGTTCGTGGGCACGTCCCACGCCCGGCATCTTCCTCTCGCACGACACGGACACGCGGATTGAGAACGTGCGCGTACATTACTGCGAGGGCATGGGACTGCTGGCACAGCTGTGCGAGGACATTACCCTGCGCGGCTTCGGTGTCTGCCTGCGTGAGGGCAGCGGGCGCTATTTCACGTCGCAGGCCGACGCCACCCACTTCTCCGGCTGCCGTGGGCGCATCACCTCCGTCGACGGGCTCTACGAGGGCATGATGGACGACGCCATCAACGTGCACGGCACCTACCTCAAGGTCGTGCGCCGCATCGACGACCACACCCTCGTGGGGCGATACATGCACGGGCAGGCCTGGGGCTTCGACTGGGGCTTCGCCGGCGACCGCGTGCAGTTTGTCCGCTCCGCCACGATGGAACTGGCAGGCGGAGAGAACACCATCCGCGCCATCCGGCCGGAGGACAAGCCTACGGCCGACGGTGCCCGTGAGTTCCGCATCGAGTTCAACCGTCCCCTGCCCGAAGAAGTCACGGCCGACGAGGGATTCGGCATCGAGAATCTGACGTGGACCCCCGAAGTGTACTTCGCCCGTAACACCGTGCGCAACAACCGCGCCCGCGGCTCGCTCTTCAGCACGCCGCGCCTCACCGTCGTCGAGGACAATCTCTTCGACCATACGTCCGGCACGGCCGTCCTCCTCTGCGGCGACTGCAACGGGTGGTACGAGACCGGCGCCTGTCGCCGCGTCGTCATCCGTCGCAACCGTTTCGTCAACGCCCTGACCAATATGTTCCAGTTCACCAACGCCGTTATCTCCATCTATCCCGAGATACCCGACCTGAAGCACCAGACGAAATACTTCCACGGCGGACGCCGCCGCGCCATCCGCATAGAAAACAACACGTTCGAGACCTTCGACGTGCCGCTGCTCTATGCCAAATCAGTGGACGGGCTGCTGTTCCGCCGCAACCGCGTGGTGCGCAACACCGACTACGCGCCCTTCCACTGGAACCGCCGGCCCGTGTTCCTCGAGCGCGTCACCCGCGACGAGATTGAGACGCCCGAAGAATAACGACCCGCGCACGTAACAAACACCGATATCCGTATGACAGACAGACACACACTGGAGGCCCTCGTGAAAGCCTCCGTCGAGCAGCATGAACTCATGCGCGCGGGCGACCGCGTGCTTGTGGCCCTCAGCGGCGGAGCCGACTCCGTGGCTCTGCTGCGGGCGCTGCTCCGGACGGGCGTCGCCTGCGTGGCCGCCCACTGCAACTTCCGCCTGCGCGGCGCCGAGTCCGAGCGCGACGAGATGTTCGTCCGCTCCCTCTGCACGCGCCTCGGCGTGCCCCTCCGCGTCCGCACGTTCGACACCCGCCGCCACGCCGCCGCCCGCGGCATCAGCATCGAGATGGCCGCCCGCGAACTGCGCTACGACTGGTTCGACAGCCTGCGCACCGAGGAGGGGGCCGCCTGCATCGCCGTGGCCCACCATCGCGACGACGCCGCGGAGACACTCCTGCTCAACCTCGTGCGCGGCACCGGCATTCACGGCCTCACCGGCATCCGCCGGCGCAACGGCCACGTGGTGCGCCCGCTGCTCGACGCCACCCGTCGCCAGATAACGGACTACCTTGCCTCCCTCGGTCAGGATTACGTCACCGACAGCACCAACCTCCGGCCCGACGAAGCCGTGCGCAACCGCATCCGTCTCGACGTGCTGCCCCTGCTCGAAGAAATCAACCCCTCCGTGCGCGAGACCCTCGCCGCCACCGCCGCGCGGATGGCCGACGCCGCGGCCCTCTACGACACGGCCGTCGCAGCCGCCCTCGCCCGCGTTCGCCGCGGCGACTTCATCAGTCTCGCCGCCCTCGAGGCCGAGCCCGCGCCGGGTACCCTGCTCTACGAACTCCTCGCACCCCTCGGTTTCAACCGCGCGCAGGCGGCCGAGGTGTACGCGCAACGCAGCGGCGAGCCCGGACACGAATACCGCAGTCCCGGATGGCGCCTCCTGCGCGACCGCGGCGGCTGGTACCTCCGCCCCGCCGCCGACGGCTACCGCCTTCTCGCCCCCGTGCTGCCCCTCGAAGGCACCGTGCGCCTGACGCCCGACGTGCTCGTGCGCGTGCGGCGCATCCCCTGCACGTCCGCCACGGAGATACCCCGTCGCAAATCGTGCGCCAGCTTCGACGTGGACCGCCTGCGCCTGCCGCTCACCGTGCGGTTCACGCGCGCCGGCGACCGCTTCGTACCCTTCGGCATGAAGGGCGCACGGCTGGTGAGCGACTACCTGACGGACGCCCGCAAGTCGCTCTTCGACAAGGAGCGCCAGCTCGTTGTGTGCAGCGGCGACGACATCGTGTGGCTCGTGGGCGAGCGGCCCGACGACCGCTGCCGCGTCACCCCCTCGACGCGCTTCATGCTCACCATCGAAGTAGTGCCCTACTGACGGCGCGCCGGACTCGCCGGCAGACGGAAGAGAGTGAGGGCCGCGCTACATCCGCGCGGCCCTCACTCTCTTCCGTTCGCCGTTGCATGCGGCACAAGTCGCGCCCGCTAACGCTCTATCTTGAAAACCAATGCGCTGCTGAATCCCGTCAGGTCGTCGGGGCAGACGATCTGCAGCGCTTCGCCGTTCTGCTCGAATGCCAGCGCCCCGTCATGCCCGAGCAGCGTCACCCGGGCGACCTTCGCGCCAGAGCCGGCGTTCAGAGACTTTATCCTGAGCACCTCCCGCGCCTCCGGCACCGTCATGCAGAAGGCATACAGCGCCCCGTCGCTTCCCTCGGTGAACCGGAAATCCTGCGACGAGAACCCGAAGTCGGCATGCCGCCGGCCCAGGCCTCCCCCCGGCAGCGTCCTCAGCCGCCCCCTGCCGTCCGTCGTCCCTTCGCCCGGCGTGCGCCACGCGCGGCTTCCGTACACGGCCTCGCCGTTCCGCTTCATCCATTCGCCTACCTCCTCCAGCATCCTGACGCATTCGTCCTCGATCGAGCCGTCCGGGCGCAGGCAGATGTTCAGCGCCGCGTTGCCGTCGCGGCACACCGATTCGATGATAAACCGTATCATCATCCCCGAGTCGTAGACGAAGCCCGGGGCATAGAACCAGTCGCCCACCGGCGCCTCGCGAATCCAGGGCTGGGCGGTGACGATGGAGTCGGGGAAGTCGAATTCGGCCGTGTTGACGGCTCCGTTGGTAGGCCGGCGGAACTTGATGATGCTGAACACGTCCACCTGGCCCCGCCGCTTCAGCGTGCGGTTGTAATAGTCGGCCATGACCAGCGGCATGGCGTTGCACTTGTATCCCGTGCCCGTGCCCTCGCCGGTGAACGGCCCCTGCACCGTCCCGTCGGTGTAGATGAAGTCCGGGTTGTACTTGTCGGTGACGTCCATGATGCGCAGCGCCCACTGCGTGGCATACCACCGGCAGTAGTCCGCGTGCCTCCCGAATATCCCCGCGGCGGGCGGCGACCACGGGCTGCGTGCGCTCTGCTCCACCGTCTCATACTCGCGCAGGTCGATGCCGTAGAGCATCCTCGGGTCGTAGCCTTCCCACCACGTTCCCTTGCCGTCCGCCGCCGTCAGGTGCCCGTCGTAGGGCACGCCCGCCTTCTCGCCCCGGCTGTCGCTCCCGAATGCCGTCTGCCACCACCACCACGTGTATTCGTGGTGGAACGTCACGCCGTAGCGCATGCCGTGCTTCCGGCACGCGCGGCTCCATTCCCGCAGCAGGTCGCGCTGCGGCCCGATGTTTACCGAGTTCCACGGCTGGTATTTCGAGTCCCACAGGTCGTAGTTGTCATGATGCACGCCCTGTATCATCAGAAACCTCGCTCCCGCCTTGTGATACAGCTCCGTCAGCCGTTCGGGGTCCAGCGCCGTGGGGTTCCAGTCCCTCAGCACCTCCTTGTAACCCACCTCCGAGGGGTGGCCGAAGCGTTTCACGTGGTTGGCATACGCCGGATGGTCTTCCTTGTACAGGTGACGCGCGTACCAGTCGCCGCTTTCTCCGGCGGCCTGCGGCCCGAAGTGTACCCAGATGCCGAATTTCGCCTCCCTCAGCCACTGCGGCGTGCCGGGATAATTACTTTCTATCGATTCCCAGTTGGGCTCGAACGGTCCTTCGGCAATCGGGATGTCGAGCTGCACTTCGTCGAATGCCGCCGCGTCGTCCAGTCCGACACTGTTTACCGCCCGCGGGGCGGCAGTTTCGGGCATGGGCGGCAGCGGTGGCAGCGTGTCCCGCCGCAGTCCTTCCGCGGCGACGGCCATCGGGACCAGCAGTCCCCACAGGCAGATAAGTTTTCCTTTCATGTCGGTTCTTTTTTGTGTGTACAAACGGATTATTTTCGCAAAGATAGCGTTTTCTCCCTGTGCCTGCAAGCCCCGCCGCCCTCCGTTCCGCCTTTTTCCGGCAGGTCTGCGTCCTGCCCTCCGGCCAGAAGCCTCGTCCGCCGCCGGGATTCCATGGCTTCTTTTTCCGGCGAAGCGGCCCTTTTTTTCGGTTTCTCCATGCTTGTAGAGAAAAACAGACTCGTTTTTTTAAAAAACCGATTCGGTTTTTGAAGCAGGGAATCCGCGGCGTTTTTTGGAAAATCTGCAAGAGGTTTTTCAGAAACGGTGGGAGATTTTAAAAAAGCGGTGGCCGTTTTGAAGATTTTATGGGCGAGGAAATTTTCCCGCACGAACGTTTCTCTCTTTGCGCTGCACCCTTGGACCCGCCTCCGTGCGGTCGGTCACTCGCCGTCCAGCATGTCCGCGGCTATCCTGTCGCCCAGTTCGACCGCCTTCTTCAGCAGTTGTTGCGCTTCGGCCTGCTTCCCGTCGGCCCGGAGGCATACGCCCAGTATGCGGTAGGCGTCGGCGAAGTCGGGCGACAGGGCGATGGCGCTTCGGGCGGCGGCGATGGCTTCCGGCAGTTCGCCCACGCGGTAGTGGAGCGAGGCTTTCTCGAGCGCGAAGAGCGGTTCGCGGGGCTCCATGCGGATGGCACGGTCGATGTCGTCGAGGGCTTGTTGCAGCATGCGGCAGCGTGTCTCTAACTGGTAGCGCTGGTAGTAAAAGTTGGCGTTCACTTCGTTGCGCATTAGGTGCTCGTAGTCGTAGAGGTCCTTCACCGCGTCGCGGTAGCGCCCGGCTTCGGCGCGTATGCCGGCGCGCGCGAGGAGCGTGGGGGCGGCCTGTTTCATGTAGGGCTGCGTGAAGCAGGCCACGGCGCTGTCGGCCAGGGCAAGCAGGCTGTCGGCCGGTGCGCCCGCCATCCTGCGGCATTGTACGGCGTAGAGGAACAGTTCGGCCGAACGGAGGTTCGTCTCCGTGAGCCGCATGTAGCGATCGCAGGCTTCGTCGTAGCGTTGCAGGGCGTAGAGGCAGTGGCCCTGTTGCATGAGGTAGAGGGGCAGCGGCTGCGCCTCGTAGGCTGCCTGCGCCTCGGCCAGTGCTTCGTCGTGCGTCCAGTCTGCGGGGGCGGTGACTTGGTCCGAGGCGGCCGCCTGGCAGAGGGCGTGGATTTGCTTGCTGCGGGCGTAGTGTACTTCGTCGGCTTTCTGCCCCGTCTGCAGGGCGGCGGCGTAGTCGGCTTCGGCGGCGGCGTACCGTCCCTGTGCGATGTGGTACTCGGCGCGCATCAGGTAGCCGCTGACGGCGGCGGGATAGCGGCGGATGAATTCGTCGAGGCTGTGGCTGTATTTGGCCGTGTCCTGCGGGCTGGACATGTAGAGGAACGTCAGCGCCTGTTCCTCGCTGTCGGGCAGCGCGGCGGGGATGCCGATGGCGCGGTAGACGTCGCTGGTCGGTGTCATGACGTTGGTGTGCAGGCTGATGCCGTAACCGGCCCCGATGGCGTAGGAGCAGGGAGCCGCGGCGTCGGCGGGCGTCTGCATCATGCCTATCACCTGTCCGCTGGCGTTCATTACGGGGCAGTTGGTCTGCCGTTCGCCGGCGGGGGCGGAGAGTGTGTAGTAATGGTAGTCGGCCACGGCGCGGACTTCCTCGACGATGGCCGTGCGGCATTCGGCTTTGCCAGCTGTCGGCGGTAGCAGGATGTAGACAGTCTCGTCGGCGTTGGCGGGCGCATCGGCGACGGTGAGTGCCGGCGTCTTCTTTTCGTTGGCCACGCTGAACTTCACGACGTCGTACAGGCGGTCGGCTCCCAGGATGGCCGTCACGGGCCGTTCGCGCCCGTCGGCGTTGACGGCCACGGCGCGTGCCGCGTTTTCGAACAGCCGGTAGTCGGCCAGTGCCGTTCCCTGCTCGTCGACGTAGAAAGCGTTGCCGTTTCCGGCGATGCTGCCGTCGGCGGCGTATGTGATGAGTGTGAGCTGTGCCTTGCGGGCTTTCTTGTACCACTTGGGGTTTTGCGCTCCGGCGTTGCCGGCGAGGCTGCACAGGATGAGCAGCCATCCGATATGTTTTTTCATTCGCGTGTGTGTTAGAGATTCAGTAGTTCCCTGGCGTTGTCCATGGCGGCTTTGCTCAGGGTGGCTCCGCTCAGCATGTGGGCTATTTCCTCGATGCGTCTGTCGTCGTCGAGGCGTACGATGTGGCTGGTCGTGCCGTGGCCGTCGTCTTCCTTGTACACCTTGTAGTGTACCTTGCCGCGCGCGGCTATCTGCGGCAGGTGGGTGATGCTGATTACCTGGCGGTTGTGCGCTCCCATCTCCTGCATGATGAGTGCCATGCGTTCGGCTGCCTGTCCGGAGACGCCGGTGTCTATCTCGTCGAAGATGATGGTGGGAAGTTTGACGGCGCCGGATATGAGGGCTTTGAGCGAGAGCATGACGCGGGCTATCTCGCCGCCGGAGGCCACTTGTGCGATGGGTTGCGGCGTGCTGCCGCGGTTGGCGCTGAAGAGGAACGAGATGCGGTCGGTGCCGTTCTCGTCCGGTTCCTCGCGCGGGATGATGTCCGCGCGGAAACGGGCGTTGGGAATGCCCAGGGGGACAAGCCGTTCCTGCATCATGGTTTCCACCCGTGCGGCGGCCTCGCGACGCAGGCGGGTGAGGACGGCGGCTTGTGCCGTGAGGCGGCTGCGGAGTTCTCCGGTCTGCTTTTCCAGCGCGGCGATGTGCTCGTCGCCGTGGCGTACGGAGTCCAGTCGGGCGCGGTAGTCCGCGGCGATGGTTATCAGTTCCTCGACAGAGGCGGCGTGGTGTTTCTGTTGCAGTCCGTAGAGTGTGTTGAGCCGTTCTTCGGCCGCTTCCAGCCGTGCGGGGCTGAAGTCTATGTCTTCGGCCTGCGAGGAGAGTTCGGCCGCCAGGTCCTTCAGTTCGATGTGGCAGCTGTCGAGCCGTGCGGCGAGTTCGCCTGCGGGAGGATAGACGGCGCGCAGGCTTTCTATCCGCTGGCGTGCGTCGCGGAGCAGGGCGACGATGCCCCGCTCGTCGGCCGACAGGAGGGCGTCGGCTCCGTAGAGCGCATGTTTGATTTCCTCGGCGTGGCTCAGTGTCTCCACTTCCTGCTCCAGTTCCTCCTGTTCGCCGGCCTTCAGGTCGGCCTGGTCGAGCTGTTCCCATTGGAAAGTCAGGTAGTCTTCATCGGCCCGGCTTCGTTCGAGTGCCTCCCGCGCCTCCCGCAGTTGTCGTTCCGCCTCCCTGTACTGGCGGTACAGGGAGCGGTAGTCGTTAAGTTCCCGTCCGTCGTCGGCCAGTATGTCGATGACGCTCCGCTGGAAATCCTCTTTATCGAGCAGCAGGTTCTGGTGCTGGGAATGCACGTCGATAAGCTTTTCGCCCAGTTCGCGGAGCTGCGCCACCTGTGCGGGCGTGTCGTTGATGAAGGCGCGGCTCTTCCCCGTGGGCATGATTTCGCGGCGGATGATGCATTCGTTGCCGTCGAAGTCGAAGTCGTTGCGCTCGAAGAAGTCGTCCAGCCTGTAGCCGGACAGGGAGAAGCGGGCTTCGATGGTGCATCGGCGGCCTTCCTCCTTGACGGCGCGGCTGTCGGCCCGCTGTCCCAGCAACAGGCCGATGGCACCCAGGATGATGGACTTGCCCGCTCCGGTCTCGCCCGTGATGACGGAGAATCCGCTTTCGAACGTGATGTCGAGCGAGTCGATGAGCGCGTAGTTCTGTATGGTGAGTGAAGTCAGCATGGCTGTTTTATTTCTTTATTTTGTCCCAATAGGTATTTTGCGAGGCATTGATGCGCGACAGGATGTCGCTTACTTCCTGTTTCTCGGCCGATGTTCCTTTGCCGCTGTAGAGGTTGACCAGTTCGTCGCGCTTTATGTCCGTGAATATCTGCGGCAACAGGCTCAAGGTCTTGTTCTCGTGGGCCTGTTTCAGCAGGCGTACGGATTCGGTGATGACGGCGCGTCCCTGTTCCGCGTTGTCGGCCATCGTGTCCAGTCCGCGTCGGTAGTAGTCGTACTGGAACTGGCGCAAAGGCTCCATGGCTCCGTCCATGTAGTCGGTGATGACGGCGTAGCGGTTTTTGCTGTCCTCAAAGGCTTTCCAGCCCGGGTATCCTAAGTTTTGCGCTCCGTTGACGATGTCCTCCGCCGTGTGGAGCACCTCGCTGCCTCCCTGCGGCGCCATGGTATCCATGTCCATTCCGATAATCAGGTAGACGTAATAGGCCAGCAGGGCGGTCAGATTGTTGTCAATCTGTTCTTTGCGGAACTCCAGCTGGTCGTGTTCCTGGTATGCGAAATTGAACGTGGCGTCCTGGGTGTTGTAGACGGTCGTGGTGTAGGTGGAGTTGTACACGGGGCGCGTGCTCTGTACGGTCATGGTACCGGTGAACGAGTTGTCGGTCTCGCTGTACGTTGCCACGGTGTAGCTGAACGAACAGTTGATGCGTTCCTGTTCCTTGTATTGCATGCCCGTCCACTGGCGTTCGTTGAGGAAAGCCGTCACGGCTTTCTCGAGCGTCTCGAAAACGGAGGTCTTCGTGTTAGATACCTTGGAATAGTTGATGGCGAATTTGGCGTTCAGTTCCTGTGCCTGTGCGGGTGCGGCAGTCAGCGCGGCGGCTGTGAGCCATCCGGCGGCAAGCAGGCGGAGAAAGCGCAGAGGATTCTTTGTCTGTATCATAGGCGATGGAGATGTATCTGTGGGTCAACCGTTCAGCGTGCCGCACAGGTGGTCGACGATGTCCGCGGCCACCTCGGTCTTGCTCTTCAACGGGTATTTACGGCTGTCGCCGGCCGTGAGGATGGTCACCTTGTTCGTATCGCAGCGGAAGCCCGCTCCGGCATCGTTGAGCGAGTTCAGTACGATGAAGTCGAAGTTCTTGCGCCGGAGTTTTTCCCGCGCATGGGCTGTCTCGTCCTGTGTCTCCAGGGCGAAACCGGCCAGAATTTGGTCCGGCCGTTTGCGTTCTCCCAGCGCCCGGGCGATGTCGTGCGTGGGTTTCAGCCGCAGCACAAGCGCGTCTCCCTCGCGCTTGATTTTCTGTCCGGCCACGGTCTCCGGCGTGAAATCCGCCACGGCGGCGCACAGAATGCCGGCATCGACATCGGGATATAGGGACAGCGCCGCCTCGTACATCTCTTCGGCCGACTCCACGTCGGTGCGGCGGATGCCGGGGCTGGACGTCTTCAACTGTACGGGACCGCATACCAGTTCCACCAGTGCTCCCCGCGCTGCGCACTCCTCGGCCAATGCGAAGCCCATCTTTCCCGAAGAGTAGTTGCCGACGAAGCGTACGGGGTCTATCTTTTCGTAGGTGGGTCCGGCTGTGATAAGTATTTTTTTTCCTGTGAGTTCTCCTCGACTGGAGAAGAAGTCCTCCAGATGCTTTACCAGTATGTCCGGTTCCTCCATGCGGCCTTTCCCCACAAGATGACTGGCCAGTTCGCCGCTGGCCGGTTCGATGATGTGGTTGCCGTAGGAGCGCAGGATGTCAAGGTTGCGCCGGGTGGACGGATGGGCGAACATGTCCAGGTCCATGGCCGGTGCCACGAATACGGGAGCCTTCATGGAAAGATAAGTTGTGACAAGCATGTTGTCGGCGATGCCGTGTGCCATCTTTCCGATGGTGGAAGCCGTGGCGGGAGCGATAATCATGGCATCCGCCCACAGCCCCAGGTCGACGTGGCTGTTCCATGTGCCGTCACGTTGCGAGAAAAATTCGCTCACCACAGGTTTCGACGTGAGGGCCGACAGGGTGATGGGAGTGATGAATTCTTTGCCTGCCGGGGTGATGACCACCTGCACCTCGGCGCCTTTCTTTATAAGGCCGCGTATGAGGAGGCAGGCTTTGTAGGCCGCGATGCTTCCCGTGATGCCTACCACTATCTTTTTTCCTTGTAGCATATCGGAGTCTTTTATTTGAGACGGGAAAGGTGTGTCGTAACGGCTTCGGAACGAGTCGTTCCGTTCTGCGCCTCCGTTATGACACACCTTCCGACGTGAAAAAGAACGGATTTGTTTGTTATGCGTGGAACTCGCGTAGCCGTATTTGCGTGAGCACCTGTTTCGTATTGCGGGCGAAGTCACCTTGCATGATCCAGCCGTAATAGCCGGGATCAGTCCTCAGTATCTCCGTTACGTTGCGTCCCTTGTATTTGCCGAAGTTGAACACTTCCTTGCCCTGTTCGTCGTACACGATGCGTCCCGCGAAGTCCACGTTGTTGTTCATCCGGGAAAACTCCGAGAGGAACAGCACGTCGTTCTGCAGGTCGTCGGGATAGCGGTCCAGTTGTGCCTGCAGCACTTCATACGTGGCCCGGGTGTCGGCCAAAGCCGAATGGGCGTCTTCGAGCACCTGCCCGCAATAGAACTTATAAGCAGCACTCAGCGTGCGGCGCTCCAGCTTGTGGTAAATGTTCTGCACGTCGATGAACTTGCGTTTGCTCAGGTCGATGTTCACGCCTGCCCGCAGGAACTCCTCCACCAGTAACGGAACATCGAAGCGGTTGGAATTGAATCCGGCGAAGTCGCACCCCTCGATGGTGTTGGCCAGTTCGCGGGCTACCTGTTTGAACGTAGGGCAGTCGGCCACATCCTCATCGTAGATACCGTGCACCTGTGACGAGCTCTCCGGAATGTGCATTTCCGGATTGATGCGCAGGGTTTTCGATTCCTCGTTTCCGTTGGGTAGCACCTTGATATAGCACAGTTCGACGATGCGGTCCGTGCTTATGTTCACTCCCGTTGTCTCCAGGTCGAAAAAGACAAGCGGGTTTTTCAGATTCAGCTTCATGTGTATATGGAGACGGCTGGATTAATAAGTGAGCATCATGGGCATCAGCAGCATCAGTATGTCTTCGCTTTCCCCTTGTTCGCCGGGTACGACAACACCGGCACGGCTGGCGTCGGCCAGTTCGATGATGATTTCCTGGCTGTCCAGATTGTTCAGGATGTCGATAAGGAACGTACCCTTGAAGCCGATGTCCATTGTGTTGCCGCCGTATTCGCACATCACCTGTTCTTCGGCAGAGGTGGAATAGTCGATGTCCTGTCCCGAAACGACGAGTCTGTTAGGTTCCAGATGCAGTTTGATGAGCGCGCTGCTCTGGCTGGAGAAAACCAGCACGCGTTTCAGGGCGCTAAGCAGCGTGGGGCGGTCTATGGTGGCCCGGTTGGGATTGTTTTCCGGAATAACGGAGTTGTAGTTCGGATAACGTCCTTCGATCAGACGGCAGGTCAGCCGGTTGTTTTCCATGATGATGCAGGCGTTGCGCTGGTCGAACTGTACCTTTACGTCGCCGCTTTCCTTGGGCAGGAGGTTTTTCAGCAGTGTGGCCGGTTTTTTCGGCAGGATGAATGCCGCGTTTTCCTGACCATGTACGGCGAGGTTCTTGTCGCGTACCAGTTTATGGCCGTCCGAAGCCACGAAAGTGACGTTTTCGGTGGTAATGTCGAAATAGATGCCGTTCATCACGGGGCGCAGTTCGTCGTCGGCTGTGGCGAACAGGCAGTGGTTGATACCGGACAGCAGGGTAGAGGCCGGCATTTCCAGTTCCGAAAAGTTGATGTCCATCAGCGTGGTCTGGGGATATTCGTCGGCGCTTTGTCCGATGATGCTGAACGTACCGTTCTGATAAGTAACCACAATCTCGTTGGTATCGAGGTTGATGGTGAACGTGAGCGGCTGTTCCGAAATTTCCTTCATGGAGTCCAGGATGGTCTTGGCATTGATGCAAAAACGTGCGTTGCTGTCGCATTCGATGACCTCGGTTGTCGTTACTAAGGTCGTCTCTCCGTCGGAAGCAGTGATTGTCAATGTGTTTCCATTAAAATCAAAAAGGAAGCAATCCAGAATGGGCAGTGAGTTCTTGGAATTGATTACACGGCTGATTGATTGCAGGCGACCGGAGAGCGCCGAACTTGATGCTACAAATCTCATATTATTCTTGTTGTTTAAAATTATCTGTTTGTTTTTGTTATATCTTATCGCTCGTTGTCCGTAATACGGGAGAATGAAGCGGATATGTTTAGATAGAACAAAAATACGCATTTACGCCGGACTCCCCAAAAAAATATCTAATAAAATTAGCAAAACCGAAAGGAAAGTCTTAAATTCGCAAACAATTTATTGAAGACAGAAATGGAAATAACAGGAAAGATTATTGCGGTTTTGCCGGAAAGAGGAGGCGTTTCGGCCCGTACCGGTTCGGAATGGAAGGTACAGGAATATGTGTTGGAAACACAGGAACAATACCCGAGAAAGATGTGTTTTGACGTATTCGGGGCTGATAAAATCGCCCAGTTTGCCATACAGATAGGTCAGCAGGTGACGGTTTCTTTCGATATTGACGCCCGTGAGTATCAGGGACGCTGGTATAACAGTATCCGTGCGTGGCGTGTTGTTCCGGCAGTGACGGCTCCCGAGGTTGCCGCACCGGGAGCAATGCCTCCGTTCCCTCCGGCCACAGAAGCGCCTGCCGCTCCGGTGGACTTCTCCGGCGGAGATGCGAAGGACGACCTGCCGTTCTGATGCCCTCCGGTTCGGATATGTGTGTTTAAGTTATAGGATGAATCCCCGTCCTGGGAGCTGACGGCGAAAGGACGGGGATTCGTGTGTTTGATGGCCGGGTAGTTGTCAGGGATGCCGTGTGAACGGGCGTTTTCATCTTGTGTTGAACGGAGACTCTCCCGACTGTTACCATACACCCGTCGCAACAGTTATCATACGGTCGTCGCAACGGTTATCATACGGCTGTCGCAACGGTTATCATACGCCCGTCGCATCAGTTATTCACTTGCAGCGCCGATAACGGTTCTGGAATGTTTATGTATGCAGTCGTATGACTGTCCCGACGGCAGTTCCTCTGTTTCCGGGGATGCAACCGGTCTTTCGTGCGGATTCGTGTCCGCTTCTCCTTTCTGCTATTTTTCTGCTGCCCCTGATTTTTCCGATAAAAGATGTGTAATGTTTCATCCGAAAAGACTACCTTTGTGCGATATGTGATTGCAGTAGTCTGACTTCTGTCATTTTGCGAAACACACGTCGGTTTGCTTTTGAATATTATCTTGATGGGATAAACTCCCAATGTGTCCTGTATGTTTTGGCAGGCTTAAAGAGTTGGTATGAGGGAACTTATCGACAATATTTTTCCGCAATAAAGGAGATTTCCTTTATTAGCTCTGTTGAGTACAAAGGCACTCCCACACCTACAGGCTGTCTAAGTATTAAAGGACACTACACGGAAGAATTCGGTCGCATCGTTGAAGCCGGATTTAAAGGTTACGGTGCCGTGGACAGCATTTTTGTGAAGTCGCTCGATCCGGAAACAGAGTATAATTTTGTTTTCTATGCCGTTACGGACGACGGATACAGGGAAGAAAAGACTTTCACCTTCACTACCCCTGCGCTCGAACTCACTACCCTGCAACCCCGCTGCGTGTCAAGCTCCTGTGCCATCGTGGCTGCCACGACCAACATCAGTGAGGAGGAAACGAACGTGGGATTCCAGTGGAAGAAATACGATGCGCCCGAGTCCCTGAAGCCGAGCGAAGGCTATTCGGCCATATACGACGGACAGTTAGAGGGATATATCCGCAACCTTCAGTCAACTTCTTACTACAATGTGCGGGCCTTCTACAAGTCGGCGGCCGGCAACTATCATTATGGCGACTGGGTGACCTTCGATCCGAGCGACTTCAGTTACTTCGAACCGACGGTGCACACATACGCCGCGGAAGCCGTGACCGCAAGCAGCGCGAGGGTGAAAGGATACGTGCTGGCCGGAACGGACGAAATTACGGAACAGGGCTTTGAGTACTGGCCGCTGGGAACGGACGAAAGCAAAGCCCGGAGTGTTCGCGCCATGAAAGCGGAGTCCGCACCGGACGGTGTGCAGACTGTGTTCGCCAAAGGACAGGTGATGACGGTTGAACTGAGCAATTTGCATCCCGCCACCACCTACTGCCTCCGTGCGTTCGTGAAGACTTCCGCCGGTAAGACTTACGGCGAGGAGCAGACTTTCACCACATCGGGATTGCCTTCAGGCATTGCCGAAGCAGGGACGGCCGTGACGGCTCCGGCCGTGGAAGGCTATTACGACCTGAACGGCCGTAAGTGGGGCGTTCCGCAGCGTGGCATAAATATCATCCGTTATACCGACGGTACGACGCGTAAGGTTATCGTGAGATAGGCTTTCCGGCCGGTATGAGAGTAAAAAAGGGCGGTCTGTGCGGGAGTGTGTGAGCAGGCCGCCTTTCTTTAATAGCGAATTGCCCTCCGAAAGTCAAGTCGCTTTCGGAGGGCAATTCACCGGAAATGATTCGTGTGAATCTTCCTTTATGAGTTCATGCTCAAGAGGAACTCTTCGTTGTCTTTGGTTTGTTCCAGTCTCTCCTTGACGAATGTCATGGCCTCCACCGGATTCATGTCGGACAGGAACTTGCGCAGTATCCACATGCGGTCGAGCGTCTGCTTGTCATGCAGCAGGTCGTCGCGGCGCGTACTGGACGCGATGATGTTCACAGCCGGGAAGATACGCTTGTTGCTCAGCGTGCGGTCGAGCTGCAGCTCCATGTTTCCCGTACCCTTGAATTCCTCGAAAATAACCTCGTCCATCTTGCTGCCGGTGTCTATCAGGGCCGTGGCGATGATGGTCAGCGAACCGCCGCCTTCGATGTTGCGGGCTGCTCCGAAGAAACGCTTGGGTTTGTGCAGGGCATTGGCGTCCACACCGCCGGAGAGGATTTTGCCGCTTGCGGGGGATACCGTGTTGTATGCACGTGCCAGACGGGTGATGGAATCGAGGAAGATGACAACGTCGTGTCCGCATTCTACCATCCGTTTGGCCTTTTCGAGCACGATGCCGGCTATCTTTACGTGGCGTTCGGCCGGTTCGTCGAATGTGGAGGCGATAACCTCTGCATTGACAGTACGTGCCATGTCTGTTACCTCCTCCGGACGTTCGTCGATAAGAAGCATGATGAGATAGGCTTCCGGATGGTTGGCCGCGATGGCATTGGCGATGTCCTTCATAAGGAGGGTCTTACCGGTTTTCGGTTGTGCCACAAGCAGCGCGCGCTGTCCTTTTCCGATAGGGGCGAACAAGTCGACGACCCGTGCGGACAGAGTGTCGTTATATCCCTTGCACAACTGGAATTTCTCATCCGGGAAGAGAGGAGTCAGGTGTTCGAAAGGCACGCGGTCCCTGACTTCGCCGGGTTCCCGTCCGTTGATGTGCGTGACGCGTATCAGAGGGAAATACTTCTCGCCTTCCTTGGGAGGACGCACGGGGCCTTCCACCACATCGCCGGTTTTCAGGCCGAACAGTTTTATTTGCGAAGTGCTTACGTAGATATCGTCGGGAGAGGACAAGTAGTTGTAGTCGCTGGAGCGGAGGAAACCGTAGCCGTCCGACATGATTTCCAGAACACCTTGTCCTACGAGAATATCGCCGAAATCGTATGTCGCATCAGCTGTTTCCTTGCGGCGGAAGTCATCTTTCACGGACGGACCGGCCGTTTCCCACTGGCTGGCGTTTCCGTGTGCGGCGGGGAGGTCGTCCAGTTCTATTTCCGTGAGGTTCTGTGTCAGTGAGGACGCACGTTCTGCCATGTCGGAGAAGAAGTGGTCGTCTTCGGACTGGTTGCCGACGGCCGGAATGTCTTCAATAGGAATGAAGTCATCTTCGTCGGCGTCGAAGAATGCCTTTTCGTCGAACTGCATATCTTCTTCCTGCTTCTTTTCCGGAACTTTGGGAGCCTCCTTTCCTTCTTCAGCGGCGGGCATTTCCTGTTTTTCTGTCGGTGGAACATCCTCAGCCGGAACCGGAGTGTCAGGAATCTCTTCTACGATGGTATCCGAAACTGGTTGGTTCAATGCAATCAGTTCGCTGGCCACCTTGGCTGCCTCTATGGCCGCTTTTTCCGCTTTCGACTTGCGGCCGCGTTTTTTGGGAGCCGGACTGTCGGATGCCGAAGTCGTTTCCGGAGTTTCGGGCATACTGTCGGACGGCGTTTCTTCCGTCGGTGGCACCGTGCTGAACAGGTCCTCAACCGGAGCCTTCTTCTTTAAGTCGAAGTTCTCGCCGCTGCCCTGTGACGCGCTGTACACGCGGTCCGGTTCTTTTTTGGCAATACGTGTGCGCTTGCGTGCCGGTTTCTCTTCGCTGACTTTCTGTGTGGCGGACTGAATGGATTCTTCGTCGATGATTTTATAGATAAGGTCGAGAGACGAATCCGAATGCTCCACCTGGATGCCCAGTTCCCGGGCTATATTTTGCAATTCTTCTAAAGACTTGCTTTCTAACTCGCTTTTTTTGTGCATAGATAATTTTTGGAATACCGTAACAATCGCTTTCATTTTCAGAATGAAAGGTTGCGACATCGGATAATGTTGATGGTTGAATTTTATTGAAAAGACACTCTATGAAAAGAGCAGACTTATTGTTTTTGATGCTGCAAAAGTACTATGTTTTTTTGAATTGACCGCGAAAACACCTGCTTTTTTTTAACGTTCCGTTCTTTTTGGGTAAAAATGGAGCGCACACTTTGTATACGCGGGAAAAAAAGCTATTTTCGTGCCGTAAAATCGGAAACTATGGCAGCTGTGAATCCTTATTTGCAAGTGGAGGGACTGACGAAACGCATCGGCGAACGGGTCTTGTTTGAAAAAATATCGTTCGGGATAGCCGAAGGGCAGCGCGTGGGGCTTATTGCCAAGAACGGAACCGGCAAGTCCACGCTCCTGAATATCATCAGCGGAAAAGAATCCTATGACGAGGGAACCGTCATATTCCGGCGCGATCTGCGGGTGGGGTATTTGGAGCAGATACCTGAATATCCGGAAGATCTGACCGTCATGGAGGCTTGTTTCTGGCATGGAAACGATACCACCAATCTGATACGCGAGTACGAGCATTGTATGCAGACTCCCGGCAATCCGGGGCTTCAGGATCTGCTGGACCGTATGGAGCATGAACAGGCCTGGGACTATGAAAGCCGGGCCAAGCAGATTCTTTCCAAACTGAAGATAACGGAGTTCGGACAGCCTGTCAGGGAACTGTCCGGCGGCCAGCTGAAACGGGTGGCTTTGGCTAACATATTGATTACGGCGCCCGACCTGCTGATATTGGACGAACCGACCAACCACCTCGATCTGGAAATGATCGAGTGGCTTGAAGGCTATCTGAACCATACGACGATGAGTCTGCTGATGGTGACGCACGACCGTTATTTCCTGGATCGTGTTTGCTCCGTCATCCTGGAACTGGACAATGAAACACTCTACGCCTATCGCGGCAATTACTCTTATTATCTGGAAAAAAGGCAGGAACGAATCGATGCTTCCAATGCGGAAGTGGCCCGCGCCAACAACCTCTACCGTACGGAGCTGGACTGGATGAGGCGCATGCCTTGTGCCCGCGGACACAAGTCCCGCTACCGGCAGGAGGCTTTTTATGAACTGGAGAAAGTGGCCAAAAGAAAGACGGCGGACACGCAGGTCAAACTGGAGGTTAAATCCTCTTATATAGGTTCCAAAATATTCGAGGCGGAATACATCTCAAAAAGTTATGGTCCGGACAAGGTCATATTGGATAACTTCCTTTATACGTTTTCCCGCTACGAGAAGATGGGTATCGTGGGAAACAACGGTACCGGCAAATCCACCTTTATCAAGATACTTCTCGGCGAGGTGAAGCCGGACAGCGGTCGTGTCGTCGTAGGCGAGACCGTGAAGTTCGGCTATTATTCTCAGGAAGGCATGAAGTTCGACGAGCAGATGAAAGTCATAGACGTGGTACGGGATGTGGCCGAATACATCGATCTGGGGGGAGGGCGCCATCTGTCCGCCATGCAGTTCCTGCAGCACTTCATGTTTTCTCCCAAGGCGCAGCAAAGTTATGTATACAAACTCAGCGGCGGCGAACGGCGACGGCTGTATCTGTGTACCGTGTTGATGCACAATCCTAATTTTCTGGTGCTGGACGAACCGACTAACGATCTGGATATCGTAACATTGCAGGTGTTGGAGGAGTATCTCCGGAATTTCAAGGGTTGTGTCATCGTTGTCAGTCACGACCGTTATTTCATGGACAAGGTGGTGGACCACTTGCTTGTGTTTGAAGGCCAGGGCGACGTGCGTGATTTTCCCGGCAACTACACACAGTATCGGGATTGGAAAGAAGAGAAAATACAGTTCGAGCGGGAACACAGCGTGTCTGTTCCGAAAAGCAACAGGGAAGACAAGCCCCGTACGGATTCCGACAAACCGGCGAAACGTAAGCTATCTTATAAAGAACGTCTGGAGATGCAGGCGCTGGAGACTGAAATCGCGGCGCTGGAAGAAGAGAAGAGACAGATTGAGGAGGCCTTGTGCAGCGGGGAACTTTCAGTGGCGGAACTGACGGAGAAGTCGAAACGGTTGCCTGTGCTTGGCGACGAATTGGACGAGAAGACCATGCGGTGGCTGGAGCTGAGCGAAGTGGAAGGCTGACGGAGGTCGGTTGCAGTTACATCATGATATTTTCTTCTCTGGTCTGGCAGTAGAGCCGTGCGTCCTTTGCGCGCGAGAGGATATAGGCCGATGGCAGGAGAGGATCGGTTCCCTTTCCGCCCAGAATCTTGTCCGTGATGTCTTTCTTGTCCGTTCCGACGAGGGGAAGCAGGATGGGAGAGTGGTTCAGTAAGAGTGTGCCGCTCATGCTGATACGTCGTTGTCCGGTCTGGGGATGAACCGTAGTGATATAAGGTTGTCCGGACACCAGCGCCTGCATGTCGCCGGGAAACAGAGAGGCAGTATGTCCGTCCGTACCGGCTCCCAGGATGATGCAGTCGAACACCGGCAGTCCGTTCCGTTGCGGCAACAGCCGCATGACATTATCGGAATAACGCAGGGCTTCGGCCTCGGGCGGCTCCTCGCCCCGTATGCGGAAGATGTGTCCGTCCGGAATGCCCAGCGGTATGAGGAATTCCCGCTTAGCCTGGCCGTAGTTGCTTTCCGGATGCGTGGGCGGCACACATCGCTCGTCCACCCAATAAAAATGAACGTCTTCCCACCGGATTCGGTCGGTATATTCTTCCCTCCATAAAGCAAACATTTGTATAGCCGTATTCCCTCCCGACAGGGCCAGATGGAAAGGGCATCCCTCGGGCTTCCTTTCCGTCATGTCCCGCAAGTGTTCCGTCAGGCTGTCCAGCGCTTCCCGAGCGGAATAGTATTGTTCGGTCCGCATGGTTCTGTCAGGAAAGTTCGGTTTCACAGGAAGCGTCCGCTTTCCGGCTCGTCCCGCTGTTCTCCGACGGACCGTCCTGTCCGGCTTTGTACAGATACAATCCCTTTTCACCGCAGGCGTTCCAGTGTTGCAGTATCGGGTCTATCACCGTCCAGCTGGCCAGCAACGCATCGTTTCGGGCATACAACGTGGAATCCCCCTGCATGACATCCATCAGCAGGCGCTCGTATGCGTCGGGTAGCCGCTCATCGCCTAAAGAATTATATCGGAAGTCCATCTCCACTTGTTTCACCGTAAATCCGGCTCCCGGCATCTTCAGTCCGAAATGGAGGGAAATGCTTTCGTCCGGCTGGATGCGTATGACCAGTTTGTTGCACGAACTTCCCGAACATTGTCCCACGAACAGGCTGTGCGGGGTAGACTTGAAGTTGATAACGATTTCCGACGTCTTGGCCGGCAGATTTTTACCGGTACGGATGTAGAAAGGCACGCCGCTCCATCGCCAGTTGTCGATGAACAGTTTCATGGCCACGTAGGTTTCGGTCGTTGAATCGGGAGCCACGTCCGGTTCGTTGCGATAGCCTTCGTATTGTCCTCTGACCACCCATTCGTCTATTTCGTCGGGGCGGTAAGGATGAAGCGAACGGAAAACCTTGGTTATTTCGTCTCGGATGGTCTCCGATTCAAAAGTTGACGGGGATTCCATGGCAATGAAACCCAGTAGCTGCATCAGATGGTTTTGCACCATGTCGCGCAGGGCTCCTGCCCCGTCGTAATACTTTCCTCTTGTTCCCACGCCCAGTGTCTCGGTGGCGCTGATTTCCACCGAGTCAACGTAATTGCGGTTCCATAACGGTTCGAATATACCGTTGGAAAAGCGGAGCACCAGAATATTCTGCACCGTCTCCTTTCCTAAATAATGGTCGATGCGGTAAATTTCCTTCTCGTCGAAGATGCCGCGCAGATGGCTGTTCAGTTGCTGCGCGCTTTCCAGACTGTGGCCGAAAGGTTTCTCCACGACAATACGCCTCCATCCGTCCGGCTCCTCGGTTTTGTTCAGGCGGCAATGTTCCAGGCAGGATGGAATGATGCGATACATGAAAGGCGGGGTGGCCATGTAGTAGAGTAGCCGGTCCGGCAGGTTCTCTTTGTTTCTCAATTCATGGATGCGGTCTTTCAACCGTTCGTATTCTTCGGGGTCTGTCGATTCTATTGTCAGATAATGCACGCGTTGCAGGAATGACGGCAGCGCCGCCTCTTCCTCCGGTTTCAGTGCACGCGCGTTGCGTATGTTCCGTGCCTGCAGGTCGCGGTATTCCTCATCGCTGTAGGCGGTGCGCGCTGCTCCGAGTATGACGAACCGTTCCGGTAACAGTTGTCTTGTGTGTAGTTCATACAAGGCCGGCATCAGCTTGCGTCCGGTCAGGTCGCCCGATGCTCCGAATATAACCAGTATTTGATCTTCCGCTCTTTTCATGTCAGGGGTGTTGGAGGTTAGTTTTTATTTTCTTCCCACTGGGTGTGGAATGCTTCTCCGGCGGGTCTGTCCGTCCGTTCGTAGGTGTGGGCACCGAAGTAGTCGCGTTGTGCCTGAATCAGATTCGCCGGGGAGTGCGTGGTGCATAGGCCGTCGAAGTAACTCAGGGATGCGCAGAGAGCCGGCAGTGCGATACCGCTCAGGCAGCCGTCGGCGACAACGCGTCTCCAGGCCGGCAACAGCCGGATGATTTCGTTGCGGAAATAATCGTCGAACAGCAGATTCTCCAGATACGGTTTGCGTTCGTAAGCCGATGTAATCCGTTCCAGGAAAGCGGACCGGATGATACACCCCTTGCGCCAGATGAGTGCCAGCCGGCCGAAGTCGAGATTCCATTCATAACGCTCCGAGGCCCGTCTCAGCAAGGAAAACCCTTGGGCATACGAGACGATTTTGGCAGCGTAAAGCGCCTGCCTGATATCCTCCGGTGAAAGAGGGGAGGCAGAGTGCCTGAGCGGGGGATAAAGAGTGGCAGCCTGTCCCCTTTCATCGGGCAGAGACGACAGCGAGCGGGCGAATACGGCCTCTGCTACAAGGGTGAGAGGATCGCCCTCGGCCAATGCCGCCTGTACGCTCCATTGTCCGGTGCCTTTTTGTCCTGCCACGTCGCGTATGTGGTCCAACAAAAGGGTGCCGTCCGGTTCCCGGAAGCGCAGGATGCGTGCCGTGATGTCGATCAGGAAACTGTCTAGTTCGTTGCAGTTCCACTGTTCGAATACCTTGGCCGCCTCGTCGCCGGAAACTCCGCTCCTGCGTTTCAGCAGGGCGTATGCCTCGGCTATTAGCTGCATGTCTCCGTATTCGATACCGTTGTGTATGGTCTTCACAAAATGCCCGGCTCCCCCTTTGCCTATCCAGTTGCAACAGGGTTGCCCGTCATCCAGTCGGGCGGCTATGCCTTGCAGTATATCCTTTACCAGCGGCCAGGCCTGCCGTGCGCCTCCCGGCATAATGGAAGGACCGTTCAGGGCTCCTTCCGCTCCGCCCGATATGCCGCAGCCGATGAAATAGATTCGTTTGTCGGCCAGTTCCTGTACGCGCCGTTCCGTGTCGTGGAAGTCGGAGTTTCCGCCGTCTATCAGTACGTCGCCGGGTGACAGGTAAGGCAATAGCTGGTGGATAAGACTGTCCACGGGTGCGCCGGCTTTCACCATCATCATGATTTTGCGGGGTTGCTCCACGGCCTCTGCCAGTTCCTCCGGAGAGTAGGTACCGATGAAATTCCTGTTTTGTCCTTTTCCGTTGACAAAGTTTTGTACCATCTCTTCCTCTCCGGCTTCCATCCGGTTGTATACGGCCACGCGGAATCCTTTGCTCTCCATATTCAGCGCCAGGTTTTCTCCCATGACGCCCAGACCAATTAATCCGATATCAGCTTTTATCATAGTTAAAGTTTAGTTTCATTCATTCTTGTTGAATGCGGGTGCAAGGTAGGAAGAAAGGAGGATTTGTCCAAACGGTTTAAACTTTTAGAAAGACATTCGGGGTAATTATAACCTTAATTAGCTAATGCGCCCCCCTGTTATAACAGTCTTTTTCATTTCATCCCAGTAATATAACCCTGGTTGCCCGGTTGTCCATGCCTGTCATGGTGAATCCGACGGGGCTCCGATGAAAGCAGGGTCGCAGATGACAGGAGTCTGAGTACCGAAACTTATCTCTTTGTTTTTTTATTTTTACAATGAGTATCACCCCTTCCGATGATGTCTGTCGCGAAGCAGTGGTTTTTTTATAAAAATAGCGGCTTTTTTTGTCACCTGTTTTTGCAAGATATGAAACGGAGGGAGTGTCAAGTGTCGAAAAACGTCGAAGAGTGCCGATGTTTTCAATCTTGTTTCATTGCACCTTCATTCAGTACTGAATAAGGATGTGATGCAGCACTGAATGAGACCCTAATACAGTACTGAATGAAGGATTAACGAAGCACTGAATGGACCCCTGATTCAGTACTGGATAAAGGTGCAATCCAGTACTGAATGAAAATCCGCCCAAATACGGCATAATGAAGCCTTGGAAATCGATAGAAAAATATAATAATATTTGACAGTTATTTCTGACTGTCATATATCGCTGTCAGGTGACAATCATATCTTGGATAGGTAATCCTCATGAAAGTATGCGTTTTAGGATATTTTCTTGCGTATGCCCTGAATCAGTCGAGTGTCTGAACGCCTCCTCCGTTTACCATCAGAGTCTGACCGCTGACCCAGGCCGAGATAGGGGCTGCGAAATACAGTACCGCGCCGGCAATATCCGAAACTTCTCCAAGGCGGTGAACCGGGGTATGTGCCAGCATTTTCGCCTCAATCTCCGGGGTAAGAACCGAAGCGAGGGCATGGGTACGTGTGGCTCCGGGACCCACGTTGTTGATTCGTATTCCCATAGGGCCGTAATCGAATGCGAGGTTGGAAGCCAGATGGTTGAGTGCAGCTTTCGATGAACCATAGATAGCCATATCCGGACTGTTGTTGATACTGCTCATCGAGGTAATGTTGATGATGCTGCCGTAGCCGGATTTCTGCATGTGGGGAGCCGCAAGTTTGCACAGCTCCCAGGAGGCAAAGACATTGATGGCATAGATACGTTCCACGTATGTACGGTCGATTTTGAAAGGATTCTCACGCCCGCCTCCGCCCATTCCGGCATTATTGACAAGGATGTTGACTGTACCGAAAGTGGTTACTGTGAAATCGATAAGACGAGTCAGGTCGTCGCTGTCGAGCACGTTGCATACCACAGCTGCGCTCTTGCCCCCCGATGCTATGATGCCATCGGTCACGGCCTGCGCTTTTTCAAGCGAAATATCGCTTACCACAACCGCTGCACCCGCAGCTGCAAGAATCTCGCACGAAGCCTTGCCTATACCGTCGCCGCCGCCTGTCACGACTGCTACTTTTCCGGTCAGATCAAATAAAGAATCGTTATTCATAATAAAATTTGAAATGTTAGGGTAATTCTTACAGATAATGACAAAGTTAATCAAATCATTCTGATTGTGCAAGAGCATTCAGTCCGTATAATTTATAATCGCCTTATGCGTTGTCTTCCACTGCAGCCTCATGATTTTGACCGTATCGTCAAATTTCTTGCCAATTTTGATGGTTATATCACTATTTATTATTAACTTTGCGTATAGCGTCAAAGTATTGTGATCGGCCCGCAAAACAAGTATTGAACAGGCTCGTGAAACCGCTTACCGGCAGATTAACGAAGCATTGGTAAGAAGGAATTGGGAACTTGATAAACTTATAGCGGAAGAGGAACTTAACACCGATATTAGAAAACCACGATTATGAGTTGCAACAACATAGATTTCGTAACATACTGTATCGGCAATCTTTCACGCCGATTGAACCTGAGTGCTGTTGAGGTGTATCGTCGCCTGAAGCAGTCGGGTATCCTGACTGGCTACATCGTGCCCAGTTATGATGTGCTGCATACCTTTGGCAAGGAATATCTGATGGAAGATCTCACCGAATACATGAGGGAGAAAGGAGTATTGGCATAATGGAAGTATATCATGCATCAACCGTAGTTGTGGAGCATCCGGATACGACTCATAGCCGAGCTTTTCTCGATTTCGGTCCTGGTTTCTATGTTACCACATTACTGGGGCAAGCTCAGAAATATGGAGAGCGATTCGTTCGTCGTGGAAAGGAAGCGATGGATATTTTCTATAATTCACCACTTCTTCCTCTCCTCGAAGAAGGTGTTGCTGACTTACATTGCCGTAGCGACAAGTATCTGGCAGAGGAGATTTGGAGGGAAAAAGAAGAAAATAAAGAATAATTGACCTATAAGCCTAATATTATACTATCATAGCAAATAAAGAAGATAATAAACCGGCTTTCGTGAAGCATAATAGTATCGTATCAGGCAAGGAGTATGTTCAGTTGCTCGGTGTTGTGCTTAAAGAGCGTTTTAGAAAATCGCAGATTAAGACAGCTGTTAAAGTGAATACGGCAATGTTGGAGTATTATAGGGGGATGGGGTGAGATATATCGCGCCTACATAGAACCGCTTAAACGCAAGTTAGGCTGTAATCTCCGTTTTATCAGAGTATTACAGCCTAACAGGTTATTTATTCAGTATGTACTAATTCGAAGTCTTAATCTTCTATTGCAGCCTGCGCCGCAGCCAGACGTGCGATAGGCACGCGGAACGGAGAGCAGGATGCATAGTCCATGCCTACACGTGCGCAGAACTTAACGGAAGACGGTTCGCCGCCGTGCTCACCGCAGATACCGGTGCGCATGCCCGGACGAACAGAACGTCCTTTTTCCACTGCCATTTCGATGAGCTGGCCTACACCATTCTGATCCAATACCTGGAACGGGTCTACCTTCAAAATCTTCTTCTCCAGATATGCCGGCAGGAAGCTGGCGATATCGTCGCGGGAATAACCGAAGGTCATCTGAGTCAGGTCGTTCGTTCCGAATGAGAAGTATTCGGCTTCCGTCGCGATGCGATCGGCTGTCAGGGCGGCACGCGGTATTTCAATCATCGTACCGATTTCGAAGTCGATCTCCACACCTTCCTCGGCAAATACTTCCTTGGCTGTCTTCTGGATAACTTCCTTCTGCTGTTTCAGCTCATAAAGGATACCGATGAGCGGAACCATGATTTCAGGCATCGGGTTCTTGCCTTCTTTCTTCAGTTCGCAGGCGGCACTGAGGATGGCGCGTGTCTGCATGGCCGTGATTTCGGGGAATGTGATACCCAGACGGCAACCACGGTGACCCAGCATCGGGTTGTTCTCTGCCAGGCTGGCAACGCGCTTCTGGATTTCTTCTACACTGATACCCATTTCCTTGGCCATTGTTTCCTGACCTTTCAGATCATGGGGAACGAACTCGTGCAAGGGGGGATCGAGCAGACGGATGTTCACCGGACAACCGTCCATGGCTTCCAGAATACCCTTAAAGTCTGCCTTCTGATAGGGGAGCAACTTGGCCAAAGCCTTTTCGCGTCCTTCCACGTTCTCGGCCAGAATCATTTCGCGCATGGCTACAATCTTCTGGTCATCGAAGAACATGTGCTCCGTACGGGTCAGACCGATACCTTTGGCACCGAAAGCGCGAGCCACCTGTGCATCGTGCGGAGTGTCGGCATTGGTGCGTACCTGCAACTTCGTGTATTTGTCGCAGAGGTCCATCAGTTCCTTGAAGTCGCCGGACAGTTCGGCTGCCTTTGTGGGAACTTCGCCGGCATATACCTGACCGGTGGAACCGTTGATGGAGATATAGTCACCTTCTTTATATACGACACCTTCGATTTCTACGGTCTTGTTCTTGTAGTTGACATTGATGGCACCGGCACCGGACACACAGCATTTACCCATACCGCGGGCTACGACGGCTGCATGAGAAGTCATACCGCCACGGGCTGTCAGGATGCCTTCGGCTGCCGACATACCGGCCAAGTCTTCGGGAGAGGTCTCTATACGTACCATCACTACGCGGTGGCCGTCGTTGTGCCATGTCTGTGCGTCATCAGCGTGGAACACGATCTGTCCGCAGGCTGCACCCGGAGAAGCGGGTAATCCCTGTGTGATGACTTTTGCCTTTTTCAGGGCTTCTTTGTCGAATACGGGGTGGAGGAGTTCGTCCAGTTTCTGCGGTTCGCAACGCAACAGGGCCGTCTTTTCGTCGATCAGACCTTCGCGGACCAAATCCATGGCAATCTTTACCATAGCTGTACCGGTGCGCTTGCCGTTACGTGTCTGCAAGAACCAGAGCTTGCCTTCCTGTACCGTGAACTCCATATCCTGCATGTCGCGGTAGTGTTTCTCCAGTTTGTCCTGAATAGCATCCAGTTCCTTATAGATTTCAGGCATAGCCTCTTCCATGGATGGGAATTTGGCTGCGCGCTCTTCTTCGCTGATGCCCTGCAGGGCTGCCCAGCGGCGTGATCCTTCGATGGTAATCTGCTGCGGTGTGCGGATACCGGCCACTACGTCCTCGCCCTGTGCGTTGACAAGGTACTCACCGTTGAACAGGTTTTCACCCGTAGCGGCATCGCGGCTGAAGCATACGCCGGTAGCGGATGTTTCACCCATGTTACCGAATACCATGGCCATAACGGATACGGCTGTACCCCATTCGTCGGGTATACCTTCCATCTTGCGGTACAGGATGGCGCGTTCGTTCATCCAGCTGCGGAATACGGCGCAGATAGCTCCCCAGAGCTGTTCCATCGGGTCTGTCGGGAAATCGCATCCCGTCTGTTCCTTGATGGCTTTCTTGAAGCGGGCTACCAAGTCTTTCAGTTCTTCTACGGACAAGTCCTTGTCGAGCTTGATGCCGCGGATGGCTTTTACTTCTTCGATGATAGCTTCGAACGGGTCGATATCTTCCTTGTTTACGGGTTTCATTCCGAGTACGACGTCACCGTACATCTGTACGAAACGGCGGTAGGAATCGTATACGAAGTGGGGATTGCCGGTCTTCTTTACCATACCTTCCGCAACTTCGTCGTTCAGACCCAGGTTGAGAATCGTATCCATCATACCCGGCATGGAGGCACGGGCACCGGAACGTACGGAAACCAGCAGGGGATTGGTGACATCGCCGAACTTGCTGTTCATCAGCTCTTCCACGTGGGCTACGGCCTTGTTGACCTCGTCCTGGAGGATTTCCACGATCTTTTCCTGGCCGATGGCATAATATTCGTTGCAGACGTCTGTCGCAATCGTGAATCCCGGGGGAACCGGTACGCCGATAAGGTTCATTTCCGCAAGGTTGGCGCCTTTGCCGCCCAACCGCTCGCGCATTTGCGCGTTACCTTCGGCCTGACCGTTTCCAAAGGTATAAACTCTTTTTTCGCTCATCTTTTTAAATTATTGTTAGTTAACAAAATGTTCTAATGCAAACTTAGTGAAAAAATGAATAATACAAAAGGAAAACAGACAAAAAGTTATTGTTTTTTTATTACTTTTGTCTGCCCGAAAAAACAAGATCTTATAAAATAACAGACAGGATATGGCTCGTAAGAGAAAAGAACCGATTGTATTGGAGTATGTTACTATAACGGATGTGGCGGCCGAAGGCAAGGCGCTGGCCCGTGTGGACGACATGGTGGTGTTCGTGCCTTATGTGGTTCCGGGTGATGTGGTGGATTTGCGCGTACAGCGAAAAAAACATCATTATTGCGAGGCGGTGGCTGTCCGTTTTCATAAGTATTCCGATAAACGCGCACAGCCGTTCTGCGAGCATTTCGGTGTTTGCGGAGGGTGTAAATGGCAATGTCTGCCTTATGAGGAGCAATTGCGTTACAAACAGCAGCAGGTGGTGGACAATCTGACACGTATCGGAAAGGTGGAATTGCCCGAAGTGATGCCGATTCTGGGTTCCCGGCTGACGCGGCATTATCGGAACAAGCTGGAGTTCGGCTTTTGCAACAGACGTTGGCTGACCGCGGAAGAGATTGCGTCCGGCAAGACGTATGAGCATTCGGATGCCGTGGGATTCCATACGGTAGGGTCTTTCGACAAGATATTGCCTATCGAGAAATGCTGGCTGATGGATGATGTGAACAATCGTGTGCGCAATGCCTTGCGTGATTACGGATATGAGCACGGACTGACGTTTTATGACCAGCGTGCGCATACGGGGCTGCTGAGGAACATGATGATCCGCAACTCCAATACGGGAGGGCTGATGCTGGTAATGCAGTTCTGCATCACCGGTGACGGGGAACGGGATCAGGCGATGGGGCTTATGCGATATGTGGCTGACATGTTTCCGGAAATCACCTCGTTGTTGTATGTGAACAATCAGAAGTTTAATGATACGATCGGCGATCAGGAGGTCGTTGTGTTCAAGGGAGATGACCATATCTTCCTGGAGATGGAAGGGCTGAGGTTTAAAGTCGGTCCCAAGAGTTTTTATCAGACCAATACGGAACAGGCATACGAACTGTACAAGGTAGCGCGCCGGTTTGCCGGTTTGACCGGGCAGGAACTTGTGTATGACCTGTATACGGGAACCGGTACGATTGCCAACTTTGTGGCCCGTGGAGCCCGCAAGGTCGTTGGTATCGAGTATGTGCCGGAGGCGATAGAAGATGCGAAGATAAATTCCCGAATCAACGGTATAGAGAATACCCTGTTTTATGCGGGGGATATGAAAGACATCCTGAACCGTGATTTTATTGAAGAACATGGGCGTCCGGATGTTATTATCACGGATCCTCCCCGTGCCGGCATGCATCAGGACGTGATAGACGTGTTGCTGTTTGCTGCTCCGGAGCGTATCGTATATGTCAGTTGCAATCCGGCCACACAGGCGCGTGACCTTGCTTTGCTTGATGCCGCTTATCGGGTGACGGCGGTCCAGCCGGTGGACATGTTCCCCCATACACAGCACGTGGAGAACGTCGTGTTGCTGGAACGGCGCTCCTGAGAAAAGCCGGTTGTCTGCCGGAAATGATAAATCCCGCATGAAATGTCTGTTTGGATAAACGGAGTTTCATGCGGGATTTGTCTGTCAGGATCGGAGGTTGGGAGTTATACTTCCACTTCCTCCTTCATATCTATTTCATCTCCCGTGATGTTTACGAACTCATATTGCAGGAAAGCCAGACTCTGCTTCGGCAGGATTCTAACTCCGAAGCCGTATTTCATCTGCCATTTCCGTTTCAGGGAAAGGAGTCCCTGGTTGATATAAGCGGCCACATAGGGGTGAACGTACAACGTAAATTGCTTGATGCCTATTTTCTTTACTAAAATGTTGATTTTGCTTTCCAGTTTTTCTGTGAAGAGATAACTGGATTTGATGGTTCCCTTACCGAAACAAGTAGGGCATGTTTCTTCCACATGTACGTCCATCACCGGACGTACTCGTTGGCGTGTAATTTGCATAAGGCCGAATTTGCTCAGGGGCAGTATATTGTGGCGTGCACGGTCTTTTTTCATATTTTCGCACATCCGTTCGTATAACTTCTGCCGGTCTTCGGCCACATTCATATCGATGAAGTCAACCACGATGATTCCTCCCATATCGCGCAGACGCAACTGGCGTGCCAGCTCGTCGGCGGCTCCTAGATTGACATCCAAAGCATTGGCTTCCTGTCCGTCTTTGGATTTGGCGCGGTTTCCGCTGTTTACGTCCACCACATGCAAGGCTTCCGTATGTTCGATGATAAGATAGGCGCCGTGTTTATAAGAGACGGTTTTGCCGAATGAGGATTTTATCTGTCGGGTAATGTCGTAGTTGTCAAAAATGGGCAGTTTACCGGTGTATTGCTTCACGATATGTGCCCTGTCGGGGGCTATAAGCGTGACATAGTCTTTTACCTCGTCGAATATCGTTTTGTCGTTTATATAGATATTCTCGTACGAAGGATTGAAAAGATCGCGCAACATGGCGACTGTCCGGCTGGTTTCTTCATAAACCAAGGTGGGCAGGCTGGATGCTTTCTGCACTTTGGTGATGGCATCTTCCCATTTTTTCAGTAATACCTTAAGCTCGTTGTCCAATTCCGCCACTCGTTTTCCCTCGGCTACGGTACGTACGATGACCCCGAAATGTTTGGGCTTAATTCGCTGGATCAAACCTTTGAGACGTGCACGTTCTTCGGATGACTGTATTTTGGAAGAAACGGATACCTTCTCGTTGAACGGGATCAAAACCAGATAACGTCCGGGAAATGATAGTTCGCATGTCAGACGGGGGCCTTTTGTGGATATAGGCTCCTTGACGATTTGAACGAGTATCTCCTGACCTTGTTGCAGGGTATTCTGCACGCTGCCTTCTTTGGGCAGTTCCGGCTGGATGCTGGCTTTTGAAATCGGATAGAGCTTGCGCTTATCACTGGTTACTTGTTTCAGATATTTGGCGTATGTGTTGAATTGGGTCCCTAAATCGAGATAATGTAGAAAGGCATCGCGCTCATAGCCTACGTTCACGAAACATGCATTCAGGCCTGGCATCAGTTTGCGGACTTTTGCCAGATACACGTTACCCACAGCAAAAGGGGTGGATTGCCCCTCTTTCTGAAATTCCACCAGCCGCTTGTCTTCAAGCAGTGCGATGGACACTTCTTTGGGTTGAACATCAATAACTACTTCGCTAGTCATGTTTCTATCAGCATTCTTTTATTAGTTTCTAAACAAAGAACAAACCCGAGGAGGCTTCCTTTGTTTCAGCCTTTCAAGTTTGTTCTTTATTCTGTCAATTCAGACAAGCGTCGGACTATTTGCTCTTATGTCTGTTTTTTCTTAGTCTTTTCTTACGCTTGTGAGTGGCCATCTTGTGTCTTTTCTTTTTCTTTCCGCTTGGCATATCTAATAATATTTATATGGTTAATACTCAGATTTTAATAGGCAATCTCCTTATTTCTTTACCGCGTCTACGAACACTTTGGCAGGCTTGAAGGCCGGAATGTTGTGGGCGTCAATAATAATTGTAGTATTCTTGGAGATATTACGTGCAGTCTTTTTGGCACGCTTTTTCAGGATGAAGCTACCGAAACCGCGTAAATACACATTTTCCTCTTTCTCCGTCAAAGATTCCTTGACAGAGTCCATAAATGCCTCAACAGTCATCAGAACTGTTGCTTTATCGATTCCTGTCTTTTTTGAAATCTCGTTTACAATATCTGCTTTTGTCATTGCTGTTAATAATTTATTGTTTGTAATGCACTAATTTTTAATTTTTTGGATTGCAAATATATAGCTTTTCGATGAGGTGAGAAAACAAAACGGGGAAAAAAACAAAAAAAAGTTGGTATTTCCTCCTTTGCTCATTACTTTTGTACGTTTAAATATGGAACGGAATGGTTAAGGGAGGCGAGTTTGCAAGAATACTAGAACGTTGGTATGAGGAGAACAAACGTGAGTTGCCATGGCGGGATACGGAAGATCCGTACAGAATCTGGATATCTGAAATTATACTTCAGCAGACGAGGGTTGCGCAGGGATATGATTATTTCGTGCGTTTCGTCGGGCGGTTTCCGGATGTGGAGACTTTAGCGGCGGCTTCGGAAGATGAGGTGCTGAGATACTGGCAGGGGCTGGGGTATTATTCAAGAGCCAGAAATTTGCATCATGCGTCCCGTCAGATTGTGGAAGCCGGTTCATTTCCATCTTCCTATGAGGAAATCAGGAAGTTGAAAGGGGTGGGGGATTATACGGCTGCGGCCATAGCATCGTTCGCGTTCGGTCTGCCTTGTGCGGTGCTGGACGGAAATGTCTATCGCGTGCTGGCACGTTATTTGGACATAGATACCCCTGTCGATACCACCGAAGGAAAGAAATTGTTTACCGCTCTGGCCGGGGAATTTCTGGATACATCCCGACCGGCTCTTTACAACCAGGCCATCATGGATTTCGGGGCACTGCAATGCACGCCTCAGTCTCCTCGCTGTCTGTTGTGCCCCTTGTCCGGAAGTTGCGGGGCTTTGCAATCGGGGCGAGTGGACCGTCTGCCAGTCAAATCCCATGTCACACGGGTGTCGGAGCGTTACTTCCTATATATATATATAAAGGTAGGAAATGAGACTTGTCTGCACCGTCGCGACGGCAATGACATTTGGAAAGGGTTGTATGAACCGCTACTGATAGAAAGGCCGGTGCCGTGTGGGCAGGAAGAGTTGGTGACACTTCCGCTGATAGCGGAACTGATGCAGGGCGGGCGGTTTTCCTTGCGTCTTGTTCGCCGGAATGTCCGTCACCAGTTGTCCCACCGTTTGCTTATAGCGGATTTTTATGTATTGGAACTGCCGGAAAAACCTGTTTCGCCGTTGTTTGTACAAGCCGGTATGCAATGGATTGACCGGGAGGGTGTGCGGGATTATGCCGTGCCCCGTCTGGTGGACATGTTCTGGGAAGATTTGAATTTGTGACGATTTTATTAGCCGGTGAACAAAAAATGATATATCTTTGAAGCCGAATATAAAATAATGAATACTTATGTCGTTAAATAAAGTCATGCTGATAGGGAACGTGGGCAAAGATCCGGATGTACGTTATCTGGATACCGGGATTGCGGTGGCGACGTTTCCGTTGGCAACAACCGAGCGTGGATACAAGTTACAGAACGGGACGTCTGTGCCGGACCGGACGGAGTGGCACAACATCGTTTTATGGCGCGTGCTGGCCGAAACGGCGGAAAAGTATGTGCATAAAGGAGATAAACTGTATATAGAAGGTAAGATACGCAGCCGTACATATGATGACCAGAACGGCATGAAGCGTTTTATTTACGAGATTATGGCTGACAATATGGAGATGCTCACGCCGCGTCAGCAGACTGCGGTATCTCCGGGGCAACCGGCTGCTGCTTCAGGCTCTTCGCAGGGGAATGCTGTTCAGGCTTCTCCGGCTGCGGCAACAACTTCGGAAGAGGACTTGCCGTTTTAAATGTTTAACCAAATCCTATACACTTGGACGCAGATAGTTTTATACAACAGATAATTGCTCTTTTTGATGGTATAACGGTCAACCAGCCTTCGCCGGGTGCCTTTTTAGCCTTGGCGGTAGCAGTTGTTCTGTTGGGATGCTCGGGGTTTGTTTCCGCTTCCGAGATTGCATTCTTTTCTCTTTCTCCGAAAGATCTGGACTATATAGAGGAAGGTAAATATTCGTCTGACAGGCAGATACTTTCTCTGCGGGAAGACACGGAACGTCTGTTGGCCACTATACTTATTTCCAATAATTTTGTCAATGTGGCCATCGTGATGCTGCTGAACTTCTTTTTTGCCAGTTGGATAGATTTTGGAGCGAGCTGGCAATTGGAGTTCCTGTTCGTGACGGTGGTGCTGACATTCCTTCTGCTTTTGTTCGGAGAAATCATGCCGAAGATTTATTCGGCTCAGCATACTTTGAACTTCTGCCGTATGGCGGCTTCCGTGCTGGTGTTGCTGGAGAAAATATTCTGGCCTTTGTCCTCCGTGCTGATGCGTTTCAAAGGGGTGGCGAGCAAGATGGTGCGGCAGGATGACGCTTCCCTTTCCGTGGATGCGTTGGAACAGGCGCTGGAGCTTACGGATAAAAGGGATATTGCAGAGGAACGAAACATGCTGAAGGGTATCATACGCTTTGGCGGAGAGATGGCTAAGGAAGTGATGACTCCCCGGGTGGATATGGTGGATCTGGATATGCGTACGTCTTATCCGGAGGTCCTGAAGTGTATCGTGGAAAACAATTATTCCCGCATTCCGGTGTATGCCGGTACGAAAGATTGTGTAAAAGGCATTTTGTATATCAAGGATTTGCTTCCTCATCTGAACAAACCGGCCAATTTCCGCTGGCAGTCATTGATTCGTCCTCCCTATTTCGTGCCGGAAACGAAGATGATAGACGATTTACTTCGTGATTTTCAGACGAACAAGGTACACATTGCGATTGTGGTGGATGAGTTCGGCGGTACATCGGGCATTGTGACCATGGAAGACATCATCGAGGAAATCGTGGGTGAGATAAATGATGAATATGACGAGGAGGATTTGCCATACGTAAAACTCAATTCAAACACGTATGTCTTTGAAGCGAAGGTTCTTTTGTCCGATTTCTATAAGATAATGAAATTGAAGACGAACTTCTTCGAAGAGGTGGAGGGAGATGCCGATACGTTGGCCGGGCTGTTGCTGGAGATAAAGAGTGAATTTCCTCAGCTACACGAGGTGATTGTATATAAGAACTACCGTTTCGAGGTGGTAGAAATGGACGAGCGCCGTATTGTCAAAGTAAAAGTGATTGTAGGCAAGGCGGTGGCCGAGCCGGAATAAAAATCAGCATGCCTCTTTTTTTAAGTATAGAGGAGACGGATGTCCGTTGCTGTGTATGGCGGGTGGCGGAGACGGCGGAACAGTTGCTGGGCTCTTTGCCCTGTCCCGATAAATACAGAATGGAAGCCGAGGCACATTTCTCTTCTTCCAAACGGCGGTTGGAGTATGCGGCTGTCAGGGCTTTGCTGTATGAGATGACGGCTTGTCCCCCGGATGTTTTCTATGCTCCTTCCGGCAAACCGATGCTGGCCGACAGTTCCCTTTCCATCTCCATTTCTCATACAAAAGGCTATGTAGCGGTCTCTCTTTCCCGGATGGGAAAGACGGGAATCGATATCGAGCGGTACGGCGAACGCATTCTTTCTTTGCGTGACCGTATTGTGGGAGCGGGGGAGACGGCATCTGATGTTTGGTCGTTGCTACTGCATTGGTCGGCCAAGGAGACGGTTTACAAGATGATGGATTGCGAGGGAGTAGATTTTGTGAAGCACTTGTGTGTGTCGGGAATTCCCGACACAAGTTCGTCCCGAGTGGAGCCGGAGGGGATGTTTCGTCTTTCAGCTTCCCACCCTTCCTGCCGGCAAACTTATGCGGTGCACTATCGCTTGTATCCCGATTTCGTATTGACATATTCCTGTTTTCCAGAAAGCAGATAAGTTCTGTATGATTTTTTAGGGAACAATATCTGCCATATAAAAATCGTCCGAAAGCGCTGTTTTTCACAAATAACCGTTATCTTTGCTTTGTATATTAAAAACAGAGTAACATGGCACTGCAGAATCTTCCCATCGGCATACAGAACTTCGAAAGCCTCCGCAAGGACGGCTATCTTTATGTGGACAAGACGACATTGGTGTACAAACTGGCTACTACCGGACGTTATTACTTCCTGTCGCGCCCTCGCCGTTTCGGCAAGAGTCTGCTGCTCTCCACGCTGCACGCCTACTTTGAAGGCAAGCGTGAACTGTTCGAGGGGCTTGCCATCTCCAGACTGGAACAGAAATGGGACTCGTATCCCATCCTGCACTTGGACCTGAACACGCGTAACTATAAAGACGCATCCGCCCTGCCCGGCATTCTGAACGAATACTTGGAAAAATGGGAGGCCGTTTACGGCGATGCGAAGAAAGACCGCGTGCTTGAGGAGCGTTTCACTTATGTGATAGAACAGGCTTTCGCCCGGACGGGCCGTCGTGTGGTGATTCTGATAGACGAATACGACAAGCCTATGCTCCAGGCCATCGGCAACGAATCGTTGCAGGAGGCCTACCGGGGTACGCTGAAAGCGTTCTACGGTGCGTTGAAGTCGTGCGACCAGTACATCCGGTTCGCTATGCTGACAGGTGTGACGAAGTTCGGCAAGGTGAGCGTGTTCAGCGACCTGAACAATCTGAAAGACATCTCTATGCGCAAGGACTATCACGAGGTGTGTGGCATTACGGAGCGTGAACTGTTGGAAAGTTTCCGACCGTATGTCCTCCGCATGGCGGACGAACTGGATTTGTCGGCGGAAGAAGTGTTGAAGAAGCTGGCACGCCTTTATGACGGTTATCATTTCGTACCGGACTGCCCCGGGCTTTACAATCCGTTCAGTGTGTTGAACGCTTTCGACGCCAATGCTTTCGGTAGCTATTGGTTTGCTACGGGTACTCCCACTTACCTCGTGAAGCTGTTGCAGTTGCATGACTACAGTCTGGAACGGATGTCCAACGAAAATGCTACGGAAGACATCCTCAACAGCGTGGACATTGCCTCCACGAACCCCATCCCCGTCATCTACCAGAGTGGCTATTTGACCATCAAGGGGTATGACCCTGAGTTCCGCACCTACCGGTTGGGCTTCCCGAACGAGGAAGTGGAGGACGGTTTCTTCCGTTTCCTGCTGCCTTTCTACGCATCCGTGGATAGGGTGGAGGCTCCTTTCCATATTAAGAAATTCGTGGAAGAGATACGCTCGGGCCAACCAGAATCTTTCCTCACCCGCCTGAAATGTTTCTTTGCGGACACCCCTTATGAATTGGTGTGTGAGCGTGAGAACCATTACCAGAACGTGTTGTTCATCCTCTGCAAGCTGCTTGGCGTGTACGTTCGTGCGGAATACTGCACCTGCCGGGGTCGCATCGACATGGTGCTGCAGACGAAGGACTATACTTATATCATAGAATGCAAATTGGACGGTACTGCGGAACAGGCTCTGCAACAGATTTCTGACAAGGGTTACGCTCTTCCTTTCGGCACGGGCGACACGAAAGTGTTCCGCATCGGTCTGAACTTCTCTGCCGAGACACGGAACATCGAGAAGTGGATTATAGGATAATATGCCGGCGTGATGCGCTGTTTTCGCCTTTCACCGGCATAGCGGAGAATCTACAGGAAGCACATCAGAATAACTTGGGCGATAACGACGCGGGTGAACATGGCCAGCGGATATACAGTGGCGTAACTCACGGAAGCCGCATTGCCGGGCAAAGTGTCGTTTACGTAGCCGAGTGCCATCGGATTGGCCATGGCGCCGCACAACATGCCGCATGAACTGCCGAAGTCTAACTTCTGGGTTCGCATGCTTATCCATGCCATGATGATGATGGGGATAAACGTGACGATGAAACCGGCACCGATCCACAGCAACCCTTCGGGACGCATGACCGTTTCGAAAAAATGTCCTCCGGCATCCACTCCCAGACAAGCCAGATAGAGTGAAAGACCGATGGCGCGCAGCATGAGATTGGCACTTCGTGTCGTATAGATACGCATGTGGAGGCGTGGACCGAAACAGCCCACCAATATGCCCATGATAATGGGACCGCCGGCCAGGCCGAGCTTGACGGGTGCGCTGATGCCGGGCAGGGCGATGGGGATGCTTCCCAGCGCCAGTCCCATGACGATGCCGACGAAGATAGCGCTGAGGTTTGGTTCTTCCAGTGATTGCACTGTATTGCCCAGTTTGTCGGATACTTGCTTGATGGCTTGTGCGTCTCCCACCACGGTAAGGCGGTCGCCCAGTTGAAGGATGAGGTCGGGAGTAGCCAGCAGTTTCACGCCGCTGCGCATTACGCGGCTGATGTTGATGTCATACGCATTGCGCAACCGGAGCGATCCCAGACGTTTGCCGTTTATTTCCGGACGTGTCACGACGATATGTTGGGACACCAGATCGCGGTCGATGCTGTTCCAGTCTATATCCTCTTTATTCCAGTCTCCGTTTTCCTGTTCTCCGAAAAGGAGAGTCAGGATAGGCAGGTCTTTCTCTGTTGTCACCACCAGGATGCGGTCGTGCTCCAGCAGTTCCGTGTGTCCGGAAGGGATGGTGACTTTTCCCTCACGCCACAGGCGTGAGATGACAAATTTCGTATGGCTCTGATTGGCCAGATCTTCGATAGTCTTGTGATACAGTCCGGGGTTATGTATCCGGAAAGCCGCTATATATGTGTGGTTGGGATCATCCTCTTTCTTGGGACGAAGGTCGGTGGGGCGCACGAATATTTTGCGCACGGTCAGGATGGCCAGTATCACTCCGACGACTCCCAGCGGATATGTCACGGCACAACTCAGGGCGGCCGTGCTGGCTTCGATGCCCATTTGCTTCAATGTCTGCTGGGCCGCACCCAGGGCCGGGGTGTTGGTCGTGGCACCGCAGAGGATTCCTATCATGTCTTTCAGGGGAATGGACAATCCCCAGCCCAACAGGAGTGCCGTGGCTGTTCCGAGCGCTACGGTAGTCAGACTCAGCATATTGAGTTGAAGTCCTCCCTTGCGGAAAGAACTGAAAAAGCCGGGACCCACTTGCAATCCCAGCGAGTAGACGAAAAGCACAAGTCCGAAACTCTCCGCATAATTCAGGATGTCAGCATCCAGCGTAATGCCGAGATGTCCGGTCAGGATACCGACAAAGAACACAAAGGTGACTCCCAGTGATACGCCCAATATGTGCATTTTCCCTAACCACAGTCCGATGGCTGTTACCATCGACAACACAATGATAGCCTGCAGGGCCGAGTGATTGAAAAGTAAGTTATCTATCCATTCCATACGGCAAAGTTACGGCTTTTATAGACAAAGTGTCACAGGAAAGCCGGAAAAAAGAATCTTTCCCTTGGGAAAATGTCGGGATATCCGTTTTTTGCTTTCTTTCTCTGTCTTTTCCGATAACGTTTCATCGTGTTCAGGCCAATGTAGATAACTTTATATTGAATATCGATTCTGCCGACAGTTATATACATATATATTATGACGACAATAAAAGTGAAATTCCGCGCTTCTTCCATTCCGACGAGGGAAGGGACGCTCTATTACCAGGTGATTCACGGCCGTTTGGCAAGACAAGTTTATTCCGGTTACAGGCTGTATCCTGCGGAGTGGGACGCAGAGCGTTCCAAAATCGTTCCGTCTTCCGATACCGGAGTGGAACGCGGGGGGTATCTGCTTTCCGTGCAGTCCGCTTTGGCGAAGGACCTCTCACGTTTTAGGGAAGTCGTTGCACGGCTCGAACACGCAGGAACGCCTTATACCGTCGACAGGCTGGTGGAAATCTATACCTCGCCCACAGACTGCGGAGGGTTCATCTCTTTTGCGCGGAAACTTATACAGGAATTGAAGCAGATAGGCAAAGGGCGCACGTCCGACACCTATGCGACCGCACTGAACAGTTTCGTGCGCTTTCACGGAGAACGCGACTTGCTGTTCGAGGAACTGGACGCCAGTCTGATGGTGAAATATGAGACTTATTTGAAAGAGAACGATGTTTGTCCGAATTCCTCCTCTTTTTACATGCGTAATTTGCGTGCGATTTACAATCGTGCGGTAGAAAGGGAACTGACAGAACAACGCGTTCCGTTCAGATATGTCTACACGGGGGTGGGCAAAACCGTCAAACGGGCCGTGCCGCTGAAAGTCATCCGCCAGATACGGGATGCGGATCTGACCCTCAGTCCTGCGATGGATTACGCAAGAGATCTGTTTATGTTTTCGTTCTGTACCCGTGGCATGTCGTTCGTGGATATGGCATATCTGAAAAAGAGGGATTTGCAGAACGGAGTGCTTCTCTATCGCCGTCAGAAAACAGGGCAACAGCTCCTTATTAAATGGGAAAAACCGATGCAGGATATTGTCGATAAATACGATACTTCCGGTACACCCTATCTGTTGCCGATTATTAAAAGTGTGGAAACGGATGCCCGCAGGCAGTACAAGAACGCCGCTCACTTTGTCAACGACAAATTGAAAAAACTGGGTGAGTGCCTGGGGCTGGGCATACCGCTGACGACTTACGTCGCCCGTCACTCGTGGGCCTCCATTGCCCGAAGCAGGAATATCCCGCTCTCGACCATCAGCGAGGCAATGGGGCATGATTCGGAAAGCACCACGCGCATCTATCTTGCTTCGCTGGACACCTCTGTTGTAGACAAGGCGAATAGGCTTATTCTTAAATTGCTGTGATACAGTAACAGTTTGCGTAAGGAAACAGGTGCAGTAGAAAACCAGGGGGATTCGGAACAATCCGTTAATGAATCGGCATTACGGGAACATTAGGAATACTATCCCGAACTCCTAAGGATAGTATTTCACTCCCGACAACGGAAACTTCCGATCCGGCGAGTGGACAGCACTCCACTACCTATAGTGAACAGCGCTCTACTACCCATAGTGAACAGCACTTCACTACCTATAGTGAACAGCACTCCACTACCCATAGTGAACAGTGCTCCACTACCTATAGTGGACAGCGCTCCACTCGACAAGTGAACAACTTATGGCTTAACATTGGACCGCTTGCGGAATGGAAGGCTGGAAAGCTGGAGGGCGGGGGAAAGACGTATTCTATATTTAACCCGTGCTATAGTAGTGTTGCGTAATTGAACATCTCTTCCCAAGAGAAATATTACAGATGTAAGAAATTGTATAAATCGGTAGGAATTCTGATAAATATCCCGAAACGGCATGTGACGATGTTTTTCAACGTATATTTGAAATATAATTGAATAAAAGCATTCGATTAAACTATAAACGTCAGAAAAACAGAACTTTTTCCTACCGATATTTCTCTTGGGAAGAGAAATACCGGGAACTGAGTGGTTTGACAAAAACAACGTAGCCCGAAATACTTCGTCTAACTTCTATGAAACTTATAAAATGTTGAGGATTTGAACAACTCTCTCCGTAAGAGAAGTATTGCAGCGCAAAATTACAAAATTTATGTAGAATAACTACATAAAACACAGCATTTTTTTTACAGGAAAGTGAATTGCTCGAAGCCGTCAACTCAAATATTTGTTGAGCATTCCCAAATTCAAAAGCAGTATAATAACTGTTTATCAAACCACTACGACTGTTTTTCATAAAAATACTTCTCTTACGGAGAGAAGTTAATATAAGAGTGCGATAAAAATAGGTGAAA
>CAZIMK010000022.1:0-45719 GCA_964540455.1 uncultured Paraprevotella sp.
AAGGAAAACTGAAGGATAAATGAACCTTTTGTCGCTGGCAATCAAACAGTTTGAACCATTGAAGCATTTTCCGGAAAACATATGTGTAGGGAGGAGCGGCGACAAGTTACGGCCGACTCCCCCGCAGGCAGTTCACTTGCCGAGTGGAGCGCGGTTCACTATAGGTAGTGAAGCACGGTTCATTGTAGATAGTGGAGCGCTGTTCACTGTGGGTAGTGGAACACGGTTTACTATAGGTAGTGGAGTGCTGTTCACTGTGGGTAGTGAAATACTGTCCTTAGCTGCTCACGATAGTATTCCTTACCACCTAAGGATAGTATTCCTGATGTTCCCGTTTAAGTTGGAGTGAACATGCCATTCAAGCTTGAATGAATACTTCATCTTAGTTTGAATGAAGACATTACGATAAGTGCAATAACAGTCTCCGGATAGTTATCCATTATGAATGATGATTCAAGTGTAGAAAACCGTCGAAGAATGTCATCTGTATAAACACCATAATATTGAGTATCAACAACTAACAGACACATTAACAGACTATTGGATCGCTATTGAAAATGATAATAAAACCAATAAGTCGTTCCATAAAGACGACGACAGGTTTTATAACGCTCCGGAGCTGTCACGGGCTTGCGGCGTTGCGCCTGATATTCGCTGTAATTGGTCTGCAAGACACTGTTCTGGTAGGTCAATACGGGATGCATGCGCACATGGGTGTACAAGACAAGAGCCTCCTTGTAGCTGCGCGGTAATGAATCGTCTATTGCATAATAAGCCGGCAACGTGCGGACAAAAGCATCCAGGTTTTTATCCAGAAGATAGGCACAAAGCAAATAATCGGCCAGATTCTCATCTACCAGGGTATCCCGCCGTTCGACCAGTTGTCTGAAAAACTGCGTGGCCTTATTTTCCAGACGCGCCGAAGGCCGCGCCCCCATGTAACGATAGAACGCATCGGGCCAGGCGGAAAGCCCGACGGAATCTGCCATAGACGGCAGTAAGCCACAACTGCCATACAACATAGGATAGTCGAACAGCCGTTCTCCCAATTGGCCCGTCCGGCTAAGGGCATAACAGCGCATGGCGGTCAGCCGCCTGCTTATTTCCAAAGACTGTTTTCCTACAGACAGGGCTTGCCCGTAGTCCTCATCCTGCAAATAACGGGCCGCTTTCAATTCATTATGGAGACGGATGTCCGTATTCGAACAGATGCCGACCGTTCCAAAAAACACTGTCAGCAACAGTGCATTAGGCCACAAGCGCCCCCAGATGGTCTTTTGGCTGTGGACTTCCGGTATCTGCGCCAACACTTTCAGGACGAGTACATAAAATAACAGCACAGGTACTACCCACAACCAGCCCGTACTCAGGACACAAGTACCTTCCCCAGAAAAACAGAACGACGTCAGCAAGGCCAGACACAGACAGGACGGAAAATACAGCAAGGCTATCGCCCATGTCGGCACAACAGCCTTGTAAGCAATGCAAAAAGGAAGAGCAGAGAGAAGCAGGGTGATGATGAAAGCTCCCCAGAAAGGTGAATATACGGTTTTTCCATGCGACAGAACGTGCTGTACCGCTGCCATCAGATCGGTCTGCATAACATACAGAAAACCGTAGCAGAACACCGCAAACAGTACTCCGCACACAATCCATATCTTCTGTGCAAAAATTTGATTTTTCTTATTTCCATCCATAAAACCCCTTATTTATGCAAAGCCGAGTAACCGGCATTTCTAATATACCTGTCACCCGGCTGATATTCATTCTTCTGTCAATCTTCCTTTTTTTTTCGCAACACCACAGCGGAACGGGCCGGCAGATACAATTTCAGCCACCCTTTGCCGTCCTTATCCAGCAAAGGATCGTAATTGGTGAAATGACTGATGGAGTCATCATTCAATCCCTGCCCTCCGAAAGCCGGATTGTCCGTATTCAGAACCACATCATACTTGCCTTTCGGAACCATAAAACCGTAGCCTGTGAACGAACGGACGGGACTGAAGTTGAATACGAACGTCAGGTTGTCGCGACGGTATGCCAATACCTGGTCCCCGTCGTTGTGCCAGATTTCCACAACCGGACTCTTCTGTATATTCCTTTCGCTCTTCAGCATCTTTATCATCGCTTCGTCAAAATCACCTAAATAGTGGTAGCACAAATCTTTATTATCCACAAGATTCCATTGACGGCGGGCATATTTATGACTCCACCCGTTGCCTTCGCGCGGAAAGTCTATCCATTCGGGGTGCCCGAACTCATTGCCCATGAAATTGAGATATCCGCCGTTAATGGTCGAAGCCGTCAGCAACCGGATCATCTTGTGAAGGGCGATGCCGCGCACAGCTGCATGATTCTCGTCTCCTTTCTTGAAATGCCAATACATGTCGGCATCAACGAGGCGGAAGATAATCGTCTTGTCTCCTACCAAGGCCTGATCGTGGCTTTCACAGTACGAAATGGTCTTCTCATCCTTGCGACGGTTCGTCACCTCCCAAAACATGCTGCTCGGTTTCCAATCCTCGTCTTTCAGTTCCTTGATGGTCTTGATCCAATAATCCGGTATGTTCATCGCCATACGGTAGTCGAATCCGTAGCCGCCGTCCTTGAACGGTGCCGCCAGCCCCGGCATGCCGGACACCTCTTCGGCTATCGTTATCGCCTTGGGATTTACCTGATGAATCAGTTCGTTGGCCAACGTAAGATAGCAGATTGCATTGTCATCCTGATGACCGTTGAAATAGTCGCCGTAACCGCAAAACGCTTCTCCCAGTCCGTGACTGTAATAGAGCATGGAGGTGACGCCATCGAAACGGAACCCGTCGAACTTATATTCATCCAACCAGAATTTGCAGTTGGAAAGAAGAAAATGCAAGACTTCGTTCTTCCCATAGTCAAAACAAAGGCTATCCCAGGCCGGATGCTCACGCCGCATCCCCTGATTGAAGTATTGGCAGGGATCTCCCGCAAAGTTGCCCAATCCCTCCATCTCGTTTTTCACGGCATGCGAATGCACGATATCCATGATGACGGCAATACCGCGCTGGTGGGCATCATCGATCAGTTCTTTCAACTCTTCCGGAGTCCCGAAACGACTGGAAGCTGCAAAGAAACTGGAAACATGATAACCGAAACTGCCATAATAAGGATGCTCCTGGATAGCCATCACCTGAATGCAATTATACCCTTCCTTTTCGATGCGGGGCAGGACATTTTCACGGAATTCCCTGTATGTGCCGACTTTCTCGGCATCCTGCGACATCCCGACATGACATTCGTATATCATCAGGGGAGCAACCGAGGGCTTGAAGTTTTTCTTCTTGAATTCATACGGTGTCTCGGGATTCCACACCTGGGCACTGAATATTTTCGTCCCCTCATCCTGCACGACACGGCGGGCCCATGCGGGAATACGTTCTCCGCAACCGCCGTCCCAATATATTTTCAGCTTATACAAATCTCCGTGTTTCAAGGCGGCTGCCTTCAGCTTTATTTCCCAGTTGCCGGAATCGCCCAATCGGGTCAACCTATATTCCGGCATTTCCTGCCAGCCGTTAAAATCACCTATCAGATAGATATCCGTGGCATGGGGAGCCCATTCGCGAAACACCCATCCTCGTGCCTGGCGGTGCAGTCCGAAATAAAGATAACCGGTAGCAAAGTCTGCCAACGTTATTTTCCCTTTATTCGTCAGTTCGCTGAGTTTATCCAGCGCATGCTGATGACGTCCTTCTATGGCCGATTCATACTCCAGCAGCCAAGAATCATTCTTGAGCAGTTTCAAAACAGGCTTTTTCTCCGTTGTCTTTGTTCGTTTCATGGCAGTATATTTTTAAGGTTCGCTTATATTTTCGAAAGCTCTTTTATGCCCGCACCTTGACGATGATTTTCTTCAGTCCGGTCGGGGTTATGGCGGGAGCATGCCCGTCTTCCGGAAAGAAAACGGCAAACATACCGGGTTTTAAGCTGAAATAAGCCAGCGGCTTTTCCTCATAAAAAGAGATATCGTCCGACGGGTCATACGGAGCAGGAGCCAATACGGCACGCGGACAATAGCCCATTTCCTCCTCGCCGGTCAACGGAATCTGAATGTCTATCATCCTGTCGTGCGTCTCCAGCCTGGCTGCCTCACGAGCTTTCACGCCGGTTTCCACCGTATTTATCCACAGGTCATTCTCCCGCAACACTGTCTGTCCGACAGGCAGACTGTCCGGCTTATGTGTCTGCAAAAACTCCGTCACCACTTTAAACAAAGGATTCAGCGACTCATACTTTCCGATATTATCAAGCGTATCTATTATCATATTGTTTCGAAATATAATATATCAATGTCACAAATATAGATAAAATATCTTCATAGGATAAAAGATACCTTTATTTTTTTTGCAAATGCAGACGGATTATTTCCAAAAGTTGGTCATGGAGCTTTCCGTTGGATGCGAGCACCTCGTGTCCGGAATGGTATGTATCTCCGCCATTGAAATCGGAAACACGGCCTCCGGCCTGTTGCAGAATCAATGAACCGGCTGCTATGTCCCAGGGTCCCAGCAGTCCTTCGATGCGTGCCTCGAAACGTCCGGCAGCCAGATAGCACAACTCGGCCGCGGCCGACCCCAACAGTCTCAGGCCTCCCACATGTCCATACAAGGAAGCTATGACTCCGTTGATAAACGGCCGGAAGCGTTCCGCATCGTAAGGAAATCCCAGTTCGATGAAAGCCTGGTCGAGCACAGAGAGGTCGCTGACATGAATTTCCTGCCCGTTCAGATAAGCCGGACTGTCTTTCGTGGCCCAATACAACTCCTCCCGGCAGCATTCATATACTACTCCCAACTGCATTTTATCTCCTTTTCTCAATGCAATGCTCACACAATAAGGAGCATTGTCGTGGATGAAGTTCGTGGTACCGTCCAGAGGATCCACCAGCCAGCAGTATTCTTCTCCGGAAAAGACGGCAGAACCCTCCTCGGTCACAAACCCCGCTTCGGGCAACAGTTCCCGCAAACGCATCACTATGCGCTGTTCCGATGTCTTATCTACATAAGACACGTAATCATGCGCGGCTTTCTTTTCCACTTTCTCCCGGCGGAAAGATTTTCTTTCCGATCGAAGGAAATGGCCGGTCTCCACGGCCAGTGCCTTCACCTCTTCAAGCAATTCGTCCGGATTCATCGTTTCTTGTCATTTTCTGTTCAGGAAACCGTTTGTGTATGTTCCCTGTTGTATTACCTTTCCATGTTTGTCTTTTTCCACAAAGGCACCATGCTTCTGATCATTCTTGAAACTGCCTTCAAAGCGGTTTCCGTCCTTGTCTTCCATAATGCCCGGTCCGTTCTTTTCACCGCTCTTGAACATGCCTTTGAACTTTGTGCCGTCCGTAAGTCTCAGAATGCCTTCTCCGTCCATCTGGCCGTTTTTCCATCCGCCTTCATACACGTCGCCATTACTCCACATGTATTTACCCTGTCCGTCCCGCCGGTTGGCTTTCCACGAACCATTGTAGGACGCCCCGTTATGCCAGGTAAAAATGCCCGGGCCGTTCTGTTCGCCGTTCTTAAATTGCCCTACATAGCGGTTTCCGTTGGCAAACGTGAAAATGCCTTGACCGGTGCGTTCCCCCATCACATAGTCTCCCTCGTATTTATCCCCGTTGTGGAACCTGTAAATACCTTTGCCGTGCTGCACGTCATTCTGCCAGTCTCCCACATACTGATCGCCGTCCGCATAGTTGAATATACCATGCCCGCTTCTCTGATTGTTTTTCCAGTTGCCGACATATCTCGACCCGTCATTCCAGTCAAAAACCCCCTCGCCGTTTTTCTGGTCGTCCTTCCACATTCCCTTATAATAAGCTCCGTTTTCGAACGTATATGTACCTTCGCCGTTGCGCTGGTCGTTCATCCAGTTGCCGACATACACATCGCCATTATAGTAATACATAGTTCCCTCTCCCTGCTGATAATCGCGAAACCAGAGCCCCACATACTTGTTATTGTTTTTGAAATAAAAGGTTCCCAGGCCATGCTGCTGGTCCTGAAACCATTCGCCTTCGTAACGTTCGCCGTCTGCAAACTGATAGACGCCATATCCATGACGCTTTCCTTTGAGGTATTCCCCTTCATACACATCGCCGTTCTTAAAGGATGTAGTACCCTTGCCGTTCGGTTTTCCCTTAAACAGTTCGCCCTGATATTCTCCTTCTCCCTTGAATGTAAAGGTACCTATCTTCAACTGCTGGGCTTCCACATGTGCAAAGAACACACATGACAGCACACCGGCGACATATCTCTTATATTTCATATCTGCTTGTTTGAATTACACATAACAAAAGCCGCATAAACCTGTTCCGCAATGTCTCATCGGCGGCTTTTCAAAAATAGTTCAGCCTGCTCCAGATCTTCGGGAGTATCAATCCCGATAGTTTCCATCTCACTGATTCCTACCCTTATCACATATCCGTTCTCAATCCAGCGGAGTTGTTCCAATGACTCGGCCAACTCTAAAGGAGACTGCGGAAGCGCCGTAATCTCTTTCAATATCTCGGCCCTGTAGGCATACAATCCGATATGTTTGTAATACGTATGCCGCGACAGCCACTCGTCTCTTTCCCGTCCCCGCACAAACGGTATGACGGAACGGCTGAAATAAATGGCACGTCTGTTTTTGTCTATCACTACTTTCGGAGAATTCACATTTTCCAAAGCTCCCCATCCGTCATTTTCCGTAAAGGGTTTCACCAACGTGGCAATCTGTGTCGTGGCGTCGGCAAAACATTCCTGTATGGCACACAACTGCTGAGGCTGGATAAAAGGTTCGTCTCCCTGAATATTGACCACCACATCATAACCGCTACCTACCTTCGTGTATGCCTCATAACACCGGTCTGTACCACTCTTATGACTGGAAGCCGTCATTACTACTTTTCCGCCGAAAGTCAATACGGCCTGTTCTATTCTTTCGTCATCCGTGGCCACCACGGCTTCGTCCAGTATGCCGGCCACCTGTTCATATACCCGTTGTATGACCGGCTTGCCTCCGAGCAGAGCCAACGGTTTTCCTGGAAAACGGGTCGATGCATATCTTGCGGGGATTATTCCTATAAATTTCATGGGTTAATGCGATTATAAATTTATTGATATCCCGCAAATTTAATGAAAAAACTTGGAAATGCGGACTGTTTATGCTTACTTTGTGATTAAAATAACCAGATTTTATGACAGGGACGTGTTGGTTGTGTCTGGGCTGTAATCATGAAACGGCCACCGGTCTATCACAGGCTCGAAGCCTGTTGACGGAGTTGTTTCCGGATATCCGTTTCGGAACGGAACAAAGGACGGCCCCCATCGATTTCCCGAATTCTTCACCGTTTGTCAATCAGGTTGCCTGTTTCCACACGACCCGGCCGATAGAAGACATCCTGCCGGACCTTAAAAACATCGAACATAAATGCGGCCGACGGGAGAGAGAAAAAAAAGAGGGTATCGTCAGAATGGATATCGACCTCCTGCAATATGATTCTACTGTCTTAAAACCACAGGACATGGAATATACCCATGTAAAAAACGGAATGAAAGAGTTGCTTTTCCTTACGGACACAATACATGTTTAACGCAGGTTTCGATAGGCGGAAAGCACCGTTCACTCTAAAAAATAGTAACTTTACCGCATGAATACGGATAAAATTCAGACTTTACTGAGCCGGCTCAACGAGAATCTTTACGAGAGAGAGCAAGCTGTTGCCTTGTCTTTCCTGGCGACTGTGGCCGGAGAGAGCATCTTTTTTCTGGGTCCTCCGGGAGTGGCAAAGAGTATGATTGCCGGTCGGCTCAAAGATGTGTTCCGCCACGGTACGTCTTTTGAATATCTGATGTCCCGTTTCAGTACGCCGGACGAGATATTCGGGCCTGTCTCCATTTCACGCCTCAAAGACGAAGACTGTTACGAGCGGGTGACACAAGGTTATCTGCCCGAAGCCACCGTAGTGTTTCTGGATGAGATATGGAAGTCCGGACCCAGCATACAGAACGCTCTGCTCACCGTGCTGAATGAAAAAACATTCCGCAATGGGAACCGCCTCATGCACCTGCCCCTGCAATTGACAATAGCCGCATCCAATGAATTACCGGCTGAAGGCGAGGGACTGGAAGCCCTGTGGGACCGCTTCCTTGTGCGTTGTCTTGTGGGCGGCATCCGGCGCGCAGACTTGTTCAACCGAATGATTTCCGAAGATGAAGCCGACACGTTTTACATTCCGGAGGACGAGCAGTTGACGGCGGAACAACTGGAACAATGGCGCGAGAGCGCACGGAAAATCCACGTACAGGACGAAGTGTTTGCATGTATACATAAAATACGGACAGCCCTGCTTACTTTCCGGAGCGACAACGGGCAGACGGCCCGAGAGAAGGTCCTGTATGTCAGCGACCGCCGCTGGAAAAAGGCAGTCAGCCTGCTCCGGACGTCGGCTTTCCTCTGCGGAGCATCCGTTCTCCGGCTTTCGGACCTGCTGTTGCTGAAACATTGCCTGTGGGATGAACCGGAACAAATCGGCCGGCTCAGGCAAATACTGACAGAATCGTTGATTGCAATCATCGAGGAATGTATCGACCTGCCTTTGTTGACAGACCGTATTCAGGTGCTCCGCGCCGAAATGTGCCCGCACTCCGCGTCAGGACCGACGGAAAAGAAATCGCCTTTCAAGACTGTTAAAAGTTTCTTTTATCAACTGGAACGTTCATCCCTTGCCCGCCCCATCCTTATTTATATAAGCGAATACGAACAGTTGAACAGCCAGCAGTCCGCGCCTTTTGTCCTCGTCGACGATAAGCGCAAGACCGGTGCCCAGTTGCTGCGGTTGTATCAGAGGAGCCGTTATCCGAATGTGTTTCCGAAAGACCTGCTGGACGTGCAACTCACATCCGAAGGACTCAAAGTAAACGGCAGTCCATATCCACTGCTCCGGGAGGAGGAAATCTCATCCCCACCGGCAATCACCGACCTGTCTGCCGTACCGGTTATACCTTCAGATTCCCTCGAACGCGTCACATTCCAGATGAAACAGGCACGGGAAAAACTTCAGGAAATGAAGATGGAGGAGTTTGAGGCAGCTTCCCGCCATCTTTTCTTGAACGACGAAGAGCGAAATACAGTCGGGCAAATCTTCAGAAAAGTAGAAATCAACCTGGAGCGTCTGGAACACGAATGGAAAGAACTGGTCACAGCACATGGAGAACGGGAATAGACCTGTACGGCAGCTTTGCGATTTGCAACTCTTGTTCCGGCAAATGCTTGAACAAGAATTTGCCAACCGATACGGGAATGCAATAGACGCCGGAATCATCACGCCGGCGGAAGCGAGAGACGAGTGCCAGCGGTACTATGACAAATATAAATCCGGACTGCAGAGCATATATTCTTATTACACAGAACAATGGGAACATTTCTATGCGCTCCGGGAAACCCCGGATGAAGAATTCCGTACCCGCTTGTCAACCCTCACTTCCGAACTGGAAAAGAGATATGGTTCTTTCGTGTTTAATGCAGGTTATTACCTGAAGGAGCTGAACAAACATTCACCGGAAACAGCCGCATGGAAACAATTGCGCGCTTTTTTCCTCGAACGGTGGTGCAGGGCCTTGTCCGACCGCGAATACAATTATCAGTTGAAGCACATCGAACGCTTATGTGACAGTTTTACGCGTCAGTTGGAAAGCTCTGTCGGATCATTCAGCGAACAGAAAATACTCAATGAGGAGATGGACGCCCGTATTACATGGGTGAAACGCCGGCTGGACCCGAAACTGAAACAAAAAATAACGGAACTGGTTTTCATAATGAAGCGGAACCCGATTGTCAGGGAACTGGCAGACATACTGGGGCGGAGACGATCCGTGGCGGAACGTAAATACAAGGCTATCAGCAGCCGGAACGAACTGCACAAGATTCACCGGGCCTCCCGTACTGACATACAGGGAGTAACCGCCGGCAATGACCTGAATCATTTGCTTCCGTTAGAATACGGGATGCTGGCGACCCCGCATCTGGAGGATATATTTCTGCATAAATATTCCGGCAAGCAATTGCAGATGTTCGACTCCCGCTCCGTCCATACCGTACACGTCAAAAAAGGGCAGGAGGGAGGAGGCGAACTTTCGGTGCCGGACGAACGCGGTCCGGTCGTGATATGCGTGGACACCTCCGGCTCGATGGCCGGTACCTATGAGCAGGTGGCCAAAGCCATCGTCCTGTGCCTCGTCCTCCTTTCGGAAAAGGAAAACCGTCCTTGCCAGATCATAATGTTTTCGTCAGAAATATACGTGACAGAGGTGCGCACACTGGCACAGGCTTTCGAACATCTGTCCCGCTTTTTCTGCAATACATTTCACGGCGGAACGGATTTCGAGCCCGTGATGGCCGAAGCCGTCAAAGCGCTGCATGGATCGGATTATAGCGAAGCGGACCTGCTTTTGCTGTCGGATTTCGACGCGGAAAGCCTGCCTGCTTCGCTACATCTGCAACTGGAAGACATAAAGGAACGTGGTGTGGAAGTATATTCCGTAGCTTTCGGTCATCGTGTCAATCCCTTTTATACTGATATAGCTGATAAAAACTGGCATTATCAATAGCCTGCAACGGGAAATCAGCGACGGATGCGATTCGGACGCGCTGGAGCAGCCTGACGGCTGGCAGCGGACGAACGGCTTACCTGGGGCGAAGACTGACGGACGGTCGTGCGGGTCGAACTTTGGCGCTGGTAAGAGTTTCCGTTTCGTGCCTCCGGCTGCATAGGCCGGATGCTTTCCCTACGGTCGGGTCGGGACTGGCCGGGTCTCGCATGACTATTCCCGTTTCCTGCGCCCGGGCGTCCGGTCTCAAAACGAAATCCGCCGTTCTCTCCCCTACCCGGCCGTTGGGAAGTTCCCGGACGGTCAGTTACAGGTCTTCCGGGCCTCCGGGGCGGAACAGGCTTTTCCGGTTTGCCGATATAACCGGGACCGCGGTGCTCCACCGCTCCCCTGTGTTCTCCACGGAATCCGCCGTTCCATATCGGTCGCCGATTGTTGTAATAGCTTATATGGGTATAATAATGACGCCCGTGCCCACCTCGGTACGTCACATACACACGCGGCGTGTTATAATAGAAAAAGCCAGGACGATAATAAGTATATATTGGATAATACCATGCATCTGCCCGCCAATACACAGGATGAAAGAAATAGCTGGCCGCCGCGAACAAGGTATATTGCCAATCATACAAAATACTCCGTATGTCCGCATTGCGGTGCGTGAGTGCAATGCCGTATACATCGTCGGCCGAACGCAGACTCATCAGGTAATCAAGGTTTATTTCATACGCGTCGTTATATTGTTCATCATTCAGATTAAGTTCATAGGCCATCTTGTCAGTCAAATAGCGAGCCTGGTCACGTGCTTCTTCGTAGGGCATAGCATACATACCGGTCGCAGTAAACAATGCCGTCAGCAGGGAAATAATGTACCGTTTCATATTCTTCTGTTTTAGAGTTTATCAATCGGAATTTCTTTTTCACACTGCAAATTTGGAATAAGGAAATCACTCTTGCAAGGGATTTTCCCTACAAACACGGAGGCTTTTCCCTAAAAGAAGCCGGAGTGCCATCTGCATTTGCCCATTCAAGCATTCTTAAAATGCCCATCCTAAAGTCGTTAGGATGGGCATTCATAGGTTTAACCTGTATAATTACTTCCGTTGCATGCCGCCGAAATTCCCCCGCGGACCGCCATGCTGTCCGCCCGGTCTGCCGGGACGGTTTCCTTTCGGATGATTCCCTTTCCGATGACTTCCGGCGGGGCGATGCTTGCCATGCTTGGGAGCAAACACCTTGCACAACTGTTCCGGAGACAAAATCTTGCCGAATTCGGCATAGTATTTCTTTTTAATCTCCAACCGCTTGGACTGTATTTCTATCCGACGGGCTTCTCTGTCAAACCTCTCCTGCATGCGCCGGGCAGTTTCTTTCTCAGTCAGTTCCTTCTTCTTGTCGCCTTTCTTTTTCTTTCCTGCAACATCTTTGTTTTTCTTCTCCGGACAGGCAGCCTTCATTTCCTTCTGATAAAGAACGTACAACTTAATAAACGATTCCTTGGCATCGCCCTGCAAGTCAAGTTCTCTGATAAGACGCTCCACACGCTGCTTGCCTTTTCCCTCGCAGCCGATTGCCTTATCGCAATTCTGTTTCTCCGACTGTGCCTGTACCGGCATTGCTCCACTCATGAAAACCGCCATCGCGGCATACACAAACATCTTTTTCATCACTATAAACACATTTTAAACAGTTAAACATTTATAGCTATGACCGGATAAAGCGGAGAAGGTTTAATCGGGCGTCAGCGAACTGTTATATGATAACACCCCTGCTTCACTTCATGCTTCACATAACAATATCCGGATTCCCGCAAATCACGAAGCACTTCGGAAAGCACCCATTTCAGGGAATCGTTGCGCACGGCACGCCGTTCCGGCCCCTGCGGAGACGACACGGTAGTATAACGATTGTAACTGATATCGAACGTAGTACCGTAACGGTGGCAACTCTGTTCCGAGGCATTCACATTGTAACGGCGCAGTTTGCGCACGTCCTCTTCCGTGCGGAGCACCGACGTGACAATAAGCGTATGGAGGGGGATTCCCTTTACAGCCAGCGAATCAAGGAAATTGCGGCTGATACGCTGAAGAAGTTCGGCGGCCTGCGGCACCAGGTATGGAATGGAGCGGTTCATGCCCTCATCCATCGTATAAAAAGGATTGCTCCCCACATATACAAGTTCCTTCTTACGACGCTCGGCCTCCTGCCGGTCGGTCACAGGCGATACGCCCCACTTGCGGGCCGCGGTAATCTGTATGTCCTGCAAGTCGGAGAAACATTCCTGAAAGCTCGGCACGCTGTAAATGCGGCTTCGAATCGGCTTGCCTGCGTCATTTCTGAAACGGGGCTGTTTATAGACCCGTCTCTCTATACACCGACCGGTACGGACAGGCACGCCGTATGGGCTGTCGGCATGAGCCAAAGTATCTATAACCGGCGAACAAACGGTATCGGCTACCCCCGATGATTCCTCTGAGTCTTTTTCCGGCATCGGCGACCTGAAGCAACGCACCAAGGCAAGCAGGAGTATTACGCCCCATACGCCCCCCAGGAAATATTTCTTCTTCAACTTTCTCAAAACTTTTTCTTGCTTAGCGGCGACAAAGATAGCAAAAACACGCAGATTTAGAAACAGAATGATTAAATTTGCGGCAAATTTATGAGAATGATAGAGAAGCATATCGTACTGGAAGACACGGATCCTGTCATATTTTACGGGGTGAACAACGCCAATATGCAAATAATAAAGGCTTTGTACCCGAAACTTCGCATCGTAGCCCGCGGAAATGTGATTAAAGTGATGGGAGACGAGGAAGAAATGTGTGTGTTTGAAGAGCATATCCAGGCACTGGAGATGCATTGCGTCCGATATAACGCGCTGACAGAAGAAGATGTCCTTCATATCATAAAAGGGGAAAAAACGTTCCGCGACAATCAGGGGGGAGTGATTGTGTACAGTACGAACGGCAAACCTATCACGGCGCGCAGCGAGAACCAGCAGAAACTTGTAAAGGCATACGGGGAGAACGACCTCCTGTTTGCCGTAGGTCCTGCCGGTTCAGGAAAGACCTATACGAGCATAGCATTGGCCGTCAGAGCGCTGAAGAATAAAGAAATACGAAAGATTATCCTGAGCCGCCCCGCAGTGGAAGCCGGAGAGAAACTGGGCTTTCTGCCCGGCGACATGAAAGATAAGATAGACCCGTATCTGCAACCTCTTTATGATGCCTTGCAAGACATGTTGCCCACAGCCAAACTGCAGGAGTACATGGAGCAGAACATCATTCAGATAGCCCCTCTCGCCTTCATGCGCGGACGCACGCTCAACGACGCCGTTGTCATTCTTGATGAAGCCCAGAACACCACAACGGCACAGATAAAAATGTTCATGACCCGCATGGGCACCAATACCAAGATGATCATAACGGGTGATTGCACACAGATAGACCTTCCCTCGTCCCAGCGATCGGGACTGATAGAAGCCATGCACATATTGAAAGGTGTGAAGGGTATCGCATTCATTGAGATGAACAAAAAAGATATCGTACGCAACAAACTGGTGACACGGATTGTGGAAGCATACGAAAAACACACCCGCCGAGCGGAAAAAACACACAAACACCGCAAGGCGGAGCATGAAGAAACGGCGACGGTGTTTGCCGACATCATGGGACTAGGCGACAACTGACACATAATTAGGAATCATAACATCAAACATTATCATATTATGAAAGCTTTAACGAACACTGAGTTTAATTTTCCGGGACAGAAAAGCGTATATCACGGTAAAGTGCGGGACGTATATAACATCGACGACAATCTGATGGTCATGGTGGCCACCGACAGAATATCCGCTTTCGATGTCATTCTGCCCAAAGGCATTCCTTTCAAGGGACAGGTGCTGAACCAGATCGCGGCCAAATTTCTGGATGCGACAAGCGACATCGTGCCCAACTGGAAGCTCGCCACACCGGATCCGATGGTCACAGTCGGACTGAAGTGCGAAGGCTTCCGTGTGGAAATGATTATCCGCGGTTACCTGACCGGCTCCGCATGGCGCGAATACAAGAACGGATGTCGTGAGCTTTGCGGGGTGAAACTGCCGGAGGGCATGAAAGAAAACCAGAAGTTCCCCACACCGATCATAACCCCCACGACCAAGGCCGAGGCCGGACATGACGAGAATATATCCAAAGAGGAAATCATCGCCCAGGGTATCGTAAGCAAAGAGGACTATGAACTGATGGAGCAGTACACCTATGCTCTGTTTGAGCGTGGTACGGAAATGGCTGCACAAAAGGGACTGATTCTGGTGGATACAAAATATGAGTTCGGCAAGAAAGACGGCAAGGTATATCTGATAGACGAGATCCACACTCCCGATTCCAGCCGTTATTTCTATGCGGAAGGCTACGAGGAGAAGTTAGAGAAGGGCGAGGCACAGAAACAATTGTCCAAAGAATTTGTACGCCAGTGGCTCATCGACCATGAATTTATGGGAAAAGAAGGACAGCAGGTTCCCGAAATGACGGAGGAATACGTGAACAGCGTATCCGAAAGATATATCGAGCTGTACGAAGGCATTGTCGGAGAGAAGTTCAACAAAGCGGACGACCACGATGACCTGGCGGCACGTATCGAGAAAAATGTCACCGAGTATCTGAACAACAAATAACCTCAGTTCGTCCGTGTACGCACAGGAAAAGATAAAGCCATACAGCGGCAACGGCCATAAGCGTGAGCAGGTGGAACGGATGTTCGACAACATCGCTCACTCTTATGACTTGCTGAACCATTCCCTTTCGTGGGGCATCGACCGGAGATGGCGGTGCAAGGCAATCGATTCGTTGCGCCAGTTCCGTCCGGAACACATACTTGACATCGCCACCGGTACGGGCGACTTTGCCGTCTTGTCCGCACAGCGGCTGAATCCCCGGTCCATTACGGGGGTCGACATATCCGAAGGCATGATGCAGATAGGCAGGGAGAAAATCAAGAGAAAATCCCTGGAGCACATCATCCGTTTCCAGCGGGAAGACTGCGCCGCCTTGTCTTTTCCGGACAACACATTCGATGCCGTCACCATTGCGTATGGGGTGCGTAACTTTGAGCATCTGGACCAAAGCCTGCGCGAGACGCATCGGGTATTGAAGCCCGGCGGCCATTTGCTCATCCTGGAATTGTGTACACCCATGCGCTTCCCGATGAAGCAATTGTTCCATGCCTATTCGCGCCTTGTCATGCCCCTGATCGGCCACCTGATATCAAAAGACGACAGCGCCTATACCTATTTGCCGGCCACCATGGCCGCCTTTCCGCAGGGAGAAGTGATGCAGGACATTCTGTGCCGCGCCGGCTTCTCCGACGTGACCTTCCGCCGCTTTACCGGCGGGCTCTGTACCTTATATCTGTCAACCAAATAACCGGACTGAAACATGAAGAAATACGGACTTATCGGATATCCGTTGAAGCATTCTTTCTCGCGCGACTTCTTCAACACAAAGTTTGCGGACGAACACATCGATGCCGAATACGTGAACTTCGAGATTCCCGCCATCACCGACTTTCCTGAGATTATAGCGGGAAACGATGAACTATGCGGACTGAACGTCACCATCCCTTATAAGGAGCAAGTAATTCCCTGGCTTGACAAACTGAGCGAGGAAGCCCGCGCTATCGGAGCCGTGAATGTCATACGGGTGAGCCGCCGGGACGGGCACCCTTATCTGGAGGGGTACAATTCTGATGTCATAGGCTTCATGCGTTCCATTGAACCTTTACTTGAGGATCACCACCGCAAGGCGTTGATACTCGGTACGGGAGGAGCTTCAAAAGCCATCCGGTACGGATTGGAGAAATTAGGCGTGGAAGCCACGTCCGTCAGTCGTTCCCGCTATCCGGACATGCTGACGTACGGAGATCTCACCCCCGATATCATACGGCAGCATCCGGTAATCGTCAACTGCACCCCCTGCGGCATGTATCCCCACCCGGACGAAGAACCGAATTTGCCGTACGAGGCACTGGACGGCAGGCATCTGCTTTACGACCTGATTTACAACCCCGCACGGACACGCTTCCTGCAACGGGGCGAACAGGCCGGAGCCAAGGTAAAAAACGGGCTGGAGATGCTCTATCTGCAGGCACAGGCCGGCTGGAGTATCTGGAACCGCTTATAATAATGTATGTCACATCGCCGGTACAACCGCATGAACCGCGTAAAGAAACCATTCTTTTTCATAAGCACAACCCTCGTGTTGCTCGCCTCCGCTTCTTTCGGCGTAGCCTTTTACTTGCAATACTATGCCTTGCAGGCCATGGGGAACGAACGTGGAAAAGACATCGCGGGCTCCCTGCGGTATATGAAAAAGACTTACCCCGCCTTGTCCGGATGGATTGACAGCATCAACACACCGGGCACCCTGCGCGACACGTTCATCACAGCAGACGACGGCACGCGCCTGCATGCCTGTTACCTGTATGCTCCCGCCCCCACGTTACGAACCGCCGTCGTGGTACATGGCTACACCGACAATGCCGTGCGCATGCTGCACATAGGCTATCTCTATAATCATCGGCTGGGGTACAACGTACTTCTGCCCGATCTGAGGTATTCGGGACTGAGCGGAGGCACCCATCTGCAAATGGGGTGGAACGACCGCCTGGATGTGATGAAATGGATGGACGTGGCCAACTCCCGGTTCGGAGGAAGCGAACAGACCCGCATGGTGGTGCACGGCATATCCATGGGCGGAGCCACTACGCTATGTGTCAGCGGAGAGCGGCAAAAGCCCTATGTGAAATGTTTCGTGAACGATTGCGGTTTCACCAGCGTATGGGATGAGTTTGAAATCGAGCTGCAGGCTCAGTTCGGCCTGCCGGCTTTCCCGTTGCTTTATTGCTCCGACCTGCTCACACAGTGGCGGTACGGCTGGAATTTCCGAGAAGCCTCCGCGCTCCGCCAGGTAGCACGCTGTCGCCTTCCCATTCTGTTCATCCATGGCGACAGCGACACGTTTGTCCCCACATGGATGACAGACACGCTCTACGCCGCCAAACAGGGAGACAAGGCGCTGTGGATAGCACCTTCCACGACACATGCCGAAGCCTATCGGAACTATCCGGACATATATACGGAAAAAATAGAAAGCTTCGTCAGCAAGTATATCCGGTGACAAACAGGACAGCAAACGACAGGGGAAAGCCGCCGAAGTGCGTCACAAACCGCATATCTGCCACTTTTGCCCCGCCTTTTGGCTGAATAATCTTGCTTGCTGCATGGAAATTCACTACTTTTGCACTCGATTAAGTTAAACCAACTGCATAACAAAGACATGAGTAATCAGCGCTACATGCTGCGCGGCGTATCGGCCGCCAAGGAAGATGTCCACAACGCCATCAAGAACATCGATAAAGGTATTTTCCCTCAGGCTTTCTGCAAGATTATCCCCGATATATTGGGCGGCGACCCCGAATATTGCAATATCATGCATGCCGACGGGGCGGGTACAAAGTCCTCATTGGCCTATCTCTATTGGAAAGAGACGGGCGACTTGTCCGTTTGGAAAGGTATCGCCCAGGACGCACTGATAATGAACACGGATGATCTCTTGTGCGTAGGGGCCGTGGACAACATACTCGTGTCTTCCACCATCGGCCGCAACAAGATGCTGATACCGGGCGAGGTAATCAGCGCCATCATCAACGGGACGGACGAACTGCTGGCCGCCATGCGCGAGATGGGTATCGGCATTTACGCGACAGGCGGCGAAACCGCCGACGTGGGCGACCTGGTGCGCACCATCATCGTGGATTCCACCGTCACGTGCCGCATGAAGCGGAGCGACGTGATAAACAATGCCGACATTCGTCCCGGGGACGTCATCGTGGGACTCTCCAGTTGCGGACAAGCTACTTATGAAAAAGAGTATAACGGGGGTATGGGCAGCAATGGACTGACCAGCGCCCGTCACGACGTCTTTGCGAAATATCTGGCCGGGAAATATCCTGAAAGTTACGACAAGGCCGTGCCCGACGACCTGGTATACAGCGGCAGCTACCGGCTGACCGACCCCGTGGAAGGCTCTCCCGTAAACGCGGGCAAATTAGTCCTCTCTCCCACCCGTACGTATGCCCCGGTTGTGAAACGCCTGCTCGACGAGTTGCGCCCGGAAATACACGGAATGGTACATTGCACGGGAGGTGCGCAGACGAAGGTATTGCATTTCGTGAACGAGAATTGCCGTGTCATCAAGGACAACATGTTCCCCGTGCCCCCCTTGTTCAAGGCTATCGCGCAGGAGAGCGGCACCGACTGGGCCGAGATGTACAAGGTGTTCAACATGGGACACCGGCTGGAGATATATGTGGCGCCCGAACAGGCCGAACGCGTCATCTCCATCAGCCGCAGTTTCAACATAGACGCACAAGTGGTGGGCCACATCGAGGAAGGTCCCCGCTCGCTCACCATCCGCAGCGAATTCGGCGAGTTCAGCTATTAGAAAGTTCCGCTCCTTCGCTTTCGTCTCCGGAACAATTTCTTCCATAGGGAGGGTGTCTCCTATACACATATGTTGGCGGAAAAATGCTTCAATGGTTCAGACTCCCTGAGTATCAATGAGTAATGGTTCACAAATGGTTCAGCAAAGGTTCAGGATGGTTCATACTCACTGATTATCAGCGTGTAATGGTTCAGGAATTAGCGGTAGCTGCACCCGGCGGCGGAAAAAGCTGAAGGATAGATGAAGGAAAACTGAAGGATAAATGAACCATTTATTGCTGGTAATCAAGTAGTTTGAACCATTGAAGCATTTTCCCGCCAACATGTGTGTGTAGGGAGGAGGGCGACAAGTTCCGGCCTGCCATCTCGCAGACAGTTCCGACATCGAGCCATAGGCAAGGCACTTGTCAAGCCACAGGCTGTTCACTTGCCGGGTGAAGTGCGGTTCACTATAGGCAGTGAAGCGCTGTTCACTGTGGATAGTGGAGCGCTGTTCACTATAGGTAGTGAAATACTATCCTTAGCTGCTCACGACAGTATTCCTTATATCCTAAGGATAGTATTCCTAAGGTGTTTATGATAGCATTCCTTACCCCCTGAAGATAGTATTCCTGATGTTCGCATTTAAGTTTGAATGAACATGTCACTTAAGTTAGAATGAATACTTCATTGTAGTTTGAATGACGACATTACGATAACTGCAATAACAGTCTCCGGATAGTTGTCCATTATGAATGATGATTCAAGTGTAGAAAAGCGTCGAAGAGTGTCGACGTTTTCAATCTTGTTTCGCGACACCTTCATTCAGTACTGGATGAGGGTGTGATACAGTACTGAATGAGGGTGTGATGCAGTACTGAATGAGGGTGTGATGCAGTACTGAATGAGGGTATGATGCAGTACTGAATGAGGGTATGATGCAGTACTGAATGAAAGTCCGCTTCTCCTTCCCACTGATTTTCTACTGACCCGGTGCACCGCTGCGACCGGTAGCTGAACCATACAGCGGAAAAAGTTGAAGGATAAATGAACCATTTGTTGCTGGCAATCAAATAGGCACCTACCTATCTGAAAAGCCTAAAGGTAAACTTCCATCCGAAACCGAAATCCGTGTAATTCCGGCTTGACACGAACAGCCCCAAGTCAAAAACATGCGTGCCGACACCGTATCCCAATTCCATATACGGGCGCAAATGCGGCATGGAAAGCACATTCAGATAAAGCCTCTCGTTCTGCACATACCCTGTGTATTTCATGAGGTGACGCAGAAAAAGAAAGGGAGCCTCGTACACGAGATGGGCACGTACGTAATGATTGGAAGCGTTGTACCAGCGACTGTCCAAAGCCTGAAACACCCCACCGATATCATCCTTCCGATCCAACGGCAGATTGTTGCTCCGGAAGTTTTCGAAATCAACGAAATAAGTCTGTTCCCGGTTGGTAAACAGACCGGCACCGAGGCGGTAGAACAAACTTTGGGTCACACCCGGACGTATCCTATGCTGCATGTCCAATTCGATGCGTTCATACACGACGGAGCTCCGGAACACATTCCGCACCCCGCGTTCGTAATCGGCAATGAACGTGGGATAGCGGGAGCGGAGATTAACCTTCTGACGACCGCTCATATAATAATACAGTCCCGGAGTCCAGGATAGGCGGACGCGCGGGGCGAAACTGACATAATCGCTCCGGATATGCCGGCTCAGTTCCTGCTCCACACTGTTGGTCTCCGGCGAAAATTCAGGCTTTCTAAGCGGAGTACGCCGGTGAATCTTCACCCCCACATCCATCTGCAATCCGTTGCACACCTCCACTCCGTGATTCAATGTGACATATAAATCTTTGAACAGATCCAAATGCAGTTTGTCGAAATCGAACAGACTGTCGGGAATGCTTTTCAAGTCCTCCAGCACATCGCTACTATAAATCCTGTTGCCGTTGCCTACGCTTATCGAAAGATTCCCGCACCGGCAGGGCCAATACGTGATGCCTCCGTTCAGGCTCCAGTAAAATTCCTTCAACTTGAAATTATATCCTATCCGACTTTGTCCGAAGACCGAACGATCTCCTTTCAGCATTCCCCTGAATTTAAGGTCGTTCTTGTAACTGATACCGTTGCTTCCGCTAAAACCGAACTGCATCGGGTTGAGCAATGCCATGCTCCGCAGCGTACCCTTGTCCGCCAGTCTCCATTTGTAATCCTCAATCAGAAAAGCCCCAACCCTTTCCCATCGCTCCCGTCGCTTCACCCGTCTTGCCTCCGCTGCTTTATCCGCTGCGGAATCCCGTCTTTCCGCCTTACGTCCGTAAAGTGCCGCCTCGCCGGGTGTGAGCGTTATCCGTCTCAGACTGTCCGGCAGCATGTCCTCACGCCGATAGCCGGACGGGGCACACCTCAACGAATAGGTAGCGGACAAATCGTATCCTCCGTGCCGCTTCTTAGCTCCCGGAATCTTTTGCGCTACATGTCCGTAACTGAAAACGGTGGAATAACGTCCGCTCACCCTGTTGCGCAGGAATGCGAAACGCACCTTCAGTTCAGATGACAAAGGAAGAGTTTCCGTCCCGCTATCCGTCGCCCCCATCTCCATACGGCAGTCGAATTTCAGCTGTCCCTGCCTGCCGCGGAAACGGAAACTGCGCACCGTCCATGCGGAATCGGTGACGACCATAGTCCCGCTCACCAACTGGAGGCTCCGGTTTTTCGGACGGAATGAAATGTGATACAAGGCCCGTCCCAAGGAATCCCGCGACATATGGTCGAGCACATACATATAATAACGGCGTGCGTTGCGCGACAGAGGAGAAAGCAACCGGTCGCCCAGCAGATAAGTCGCATAGATGTTCACGCTCAGATAATCCGTCACTCCGGGAATGGTCTTTTCGTTGCGCAAAGTACCGGACATGGCGGTAATTTTCCAGTCATATATATCAGGCGCCGTATAATGCATGTCACCACAGAGCTCCGATATGTATCCGTTCACCCCGCGTTCGCCCCGGAACAGGGACGGAATGTAACGGAACAACAGGTTCTTTTTCTCTATGTCCAGCCGGACTTTCGTATAAAAACCGGCGCGGAACTCGCCAATCCGTCCGGCACATTCCCCCGAACGGGCACATACATGCGACATGACGGAATCCGCCTCCCCGCACGGCCGGAAGGAACGCTTGCACAAAGCCGCGCAAACCGTTGACGGGCAGAATATCGCCCACCATAATACCACCAATATGAAGCGCAAGCCGTTTCTCATGCCCTTTTTACTTTCCCAATTACAAAAATACGAATATATATGTATTAACAGCACAAAGCCGCACGATTTCATTTACAAAAAAGATTCGGCCGCACTGCAAAAACCCGTTCCGAACACACGCCTATCTGAATTTGTTTTCTTAATTTTGCACTTTCAAAATGCAAAACGTATAATTTTATGGGAGGTTTTTTCGGGACAATATCCACAACGAGTTGTATTGCAGACTTGTTTTACGGTACAGACTACAATTCACATTTAGGAACACGACGCGGCGGCATGGCCACCTATTCGGAAGAAGAAGGATTCATCCGTTCGATCCACAATTTGGAAAACTCATACTTCCGCACTAAGTTCGAATCCAGCCTGAGTAAGTTCAAGGGTAATGCCGGCATCGGTATCATCAGCGACACGGACGCACAGCCCCTGATCATCAATTCCCATCTGGGACGCTTTGCCATCGTCACGGTGGCACGCATCAACAACATCGACGAACTGGCGCAGGAGATGCTGTCGCAGAATATGCACTTCGCAGAACTGAGTTCCGGCAAGACAAACCCCACGGAACTTATAGCCCTGCTTATCATACAGGGTAAAACTTTCGTGGAAGGCATCGAGAACGTGTTCAGAAAAATAAAGGGCTCCTGCTCCATGCTACTCCTCACGGAAAACGGTATCATAGCGGCCCGCGACGGATGGGGACGCACCCCCATCATCATCGGCCAAAAAGACGGAGCTTACGCCGCCACGAGCGAATCGTCGGCTTTCCCAAATCTGGACTACCGTATTTCGTATTTCGTGGGTCCGGGGGAAATCGTTCGCCTGCGCGCCGACGGGATGGAACAACTGCGCAAACCGAACAAGAAGATGCAGATATGCGCCTTCCTGTGGGTATATTACGGATTCCCCACGTCCTGTTACGAAGGACGCAACGTGGAGGAGGTCCGCTTTGCCTGCGGCAAGAAGGTGGGAGAAAGGGACAGTTCGGAAGTAGACTGCGCCTGCGGCATTCCCGATTCAGGCATCGGCATGGCGCTGGGATATGCGGCCGGCAAGGGAGTCCCTTACCAGCGGGCCATCTCGAAATACACGCCCACATGGCCGCGCAGTTTCACACCCAGCAATCAGGACATGCGTCAGCTGGTGGCCAAGATGAAACTGATTCCCAACCACGCCATGCTGAAGAACAAACGCGTGCTGTTCTGCGACGACTCCATCGTACGCGGCACCCAGTTGCGCGACAATGTAACAGTGCTCTACGACGAAGGCGCACGGGAAGTGCACATGCGCATCGCCTGCCCGCCCCTGATATACGGCTGTCCATTCCTGAACTTCACGTCTTCCAAGAGCGACATGGAGCTCATCACCCGCCGGCTTATTCAGGAATTCGAGGGAAATGCCAATAAAAACCTGGACAAATACGCAACGACGGATTCGCCTGAATACCAGCGTATGGTGCAGGCCATCGCCGACCGTTTCGGACTCTCATCCCTGAAATTCAACACGCTTGAAAATCTGATAGAGTCCATCGGGCTCGCGAAAGAGCAGATATGTACCCATTGCTTCGACGGAAGTAGCGCGCACACACTGGACGGATGCCAGGAATAACAGGGCGTCTGGCGGAGGCGATGACGACCATGCGATACTTTTTTTCGTATATTTGCTTTATGAAAAGGCTGTTGCTCGCTATATGGATGCTCTATTTGCCGGCGATTTTCATTAAAGCCGGCGGACAGACGCCTGTGGAAGCGGCCCGACGAGCGGCGGAATTGTTCTTTGCCTCTCATGCCCGCAAAAGAGTTGCAGATCTCCGGACAGAGGCTGTCCCCCATACACAGTTTGCCCTGTTGGCTTCAGACCGGACTCCATCGGGAACATGCTACTTATTCGCCCCGGAAAACGGCGAAGGCTTCGTGCTCGTGGCCGAAAGTCCAGACGGTATGCAGCCAGTGGGATATTCCGAAACGGGGCTCCTCACGCAGCAGGATATGCCCGAAGCCCTCGTCAGCCTGATGCACGGGTATGCCACACGAAACACATATGCCCCTCACGGCCCGGCCATCAGCATGCGGGAAGCTGTCAGACCCGTGTCCCCCCTACTGAAATCCCGCCGTAGTCAGTATGAGCCCTATAACGGGATGTGCCCCTACTACACGTACGAGAACGGAACGGTCAGCCCGGGACGCTGTCTGGTGGGTTGCGTGGCCACGGCCATCGAAGGCGTATTCAATTACTACCGCTATCCGGATTGTCTGCTGGATACGATAGCGGGATGGACGACCCCAAACTACACATTGGAGGACATCGCCGCCGGTACTCCTGTCCATTGGGAACACATTCTCGATGACTACGGAAAAGGATATACCGACGAACAGGCACGCGCCGTACAGGAACTGTCGCTCTATTGCGCCATGGCCGTACACATGAATTTCGGCGTCAATGCTTCCGGCGCCAACGTGGCGAAAGCTGCACCGGAACTGACCCGTATATTCGGATACGGGACCTCGGAGTTCCGCGACCGATCGCGCTACACACCGGTCTCCTGGAACGCTATGTTGCGCCATGAGCTGGCCTGCGGCAGGCCTGTCGTATACGTCGGTTACAATTATACGGGAGGAGGCCACTGCTTCGTCATTGACGGCCAGGATGCCGACGGATTGTATCATCTGAACTGGGGATACGGCGGCAACGCCGACGGATATTTTCTTCTGGACGTGCTGAATCCTTACGAACGGGCGGATGACTACACAACGGAAGGTCTGCATCAGGGACTCTATTGCAGTCAGGGAGCCCTTTTCCTGCACCCTGAGAAGGCGGACATTCTTTCTCCCGACACCCTGCCGCTGCGGAGAGGGGAAATCACGGTGGACCGCGTGGAGTTCCCCCACCAGCCGGAAACGTCCGTATATATACCGGCCACCGTCACCGTCACCAACCACGGAACGGACACCGTGACTTATACATTCGAACTGTTCACTTACCTGCCTTCCGACACTGCTGTCTACAAACAGGGCATCGGTGCCGGCGTCGGTTGCGTCACGCTCCTTCCCCACTCCACTACCCGCGCCACATCCTATTGCCGCTTCAGCCGGAACGGCGACCAGATACTGGGAGTTGTGGACGAGGACACCATCTGCTACACAGCGCCCCTGAACGTTACAAAGGGGACGTCGCCCGTGCTGACACTGTCGGCTCCCCGGGTGGCAGAACTGAAACCGCAGAGCGTAACTTTCGAGACCGACATACACAACGGAGCCGCCTCCGGATGGTCGGGCAACTGGGTCACCTACACGCTTTACTACGAGGACGAGGAAACGGGCACCAGCCACTGGGGATTCGCGGAAATCCCAGCCGGAAGGAGCAAAACGGATTCCGTATCGTTCCTCCATCTGCGTCCCGGGCACCGGTATACCCTGAAAATCCGCTATCCATGGACCATCGTCGGAGAATGCACCATACGGACTCCTGATGCGACGGATATTACAGAAACTCCCGCGCACGTCGGGCATGTATGGAAGATATATACCATGCAGGGGGTGTTCGCCGGCACCGTCACCGATACCGAACTGACGGAACGGGGACTGCAGGGGCCGCCTGCGGTCTACATACTGAAAAACGACGCCGGAGAAACACGTAAGGTACGGGCAGGCGGACACTGACAGCCGTAAGACAAACGAAGTATCAAAGGAACTATAACAACAGTATGAAGCCACTGACACTGATTGAGAAATATTATCCATATGATGATGCGCTACGGCGCACGTTACTCACCCACAGCCATCTTGTGTCACGGAAAAGCCTGCAAGTGGCCAACCGGCACCCGGAACTGAATCTGGACAGGAAATTTCTTGAAGAAGCCGCCCTGTTGCACGACATCGGCATCTTCCTTACAGATGCGCCGGGCATCGGATGCACGGGAACAGAGCCGTATCTCTGTCACGGCTATCTGGGCGCGGAACTGCTGCGCAAAGAGGGATTTCCCGCACATGCCAGAGTCTGTGAACGACACACCGGCACCGGACTGACTGTCAGTCAGATCACAGAAAACCGTCTCCCGCTACCGCCCCGTGACTTTTTGCCGGAATCACTGGAAGAACAAGTCATCTGTTATGCTGACAAGTTTTATTCCAAATCCCACCCCGACAAGGAAAAGACATATGAACAGGCCCGCAGAAGCCTTTGCAAGTTCGGAGACGACGTCGTGAGACGATTTGACGAATGGCACGAACTATTTGATTCCAACGGGTAATTTATTACCGTAAACACTCGCCTTTTCAGCATATTTTATGTATTTTTGCACTCGCTTTCATGTGAAACAGAAAAGACAGGATTCTTTTGAAAACAAAAATATATTTGCTCCTGCTGTCGGTCGTATTCGTATGCCTGTCGGCAACAGGTAGCGGACATAAATTCGCCGCAGACGGCATACCCCGATTTCCGTCGTTCCGTCTGTCCGGAACTGGCTGGCCGGGCCTTCTCCTTTCTCTTTCCCGAAAAGACAGTACCGACATCCTGCTCCCCGACTCTGTCCGACCGGCAGAGACATCTGTCCGCCACATATACGCGGACTCTGTTTCCACAAATCTCCAACAGACAGACACGCTGAAAAGCGACACGACCGGAAAAGCTGGAAGCGTACTCGATTTCCCCGTGGAATACACGGCCAATGACTCCGTGACATTCTTCATGGGGCAAAAACGGGCCAGCCTGTACGGAGAAAGCAAAGTTACCTATCAGGATCTGCAACTGGAGGCCGACTGGATAACCATGAGCATGGACAGCAGTCTTGTACACGCCGCAGGACGACCTGACTCTACGGGAGGAATGAAAGGGGAACCGATATTTCGGCAAGGCTCCGAAGAATATGATCCGGAACGCATCAGTTACAATTTCAAGACGCGCAAGGCTTTCATCAGCAATATTTATACGAATCAGGGAGACGGTTATCTCATCAGTGAAGAATCCAAACGCGACTCGGAAGGAGTGATGTATATGCGACATGGCAAATACACGACATGCGACGCCAAACACCCGCACTTCTATCTGGCTGTGACACGGGTCAAGGCGCGGCCGGGGAAAGATGCTGTATTCGGTCCGGCTTATCTGGTGGTGGAGGACGTGCCTCTGCCGCTGGCCATCCCCTACGGGTTCTTTCCGTTCAGCAAAAAGTACTCGTCGGGATTCATCATGCCTACATACGGCGACGAGACAAGCCGGGGATTCTACCTGCGCGAGGGTGGCTACTACTTTGCCATCAACGACATGATAGACCTGAAAGCTCTGGGAGAAATCTACACGAAAGGTTCGTGGGGACTGAGTACTCTCTCCAACTATCGCAAACGTTACCGCTTTTCCGGTAACTTCAACCTGAGCTATCAGAAAACCGTCGAAGGCGAAAAAAACATGCCGGATTACGCGGAAACCACCAGTTTCAAAATACAATGGACCCACCGACAGGACGCCAAGGCCAACCCCACCCAGTCGTTCTCCGCCAGCGTGAACTTCGCGTCCCAAAGTTATGAGCGGAACAACCTTACAAGCATGTACAACCCGGAAAGCTACACGCAGAGTACCCGTACATCCAGTGTCAGCTACTCTAAAAGTTTCTCCAAAATCGGTCTGACGCTCTCCGGAACGTTCAACCTGTCACAAAACATGCGCGACTCCACCGTAGCCGTCACCCTGCCGAACCTGAACATATCGCTGGCGCGTTTCAATCCGTTCAAACGGAAAAAGATGGCCGGTAAGGAACGCTGGTACGAGAAGATTGCGGTCAGCTATACCGGAACGCTCAGCAATAGCATCACCACCAAGGAGGAACAACTATTTAAATCGAATCTGATAAAAGACTGGCGCAACGGCATGAAGCACGACGTGCCCATAAGCGCGACGTTCTCCATCGGCAACTATCTAAACATCACCCCCAACTTCTCGTTCCACGACCGCATGTACACCAACAAAATCATGCGCAGTTGGGATACAGAGGCACAAAAGGAGATGCGGGATACGGTGTGGGGATTCAACAATGTATACGACTATAGCATGAGTCTCACGGCATCTACCAAACTATATGGATTCTACACACCCGTACCCAAGTTCCTGAACCGGAAAATACAGACTGTGCGTCACGTGTTCACCCCCTCCGTATCACTGAACTATTCACCGGATTTCGGCGCCCCGCGCTTCGGTTACTGGGACTCATACGTCCGGACAGACAGAAACGGCAATGTGTCCACCGTCAGCTATTCTCCTTACAGCGGCAGCCTCTACGGCACTCCCTCGCAAGGAAAAACCGGAAGCGTGTCCATGGATGTGTCCAACAATATAGAAATGAAACTACGGAGCGAAAAGGATTCCACCGGCAGCAGGAAAATCAGCATCATCGACGAACTGGGAGGAAGCCTGAGCTACAACATGGCCGCCGCCTCACGACCTTGGAGCGACCTGTCCATGCGCCTCCGTCTGAAACTGACCAAAAGTTACACGTTCAGCCTAAACGCCATATTCGCCACCTATGCCTATGAATTCGACGATAACGGCAATGTGCGAGTCGGCGACCGGACGGAATGGTCGTACGGACGTTTCGGACGTTTTCAGGGTATGTCGCAGAACCTTTCCTACACTTTCAACAACCAAACTTTCTCAAAACTGTTCGGCAAGGGTAAAAAAGGAACGAAACGGAAAAGCAACAATGGAGACGATGAGGATGAGGATGATATTTCCGACACCAATCTGGATCCCGACCGCAGGGAGTCAAGGCGGAGCAACAGGGACAAGGAGCAGACGTCGGAAGTGGACGAAGACGGGTATTTGAAGTTCAAACTACCCTGGTCGCTGTCCGTATCTTACGGTGTGAGCATGCGCGAAAACACGCAGGCCGCCATCAAAGTCAGCCGTATGCGCTACCCGTTCAAGTTGACGCATACGCTTAACTTCTCGGGCAACCTCGGAATCTCGGACGGATGGAACATTAATTTCTCTTCCGGTTATGATTTCAATTTCCACCGCCTCTCCATGACTACGGCTTCCTTAAGCCGCGACCTCCACTGTTTCTCGATGACAGCCAGTGTCGTACTGAGTCCGTACACGTCATACAACTTCACTTTCTCGGCCAACGCATCTGCTCTGTCCGACGTGTTGAAATGGAAAAAACAGAGTAGCTACAGTTCCAATCTGGACTGGTATTGATGAACGAATAAGGTTACCTTAAAAGAATAAGGTATCCGCTATATACAACAAAAGAGAATGCTTCAGCATCCTCTTTTGCGGTGCGTACGGGACTCGAACCCGTGACCCCATGCGTGACAGGCATGTATTCTAACCAACTGAACTAACGCACCTTTCTATTACTACCCCGGGACACTTCCCGATTGCGATTGCAAAGATACTACATTTGTTTTAAACTGCAAACTTATAAGATACTTTTCTTCATTTGAAACTAAAAAAGTTTCTGAAACAACAAGGCAGTGACATGCTCTTCCCCCAGACAGAGCCAGTCGGCCAAACGAGCCGACTCGGTAAATCCCAGTGAACGGAACAGTGCGCAGGCAGCGGCATTCCGTTCCGACACGTAGGCGTACACCTGGTGCAAACGGAGAAAATTGCCGAGATACGAAAGAAGTAACTGCATGGCCTCCTTCCCGATACCATTCTGCTGGCGATGGGGCACAATAACGATGCCCACTTCCGCGCGATTGTGCAAAGGGTCGAACGACATCACATCCAGACAACCCAACGGCTCATGACCGACGACCCCCTCCACAACCAGGCGCAACTGTCCGTCGGCAAACAAATCGTTGCGGCTCTCAGACAAGAAACGACGTAAAGCATAGCGCGAATACGGAACATTGGAATTGCCGCAACACCATAGTTCCGTATTGTTCTCTACTTCGTAAAAGAAATCCAAATCTTCCGGCTCCATAGCACGGAGACGGAGACGGGACGTCCGGAGAGAAAACGTATGTTCCATCAAATGTATATATCGTGAGGCGTTATCAGTACCCGGGTTTCCGAGGTATATGTACCCAGCAGCAAAAAGGGGTTTTTCCCCGTGTTGCCTTTTTCCATAATGCCCAGTATCGTCCCGTATGAATATATGTCAGTATCGTACACGATGATGTGATAGTCATCCAGCGAAATACCTGCCTGTAAATGTCCACAGGGCTTTTCACCTGCCATAACGGCCAGATAATCCATACTTATATGATTGCGAGCACACAATCCGCGCACTTCTTCCGCATGCTCCGGAGAACCGATAAACAGGTGACGGACAACCTTGGGTCCCGGTTCCCCCAGCAAAGCATAGCGCAAGGCTTTCATCCTGGTCGTCAGCAAATCCAGCACAGCCCTGAATACGACTATCAGCCGGATAAGGAACGACAGGAGACGGTAGCGGTGCCGGAAATGCTTGTCGAAGAATATCACCATCGCACGATAAAACACATGCACATAGCGGAAGGAATTTTTCTCAGTGCTCTCGCCTTTATAATGCAAAATGCGGGCCGGATGGTAATAATTAGTATATCCTCCCAGCATCAGCCGGTAGGAAAGGTCAATATCCTCACCATACATGAAAAAGTCCTCGTCCAGCAGTCCGACCCGCTCCAACGCACTGCGCCGCAATAGCATATAGGCTCCGGAAATGACTTCTATTTCATTCACTTCATTGCAATCCAGATACCGCATGTAGTATTTGCCGAATACACGGGAACGGGGAAAAAGAGAGCAAAGCCCGCTCATCTTGCAAAAAGCCGTGAACGGAGTCGGCAATCCCCGTCTCGACTCCCAAGCAAAGCCACCGGTAGCTTTCAGCATCCCCACTCCACATCCTCCCGCCTTGGGATGAGTATCCATAAAACCGATACAATCATGCAAAACGCTTTCTCCCAATATAGTATCTGGATTCAGTAGCAATACATATTCGCCAGAGGACTGCCGAATGGCCTGGTTATTGGCTCTCGAAAAGCCAGCATTTTCCGTATTGGCAATGCAACGCACCTCAGGAAACCTTTCCTTTATATAAGATACGGAATCATCTGTCGAGGCATTGTCCACAACCCAAACATCCGCTTCTATTCCCCGGACGGCGCGTCTGACGGAAAGCAGACACTGTTCCAGATAGTATTTTACATTATAGTTTACGATGATTATCGACAGTTTCATTTTTCTTGCTGAATAACTTATTTGCCCTCTCCGTCGTTCTCGCCCAATTCGTGGCGCACGCGATCTTCACTGGGATACACCAGCAGACAAGGGCACACGCTTATGACCAACAAATAGAACGCGCTGTCGGACGGAACCAGTTCCAGACTCGCCCAACAGGCCAACACCGGAACCGCCAAAAGTCCCAGACGCATGACATAGCTCTTATAATATCTCTGCATAACCATCCCGGAATCGCCGGTCACCCACTTGCGCACAACCGCAAGAAAAGGCAGTTTCAGTCCCAACGGAATCAGCACCAACGTTATCACGATTGAAAAGGCCGAACAGAGATATACAATCTCTTCATCCGACGAAGGAAGCATGAAAAAAGAAACTCCCTTCCATGCAAAATACCCTCCGGTAAGCACCAACAGTAGGAAACATCCCAAAAAGACATAATATCCCCGACGCATCTTCTTTATCCATTCATTCATACCAACATACCAATTCTCTTATCCATTAATACTCCTCGCTGTCACATCTGCCCGTTGAACGGAATACGGTTCGTTATGGAGCGTCCCAAAGTGATCTCGTCCGCATACTGCAACTCGTCGTTCTGCGCCACTCCGCGCGCAATGACGGTAATCTTGACGGGCATGTCCGCCAGTTTGCGGAATATATAAAAGTTGGTCGTATCCCCTTCCATCGTGGGACTCAGTGCCAGAATAATCTCGTTCACACCTCCGGCTGCCACACGTTCCACCAGTGACTGTATTTGCAAATCGGAAGGCCCTACTCCGTCCATAGGAGAAATCACACCACCCAACACGTGGTACAGCCCGTGGAACTGTTGGGTGTTTTCAATAGCCATCACATCCTGAATGTTCTCCACCACACAGACCGTGGTAGTATCCCGCCGGGGATTGGAACAGATGCGACATACATCCTCGTCCGATATATTGTGACATACCCGACAATATTTGATTTCATGCTTCAAGGTAATGACCGCTTGCCCGAACGCTTCCACCTCCGCCGTCTCCTGACGCAGGAGATGCAACACCAGCCGCATGGCGGTTTTGGGCCCGATGCCGGGAAGTTTGGAGAATTCATTCACGGCCTTTTCCAGTAAAGCCGAAGAATACTGTTGGTTCATTCTACTTGCTAAAACACATATTTTTTGCAAAGATAGGGAAAAGTCAGGGAAAAAGACCTACCTTTGTCGCCAAATATAGAAAAAGATACAATGGAAATAAACAGCGCGGAATTTATCATCAGCAATGCACTTGTCAGTAAATGTCCGGACACAGATTTACCAGAATATGCCTTTATCGGGCGTTCCAACGTGGGAAAGTCCAGTTTCATTAACATGCTGGCCCGCAACAACAAGCTGGCCAAAACTTCAGCCACGCCAGGCAAGACGCTGCTTATCAACCATTTTCTCATAAACAAGGAATGGTATCTGGTCGACCTGCCAGGCTATGGATATGCCAAAAGAAACAAGAAGGAACAGGAAAAACTGAAAGGCATCATCACGTCCTACATTCTCAAACGACAGCAGATGACGAACCTGTTTCTGCTGATCGATTCCCGCCACGAACCTCAGAAGATAGATATGGAGTTCATGGAATGGCTGGGAGAAAACGGAGTTCCGTTCTGCATTGTATTTACGAAAGCCGACAAACTGTCCGGCAGCAAACTGAAAAGCAATGTTTCGTCGTATCTAAAACATGTAGAAGAACAATGGGAAGAACTGCCTCCCTACTTCGTCACCTCTTCCGAATCCCGTTTGGGACGGACGGAAGTGCTGGATTATATAGAGCAAATAAATCGCTCCCTTCATCCCTAAAAGAGAAGTTCCAGAATCTGCGAATAGGCATTATTATTGCAACGTTCGCACACCGTTTATCCAAGCCTGCACATATAAGCTACCGCGGCCTCGGCACACCGCTCACCGTCCACACCAGCCGACACGATGCTACCAGCATATCCGGCTCCTTCCCCACAAGGAAACAAGCCGTTCATCCCGACATGCTGCAACGTCTCTGCGTCACGCAATATGCGCACGGGAGAGGACGTGCGTGTTTCCACGCCTAAAATAAGCGCCTCATTGGTAAGAAAACCGTGACTCATCTGTCCGAAACGGCGGAACCCTGCGGCCAAACGGTTGCTGACGAAAGAAGGCAACCAGAAGTGCAACGGAGATGAAATTACTCCCGGGGCATAAGAACTGCGGGGCAAGTCGTAGCTCAATCGCCTATTCACAAAATCTGCCATCCGTTGCGAAGGAGCCGTCTGCCTGCGATTGCCCTGAATCCAGGCCTGTCGCTCCAGCGCTTCCTGAAAAGCCATCAAGGCCAAGGGATGTATGTCACCCTCCCGGCTCTTTTCCAGCGGCTTCCACCATTCCTGTCTGTCAGACGTTTCTTCCATGCAGTGGACATACTCCTGCATGAAAGTGAATATAGAAGGATCCGTCCAGTCTTCGGGACGCATTTCCACCACCATACCGGAGTTGCTCCATTGGGAACCGCGATTGCTGGGCGACATGCCGTTCACCACGATCTGTTGCGGTCCGCTGGCCGCCGGGACGACAAAGCCTCCGGGACACATGCAGAAACTATACACTCCGCGGCCCTCAGCCTGATACACATAGCTATATTCGGCCGCCGGCAAATACCGTCCGCGACCATCACGGCGGTGATATTGTATGCTGTCTATCAACGCCGCAGGGTGCTCCAAACGGACTCCCACAGCCAGCCCCTTGGCTTCAACGGAAACTCCGTCCTGCCACAGACGACGGTACACGTCGCGGGCCGAATGCCCCGTAGCCAGAATAACCGGTCCGCGGAAAATATCGCCGGTACGTGTTACAATACCTTCCACCCGTCCTCTGGCAATGAGCAGATGATCCATACAGGTTTCAAAGTGAACTTCGCCTCCGCACCGGAGAATGGTCTGCCGCATATTCTCGATTACGCGGGGCAACTTATCCGTACCGATGTGCGGATGGGCGTCGCTCAGAATGGACACCGACGCTCCGTGCTGGCAAAACACATGCAATATTTTGTCGCCATTGCCCCGCTTCTTGCTGCGGGTATACAATTTCCCGTCCGAGTAGGCGCCGGCGCCGCCTTCGCCGAAACTATAATTGCTCTCCGGGTCTACGCGGTGTTCACGAGAAATCCGGGCAAGGTCTACTTTGCGGTCGCGCACATTCTTTCCCCGCTCTATCACAACCGGACAATACCCCAACTCTATCAGGCGCAAAGCCGCAAAAAGTCCGCCCGGTCCGGCTCCGACGACAACGATGCGCGGACGCCCCTCCACAAGAGGATAATGCGTGCGAACATATTCATCATCCGTCGGCTCCTCATTGATATACGCGCGCACCTTTACATTTATATATATGGTGCGCTGCCGGGCGTCTATACTCCGTTTCAGCACGCGGACAGCCCATATCGTACGGGCATCCAGACCTTTCTCACGGGCTATAAAGCGTGTCAACGCCTGTTCGTTCACAGCCTGTTCAGGTAACGTTCTCAACTGATATTCTTCAATCATATTTCATTCGTATGTGAGGTTATCACCCGAATAAGGCACGCAAGGCCTCCTCCACCTTCCGCACGGGCGTAAGTTCTATCTTCAGTCTTTTTTTGTCCAGTCCCTGCAAATTGTAATGGGGAATCACTATACTGCGGAAGCCCAGTTTCTCCGCCTCGGCAATACGCTGCCCGATACGGCTCACAGGACGTATCTCCCCGCTGAGGCCCACTTCTCCGGCCATGCAGACACCACTCTCAATACCGGTGTCCACATTGCTACTCAGGACTGCAGCTATCACGGAAAGGTCAATAGCCGGATCCGTTACTTTCAGTCCGCCGGCTATGTTCAGGAAAACATCCTTCTGCGCCAGCTTGAAACCAACCCTTTTTTCCAAAACAGCCAACAGCATGTTCAGCCGGCGCAAGTCAAATCCTGTAGACGAACGTTGCGGAGTCCCGTAAGCGGCCGTGCTGACCAACGCCTGTGTCTCGATGAGAAAAGGACGCACACCTTCGATGGCTGATGCGATGGCCACTCCGCTCAGCCCCTCGTGTTCCTCGCTTAACAACAATTCCGATGGATTGCCCACCGGTCGCAACCCGTCCTGCCGCATCTCATAAATGCCCAGCTCCGCCGTACTTCCGAAACGGTTCTTTATGCTGCGCAAGATACGATAGAGATAATGCTGGTCGCCCTCGAACTGCAACACGGCATCCACGATGTGCTCCAGCACTTTGGGACCGGCCAGCGTGCCTTCCTTATTGATATGTCCGATCAGTATGACCGGCGTGTTTGTCTGTTTGGCAAATTTAAGCAGAGCCGCCGCACATTCGCGCACCTGCGTCAGACTGCCAGGTGAACTGTCGGCGGTTTCCGTCGCAATGGTCTGGATGGAATCTATGACCACCAACTGTGGGGCCGTGTCACGTATGTGGTCGAATATGCGTTCCAAGGAAGTCTCACATACCACCATACACCGATCTGACAACCGGATGTTTTCCGGAGACAGACCGGCAAGGGAAACGGCCACAAGGCGATCCGCCCGCAGACGAATCTGACGGGCACTTTCCTCTCCGCTCACATACAGGATGCGTCGCTCCGGCATCCGCAATACGGTCTGCAATATCAGCGTGGACTTACCTATACCGGGCTCTCCACCCAACAAGACCAGCGACCCAGGCACCAGCCCCCCTCCCAGGACGCGATTCAGTTCCGCATCCTGCATGTCCATACGCGGCTCCTCGGACGCTTCTATCTCCCCCACCGGCACCGGACGGCAACGCTCTCCCTCGTCCGGATTCACTCCGGCAAACACAGGACGGGCCGAAAGTACCTCCTTGTGTACGGAAAACTCCTTAAATGTGTTCCATTGTCCGCAGGAAGGGCATTTGCCCACCCACTTCGGAGAATCATAACCGCAGTGGTTACAGACATATATTATTTTTTCTTTGGCCATACCGTAATGAAAACTTTTATTCCGAATAAATCAGCGTGTCACCGCTCCACAACTGCCAGTACTTTTCTGCCGAAGGACAAAGTCTATATTCTCTCCCTTTCCAGCTACCGCCCTCCAGCATCAGGACAGAGGGCCGGGAAGCCATGGGCATGTACACCTCCACACGGGAAGAATCGGGAGCAAACACCACATACACTCCCAGCGCACCTTCCGGCCTGGCCACGTCTCTCAGACAAATGCCGGCCTCCTGCGGACGTATGCAGTCCTGCAACATCTCGCTCCACATATATCCGGCGCCCGACAGACAACCGTGACTGTCGCGTCCTCTCCCGACAACGGACATGCGTTTCCCATCCGGCCGGGGTAGTTCCCTGATTTCCGCCTTATGGCACTTGCATGACACACACAAGTACAGACATACGAATGCCATCCATCCTGTTTTCCCTGTTCCTCTCATGCTATTTCGTCATTATGTTTCTATACAAAAATACGAAAAGAGTCGCGCCGGCACAAATCCGACTGAATAAAAGATGTTAATCCGTGACGTTTCGACTGTATTCCACCGGAGATGTATATCCCTTTTATCTATTTTTCTTACCTTTGCAAATAAAAACGTCCCAGCATGTCCCACAACATACCGGAAATAGCCATCGTAACCCCCAACACGCTCACGTGCATGGGGCTGCGGACTCTTATCGAACGTATGATGAAAGGAACTGTCGTACGTACATTCAACAGTTTCGACGCCTTGATGCGCGATACTCCCGACACCTACGTTCACTATTTCATTTCTTCCGGCATCCTGCTGGAACATGCGTTTTTCTTCCTGCAGCGAAAGCACAAGACAATCGTACTGACTACCTCGCAAGGAATGCCTCACCAGACTGATTTTCATACCCTGGACGTCAATTTGCCGGAGGAACAACTCGTTCGCGCCCTGCTCCGCCTGCAACAAAGTGCCCACAGCCACGGACGCCATCTGCCCCCGCATCTGACGGAAAACCATCCGATCCGGGGAGAGCGGAGCGAACCCAACGGACTGACGGCCCGCGAAGTAGAGGTGCTCATACTCATCGTACAGGGAATGCTTAACAAAGAAATAGCCGACAGACTGGGTATCAGTTTGACTACCGTCATCTCACACCGGAAGAACCTCACTGAAAAACTGAACATCCGCTCCGTTTCAGGTCTTACCATCTACGCCGTCATGAACGGATATATTGAGGCCGACCGCATCTAAATCTCCTAACAAATGAGGATTGCGTGGCAGCGAAGGTATGCGTACCTTTGCTGCGTTTTTGTAATTGACGCATCCGTATGAAGACAACCATACTGACAGCCGCATTGGTCGGCTGCTCTTCTCTCCACGCAGAGAACATCCTGCCGGCAGACACGGTTTCCGTAAGAGACATCGAGGAAATAGTAGTCGTATCTACCCCAAAAGAAACGAACAAACTGAGAGAACAGCCCGTTTCCGCCTCTCTCTTTTCCCAGCACGAACTGGAAACAAACCACAGCGGATCGCTAAAAGAGCTGTCTGCCTATGTGCCGAATTTCTTCATGCCCGACTACGGTTCGTCGCTTACGTCTGCCGCTTACATCCGGGGCATCGGCTCACGCATCAACACCCCCGCCGTGGGTCTATATGTGGACAACGTGGCCTATGCCGACAAAAGCGCATACGACATAGATTTTCTCGACGTGGAACGAATCGACATCCTGCGCGGCCCGCAAGGAACCCTCTACGGACGGAACACCATGGGCGGACTCATCCGAGTATATACGCGCAATCCTTTCCGTTATCAGGGTACGGACATACGGGCGGGGGGGACTTCCCGTGACAACCGCTACCGGTTCTCACTCTCCCACCACCACAGGGTAAACCGCCATGTAGCATTCTCAGCCGTAGCCTTTTATGAAATCGGACACGGACTGTATGAAAACGCGCTTACGGGGCAACCGGTGGATGAACTGCATCGGACCGGAGGACGCATCCGGACAATCTGGCTGCCTTCCGACCGCTGGAAACTGGACTTCAGCACGGATTATTCCTACCGCGACGAAGGCGGATACGCTTATCGTCTCGCAGGAAGTGAAAACGACATGCCGGAGGAATTGCGTCCCTACATTGGCAAAATCAGTTCCAACCGTCCCTGTTTCTACAGACGTAGTCTGCTGAACAGCAGCCTTACGGCGACATATACGGCCGACCGGTTCACGCTGTCCGCTGTGACAGCTTATCAGAACCTGAATGATAACATGACCATCGACCAGGATTTCACCAACCTGGACTATTTTTCACTTACCCAGAAACAAAGAATCAATTCCGTCAGCGAGGAAATCATGCTGAAAAGCCGTCCCGGCACCCGTTGGGAGTGGATCAACGGAGCGTATGCCATGCACCAAAGCCTGCACACCAAAAGTCCCGTAACATTGACCGAAGCATTCATGAGCAGGGTGTTCGACCGCGCCAACAGCCAGCTGAAGCCTTTCGGAATGATACTTGAACTGCACATGCACGACCCGGACTTTATAGCGGACGGTTCTTTCGACACACCGACGACAGACGTGGCCGTGTTCCACCAAAGCACGTTTAAAAACCTGTTCAGCATCTCCGGACTTCAACTGACGGCCGGCTTTCGTTTAGAATACGAAAAGATGAGACTGAAGCACAACTATGGCGGACAGCTCGTTTACGACATCGCCATGAACTCACCGATGATGCCCCTCAATCTGGACAATCTGTCGGACATCAGCCATTTCACCGGAGAACTTCATCACGATTATCTGCAATGGCTGCCAAAAGTCGCCTTGCAGTACAGCATCGACAACCGCAACAATGTATACGTAAGCTGGAGCAAAGGATACAGAAGCGGAGGTTACAACGTTCAGATGTTCAGCGACCTCGTACAGGGAGACCTGCAAAGCCGTATGATGGCCTCGGTAAAAGCCAGTACTGAAGAGAAACTGAACGAGCTCAACAACATGCCGGCAAATGTCAAGCAAATGATACTGGACAAGATACCGCAGGAAAAGTTCATCGGCACACCGGCACAGACAAAATTCAGCCCGGAGTACAGTTATAATTATGAAGTCGGAGGACATTTCTCTTTTTTCGGCAACAAACTGCAGATAGATGCGGCAGTATTCTATATGGATGTGCATGATCAGCAGATTTCCAAGATGGTTAACAGCGGACTGGGGCGTGCCATGGTAAATGCCGGGCGCGGACGAAGCACCGGTATGGAAATAGCTTTGCGCGGCAGCGCGGCAGACAACCGCCTGACATGGAACGCTTCCTACGGTTTCACACATTCCATATTCAGGGAATACGAAACCGGTTTGACGGATGCCGAAGGACAAGCTGTCGACTACAACGGTAACCATGTACCGTTTGCTCCCAGGCATACCCTTTCGGCCGGAACTGACTACACCTTCTTCCGCGCGAAGCAAAAAGTCCTGAAAGAAGTGACAATCGGTGCCGACATGACCGGAGTCGGAGAAATCTACTGGACGGAGGACAATCTCCTGAAACAGCCTTTCTATGCCTTGCTGAACGCCCATGTCACGTTCAACTTCGGGAATATCGGTCTGGACATCTGGGGCAAAAACCTGACGGACACACGCTACGACATTTTCTGTTTCACCAGCAAAGCGACCATGCAGGAACTGCGGTTCACCCAACCGGGACGTCCCATACAGTTCGGCGCCGATCTGAAGGTACATTTCTGAGTACACCGCGGAACCGGGCACCTGCGTCATTCATTCACCGTTCCGCAACGGGGACATTCTCCTTTCTCCCGCATCTTGCTTCCGCAATAGCCACAACGGTAACGAAAACGCCCGTAACTGTAGTATCGCCACAGCCCCCAAAAGGCATACACCAACAAGCAGGGATACCCCACATAATACAACGTGGAAAGGGAGAAAAACAGATAACAGACGATACACATCCCGAGCAGAAAAAACAGATAGGATATGGCAGCCGAAGGATATAACTGCCGAAGAACATCGTCTACCGTAGCCATACCCAACAGGACAATCAGCCAGACCGAAGCCACAAATAACCCCAGAATGAGCGGCAGACCGAAGGGATTGAGCGTCGGATGGAAATAAAACTCCATCCATGTCTGAGGGATAAACATCTGGATGCTGGCATACAATGTCGCCGAAGCCGAAAGCGTAAGACAGAGCAATGTCGGATAGCAACTGCCTATATCGTCGAAATGCACCATCCGGACCCTGCGTTTCCGGATACGATAGATAAAGTAAAGCACCGTCAAAAGCCCGATAAGTACCAGAAAATAGATGAGATGGACATCGCTAAACGTATGTATAAACTGAGATATGGGATCGTCCGGAATCACTCCTTCCAGCAAGTCACACTCGCGCATCCACCCCATCGTCTGCTGGTCACGCGCTACCTTCACCCAGATGCTGTCCACCGTGTCTGCCGCAACTACCCATATATCCGCTACTGCCAGACGGTCTCCCGCCTGTACCGTGGCACAGGCCGCCGTCGTATCCGCCTGGGCACCGCTTTCCGGTCCCTGCAGAACCAGCCTCATGGAATCCGCACATACGAGAAAATTAAAATTATGCGTATAATAGTGGGTTGACGCGAAATCGAGTGAATCGCAGACTCTCTCCGTCATATCCCACCGGCCAGAAGAAGGGGCAGGACGATAATAGCACGACGAACACAACAACGCCAGCAACAGACTCCACATGCACACGAAGTGCGCCGACTTGTATCTACCCTTTTCCATCCGCATAAACTTTCATACAACAATTCCGGCAATCAAAGTCCAGCCGGAAACGCCGCCCGTCGGACGCGACCAGATAATATGGCTCACGGTACGGCGGACGCTGCCGGGAGTGCTTCGGGCACCACCCCATGCTGTACCGCAAACAATGGCGGCAATTCATGAGTACTGCATCACGGGGCTCCTCCTGCTCAAAAGCCGGCGCCACCTCATGCACACCGACGAAACGGTAAAACGCAGCCGCCTCGTGATTCATCACATTGGCCAGATAAGTCAGGCTTTGCCCGGCATAAAAAGTATCTCCCTCCGTCCGCAACGGATGCACGGAGCGCTCCTGCGGATAAGCGGCACGTCGTGCTGAAAGCAATGTGTCCACTGTACGGCGCCTCCATTCGGCCAGCACGGACGAAGGTATGAACCAATCCCTCTCCCACTTTATTTCCGTCTGCGTAACCTCGAAAGAAGTGTTTCCCAATTTGGACAATTGCCTCCGGACATTCTCTTCCTGCGGCTTTTCGGCCATTGTCTTGTCACAGTCGAACACTTGAGTCACCTTGGTACCATCCTCGTCCTCCGCCGTCAAGGCAAAGCCCCGTCCAAATTCCGTCAGCAACCATTTCAAAGCAATTTTCCGCTCGGCGGACGGACGGGACAACAACCGTTCAAACTCCTGATCGTAGTTCCGGTAGAGCCGGGTCCGGGGGCGCACAGTCATGTTTTCTGTAAGGAATAACCTATTGTTTTCCACACGATTCACTCTAAAGCCCTGCAGTTCTCCTTTATCATCGATATAACAAAGTCCATCACCGTTGGAGAAACTTTTCAAACCAGCAACCGTTATCTGCCGTCCCCGCACCTCCTTCACCGTACCTACTTCCTCGCCCAACGATTTCGGGGTCTGGAAGGAAAATATATCGGCTTTGCGCCCATGAAGGAAGTAATCCGTGAAACCACGGTTGAAACTTTTCTCCGGCTGAGGTTTGAAAGTAGTCGTTATCCGGCCGGAAGAAGCCCTGACATATTCCGGACGGCGATACAGAATCTCATCCAGCCGCCTGCGATAATATGCCGTAACATTCTTTACATAGGAAACATCCTTTAGTCTTCCTTCGATTTTCAGCGATGAGACACCGGCATCGAGCAACGCTTCCAGGTCGTCGCTCCGGTTCATGTCCTTAAGTGAAAGTAAATGCCTGCCCCGCTCAATCGTGTTACCGTCCCCATCCGTCAAATCGAACTTCAGCCGGCAGAACTGGGCACATTCCCCGCGGTTGGCACTGCGTCCGAAACAATACTGGGACACGTAACACTGGCCACTATAACTCACACACAAAGCTCCGTGAACAAAAACTTCCAGCGGCACAGGGCAGCATTCATGAATACGCCTTATCTCCTCTAGTTCCAGTTCCCGGGCCAGCACCACTTGCCGAAAGCCCTGCCGATGAAGAAAAGCCACTTTCTCCGGTGTACGATTATCCATCTGCGTACTCGCATGCAACGGGACAGGAGGCAGATTCAGGCGCAACAATGCCATGTCCTGCACAATGAGCGCATCGACCCCGACACGATAAAGTTCCCATATCAACCGCTCCGTATCCGCCAGTTCTTCATCCCTCAGGATGGTATTCACCGTCACATAGACACGGACCCGGAACAGATGGGCATATTCCACAAGCCGGGCGATGTCCTCCACCGTGTTGCCGGCGGCAGCCCGCGCACCGAAACGCTGTGCGCCGATGTACACGGCATCCGCTCCGTGATCAACGGCCGCGATGCCGCACGCCATGTTCCTAGCCGGCGCCAGCAATTCTATTTTTCTTTGCCTCATCATCGTATCGTATTGATATCGTACGGAGTTTCCTGATATACATAATAATTAAGCCAATTGGAAAACAACAGGTTTCCATGCGCCCGCCATGTCACGAGAGGTCCCTTTTCGGGGTCATTGTCCCGATAGTAGTTTTTCGGCATTTCTATGGGCAGCCCCTTATCCAGATCCCGGCGGTATTCCGTATCCAATATCAATGGAGAATATTCGGAATGCCCCGTGATAAAAATCTCTCGCCCTCCGCGGGCCATCACCATTCCCACACCCGATTCATCGGATTCGGCAATCAACTGCAGTTCCGGTACCCTGAGAATATCTTCGCGGCGCAGTTCCGTATGGCGGCTGTGGGGCATGAAAAACTCATCGTCAAAGCCTCGGAATATGGGCAGCCGGGGCATCAGCGCACATTGCCGGAAAATGCCGAACATCTTGGCCCCGAGTGTATGTTTGGGCACTCCGTAATAGTGGAACAACCCAGCCTGAGCCGCCCAGCAGATAAACAAGGTAGAAGTGACATGCGTACGCGCCCAGTTGAATATGCCGGTAATCTCATTCCAGTAAGTGACTTCAGGATAATCCAGATGTTCCACGGGTGCACCGGTGACAATCATCCCGTCGAACTTCTCCTGTTTCATCCTATCAAAATCACGATAAAACGCCTCCATGTGTTCCGCCGGCGTATTCCTGGAGACATGTCCACTCAGTTTCATAAAGGAGATTTCCACCAGTAAGGGCGTATTGGAAAGCAGCCGCACGAGATCGGTCTCCGTTGTGATTTTCAGTGGCATCAGATTGAGGATTGCGATACGTAGCGGACGAATGTCCTGTGCCGAAGCCCTCGTGTTGTCAATAACAAATATATTCTCCTCTTTCAATATATCGATAGCGGGGAGCCTGTCGGGTAATGTCAGTGGCATACGCAGTTCTTTATATATACATTTCTTCGTGCCCAAACGGAAGCATCGAATCGAAAGACAAAAATACAAAAAAACAGGGAGCCAGATAATAAACAGCCAATAAAATACCTTTTTACATACGAAACAAATCCATCTGTTCCGCAATCTAAATCCTATTTTCCTCCAACAAACAACATGCGGGTCACACTGTTCCGTCTTAACAGCCACAAAATCAGTTCCGCCAACAATAATATGCCACAGGCATCCACGACAGGAAGCCAATAATTATAAGAGATATTCAGGTCATACTTATCCAGCAGGTAATTCATAAATTCCAGAATAACAGACTGTAATCCATAAATAGCTAATGTATCCCGCCCTATACGGACCAACCCCTCCACCATGCGGCCACTGAAAATCTTCATACGTACGACAAGACTCATAAACCACATGCTGGCAATAAAACCGATTAAGAAACGCAGCATATCGATTCCAACCTGAACAAGATCATAAGCATGATTCCTGCGAATACAAAAACCTGTCGTATAAATAAAAACATCATACGTAAAAAAATGAACTGCCACGAAAAAAAGCAATGTCATACCGAGAAACATCCCGCGACGACTGACAAAATCTGTGAGATTTCCCCCGTAACGATTAATAAAATATCCTGTCATAAAATAGGGATACATGAATTTGTGTACAGCCATAACCGCTCTGTCTTTAATAAGAAAAGATATCAGAAACAACAGAAGAAAACAAACATTACCGTATTTCTCCTTTTCGCCACGAAACAGATGAGTCACACCGGATACGATAAGGCAATTCGCCAGAACAGACTTCAAAAACCACATATAATTGCTGAACGAAGACGCATAATTCCCTATAACCGTACGTAAACTCGCGGGATGAAGTGCCACCGATATCAGATACATCAACGTGCAATAAACGACAAAAGGTATTCCGATAGCTTTTAATTTAGATATTACAACCAACCGCAACGGTTTGCGGTTGCTGAAATAAAACAAATATCCGCTGATAAGCATGAAAAGCGGCATGTGAAATGAATAAACAGCCCGAAAAAGCCAGTCACCAAAGAAATCCCCGCTGTCCAGATAATCCGGGCCGAAGCAATATTGCAGACAATGCCCCCAGATTACCAAAATAATCAACATGCCTTTTGCGATATCCAATGTCTTATTTCTGTTCTGATTTTGCATAGTCATCAACATACTATAAGGGAAGGCTACGTTTCACGTCCATAGCCAAAATGTTTCTGGTTTCCGTTTGCAAAGATACAACATAAAAAAGCCTTTGTCAAGCCTCCAGGTCGCCGCGGACGGCATTCTGAACCATTACACATTGAAGCACAACATATTCCACATATTGATTGCCGATACAACCAATCAGACAACCCCTATACACAGATGTTGGCGGAAATATGCTTCAATGGTTCAGACTCACTGATTATCAATGAGTAATGGTTCACAAATGGTTCAGCAATGGTTCAGCGATAGTTCAGACTCTCTGATAATCAGCGAGTAATGGTTCAGGATGGTTCAGAAATTATCGGTTTCCGTGCGTTGCCGTGGCCGGTAGCTGAACCATACGGCGAAAAAACTGAAGGATAAATGAAGGAAAACTGAAGGATAAATGGGCTCAGTAGAAAATCAGTGGGGGAAAATTTTATAGAGTGAGAAAAAAGTCTTT
>CAZIMK010000023.1:0-44466 GCA_964540455.1 uncultured Paraprevotella sp.
CTACTGTCAATGTTGGAACTTCGTCACTCGAGGCACACAGCCAGAGGTTGGACTCAGTTCCCGATGCATTGTAGGCGATTCGGTTGAAAGCCAGCATCATTCCGTCCGCCGGTGCCTGAATGCCCAGCGTGGTCTGCTGCGGATCTTTCTTCTGAATACGTCCCCACGTTACATTGACACTGCAAAATAACAATGCCAATGAAAGAAATAGGTACATTTTTCTCATTTTAATTAGTGATTAAGGGTTAAAAAATAGTTTAAAATGTAATTTATGGTAAAGGTAATATATAAATATTTGTCTTGAATCCTTTTTTCTCGTTAAATCGCCTTTGTTTAACATTCTTTAATACGGTAATAGTGAGATTCCGGTCAATTGGCCCGGTGTGTGGCCGAAAGATTTGGGAATGGAAGCGTTTGGCGGTTGCGAATGAACCGGTGTTTTTTGATTTTATATCTGAAAAACGTATTTGTATTCTATTTTATTACTATCTTTGCTTATAGAAACGTTGGGAAAGCACGTTTTGTTACCTTAAGACTTAAAAACATTTTATATTAACCTAAAACTTATCATTATGGGAAATTCACCTAAAAGTTATGCAGTGCCCCTGGCGTTTGTGGGCCTGTTCTTCTTCTCCATCGGTTTTGCGTTGGGAATCAATTCTTTCTTGATGCCGGTGCTGGAAAATGCCATGGATCTGTCTGCAGTACAGTCGAACCTGTTGCTGGCCGCCACGTTCGTACCTTTCCTTTTGTTCGGTATCCCGGCCACTAAATGTATCGAGGCTATCGGTTACAAGAAAACGATGGCTCTTTCGTTTGTTCTGTTCGCAGCGGCTTTCGGGTTGTTCATTCTGGCGGTCGACACGCTTTCTATCGTTTGGTTTCTCGTTGCCTCGTTTGTTGCCGGTGCGGCCAATGCCGTACTGCAGGCGTCGGTGAATCCGTATGTGACGATTCTCGGTCCGTTGGAGAGTGCGGCACAGCGTATCTCCATCATGGGTATCTGTAACAAGTTTGCTTGGCCGACCACAACCGTGTTCATTACGTTGGTTATCGGTAAAAGTGTGGACCAGATAGCTATGGAAGATTTGTATACTCCGTTTATGATGATTGCCGGAATCTTTGTGGTGTTGGGCATTATCGCTCTGCTGGCTCCGCTGCCGGAAGTAAAGGCCGCCGGTGAGGAAACATCCGACGGGGAAGGTGCTTCCGAGGTGTGCGCGTATGCAGAGGGCAAGACATCCATTATGCAGTTTCCCCACCTGTTGCTCGGCACGTTGGCTTTGTTCCTGTATGTAGGTGTAGAGACAATTTCTCTGGCTACGGCACAAGGATATGCCGCATCGTTGGGGTTGGGCGACTCTTTCACGCTCTTGGGCATGAACATACAATACGGTTACATTCCTTCGTTCGGAATGATTGCGGGTTATATCGTGGGTGCCACTTGTATACCTCGCTACCTGAGCCAGGCTACGGCCATGAAACTTTGTGCCATCATTGCCATTATCGGTTCGGTGCTGGTGGCTGTGACGCCAGCTGAAATGTCGGTTTACTATATTTTCCTGATGGCGCTGGGATGCTCGCTGATGTGGCCCGCTCTGTGGCCGTTGGCTATGGCTGATCTGGGCAAATTTACCAAGGCCGGTTCTTCATTGCTCACGATGGCTATTGCCGGTGGAGCTGTGATGCCGTTGGTTCGTGGTTATATTCAGGATATCGCCGGTTTCCAGAGCAGTTACTGGATTTGTTTGCCTTGCTTCCTGTTTATTCTGTATTACGGTCTGGCCGGATATAAGATTCGCAAGTAAGGAAAAACTGTGTGCCTCTGCGCGCGCATACGCGTAATAAATAATAGGTATAAGCATCTTGTTTTGTCGTAGGACGGGCAGGATGCTTATGCCTTTTTGGTCTCAGGAACTTTTCAAAATCACGGATAATCTTTATCTTTGCTTTTGAAAAGTGAGGAAAACCGTATGAAGGTGCCCGGTTTCTGGATTTGGTTGAAGCGTTTTCGCCATCGCAAAGGCTATGGCGTGCATTCGCCTTTTGCTTTTGACTTTATTACCGGTGTTGTCTATGAAACAGGCATGTATTATGCCTATCGGCCGTTGGAACAACGGTATGGCGGTCGGGCCGTTTCGTACAGGACAAGGAAAAATCGGCGGTTGCTTTTCCGGATGGTCAATTATGCCCGGCCGGATCGTATCGACATCCGGGGAGCTTCCGAGGCGGAGATCGCCTGGTTGTCGGCGGCTCACAGGTGTCCCGTATGTACCGTCGTAGCGGATGAGCCTGAGTTGGCTGGCGGGAAAGCAGGGTTTCTCTATGTGGATCTGGATGGAACGGAGAGAGGTGAACAGACTTTTGAATCCTGGCTTCCGGTTGCATCGTCCCGGTCGGTATATATGGTAAAAGGCATTCATGCTTCTGCCGTCCGTCGGATGTGGTGGAAACGGATGCAGCAGCATCCGCTGACGGGCATCACATTTGACCTGTATGACTTCGGTATCGTGTTTTTCAACCGTGATCTGTATAAACAACATTACATCGTGAATTATTAAATCTCCGGATACTATGAAAAAAAGCAATGTGTATACCCGTACCGGCGACGGCGGCACCACCAGTCTGGTGGGAGGTGTTCGGGTGCCGAAAGACCATGTCCGTATCGAAGCCTACGGGACGGTGGATGAACTAAATGCTCATCTGGGACTACTTGCGGCCATGATGCCCGGGGGAATCCACCGGGAAAGAGTAGAGTGTATCCAGTCCGACCTCTTCACTTTGGGAGCCGTATTGGCTACGGAGGAAGAGTCGGGCAGGCGCGTAACTTCGCCGTTTGGCGAGGCGGATATAGAACGTCTGGAGCGAGCTATCGACGAGACGGAAGAGGGGCTGCCCGCCTGGCGTGGATTCATATTGCCCGGAGGCAGTCCGGCTGCGGCGCAGTGTCATGTTTGCCGTACGGTTTGCCGCAGGGCGGAACGTCGCATTCATACGCTCTATGCCACCGTGGAAGCCGATAGGTTTGTGGCGGCCTATATGAACCGTTTGTCTGATTATCTGTTTGTCCTGGCCCGCAAACTTAACTTTATAGAGGCTGTGGATGAAATTATCTGGCGCAAATGTTGATGATAGAGAAAATAATATTATTTTTGCGCCCGATACAGCCCGTATAGGGCGGACGTAAGTCCCGATTTTAAATGATAAACGCGAAAAACTATGTATTGGACTTTGGAATTGGCTTCTAAGCTGGAAGATGCTCCCTGGCCGGCAACTAAGGATGAACTTATTGACTATGCCACTCGTTCCGGTGCTCCGTTGGAAGTAATAGAAAACTTGCAGGAAATGGAAGATGAGGGAGAAATCTACGAAACTATCGAAGATGTATGGCCTGACTATCCTACGAAAGAAGATTTTCTGTTCAACGAGGACGAATATTGATAATCGGCATTGACAATGGCCCGTGGTAGAAGGACGACGGTTGCCCATTGATGGTCGGCATGCGGATAACGCGACGATTGGCACACGAACGCAGCATTGTGTACAATGTATATGTTTCGGCTGTGTCAGAGTTTTTGTTGTTTGTATGTCATTGTATTCATTATTGTGTATAGCCGGACAATAAAACAGAGCCGGCAAAACAATAAAAAGAATCGTCCGGCAGTTACTTATGAGGCGAGAGATTATATTTATCCGGTGAAAAAGGACATAAAGAAACGGTTTCTGTTATTGTGGATTGGGCTGTTGGGAGTGCTTCCTCTTGCAGCGCAATACGATGCGGCTTTTTCCAACTATTGGTCATTGCCGGCGTATTATAACCCTGCGGCCAGTGGCCTGAGCGGGCAGTTGGATGTCCGTGCGGCGTATGGCATGCAGATGATGGGGTTTGAGAATGCTCCTTCCGTGATGTTTGCCGGTGTGGATCTGCCCTTGTTCTTTTTCGGACCGAAACATGGAGCCGGCGCCGGTTTCCTGAATGACGAAATCGGTCTTTTTTCCCATAAGAAATTTTATATTCAATACGCTTTCCATCAGAAATTGTGGGGTGGCCGTATCAGCGGAGGATTACGTGCGGGCTTCCTGAGCGAGACATTTGACGGAACGAAAGCGGATTTGGAAGAGAGCAGCGATCCCGCAATTCCTACATCCTCGGTGACAGGTTCCGGGTTTGATTTGGATTTTGGTATCCGTTATACGCATAAGGTCTGGTTTGCGGGATTCAGCATGATGCACTGCACTTCGCCGACAGTGGAGTTAGGGGACGAAAAAGTAAACGAATTGTCCATAGCTCCCGTGTTTTATTTGACGGGGGGATACAATATTAAGTTAAAAAGTCCGTTTTATACCATACATACGAATGCCATGGTGCGTACCGACGGCGTGGCGTGGCGTGGGGATGTCACGGCACGGCTGGCGTACAACGGAAACAAATATCATCTGTATGGAGGCGCATCTTACAGCCCCCTGAATTCAGTGACATTTCTGGTAGGGTGTGATTTTCATGGAGTCAACATAGGTTACTCGTATGAACTCTATACGGCCGGCATCGGGGCTGCAAGCGGTAGTCACGAATTGGTCCTTAGTTATCAGACAGATTTGGATCTGTTTAAGAAAGGAAAGAATAAACATAAAAGCGTAAGAATATTATAATGAATATGAAAGCAATATGGATGGCGGCCTGCCTGGTGTCGTGTATGGCGGTAGGGGCTTGTCTGGGTCCCGGTTCTTCGTCTTCGTCAGCGGCCGGCGGCGAATTGACAGGTGTGCGTGGCATGTCGTACAGTGAGCCGACTCCTTATGGAATGGTCGCTGTGAAAGCGGGTTCCCTGAAAGTAGGCTTGGAAGAGACCGATACGCTTTGGGGGATGGAGTTTCCTTCCCGGGAAGTGTCTGTAGACGGTTTCTGGATGGATGAGACGGAAGTCACCAATGCCGAATACCGGCAGTTTGTATTGTGGGTGCGGGATTCTATCATTCGCGAACGTCTGGCCGATCCTGCCTATGGCGGTGATGAAACCTATAAGATTGAAACAGACAAATATGGGGAGCCGGTGACACCTCATCTGAACTGGAGCAAGCCTATTCCCTGGCGCAAACCTAACGAGGATGAATTGCGGGCCATCGAAAGTGTCTATACGACGCATCCTATCGACGGAACCCGTATGCTGGATATCTCACAACTGAATTATCGGTATGAAGTGTTTAATTATGCGGCGGCGGCTTTGCGCCGCAACCGGCTGGATGCCCAAGAGCGGGATTTGAATACCGATCACGCCGTGGATCAGAATCAGGTGGTGATGATTTCTAAAGACACCGCTTATGTGGATGACGAAGGACGCATTGTCCGACAGACCATTACGCGCCCTTTGTCGAGTTTGTACGACTTTCTGGATACATATATAGTGAATGTTTATCCTGATACGACCTGTTGGGTGAATGATTTTGCGAACGCGGAGAACGAACGCTATATGAAACTTTATTTTTCCAACCCGGCTTATGATGATTATCCGGTGGTGGGTGTTACCTGGGAACAGGCCAATGCATTCTGTAACTGGCGCACGGACTTTCTCTTGCGGGGATTGGGCGGAGCGGCCCGGCAGATACAGCGCTACCGTCTGCCGACAGAGATAGAATGGGAGTTCGCCGCCCGTGGCAAAGAAGGTAATCCCTTCCCATGGGAGAGCACGGACGTGAAGAGCGACAAGGGGTGTTTCTATGCCAATTTCAAGCCTGACCGGGGTAATTATACGAAAGACGGCAATTTGATTACCTCAAAGGTAGGTATCTATTCAGCCAATTCCAACGGATTGTATGACATGGCCGGTAATGTGGCCGAATGGACTAGCACAGTCTATACGGAAGCAGGGGTGCAGAGCATGAGTGACATGAATCCGGAACTGCGTTACAATGCAGCAAAGGAAGATCCGTACCGTCTGAAGAAGAAGTCCGTGCGCGGCGGTTCCTGGAAAGATCCCGAGACGATGATTCGTTCGGCTTGGCGTTCGTATGAATATCAGAATCACCCCCGGTCGTATATCGGATTCCGCTGCGTGCGTTCGATGGTGGGTACAACAGGTAAACGTAAAAAATAAACAGCATAATTATGGCAAACAATAATAAAAAAGGTATGGTGGCCCGTCTGCAACGGTGGATGGACTCGGTGGCCGGACAGACATTTCTCAACTACGCATACAGTTGGGGAGCCGCAGTCGTGATTTTGGGAACGCTTTTTAAACTGACGCATATCAACGGAGCCGACATCATGTTGTTTGTGGGTATGGGTACGGAAGTCTTTGTGTTTTTCATTTCCGGTTTCGACCGGCCTTCCGGCCTTAAAGAAGAAGAGGAGGCCGCAGAAGCAGAACAGCAGGAGCAGCCTGTGGTAACGGCCGGTCCGGTACAAGGAAACGCTACGGTGATAGTGGGCGGTGGAATCCAGACTGCTGATGCCGGTGTAGCCGGACAACCGGCCGGGACTGTTGTGAGCGGTCCGATAGATTTGAGTGGTCTGGCCGGGTTGTCGGCTGCGCAGAATGATATCTTGCGTGCAGCTCAGGAAACGCATAATCCGGAGATGGAAGAGGCCATGCAGGCATACGTCGATCGTTTGAAAGAACTGACACAGGCATTGGGTAAGGTGTCGGAACAGGCTTCCCGTCTTTCTTACGACTCTGCGGAAATGGAAAATCTCAACCGGACTCTTACGGGCATCAATACTATCTATGAAATGCAGTTGAGAAGCATCAGTACGCAGATTGGAACCATTGACCAGATCAACGAACAGACCCGCAAGATGGCCAGCCAGATAGAAGAACTGAACAGGGTGTACAGCCGTATGATAGAGGCGCTGACCGTGAACATGCGGAATGCTTCCGGCGGAACTGTATAAAGTCAGTAACAAGAAGGAAGTCTCAACGATAAAACCAGAATGGGATGGGAGTGAAGAAAACACCGGTTTCGCCCCGGCAGAAAATGATAAACCTGATGTACGTGGTGCTCATGGCCATGCTGGCCTTGAACGTCTCGTCGGATGTGCTCAACGGATTTTCGGTGGTGGACGATAGTCTGAACCGTACGACGAGCAATGCGGCACAGACCAATGAGGCCATTTACAAGAATTTCGCGGAGCAGATGAAAACCAATCCGGCCAAGGTGAAGCCGTGGTATGATAAGGCACAATATGTGAAGACGATTTCGGATTCGTTGTACAATCTGGCGGAAGTGCTGAAGATAAGTATTGTAAGACATGCCGATGGTAAGGACGGCGACCCGCACAATATCCGCAACAAGGAAAATCTGGAAGCGGCATCCCGGACTATGCTGGCTCCGGGAACGGGGCGTGGTAAGGAACTGTATGACGCGATAAACACATATCGGGAGGCTATCGTGAAGATGGTCACCAACGGGCAACAGCGGAGCATTATTGAAGATAATCTTAGTACGGGGTTGCCGGAGAAGGGACGTTTGCAGGGCAAGAACTGGCAACAGTATATGTTTGAGAATATGCCGGCAGCTGCGGCTGTGACTTTGCTTACCAAACTCCAGAGCGATGTGCGTTATGCCGAAGGGGAAGTACTCCATACGCTGGTATCGAACATCGACGTGAAAGATATTCGTGTGAACCAGTTGAACGCATACGTGATACCCTCTTCCCGTACTGTCGTGCAGGGAGGCCGTTTCAGCGCACAGATTATCATGGCGGCGGTAGATACGACCAATCGGCCTGCAATCTTCGTGGGCGGTAAGGAACTGACTTCCGGCAATGGCGTGTTTGAGACGGTATGTAGCCGGACGGGGGATTTTACATTGTCCGGATACATAGAGATGCTGGACGGACAAGGGCAGAAGGTGCGTCGTGAATTTTCCCAGCCTTATACGGTGGTGGCTCCGGCTGCAACGGTATCGGCGGATATGATGAATGTATTGTATGCCGGTTACAACAATCCGATGAGTGTGTCGGTGCCGGGCGTTCCGGCCAATAAGATAACGGCGACGATGAGCGGGGGAACACTCCAGTCATCGGCCCCCGGCAAATATATGGCGCGTCCGGCTGCTGTGGGGAAAGACGCGGTGATAACCGTAAGTGCCAATCTGGAGGGACGTGTACAGCAGATGGGGCAGTTTGCGTTTCGTGTGCGTAAGTTACCCGATCCGACGGCCTATATCGAATATAACGACGGAACAGGACCGACCCGTTTCCGGGGTGGGAAGTTGTCCAAACAGGTCTTGATGTCGACAGAAGGCATCGGTGCGGCCATTGACGACGGCTTGCTGAATATCGGTTTCCGGGTACTTGGTTTTGAAACGGTGTTCTTTGACAACATGGGAAATGCCGTGCCGGAAGTATCCAACGGAACCGCATTCACAGAACGGCAGAAAGCACTTTTCCGGTCTTTGGGGCGTGGCAAGCGTTTCTATGTTTCACGTATCCGTGCCGTGGGACCGGATGGTATTGAACGCACGCTGAACGGATCGATGGAGGTTATAATTAATTAGTCAATCAGAAGTATAAATATAGCGAAGCATGAAACGTCTTTTATTTCTTATATGGGGATTCTGCCTGCTGGCGCAGGTTCAGGCACAGCCGCAAAAGCGGCGTGTGCAGGCAAATCCGAACCAGGGAACTGCGCAGGCCGTGACAAACAACGATCGGGCCGGGCTGTTGTTTCCTACCGCAGCCGCAATTCCTTCCGATGTGGTCTGGCGGAGGGATATCTACCGGCAGCTTGATTTGCTGTCGGATAAGAACGGACCGTTGTATTATCCGGTAGAGCCGTCCGGAGCACAGATGAATCTTTTTACTTATATGTTTCGTTTGTTATTGGCCGGCCGTATCAATGCTTATGAATATAAACTGGACGGAAACGAATCTTTTGTTCCGGCGGCCAAAATAGATATAAAGGAGTTTCTGGATCGCTACCATATCTATTACGAAGAGAAGGACGGACGCTATCAGGTGAACGTGAGCGATATTCCTTCGGCAGAAGTGACACGCTACTATATCAAGGAGAGTTCTTATTTTGACCAACGGACGTCGACTTTTCATGCCCGGGTAACTGCCTTGTGTCCGGTTTTGATGCGGGGCGATGACTTCGGCGGGGAAAGCACCCCATACCCGTTGTTCTGGCTCAACTACGAAGAGGTGAGTCCTTTTCTGGCCCGACTGCCTTTGATGGCGAGCAATCTGAACAATGTGACCAACATGACGGCGGATGACTATTTCACCTTGAATTGCTACGAAGGCAAGATTTATAAAACCAATAATCTGAGAGGGCAGGCGTTGGCGAATTATTGCAAGACCGACAGCGCTTTGGTGAAGGAACAGAAACGGATAGAAAACGAATTGACCGACTTTGAGAAAAGCATCTGGGGAAAGGTGGAGAAGGCAGTCAAGGATTCTGTAGACAGTGTGGCCGTGATGCCGGAGAAGATAGTGAAGAGTACGGCGGCCCGTACGGTCCGCACATCGTCGAACCGCCGGAGCAGTACCGCTGCGGAGGTTAAGGAAACCAAGGCGAAGACAAAAACCAAGAGAAGCTCATCCGGTCCGTCCGCTCCGCGTGTGTCAGTTCGTCGTCAGCGTCGATAAATAAAAAGGGGAGTGTTTATACTTTGTGTATGGAAATATTCCTTATCTTTGCGGACAGTACACTTTAAAAACAGATGAAATAATGAAAAAGTTATCAACTCTTTTGTTGCTGGCAATCGTAATGCTGTGTTCCTTGCCTGCGTCGGCTCAGTTCAAGTACGGATTGGAAGCCGGTCTGAACCTGAGTAAAATGTCGATGTCCAAAGATGTTGTCAGTTCGGATAACCGGGCCGGTTGGTTTGTAGGCCCGAAAGTGCAGTTCGGCATACCTTTGGCCGGTTTGGCCGTAGATGGTGCCCTCCTGTATTCTCAGAAGTATATGGCGTTGGACTTGGCTGAAGACGGTGTGACGGAGACAAGCCGCAAGACAATGCCCAATATCGAGATTCCGGTGAATCTGAAATGGAATTTCGGTTTCAGCAGCCTTGTGGGTGTTTATCTTTCCACGGGTCCGCAGTGGAGTTGGTATCTGGGAGGCAAAAAGATTTCTTTTGACGGAGATAACGTCGGTCTTCTGGAAACGTCCAATTTCAGTTGGAATGTAGGTGCCGGCATCAATGCCTTCAAGCATTTGCAACTGGGAGTGACGTACAACATCGCATGCGGCAAGACCGGTGAACTGAACGGATTGTGGGATACGGCGGGAAAGATAAAGCTGCGCAACAATACATGGCAGGTGCGTCTGGCTTATATGTTTTAAGTCCTGTCAGGGAAAAAGGAATAAGAGCCGTCCGGAAAAAATCCGGGCGGCTTTTTTCATGCATTGCCATAGATTTGTGTTATTTTTGTTGTCGTTAATAGTTGTTTTCTATGAGTGCTTTTGTTGATGTGATCGTTCCTTTGCCTTTGCCCGGTCGGTTTACTTATCGGATTCCCGAAGTGTTGACGGACAAGGTGGCTGCCGGTTATCGGGTGATTGTGCCTTTCGGTAGCAGGAAATTCTATACGGCCCTGGTAGAGAAGGTTCATGCCGAATATCCCGAAGGCTATGAGATAAAGGACGTGGTGGAAGTGCTCGACAGCCATCCGGTGCTCCTGGCCGGCCAGTTGCGCTTCTGGCAATGGCTGGCGGATTATTATATGTGTACGGTGGGCGAGGTGTACAAGGCCGCCTTGCCCTCCGGAATGAAACTCGAAAGCGAGACAGTGGTAACGGTAGAGGAGGAATTTGTGGCGGAAACCCCTTTTTCTCCTCGCGAACTACAGGTCTGGAACGCCATGCTTCGGAAACCGGTGCAGACCATAACCCAGATAGGAAAAGAAAGCGGACTGAAAAACGTTCTTCCTGTGGTACGCCGGTTGCTGGAACGTGGAGCCATAAAGGTAAAGGAGGAGGTAAAACGAAGTTTTCGTCCCAAAACCCGCGCCTGTGTGTCATTGGCATCTGATTATTTTGACGAAGCCCGTTTGTCGGCTGTGTTTGACGAGTTGGGGAAAGCTCCCAAACAGTTGGCTTTACTGATGAAATATGTCGAGATGTCCGGAGCTACTGCGGCCCTGACATTGCGTAATCCCTCTTTGTTGAAAGACGTACCACGTGCCGGCCTGCTGGAGGCAGCCGGTGTCTCCTCCGCTGTATTGGCCGGTTTGGTCAGGCGGGGAGTGCTGATACCTGTGATTCAGGAAATAGGACGTCTGACTGGGGGGCTGCCGCTGGAAGTGGTGCCGTTGAATCCGTTGAGTGAAGGGCAGCGGCGCGCCTTCGACGATATTGTCACCTGTTTCTCGGAAAAAGATGTCTGTCTGTTGCACGGAGTAACCTCCAGCGGGAAGACGGAAGTGTATATCCATCTGATAAGCAGGATGCTGAAACAGAAAAAACAAGTGCTTTACCTGTTGCCGGAGATTGTGCTTACCACCCAGCTGACGGAGCGTCTGAAACGGGTATTCGGTGACAGGCTGGGCATCTATCACTCCAAGTATCCGGATGCGGAACGGGTGGAGATCTGGCAGAAACAACTGTCGGATACGCCGTATGAGATTATCGTGGGAGTCCGTTCTTCCGTATTCCTGCCGTTCCGGCGGTTGGGGCTGGTGATTGTGGATGAGGAACATGAAACCACCTATAAGCAACAGGAGCCGGCACCCCGGTACCACGCCCGGAATGCGGCTATCGTGCTGGCCTCTTTCTCCGGTGCCAAAACGCTGCTGGGAACCGCCACACCGAGTCTGGAAAGCTACCGCAATGCCCGTGCGGGCAAATACGGGTTGGTTACGTTGGGCGAGCGTTTCGGGCAAGTGCGGCTGCCGGAGGTGGAGATAGTGGATATAAAGGAACTACACCGTAAACGTCGGATGACAGGACCTTTCTCTCCGACATTGCTGGGGGCCATGCAGCAAGCGCTTGCCGGAGGAGAACAAGTGATTCTGTTTCAGAATCGCCGCGGGTTTGCCCCGATGCTGGAATGCCATGTGTGCGGATGGGTGCCCAAGTGCAGAAACTGCGATGTCAGTCTTACCTATCATAAAAGACTCAACCAACTGACATGCCACTACTGTGGATATACTTATTCCGTACCTGTATGTTGCCCGGCTTGCGGTTCGGCGGAACTGGACAAACGAGGGTTCGGGACAGAAAAGATAGAAGATGACATACAGCTGCTTTTTCCCGAAGCGAAAGTAGCCCGTATGGACATGGATACGACCCGCACCCGTCAGGCGTACGAACGGATTATAGCCGACTTCCAGGCCGGTCGTACGGATATCCTCATCGGCACCCAGATGGTGACGAAAGGACTGGACTTCGGTCGTGTGAGTGTCGTGGGGATATTGAATGCCGACACTTTGCTCAACTATCCCGATTTCCGGAGTTATGAGCGTGCCTTTCAAATGATGACTCAGGTGGCGGGGCGCGCCGGGCGGCGAAACCGGCAGGGCAGGGTAATCCTGCAGACAAAGACGCCGGATTTGCCTCTTATAAGTCAGGTGGTGGCAAATGATTACGATGCCATGTTCCGCAACCAGATGGAGGAACGCAACATGTTCCATTATCCGCCTTTTTGTCGATTGATATGCCTGTATATGAAACACAGGGACGAACGTGTGCTGGATAGTTTGGCCGTTGAGGCGGCCTCCCGTCTGAGACAGTTGTTCGGCGGGCGGGTGTTGGGACCCGATACCCCTCCCGTGGCCCGCGTGCAGATGTTCCATATCAGGAAAATATTGCTGAAAGTGGAGGCGGAAGCGTCGGTTTCACGTGTGCGTGAGGCGCTTGGAGGGGTGATAAACTGTCTGACAGCAGATGAACGCTACCGGTCGGCAATGATATACTTTGATGTAGACCCGCTGTAGATGTTCCGTCTATTGTTTCTTCAGTACCGGATAACTGATACGGGTGTGATAGATGATTTTCAGTTTTTCTTTAAAGACCTCCTTGGCGGTATGGATATCGAGGAATGTGATGGGACATTCCTTGAAATTACCTTCTTTCACTTGTGTGTCGATGATATTCTCCACCAGGTTTCCGATGCTTTCTTCCGTATATTCGGACAGGCTGCGTGATGCGGCTTCCACGGCGTCCGCCATCATCAGGATGGCCTGTTCCTGTGTGTGCGGATTAGGCCCCGGATAGGTAAACGCAGCTTCGTCGACGGGAGCGTCCGGGTGCTGGTTTTTATACGATATATAGAAATATTTCGTTTTCCCTTTACCGTGGTGGGTGGCGATAAATTCCTTGATGACAGCCGGAAGGTGATGTTTCTCGGCCAGTTTCAGTCCGTCCCGCACATGGTTGATGATAATTTTCGCACTGTCATCATAGGATAGTTTGTCGTGCGGATTGATTCCGTTCTGGTTTTCGGTGAAGAACGCCGGGTTGCAGATCTTACCGATGTCGTGATACATGGCTCCCGTACGCACAAGTTGGCTTTTTGCGCCGATCTTGTTTGCCACTTCCTCGGCCAGATTGGCCACCTGCATGGAATGTTGGAATGTGCCGGGGGCCACTTCCGACATTCTCCGGAGTATCTCGTTGTTGGTCATGGACAGTTCGATGAGCGTGATGTTGGACGTGACGTCGAACAGCTTTTCGATAATGAACAGAATCGGATATGTGAAAAGCAGCAGGATGCCGCTGATTGCGATATAGATATACGTGGCGTATTCGATATGTGACAATTCATTTTCATGGACCAGCTCCAGTGCCAGATAGAATACAGCGGCCGTGAATGTGACAATCAGGGCGGATTTGACCATCTGTGCCCGGCGGGACAGTTCGCTCAGACTATAGATAGCCGCCATTCCGGCCACGCTTTGCGTGGCGATGAATTCGTATGGATATTTAAGTGAGACGGCGCATAGCAGGATGATGGCGGAATGGACAAAGAAAGCTGTCCGCGAATCCATGAACATCCGGATGATAATGGGAGCCATGACATAAGGAATCAGATAGACATTGAGCAGATTGTGCTTAACCAGGGCGGCGGTCAGAATCGGATAGACGATATACAGCGACAGCAGTAACAGCACGGTGAGTCTCTTATCCATATAGTCGCGCCGGAACAGGCAGAAATAAATCATCATGCACAGGGTTATGGTGGTCACATACAGAATCTGTCCCAGCAGTCGGCTGGTAGCCTGTGAATCCGATGCGCCGCGCAGTGCCGATTCTTTTTCAAAAGAAACGATAATGTCGTAGTTCCTTTTGTCCACGAGTTCGCCCCGGTCTATGATTCTTTGCCCGCTCAACACCATACCGGATGCATACGGGACACTGTTTATGAGTTCCTTGCGCAACTGTTCCGACTTTTCCGGGTCATATCTCAGGTTCGGTGTCAGATATTCGTCCAGGTTACAACGCTGGAGTATGTATCTGTTTACCTTCTGCGTGTCGATGACTGTGGTCAGATATTCGTATGCTTTTTTGTGCGAGAAAATGTTTTCTACGGCATGTACGCTTGACAGGTTGTTGGTGAATACCCGTATGTTGCGGATGCTGTCCTTTTCCAGTGCCTCATGGTCTGCAGGCTTGATAAGTCCGTTTTTGTAGATGGTCTGCAGGCGTGTTTCGATCAGCTGTTTGTAACCGTGGGGGAGGATTCCCTGCAACTTCTCCTGATAGTCTTTGCGAAACTTTTCAATCTGTTCGTTGCTGGTCCGGGGATTGATTTCGAAATACGGCTCGTAGAAATGCAAGACGCTGTCTTGCTCACGTTTTAGTATGTCCGTGCTTTTATAGATGGGAAAGTCAAAGGTGGCGATCAACGGGCTGTGGCGCCACGGACGTCCCAGATCAAACTGGTATTGCGAACGGTTCTCGCGCGGTAGAAACAGAACAATCAGGAAGATAGCGGCCAGGGTGACGGTACTCAGAAATATGATGTCCTTGAGTGTGAAATCCTTTTTGTGGTTAAATCGGCTCATAATAGGTGTATGCTATGCAGTGTAACGTCGGCGAAAATACGAAAAAAATACGGCCCGTTAGAAAAAAAAGTATTATTTTTGCACAAAACATTCAAAATCAGTATATGACAGAAAGAAAGGTAAGAGTCCGTTTTGCTCCCAGTCCTACAGGAGCCTTGCATATCGGCGGGGTGCGTACGGCTTTATATAATTATTTGTTTGCCCGTCAGCATGGAGGGGATTTTATATTTCGTATCGAAGACACTGACTCCACACGGTTCGTGCCGGGCGCGGAGGAATATATCATAGAGTCTTTCCGGTGGTTGGGTATCGATTTCGACGAAGGAGTGAGCTTCGGCGGGAATCATGGGCCTTACCGTCAGTCGGAACGGCGCGATATTTATAAGAAGTATGTGGATCAGTTGCTGGCGGACGGCAAGGCTTATGTGGCGTTCGACACGCCGGAAGAACTGGATGCGAAGCGGAACGAAGTGAAGAACTTCCAGTATGATGCTTCCACCCGTCTGGGCATGAGGAACTCCCTGTCTTTGTCTGACAGCGAAGTGAAGGCTCTGCTGGATGCCGGCCACCAGTATGTGGTACGTTTCAAGGTGGAGCCCGACGAAGATGTGCACGTAGACGATTTGATACGCGGCGATGTGGTTATAAACTCTTCTATTCTGGACGACAAGGTTCTGTATAAGTCTGCCGACCAGCTTCCCACTTACCACCTGGCCAATATCGTGGACGACCATCTGATGGAAGTGACCCACGTGATTCGCGGGGAGGAGTGGTTGCCCTCGGCTCCGTTGCACGTGTTGCTTTACCGGGCTTTCGGTTGGGCCGATACGATGCCTCGTTTCGCTCATCTGCCGTTGTTGCTGAAACCTGACGGCAAAGGGAAGCTCAGCAAGCGCGACGGCGACCGCCTGGGATTTCCCGTTTTCCCGTTGGAGTGGCACGATTCCAAGACCGGCGAGGTGTCTTCCGGTTATCGGGAGAGCGGTTACCTTCCGGAGGCTGTGCTCAATTTCCTTGCCCTGCTGGGATGGAATCCCGGAACGGAGCAGGAGATTATGTCGCTGGACGAGATGGTGCGCCTGTTCGACATTACGAAATGCAGCAAAGCCGGTGCCAAATTCGATTATGTGAAAGGCACGTGGTTCAACCATGAGTATATTCTGCAGAAGAGCGACGAGGAAATAGCCCGCCATTTTGAGGTTATTCTGAAAGAGAACGGTTTCAACGAACCGATGGAGCGCATCGTGACGGTTGTGGGACTGATGAAGGGCCGCGTGAATTTTGTCAAGGAGCTGATGCCGTTGTGCCGTTTCTTCTTTGAGGCTCCGGCGGAATATGATGAAAAGACGGTGAAGAAGCGCTGGAAGGAGACTTCGGCCGAAGACATGACCCGGCTGTCCGCCGTGCTGGAGGGACTGGACGATTTCTCTCTGGAGCATCAGGAAGAAGTGGTGATGAAATGGATAGAGGATAACGGGCTCCACATGGGCAATATCATGAACGCCTGGCGTCTCACGCTGGTAGGCGAAGGCAAGGGTCCCCACATGTTCGACATTTCCGCTTTTCTGGGTAAGGAAGAAACGTTGCGGCGCATGCACCATGCCATTGAAGTGCTGAAGTGATGTATACCATAGTCTTATACCTGTACATGTTTGCTGTCATCGTGGCAGCTCTCTTTCATAAGAAAGCGCGCTTGCTGGTGAAGGGTCACTGGGACACGTTCCGTATCCTGCGCGAGCGTATCCGTCCCGGTGAAAAATATGTATGGTTCCATGCGGCTTCGTTGGGAGAGTTCGAGCAGGGACGGCCGCTTATCGAGCGGTTGCGCCGCGAGTATCCCGAGTTTAAGATTCTGCTGACATTCTTTTCTCCCTCCGGCTATGAGGTGCGTAAGCATTACACCGGAGCGGACGTGGTGTGCTATCTTCCTTTCGACACGCCGGGCAACGTGCATAGCTTTTTGCGGCTGGCCCGCCCCTGCATGGCTTTCTTCATCAAGTATGAATTCTGGCAGAACTATCTGAAAGCCTGTCACCGTCGGGGTATTCCCGTATACAGCGTGAGCAGTATTTTCCGTCCGGACCAGGTGTTCTTCCGTTGGTACGGCCGCGGTTATGCCCGTGTATTGGACTGCGTCACGCATTTCTTTGTACAGAACGAGGTATCACGGGAATTGCTGGCTACGCTGGGGCTGACGAATGCTTCCGTCGTGGGAGATACGCGGTTTGACCGGGTGATAGACATCTGCAGGCAGGCCAGACATCTGCCCCTGATACAGAAGTTCAAGGGGGAGCACCCCGTGTTCGTGGCCGGAAGTTCCTGGCCGCCGGACGAAGATCTGATAATTCCGTATTTCAACAGCCATCCGGAGTTGAAACTGATTATGGCTCCTCACGTCATCGGCGAGAACCATCTGTGCGAGATCGAATCCAAACTGCAGCGTCCCTCCTTGCGTTATTCCGCCGTGACGGCAGACAATGCCGACCAGGCCGACTGTCTCATTATCGACTGTTTCGGTCTCTTGTCTTCCATCTATCGTTATGGAGAGATAGCCTATGTGGGCGGTGGTTTCGGTGCCGGCATACACAATGTACCCGAGGCGGCAGTCTATGGAGTGCCGGTGCTGATAGGTCCGAATAACAAGGATTTCCGGGAAGCACAGGATTTGTTGCGCGCCGGAGGGTGTTTTGAGGTGACGGGCAAGAATTCGTTTGACGAGACGGTGGACAGGCTGCTGACTGACGAGGCGTTCCGTCGGCAATGCGGTTCCGTTGGCAAGAATTATATAGAGCAGAATGCCGGAGCGGCGGATGCCGTGTTCCGTGCGGTGGATTTCCGTATGTAGTAGAATGACTGTCAAATATTATCGTGTTTTCCTACCGCTTTTCAACGCTTCGTTATGCCGTATTTGGGCAGATTTTCATTCACTACTGGATTGCACCTTTATCCACTACTGGATCAGGGGCTCATTCAGTGCTTCGTTAGTCCCTCATTCAGTACTGTATTAAGGTATCATTCAGTACTGCATCACACCCTCATTCAGTATTGAATGAGGGTGTGACAAAACAAGATTGAGAACATCGGCACTTTTCGACGTTTTTCGACACTTGGCACACCTTTTATTTTGTATATTACAAAAACAGGTGATACGAAAAGCCGCTGTTCATGATGGATAACTATCCGGAGTCTGTTATTATAGTTATCGTAATGTCGTTATTCCAACTATGATAATGTATTCATTCAAACTTAAGTGACAGGTTCATTCCAACTATCATAAGATCATCAGGAATACTATTCAAGCGGTCTAAGGAATTCAAACCTTAGGGAGTAAGGAATACTATCGTGAGGAGCTAAGGATAGTATTTCACTACCCATAGTGAACCGCGCTCCACTACCTATAGTAAACCGTGCTTTACTACCCACAGTGAACAGCGCTCCATTACCCATAGTGAACCGCACTCTACTCGACAAGTGAACAGCCTGTGGCTTGACAAGTGCTTTGCCTGCGGGATGGCAGGCAGTCGCCCGTCGTCGCCCTCCTCCCTACACATATGTTGGCGGAAATAGGCTTCAATGGTTCAAACTGTTTGATTGTCAGCGATAAATGGTTCATTTATCCTTCACTTTTCCTTCATTTATCCTTCAGCTTTTCCGTCAGAACGCGCATCGCAGCCTGATTATCCTGAACCATTACGCACTGATACTCAGCGAGTCTGAACCATTGCTGAACCATTTGTGAACCATTACTCATTGATACTCAGGGAGTCTGAACCATTGAAGCCTATTTCCGCCAACATGTGTGTATAGGAACGGCTGACTTGAACTGAGAAAGGTTGCTACAACTTGTGGCAAAATTGAGAGAAGATGTGCTATGAAGTCAAGTGTAAGACTCTCGGGGTGCAGTTTGATAGAGGTTGAACTTCTTTTTATCGTATCGTTTGTTCCGGTCCGGGTTTCGTCCGCCCCTCATTGTATTCCTCCGACGTGGTGCAGTAGCAGGTGTTTTCTGGGTGGCTGTCCGCCTCGCGGAACCAGTCGGAATACATTACATAATGCTGTGCGTATCCCTGATTCAGCTCTTTGGCCTGCCTCGGATTGACTTTTTTGATAAACTTGGCGGGAACACCGCCCCAGAGTTCGCCGTCACCGATTACCGTGTTTTTCAAGACCAGAGCCCCGGCGGCCACGATGGCTCCCTGTCCCACTACGACGTGGTCCAGTATGGTGGAGCCCATGCCGATGAGTGCGCCGCTCTTGATCTCGCAGCCGTGCAGTGTGACGTTGTGCCCTACGGTCACGTCGTCTCCGATGATGATGGGGGCTTTCTGGTACAAGGTGTGAAGGCAGGAACCGTCCTGGATGTTGACGCGGTTTCCCATCTTGATGTAATGTACGTCGCCGCGTATGACGGCATTGAACCACACCGTACAGTCGTCGCCCATCGTGACGTCGCCGATGATGGCCGCTCCCTCGGAGAAGTAGCAGTGTTTGCCGAACTTAGGGGTCATCCCCTTTAGTGATTTGATAAGTGCCATATAGGATAGAATGGTTAGTTGTGAATTTCTTTTGTTGCTTCGGCCAGCCATTGCCGGTGCTCTTCGTCGAGCAGCGGTGCCAGACGCTCGTATACCGTGCGGTGGTAGTTGTTCAGCCAGTCCGTTTCGTCCTTATCCAGCATCTTCGTGTCGACGGGTACGGTATCGATGGGACAGAGCGTGAGCGGTTCGAATTGCAGGAATCTGCCGAACTCCCCTTGCATGTAAGGCACGATGAGTTGCGTGTTCTCTATCCGGACACCGTGTTTGCCGGCCTTGTAGATGCCCGGTTCGTTGGTTACGGTCATGCCGGGCCGCAGGGGGGCGGGCATGTAGTTCATCCGTATCTGGTGAGGTCCCTCATGTACGTTCATGTACGAACCGACGCCGTGCCCCGTGCCGTGGAGATAATTCAGTGCTTCCTGCCACATGTCATACCGTGCACAGATGTCCAGTTGTGTGCCGCTGCTGCCTTCGGGAAATTTGACCCGTGCCAGACGGATATGTCCTTTCAGCACCAGGGTGTAGTCGTGACGTTCCTCTTCCGTCACAGGACCGAGAGCGATGGTACGTGTGATGTCCGTGGTCCCGTCCTCGTACTGCGCTCCGGAGTCGAGCAGAAGCAGCCCTTCCGGCTTCAGCTCGATGTCCGTTTCGGGCGTTGCCTCGTAGTGTACGATGGCACCGTGGGCGGCATAACCGGCGATGGTGTCGAAACTGATGTCACGGTAGAGCGGTTGTTCGGCACGCAGGGCCGTAAGTTTGCGGTCGATGCTCATTTCCGTCTGTCCGCCGGCGGCAACGGCAGGCTTCAGCCATTTCAGGAATTTCACCATGGCCACTCCGTCGCGTTCCATGGCACGGCGGTAGCCTTCTATTTCCATCCGGTTCTTGACTGCTTTCAGCATGGCGACGGGAGATTCTCCGTCTCTCACTCCGCATCTTTCGGGCAGACAGTGATAAAGCTTCAGGTTGGTGGTGGAACGGTCGCACAGGATATATTCGCCGCCGAATTCCCGCAGGTCCTCGGTGATTTCCTCGTATGCCCGGATGTTGATGCGGTTTTCCTGCAGATATGTTTCTATGGAAGGTGTCAGTTTGACTTTATTAATATATAAGGTACAATTTCCGTCGGTGATGAAAAGGTAAGAGACAAACACCGGATTGCAGTGGACATCCGTTCCACGCAGATTGAGGACCCAGGCTATTTCGTCCAGCTGCGACACGATAAGTCCTTCGGCTTTTTGTTGTTCCAAGGCGTTGCGGATGTCTGCCAGTTTTTCGGTTACGCTTTTTCCTGCCAGCTCCATGGAATGTATTTCAACGGGGTTGTCCGGAAGGGCGGGGCGGTCGGTCCATAATTCGCCGACGGGGTCCAGTGCTGTTTCCAGCAGGATGCCGGATGCCTGCAATTCTTGTTCCGTCCGGCAGACGCTGTCGATGGAATTGACCCATGCGTCCATTCCTACGGTGCATCCCTCGGACAATACCGTAGCCAGCCATTGTGTGACGGTCGGGGTTTCCGGCAGTTTGTCTTTCATGAGTTGGAACGGAGTACCTTCAATCTGTTCCGCGGCGGCAAGGAAATAGCGTGAGTCGGTCCATAGTGCGGCGTCATCGAGGGTGACAACGGCAGTACCGGCCGAGCCGTTGAAACCCGAAATCCATTCGCGACTCTTCCAGTAATCGGGGATATACTCACCCGAATGCGGGTCGGTGCTCGGAAATATGAATGCATCCAGTCCGTGCGCTTTCATATAGCGGCGAAGAGCGCGGACCCTTTGTGTGATAAGTTCTTTCATATATAATTCTTTTAAGCGCAGGCAAAATTACGATTATATTCGGCTGTGGGAAATAAAATCTTCGAAAAAACGGTTCGTGTTTATATATCAGGGAACATATTGCCGCTCCTCTGCCGGATAATATGGGTGGTGCGTGAGCGGATTTACATGCAACTCTGTTGTTTTCTGTATTCCAGGGGAGTGATACCGAGCGTGCATTTGAATACGCGCACGAAATATGAACTGTCGGTGTATCCCAGTGTAAAGGCAATGTTTTTTATAGACATGTTGGTCGTAAAGAGAAGATGCTGGGATTTCTCCATACGTTTCCGGGTGATGTATTGCATGGGGGTGGTCCCGGTAATGTTTTTGAAGAGCCGTATGAAGTGTTCCGGTGAAAGGCAGGCTTCGGAGGCCAGTTCCTTTATGGTGATATGGTCGGAAAGATGCTCCATGACGTAGCGGGTGACTTTTGTGATGCGGGCGTCGGGAGGCATGGATTTTGTGACAGCTTTTTGAATGAAGCGTGAAAACAGTTGGTAAATGATTCCCCGTGACTCAATCTTCAGTTCGTCTGAAAGCATCTTGCTTTGCAGGGTATTCTGGACTAAAGTCCTGCTGTTGTCGTATGTACTGGGGTCGGATGCTGGTATCGGCATGGCCGGATTGAGCCGGACGAGGCGTTCGAAAAGATATTCATCGTTCGGTTGTATGGGCACTTCGAACGGGAAATCATACTCTTCGAAGATATCGCTGCCTGAGATTCCCTCTTCATAGACGTGAATATAGTAATGGATGAAGTGACTGGTACAGATGGTGGAATGGGGTGTGAAAGGCGGTATCAGGTACAAATGCCGGGGCCGAAGGCGGTGGGTTTGCCCGCTGATTTCCAATGCAGCCTCGCCTTGTACGATATGGTAGATTCGTGCGAAAGGGCTGCAGATGTTCTGCCAGTTCCAGTCGGAGTCGTGAATGGCTTTCCCGACGTTGAGGATCAGCGGATGAAAAGAATCGATGTCCATAGATGAAGCAAATATATGAAAAAGAAGCGTAATCTTGTATCCGGAATGTGATTATCTTGCTGCAGAGGTATAAAATGGGGATTTTATATGGTACAAAACTGATATGAAAGAATGAAATATCAATATGGTACTATATCCTGTCAATATTTTATTATTGTTATCAATGATAAACACAATATCTTTACCCCGCTTAAATACAATTAAAAAAACAACAGACAGAGATGAAAAAAATGATTAGACTTGCAACTGTGGCATGGTGTATGGCGACCGTGGCTAGTGCGCAGTTGAGCAATGTGCCGTTTGAAGAAGGGCGCTTCACCGCCGATTGGAACAGTCTTAACGCATGGGAATGTCCGGAATGGTTTAAAGATGCCAAATTCGGTCTGTGGGCACACTGGGGTCCTCAGTGTCAGGCGGAAAGCGGCGACTGGTATGCCCGGTTTATGTATTATAGCAACAGTCCTTATGACGAGCACCGGGGTGTGCATTTCAATCCTTCGGAATACGGCCTGAAGGAGTTCTGTCGCGACTGGGTGGCGGAGAAGTGGAATCCGGACGCTATTGTGAAAAAGTATGCGGATGTCGGGTGCAAGTATTTCATGGCATTGGGGAATCACCATGACAATTTTGATCTTTGGGATAGTCCGTATCAGGAGTGGAACTCTGTCAATTTGGGACCTAAGCGCGATCTTGTCGGCGGGTGGTCGAAAGCGGCCCGGGCGAACGGGCTGAGGTTCGGCGTCAGCATTCATGCCTCTCATGCATGGACCTGGCTAGAGCCCTCGCAGAAATATGACGGTGATCTTACCAAAGAGGAAGGTAAAGGTAAATGGTGGGAGGGGTACGACCCTCAGGAGCTGTATGCGCAACGCCATGCCCATTCCACTGGGTGGGAGAACAGCGGGACTATTCACAGCCAGTGGGATTGGGGAAACGGTGCCAGTATTCCGGATGAGGCATACAGGACGAAACTACAGAACAGATGCCGGCAGGTGGTCAACGATTACAACCCTGATATGATATACTTCGATGATACCGTGCTTCCGTTCTGGGGATGTGACAACCAGTGGGGACAGGATTTTCTTGCCCACTATTATAACCACTCGGCCAATCTGCACGACGGAAAGGCGGAAGTGGTCGTGACAGGAAAAATCCTTCCGGAGGCACAGAAAGAGGCTATGATGTGGGACGTGGAACGCGGTATCCCGGACCGTCCGCAGGAAAAATACTGGCAGACATGCACCTGTATAGGCGACTGGCACTATAAGAAGAGTATCGGCGGTTATAAAGGTGCGGCAACGGTTGTGCGCATGCTTGTCGATGTAGTGAGCAAAAACGGTAACCTGTTGCTTTCTATTCCGCTGAATGCTGCCGGTGAATACGATTCAAGGGAACTTGCGGTGCTCGACGGTATCGAGGCATGGATGAAAATCAATGGAGAGAGCATATACGGAACTCGTTATTGGGCGGAATGTTTCGGAGAGGGACCTCTGGCGGAAGCTACAAACGGTATGACAGGGCAGGGTTTTAACGAAGGACAGAACTACACCAGTGCCGATGTGCGTTACGTGACCAAAGGTGCCGAAATCTATGCCACCGTCATGGCTTGGCCCGCAGCCGGTGAATACACGCTGAAAGCATTTTCTCCGCTTGCAGAGAGTTATCGCGGCGAGGTGGAGAAAGTGGAACTTCTCGGATACGGTGAAGTGGCATTCAAGCAAGGAGTCTACGGGGTGACGGTGGATGTCCCGGCGGTTCATCCCAATGAAATAGCTCCGGTATTCCGCCTTCGTTTCAAGGAGGAAGTCCTGAACAACTCTCAAATCCTTTCGGCAGTCATCGCTGATCTGGAAATCATCTGCAAGACATTCGGACAGTCGAGCAGCGATATAAATACGGGGCATTACAGCCGTGTCAAGGTGCAAGCCCTTGCTGATGCCGTCGCAGAGGCGAAAACGGTTGACGTGAATGATGAGGAAGCTGTGAATGCGACACTTGGCAAGTTGCGTGCTTTGTATCAGGAGCTCGAAAAAAACGGATTGAACCGGGGAGGGCTGTTCAAAGGTGCCGTAGAAGAGAATCTGACAGGCGAGGTGCTCGTGGAAGGAGATAATTTTTCCGGAACGCTCGGCGGTCGTTACGGTAAACTTGATTATTGGATATCGGAGAACTATAGTATAGACAAAGGTAGTGAGGGGGTGCGTAGCGGGCTTGACAATTATGGAAACAGGCGAGGCATTTCCTTGGGTATATGGGACGACAAGGAGGGGAATCAAGGCGACCTCGCTTGTGCCCGTATCTACCGGAAGGTGACCCTGCATCCCGGAGTGTATTATTTCGGCGCCGCATACAATTCCCTTTACGGTTGCAATGATATGGCATATATGTTCGTGTCAAAAGAAATCTGTTCTACGGATGAACTTCCGGGGAAAAGTATAGCCTGCTATCAGGTTAATACGGCTGAAGAGGGTGAAGAACTTTATGGTCTGTATGTACAGATAGAGGAAGAAGGAGAATATTATATTGGATGGCAGGCGAATCTGGATAACGGCTCCAGCCGTCAGGAATTCAGGGCGACCAGGGTTGTTTTCTACAGCATGGCGTCACAGGACCTGCGGCCTACGGCGGAGAAGCTTACGGAAAAAGGATGGAGGAAGTTGGACGTGATACCGGAAGATATGGATTTCTCGCAAAAATATTTCGCCCTTGTGGAGCGTGCAAAAGACCTTTCGCTCGTTGCAAGGGCGCATACGGACAACGGGAAAAACTGGGGTGGCGTATATGTGATGTCTTATGCGGAAAACGTGGATGCCGGTAAAGACCAAAGTGCTGTTTGGGTGGTGGAGGGCTATGACAGGGATGGAAATATAGCCGTCGGACAAAAGGCCACGAACTGGATATTCAGTAGTATGATAGAGCAGGACCGTCAGTTCCGTACGGAAGGTTGGAGCAAAGAGGTCTGGCAGACATACAGCGACTTTGGCGGCAAGAAAGGAGATAATGACGGCAACCGTAAACTGGCGTATCTCGTGCCGGAATACTCGGCCGAAAACGGGTGGATGCTGAAAAACGTTACGTCAGGGGCCTATATCGGTCCGTGGGACAGTGGAGTTTTTGAAGAAGATGAGGAATTCTCTGCAAGCAAGTCGGAAGCGGATGCCGCTCACTTCGATATTTATGCCATCGACAGAAGTGCATGGATGCAGCAGTATGAGAAACTCGAAAAAGCGACCGCCGAGGCTCCCCTTTCCGTCACCTATCTTATCAGCAATCCCAGTTTTGAGCGTTACGACGAGGCATGCAGACCTATAGGATGGACTGTCGGGGGAGAGGGAGAAATAGAGAAAGGATATCTTGCCGGTTGCAGCGGAAAGTTGTATATGAACAACTGGCAGAGCAGTGGGAAACTCAGCGACCGTAGCGTGTCGCAGACGGTCGGAGCACTACCGGTCGGTAACTACCGTCTCGTTGTATATGCTATGTGCGAGAGTGACGGCGCATGGCTTTTTGCCAACGACCACAAGGCCGACATGAATCATGGAGGGGTGGCTGACACTTCGTTGCAGTTTGAACTTACGGAACCAAGTGATGTCGTCATAGGTGTTCGTCTGGCCGATTATCAGGGTAACAATTTTAAGTATGATAATGCCCGCCTTTACTATCTCGGCAAAAGTTCTGCAACGGGAATCAGCGATGCTTGTGACGCGCCTGTTGTACAGAGTGCAGGCATTTACGATCTTGGTGGACGACGGTTGCAGGATGTTCCGCGGAAAGGCTTGTACATCAAAGGGAATAAAAAGCATATGGTTGTTCCTTAATGGAATGATTGTGAAACGGTATATGTGGTTCTGCGAAAAATTCAATATTATTTTTCTGCTTTTGGGAAATAAATAGTATCTTTGCCTCTTAAGGTTATATACTCTAATTTAAAAATAAAAATAATATGGAATTTCTGACGAATGACAAATTGGTGATTGTCGGTGCAGCCGGTATGATTGGTTCCAACATGGCTCAGACGGCTCTGATGATGGGTTTGACATCGAACCTGTGTCTTTATGACGTGTTCTCTCCCGAGGGCGTGGCAGAGGAAATGCGCCAGAGCGGTTTTGACGAGGTGAACATTACGGCGACGACCGATGTGGCTGAGGCTTTCAAGGATGCCAAATACATTATTTCTTCCGGCGGTGCTCCCCGCAAGCAGGGAATGACACGCGAGGATTTGCTGAAAGGCAACTGTGAAATCGCGGAGCAACTGGGCAAGGATATCAAAACGTATTGTCCGGATGTCAAGCATGTGGTGATTATCTTCAATCCCGCCGACCTGACCGGACTGGTGACTTTGTTGTATTCCGGCCTGAAACCTTCGCAGGTGACTACGCTGGCAGGTTTGGATTCAACCCGTTTGCAGAGCGCTTTGGCCAAGAAGTTCGGCGTACAGCAGAGCAAGGTGACTGGTAGCGCGACGTATGGCGGTCATGGCGAGCAGATGGCTGTATTCGGCAGTGCAGTGAAGATTGACGGTAAACCTTTGACAGACATTATCGGCACTCCTGAATTCAGTGAACAGGAATGGGAAGACATGAAGGTGGATGTTACGAAAGGTGGTGCCAAGATTATCGAACTGCGTGGCCGTTCTTCGTTCCAGAGTCCTGCGTATATCTCGGTGGAGATGATTCGTGCGGCAATGGGGGGCGAAGCATTCCGTTGGCCGGCTGGTACTTACGTAAAGAATGATAAATATGACCACATCATGATGGCCATGAAGACTACTTTGGACGCTACCGGTTGCCATTATGAAATGCCGACTGGTACAGCGGAGGAGGTAGCCAAGTTGGATGCAAGCTATGCCCATCTCTGCAAGATGCGCGATGAGTTGGTAACGTTGAACATCGTGCCGGCTATCAGCGAATGGAGTAAGATTAATCCTAACCTGTAAGAGGTACCTAATCTATAAATAAAATGGGGGCGAAATTTCTAAGGAATATTCCGCCCCCATTGTTGTATTCGGAGGATAAAGCATGAATCCTCATTCCTCTCTTTTATTCGTAAGTTGCTTTTTGTAAGTGAAAAAAGCAACTTATTTATTGTCTAATTCAAAAACAATGTGTACTTTTGCGCCGCAATTTGTGAACTCACATTATTAACAATTTATATTATAAAACGCAAAACAATGATTGTAGTACCTGTAAAAGAAGGCGAGAACATTGAAAGAGCTTTGAAAAAGTTCAAGAGAAAATTTGAAAAGACTGGTGTCGTTAAGGAACTCAGACGCAGACAGCAGTTTGACAAACCCTCTGTGTTGAAGAGACTTGCCAAAGAACGTGCTATCTACGTTCAGAAATTACAACGTATTGAAGAATAATTTAGCGCTTTTTTCTTTGAACAGTTGAAATAATTGGCTATATTCGTTGCCGTAAAGCAATGAGGTTATGCTGAAAAGCTCTTTTCTGGATTATCTTGCCTATGAGAAGAATTATTCTCCCCGTACGGTGAAGGAATATTCAGACGATTTGAAGGCGTTCGAATTGTATTTCAAGAGCATAGAAGATGTGTTGGACTGGAAAACGCTGGATTCCGATGTCATTCGTCAATGGATTGTGTTCATGATGGAACGGGGAAATTCTGCGTCGACTGTCAGTCGGCGGTTAAGCGCGTTGCGTTCGTTTTACAAGTTTCTATTAAAGAAAAAGCTTATATCGGTTAATCCGCTTTATGGCATAAGGGCGCCCGGAAAACAAAAGGTGTTGCCTGTTTTCTTGAAAGAAAAAGAAATGAACCGGTTGTTCGACACTGTGATGTCGGGAACGGATTTTGAAAGTGTTCGTGATCGTTTGATTCTTTTGATGTTCTATATGACGGGGGTACGTCTTTCGGAACTGATAGGAATGGATGTGTCGGATGTCGACTTTTCCATGAATCGGGTGAAGGTGACCGGAAAAAGAAACAAACAGCGTATCATACCGCTTGGAGATGAACTTTTGGCGGAATTGGACACTTATATGAGATTTCGGACGGAACAGGCGGTGGCAACACCGGCGCTTTTCGTGGATGTGAAAGGACAGAGATTGACAAAGGCGAAGGTGGAAACTCTAACCCGGTATTATCTGGGAATGGTGACAACTTTGCATAAACGGAGTCCTCACGTACTTCGTCACACGTTCGCTACCTCGATGCTTAACAATCATGCAACATTGGAGTCTGTCAAGGAGTTGCTCGGGCATGAGAGCCTTTCTACAACGGAGGTGTATACCCATGTGACATTTGATGAGCTGATAAAAGTGTATAACGAAGCCCATCCGCGGGCTAAAAAACGGAGGTGAATATGGAAATTATTGTTCAGTCGATTCATTTTGATGCAACGGAACAGTTGCATTCATTTATTGAAAAGAAAGTTTCAAAACTGGAAAAAGTAAGCGAAGAAATAAGAAAGGTAGAGGTGTCATTGAAAGTCGTGAAGCCTGAAACAGCTCTTAATAAGGAGGTTTCTGTGAAGTTGTCGGCGACAAATACCGAACTTTTTGCAGAGAAGGTGTGCGACACGTTTGAAGAAGCAGCAGACTTATGTGTGGATGCGTTGCAGAAGCAATTGGCTAAATTGAAGGAAAAGCAGCGTGGTCATTAAAAAAAACTTGGAAAAGTTTTTGAGATTCAAAAAATATATCTAATTTTGCAGTCGTTTCAGGCAGGCTGCTGCTTTGAAGCGGCTGCAAACGCCTCTTTAGCTCAGTTGGCCAGAGCACGTGATTTGTAATCTCGGGGTCGTTGGTTCGAATCCGACAAGAGGCTCGAAAGAATCGGAGGGTTCTTGGTGAAAGGGGCAAATACCAGAGTGGCCAAATGGGGCAGACTGTAAATCTGCTGGCTTACGCCTTCGGTGGTTCGAATCCATCTTTGCCCACAGGATTGAAGTTTTTTAATCTGAAATGCGGAAATAGCTCAGTTGATAGAGCACTAGCCTTCCAAGCTGGGGGTCGCGGGTTTGAGCCCCGTTTTCCGCTCCAATATTGCTGTTATAGCTCAGCGGTAGAGCACTTCCTTGGTAAGGAAGAGGTCCCGAGTTCAAGTCTCGGTAACAGCTCTTCGCTAATAGAGATTATTCATTGATTTTAAAATAAAAAGAGAAAGCTATGGCTAAAGAGAAGTTTGAACGTACCAAGCCGCATGTAAACATTGGTACTATCGGTCACGTAGACCACGGTAAGACTACGTTGACGGCTGCTATCACTACGGTGTTGGCAAAGAAGGGTCTTTCAGAAGTTAAGTCATTTGATCAGATCGATAACGCGCCCGAAGAGAAGGAACGTGGTATCACTATTAATACTTCACACGTTGAATACGAAACAGCTAACCGCCACTATGCACACGTTGACTGTCCGGGACACGCCGACTATGTGAAGAACATGGTAACTGGTGCTGCTCAGATGGACGGTGCAATCATCGTGGTTGCTGCTACTGACGGTCCGATGCCTCAGACTCGTGAGCATATCCTGTTGGCTCGTCAGGTAAACGTTCCTCGTCTGGTTGTATTCCTGAACAAGTGCGACATGGTAGAGGATGAAGAAATGTTGGAGCTGGTTGAAATGGAAATGGGTGAGTTGTTGGCTGCTTATGATTTCGAGGCTGAGACTCCGATTATCCGCGGTTCTGCTTTGGGTGCATTGAACGGTGTTGCTCAATGGGAAGATAAGGTTATGGAGTTGATGGACGCTTGTGACTCTTGGATTCAGGAACCGGTTCGCGACGTTGAAAAGCCTTTCTTGATGCCGGTTGAAGACGTGTTCTCTATTACGGGTCGTGGTACTGTTGCTACTGGTCGTATCGAAACAGGTGTTGTTAAGGTTGGTGACGAGGTTCAGATTCTGGGTCTGGGTGAAGACAAGAAGTCAGTTATCACCGGTGTTGAAATGTTCCGTAAGTTGTTGGATGAAGGTGAAGCTGGTGATAATGTAGGTCTGTTGCTTCGCGGTATTGACAAGAAGGAAATCAAGCGTGGTATGGTAATTACTCATCCGGGTTCTATTACTCCTCACTCTGGCTTCAAGGCTTCTATCTATGTTTTGAAGAAAGAAGAAGGTGGTCGTCACACTCCGTTTGGTAACAAATACCGTCCTCAGTTCTATCTGCGTACTATGGACTGTACAGGTGAAATTACTTTGCCGGAAGGAACTGAAATGGTAATGCCGGGTGATAACGTTGAAATCAAGGTTTCTTTGATTTATCCGGTTGCCTTGAACGTAGGTCTGCGTTTCGCTATCCGTGAAGGTGGTCGTACGGTAGGTTCTGGTCAGATTACGGAAGTATTCGACTAATCTTAAATAAAAGGAACCCTTCGGGGTTCCTCTTCTTACGGGAATAGCTCAGTTGGTAGAGCACCGGTCTCCAAAACCGGGTGTCGGGAGTTCGAGCCTCTCTTCCCGTGCTAAATCTAAATTGTATGTTTAAGAATATAGTAAACTATTGTAAGGAGTCTTACATAGAACTTGCGCATAAGACCACTTGGCCAAGCTATTCAGAACTTACGAACAGTGCTGTTGTAGTTTTAATTGCTTCCCTACTCATAGCACTGGTTATTTTCGTTATGGACTGGTGTTTTCAGTTTATCATGAATTTTGTTTATTGATACAAAGACATGAAAGATGTGGAAATGAGATGGTACGTGTTGCGTGCCGTCAGTGGGAAAGAGAACAAGGTTAAGGAGTATATAGATGCTGAAATCAAGAAAGGTGATTTCGGTAAATATGTGTCTCAGGTTCTTATTCCTACGGAAAAGACAGTTCAGGTACGTAATGGGAAACGTGTTATTAAGGAGCGTACTCATTTGCCGGGATATGTGTTGGTAGAAGCTATGCTCGTTGGAGAAGTTGCTCCGATGTTGCGGCAGACACCGAATGTATTGGGCTTTTTGGGTGAATCCAATGCCAACCCCACTCCCTTGCGGCCGGCCGAAGTCAGTCGGATCTTAGGCACGGTTGACGAATTGCAGGATATTCCGGAAGAAATGATTGTTCCGTACAATGTCGGCGAAAGCGTCAAGGTGACTGAAGGTCCGTTCAGTGGATTCTCCGCTGTGATTGAGGAAGTGAATAACGAGAAGAAGAAGATGAAAGTCATGGTTAAAATCTTCGGACGTAAAACTCCGCTGGAATTGGGCTTTATGCAAGTGGAAAAGGAATAAGGCATTTTGTTACGTGCTTATCCTTTTTAATATAATTCATATAAATAACAAAGAAAATGGCTAAAGAAGTTGCTGGATTAATCAAATTGCAGATTAAAGGAGGCGCTGCAAATCCATCTCCCCCTGTAGGTCCTGCTTTGGGTTCCAAGGGTATCAATATCATGGATTTCTGTAAAGCATTCAACGCCAGAACGCAGGACAAGGCTGGCAAGGTACTGCCGGTTGTTATCACTTATTATACGGACAAATCTTACGATTTTATCGTAAAGACTCCTCCTGTAGCTATTCAGCTGATGGAGGTTGCGAAGTTGAAGAGTGGTTCTGCGGAGCCTAACCGTAAAAAAGTAGCTGAGATTACTTGGGAGCAGGTTAGAACGATAGCTCAGGATAAAATGCCTGATTTGAATTGTTTTACTGTTGAAGCTGCAATGACTTTGGTTGCAGGTACAGCAAGAAGTATGGGTATCACTGTAAAAGGGGACTTCCCGGGTAAATAATTAATAAACTTCAATTACAATGAGTAAACTGACAAAAAATCAAAAGTTGGTAGCTGGTAAGATTGAAGCGGGGAAAGCATACTCTTTGAAAGAAGCTTCTGAATTGGTTAAGGAAATCACCACGACTAAGTTCGATGCTTCCGTAGATATCGATGTGCGTTTGGGTGTGGATCCGCGTAAAGCTAACCAAATGGTTAGAGGCGTGGTTTCTCTGCCGAATGGTACGGGTAAAGTCACTCGTGTGCTTTGCTTGTGTACACCCGAAGTAGAAGCTGCTGCCAAAGAAGCAGGTGCCGACTATGTTGGTCTTGATGAATATATTGAGAAGATCAAGGGTGGATGGACAGATGTGGATGTAATCATTACGATGCCTTCTATCATGGGTAAAATCGGTGCTCTGGGTCGTGTGCTGGGTCCTCGTGGCTTGATGCCGAATCCGAAGAGTGGTACTGTGACAATGGATGTTGCTAAAGCTGTTAAAGAGGTAAAGCAAGGTAAGATCGACTTTAAGGTTGACAAGACCGGTATTGTACATACTTCTATCGGCAAGGTTTCTTTCACGGCTGAGCAGATTGCTCAGAATGCAAAGGAATTCATTGCAACGATCATTAAACTGAAGCCTTCGGCTGCAAAGGGTACCTATGTGAAAAGTATCTATCTTTCAAGTACTATGAGTCGCGGTATTAAGGTGGATCCGAAAGCCGTAGAAGAAATCTAAAAAAGGAAAGTATCATGAGAAAGGAAGATAAAGCTACTATTATTGCGCAACTCGGTGAGACGCTGAAGGAGTATGCACATTTCTACTTGGTGGATGCCACCGGTATGAACGCTGCTCGCACGAGTGCTATGAGAAGAAAGTGCTTCCAGTCGGAAGTGAAGATGGTAGTTGTAAAGAACACCTTGCTTCACAAGGCTTTTGAAGTCGCTGAAATAGATTATTCTCCTCTGTATGGCTGTCTGAAAGGCACTACGGCTGTTTTGTTCTGCAATACAGCTAATGTTCCCGCCAAGATGTTGAAGGAATTCGCTAAGGACGGAATGCCTGCATTGAAGGCTGCTTATGCCGAGGAAAGTTTCTATGTCGGTGCCGATCAGTTGGATGCCCTGACTGCTATCAAGAGCAAGAACGAAGTCATTGCAGATATCGTTGCTTTGTTGCAATCGCCTGCAAAGAATGTTCTTTCTGCTTTGCAATCCGGTGGAAACACCATTCACGGAGTGCTTAAAACACTTGGTGAAAAATCAGAATAATAACCAAATAAGTATTAAACAATTAAATTTAGAATAAAATGGCAGATTTGAAAGCTATTGCTGAAGAATTGGTAAATTTGACAGTTAAAGAAGTAAATGAGTTGGCTACTATCCTGAAGGATGAGTATGGTATCGAACCCGCAGCTGCTGCTGTCGCTGTTGCTGCTCCTGCAGCCGGTGGTGCTGAAGCAGTTGCTGAGAAAGACTCTTTCGATGTAGTATTGAAGAGCGCAGGTGCCGCTAAGTTAGCTGTAGTTAAAGCCGTTAAGGAAGCTTGTGGTCTCGGTCTGAAGGAAGCTAAGGATCTGGTAGACGGTGCTCCCAGCGTATTGAAGGAAGGCATGGCTAAGGCTGACGCCGAGTCTTTGAAGAAGACTTTGGAAGAGGCTGGTGCTGAAATCGAGCTGAAATAAGAAAAGGCCTGTTTTTACAGGTTCGGGTAAAGAATCCTCTGGTAGGGGATTCTTTACCTTTTTGCGTCTATAAAATAATAGGTAATAAATAATATAACTGATGTCATCTAATATAGTAAATCAGAGAGTGAACTTTGCATCTGTCAAGAGTCCGATGCCTTATCCGGATTTTCTGGAGGTGCAGCTGAAGTCTTTCAAGGACTTCCTTCAATTGGATACCCCGCCTGAGTTGCGTCGGAATGACGGTTTGTACAAGGTGTTTTCCGAAAACTTCCCGATTGCGGATACACGCAATAACTTTGTGCTTGAGTTTTTGGATTATTATATAGATCCGCCCCGTTATACGATAGAGGAGTGTCTGGAACGTGGACTTACCTATAGTGTGCCGTTGAAGGCAAAGCTTAAATTGTATTGTACTGATCCGGAACATGAGGATTTCGATACGGTTATTCAGGATGTTTTCCTGGGTCCGATTCCTTATATGACTCCCAATGGAACCTTTGTTATCAACGGTGCCGAACGTGTGGTTGTATCCCAGTTGCATCGTTCGCCGGGCGTATTCTTCGGCTCAAGCATTCATGCCAATGGTACTCAGTTATATTCTGCGCGTATCATTCCTTTCAAGGGCTCTTGGATTGAATTTGCGACGGATATCAACAACGTGATGTATGCGTACATCGACCGTAAGAAGAAGTTACCTGTTACGACATTGCTGCGTGCAATCGGCTTTGAGAATGACAAAGATATTCTTGAGATATTTAATCTGGCTGAAGAAATAAAGGTCAACCGTACCAATCTGAAAAAATGCAAGGGACAGAAATTGGCAGCCCGTGTGTTGAAGAGTTGGGTGGAAGATTTTGTGGATGAAGACACCGGTGAAGTGGTTTCTATCGAACGTAACGAGGTCATTCTGGATCGTGAGACGATTATCGACGACGATGCGATAGAACTGATTATGGACAGTGGTGTTTCCTGTGTCTTGATTCATAAGGAGGATACGAATGTTTCGGATTATTCCATTATCTTCAATACCTTGCAGAAAGACCCGAGCAACTCGGAGAAGGAGGCTGTTCTGTATATTTACCGCCAGTTGCGTAATGCGGATCCGGCAGATGATGCCAGCGCCCGTGAGGTCATCAACAATCTGTTCTTCTCGGAGAAACGTTATGATCTGGGTGATGTGGGCCGTTACAGAATCAACCGTAAGTTGAACCTGTCTACGGATATGGACGTCCGGGTGCTGACGAAAGAGGATATCATAGAAATCATAAAATATCTCATCGAGTTGATCAACTCGAAAGCTGCGGTGGACGATATCGACCATTTGAGCAACCGTCGTGTACGCACGGTGGGCGAACAATTGAGCAATCAGTTTGCCATTGGGTTGGCCCGTATGAGCCGTACGATACGTGAACGTATGAATGTGCGCGACAATGAAGTGTTTACTCCGACAGATTTGATAAATGCAAAGACCATTTCTTCGGTGATAAATTCTTTCTTTGGTACGAATGCCTTGTCCCAATTCATGGACCAGACCAACCCGCTGGCCGAGGTGACGCATAAGCGTCGCCTTTCTGCATTGGGGCCTGGTGGTTTGTCTCGTGAACGTGCCGGTTTTGAGGTGCGTGACGTGCACTATACACATTACGGACGTTTGTGTCCGATTGAATCGCCGGAAGGTCCGAACATCGGTCTGATTTCGTCTTTGTGCGTGTTTGCCAAGATTAATGATCTCGGCTTTATCGAGACTCCCTATCGTAAGGTGAACGACGGTATAGTAGATCTTTCTTTGGAAACCGGTATCGAATATCTGACGGCAGAAGAAGAGGAAGGTAAGATTATCGGGCAGGGTAATGCGCCTCTGAACGATGACGGTACTTTCATTCGTACAAAAGTGAAATGCCGTCAGGATGACGATTATCCCGTAGTTCCCCCTGCCGAAGTGAACCTGATGGATGTGGCTCCGCAGCAGATTGCTTCGATTGCGGCTTCGCTGATTCCTTTCTTGGAGCACGACGATGCCCACCGTGCGCTGATGGGTTCGAACATGATGCGCCAGGCCGTTCCTTTGCTCCGTTGCGAGTCTCCGATAGTAGGTACGGGTATCGAGAAGCAAGTATGCGAAGATTCACGCACGATGATTACGGCTGAAGGCGAAGGTGTGGTTGAATATGTGGATGCCACGACAATCCGTATTCTTTATGACCGTACCGAGGAGGAAGACTTCGTCAGCTTTGAGCCTGCATTGAAGGAATACCGGATTCCGAAGTTCCGTCGTACGAACCAGAACATGACGATAGACCTGCGTCCTATCTGTGACAAGGGGCAACGTGTTACTGCCGGTCAGATTCTGACAGAAGGTTATTCTACGGAGAAGGGTGAACTGGCATTGGGTAAAAACCTGCTGGTGGCTTACATGCCTTGGAAGGGATACAACTATGAGGACGCTATCGTGCTGAATGAACGTGTGGTCCGTGAAGACATTCTCACTTCTATCCATGTAGAAGAATTCTCGTTGGAAGTTCGTGAGACGAAGCGTGGTGTGGAAGAATTGACAGCCGATATTCCTAATGTGAGCGAGGAAGCTACAAAAGACTTGGATGAGAACGGTATTGTGCGGGTCGGTGCCCGTATCCAGCCGGGTGACATACTTATCGGTAAGATTACTCCGAAGGGAGAAAGCGATCCTTCACCTGAAGAAAAATTGCTGCGTGCGATATTCGGAGACAAGGCCGGTGACGTGAAAGACGCGTCTTTGAAGGCATCTCCTTCTTTGAACGGTGTGGTGATCGACAAGAAATTGTTCTCCCGTGCTATTAAGACCCGTGCGGCCAAGGCTGCTGACAAGTTGCTTATCCCGAAAATCGACGAAGAATTCAACAGCAAGGTGGAGGATTTGAAAGCAATCTTGGTAGACAAGTTGCTGGAGTTGACGGCCGGTCTGGTATCGCAGGGTGTGAAAGATTATATCGGTTCCGACGTGATTGCCAAGGGAGCCAAGTTTACGGCTTCTGCTTTGAGCATGCTTGACTATACGTCCGTTCAGTTGAGCAAGTGGACAACGGATGAGCATAAGAACGAACTGATTGCCAGGTTGATCATTAACTTCCTGAAGAAATACAAACTACTGGATGCCGAGTTGAAGCGTAAGAAGTTTGCCATCACCATCGGTGATGAACTGCCTTCCGGTATCATTCAGATGGCGAAGGTCTATGTGGCTAAAAAGCGTAAGATCGGTGTGGGCGATAAGATGGCCGGTCGTCACGGAAACAAAGGTATTGTGTCTAAGATTGTACGTCAGGAAGACATGCCTTTCCTTGCGGACGGAACTCCGGTAGATATTGTGCTGAACCCGTTGGGCGTGCCCTCTCGTATGAACATCGGTCAGATTTTCGAGACAGTCCTGGGAGCAGCCGGCAAGCAGCTGGGAGTGAAGTTTGCAACGCCTATTTTTGACGGTGCTTCGCTGGACGATCTGTGTGAATGGACAGATAAAGCCGGTTTGCCCCGTTATTGCTCTACACAGCTTTACGACGGAGCAACGGGCGATAAGTTCGACCAGTTGGCTACGGTCGGTGTATCCTACATGCTGAAACTGGGACACATGGTGGAAGACAAGATGCACGCTCGTTCCATCGGTCCCTACTCACTGATTACGCAGCAGCCTCTTGGAGGTAAGGCACAGTTCGGCGGTCAGCGTTTCGGAGAGATGGAAGTCTGGGCTATCGAGGCCTTCGGTGCTTCTCACGTATTGCAGGAAATCCTGACTATCAAGTCGGATGATGTTGTCGGACGTTCGAAAGCATACGAGGCGATCGTGAAGGGTGAACCGATGCCTATGCCCGGAATACCTGAATCTTTGAATGTGTTGCTGCACGAATTGAGAGGATTGGGTCTGAGTGTAACCCTTGACTAATTTGAACTCTTTTATACTATTCAATTATGGCTTTTAGAAAAGAATCTAAAATAAAGAATAATTTCACGAAGATTACGATAGGATTGGCCTCTCCCGAGGAAATCCTGGAGAGTTCGTATGGTGAGGTACTGAAGCCGGAAACCATCAATTATCGTACCTACAAACCGGAACGCGACGGTTTGTTCTGCGAGCGTATTTTCGGTCCTACCAAAGATTATGAATGTCACTGCGGCAAGTACAAGCGCATCCGTTACAAAGGAATCGTGTGCGACCGTTGCGGTGTGGAAGTGACGGAGAAAAAAGTACGTCGTGAACGTTCGGGACATATCCAGTTGGTAGTGCCGGTGGCTCATATCTGGTATTTCCGTTCATTGCCAAACAAGATTGGTTATTTGCTGGGTCTTCCGACCAAGAAGCTGGATGCTATCATTTACTACGAGCGCTACGTCGTCATTCAGCCAGGTGTGTTAGCCGAAGATGGCGTGCAGGAATATGACCTGCTGACGGAGGATGAGTATCTTGACAGACTGGAACAGCTTCCGAAGGATAACCAGTATCTGGACGACACGGATCCCAACAAGTTTATTGCCAAGATGGGCGCGGAGGCCATCTACGATTTGTTGTTGCGTCTGGATTTGGACAAACTGTCTTACGAATTGCGCGATACGGCCGGTTCGGATACTGCCCAGCAGCGTAAGAACGAGGCGTTGAAGCGTTTGCAGGTGGTAGAATCTTTCCGTACCAGCCGCGGGCGCAACAAGCCCGAATGGATGATCATGAAGATTCTTCCGGTCATTCCGCCCGAATTGCGTCCGTTGGTACCGCTGGACGGAGGACGTTTCGCTACATCCGACCTGAACGACCTTTACCGTCGTGTGATTATTCGCAACAATCGCCTGAAACGACTGATTGAAATCAAGGCTCCGGAAGTGATTCTGCGTAACGAGAAGCGTATGTTGCAGGAGGCTGTGGACAGCTTGTTCGATAATTCCCGCAAGAGCAGCGCTGTAAAGACAGATGCTAACCGTCCGCTGAAGTCCCTTTCCGACTCTCTGAAAGGCAAGCAGGGACGTTTCCGTCAGAATCTGTTGGGTAAACGTGTGGATTACTCGGCGCGTTCCGTAATCGTCGTAGGTCCGGAACTGAAGATGGGCGAATGCGGTCTGCCGAAGTTGATGGCTGCTGAGCTCTACAAGCCGTTTATTATCCGTAAGCTGATTGAACGCGGTATCGTCAAGACCGTGAAATCGGCCAAGAAGATTGTAGACCGTAAGGAACCTGTGATATGGGATATTCTGGAGTACGTGATGAAAGGACATCCCGTGTTGCTGAACCGTGCCCCGACGCTTCACCGTCTCGGTATTCAGGCGTTCCAGCCCAAGATGATCGAAGGAAAGGCCATTCAGTTGCATCCGTTGGCTTGTACGGCGTTCAATGCCGACTTCGACGGTGACCAGATGGCCGTTCATTTGCCCTTGAGCAACGAAGCTATTCTGGAAGCCCAACTGCTGATGTTGCAGTCGCATAATATCCTGAATCCGGCTAACGGTGCGCCTATTACGGTGCCTTCGCAGGACATGGTGCTCGGCCTCTATTATATAACCAAATTGCGTCCGGGAGCCAAGGGCGAAGGCCTGACGTTCTACGGTCCCGAAGAAGCGATCATTGCCTACAATGAAAAACGGGTGGATATCCATGCACCTATCAAGGTTGTGGTAGACGATCTGAACGAAGAAGGCAAGATTGCCAAGAAGATGGTTGAGACTTCGGTCGGCCGTGTGATTGTCAATGAAATCATTCCGGTGGAAGTAGGATTCTTCAATGATATTATTTCCAAGAAAACTTTGCGTGGCATCATCAGCGATGTTATCAAGACAGTCGGTGTGGCGCGTGCCTGCGATTTCCTGGATGGAATCAAGAATCTGGGCTACAAGATGGCCTATGACGGCGGTCTGTCCTTCAACTTGGGCGACATTATCATTCCCGAGGAGAAAGAAGAGCTGGTAAAACGCGGTAATGAAGAGGTTGAGCGTATTACCAATGATTACGGTATGGGTTTCATCACCGACAACGAGCGTTACAACCAGGTTATCGATACATGGACCCACGTCAACAATGACCTTTCCAAGGTGCTGATGAAGACAATGAAGGAAGCCGATCAGGGATTCAATGCCGTATACATGATGCTGGATTCCGGGGCCCGTGGTTCCGCCGGTCAGATCAGTCAGTTGTCCGGTATGCGTGGTTTGATGGCCAAGCCTCAGAAAGCCGGTGCCGAGGGTGCGCAGATTATCGAGAACCCTATCCTTTCCAACTTTAAGGAAGGAATGAGCGTGCTGGAATACTTTATTTCCACTCACGGTGCCCGTAAAGGTTTGGCCGATACGGCCCTGAAGACGGCCGATGCCGGATACCTGACCCGTCGTCTGGTCGACGTCTCCCATGATGTCATTATTACGGAAGATGACTGCGGTACATTGCGTGGTTTGGTATGCACGGCGCTCAAGAACGGCGACGAGGTGATTTCTTCTCTGTACGAACGTATCTTGGGACGTGTGTCGGTACATGATATCATCAATCCTTCGACGGGTAAACTCATTGTGGCTGCCGGTGAAGAGATTACGGAAGATCTGGCCCAGGAGATAGAGAACTCTCCGATCGAAAGCGTGGAAATCCGTTCGGTGTTGACCTGCGAAAGCCGTCACGGCGTATGTATGAAATGTTACGGCCGTAACCTGGCTACCAGTCGTATGGTACAGAAAGGCGAGGCCGTCGGTGTCATTGCGGCACAGTCTATCGGTGAGCCGGGTACTCAGCTGACGTTGCGTACCTTCCATGCGGGTGGTGTGGCATCCAATGCCGCTGCCAACGCTTCTATCGTGGCCAAGTACGACTCGAAAGTCGAATTTGAAGAGTTGCGTACGGTGGATATTCACGACGAGCAGGGCGCATCGGCCAAGATGGTCGTGGGTCGTCTGGCCGAAGTCCGTTTCGTGGATGTGAACACAGGTATCGTCCTCTTTACCCAGAACGTTCCTTACGGTTCGACATTGTATGTATCGGAAGGAACCGTCGTGGAGAAAGGTAAGCTCATCGCACGCTGGGATCCGTTTAACGCCGTTATCGTTACGGAGACACCGGGTAAGATTGTCTTTGAAGACGTGGTCGAAGGTGTTACGTATCGTGTCGAAGCCGACGAAACGACCGGTTTGCGCGAGTTGATTATTATAGAATCGAAGGACAAGACGAAGGTTCCTTCCGCCCATATTGTGGACGAACAAGGTGAGTTGATCCGTACATACAACTTCCCTATCGGCGGTCATATCGTAGTGGAAGACGGACAGCGCATCAAGGCCGGTGACGTTCTTGTCAAGATTCCGAGAGCTGTAGGAAAGGCCGGTGACATCACCGGAGGTCTGCCGCGTGTGACAGAGTTGTTCGAAGCACGTAACCCGTCCAATCCGGCAGTCGTATCTGAGATTGACGGCGAGATAGCGATGGGCAAGCTGAAACGCGGTAACCGTGAAATCACCGTAACTTCCAAACTGGGTGAGGTGAAGAAATACCTTGTTCCGCTGTCCAAACAGATCCTGGTACAGGAAAACGACTATGTACGTGCCGGCACTCCGTTGTCCGACGGAGCCATCACTCCGGCTGATATTCTGGCCATCAAGGGTCCCACCGCAGTGCAGGAATATATCGTGAATGAGATTCAGGATGTATACCGTCTGCAGGGTGTGAAGATCAACGACAAACACTTTGAAGTGATTGTCCGTCAGATGATGCGCAAGGTGCAGATCGACGAACCCGGCGATACGCGTTTCCTGGAATTGCAGGTTGTGGATAAACTCGACTTTGCAGAGGAGAACGACCGCATCTGGGGAAAGAAAGTGGTGACCGATGCCGGTGATTCTGAAACCATGCAGGCCGGTATGATTGTCACGGCTCGAAAGTTGCGGGACGAAAACTCTGTGCTGAAGCGTAAAGACCTGAAACTCGTTCAGGTACGCGATGCCGTTCCCGCCACTTCTACCCAGATACTTCAGGGTATCACCCGTGCGGCTTTGCAGACATCCAGTTTTATGTCAGCGGCTTCGTTCCAGGAAACGACGAAGGTACTTAACGAGGCGGCCATCAACGGCAAGTCCGATAAGTTGGAAGGCATGAAAGAGAATGTTATCTGCGGTCATCTGATTCCTGCCGGTACAGGTCTGCGTGAGTTTGAACGCATCGTGGTAGGTAATAAAGAGGATTACGAGCGAGTGATAGCCAATCGTCGCGCCATTCTGGATTATACGGAATAAGGAATGAAATATCTTGCCCTTTCCGTGTGCGGGAGGGACAGGATGTGTATATAGCAGGCTCCGGAAAGCAAGTATGTTTTTCGGAGCCTCTTTTTGTTAAAGTTGAGAGCATTTTTGGATATGTTGTGTAAACATTGTATCTTTAATCCGATATCGCTTGTTAACCTTTTATATATTGCTATGAGGAGTACCTGTCAGGTTTTGTTTGTTTTGATACTTTGGATTGCTTCGGCAGTGGGAGCGAATGCCCGGATAGAACATTTGTTGCCGAAGCCGAAGATTGTGAGCCGGCAGGCGAGTACTCCGTTTGAACTTGGACGTGCGGTAAGACTGGAGACGGAAGAAGAGATTCCGGCCCTGAAAAAGTTCTTATCGGATACAGGATGTGCTTTATCCGACGAATCCGGAGTGGTTGTGAAAGTCACTTTGGTGGATGAGATAGCCGGTGCACACCGGCACAACCTGGCCGGTTTCCCCGATGAATCCTATCAACTGGACATTACGGCGGATCGTATCGACATTCGGGCTGTGAGCCGGACGGGAGTAATCCGGGCCGTGCAGACACTTGTGCAGTTGGCCGAAGGGTATGATGAAGGCAAGCCCTCGTTGGAGTCGCTTGCTATGACAGATTGGCCTGCTTTTAAGTTGCGCGGATATCTCCACGATGTAGGACGTAGTTTCATCACTGTGGAAGAGTTAAAGAAAGAGATAGAGCTGCTTTCCCGTTTCAAGGTCAACACATTTCATTTCCATCTTACGGAAAATCAGGCTTGGCGCTTTGAGATAAAGACCTATCCCCAGTTGACATCGGCAAGCTCGATGACCCGTTTTGCCGGAAGCTATTACACACAGGAACAATGCCGCGACATCGAGCAATATGCAGCCGAACGAGGGATGATTGTCATTCCGGAGATAGATATGCCGGGACATAGCCAGGCTTTCAGGCGGGCGATGGGCCATTCCATGCAGACCGACGAAGGGGTGGAAGAGCTGAAACGGATTCTGGAAGAAGTGGCCGGTGTCTTTTCCAATGCTCCTTACATACATATCGGTGCGGATGAGGAAACCATCCAATATCCCGGTTTCTTGAAAATCATGACAGATAAAGTGCATGAATTAGGTAAAAGGGTGGTCGTGTGGAATCCCATCCGAGGCATTCCCGTGGCGAAGGAGGCCGGGTTTGACATGACACAGATGTGGTCTACCAGCGGACGGGTGGCAACGGGGATGCCGAACATCGATTGCCGCTACAATTATGTGAATCATTTCGATGTGTTTGCCGATGTCGTAGGTATATACAAGAGCAACATCTACTATTCGGATAAGGGAACGGACGATGTGGCAGGGGCCATTACGGCTCTGTGGAACGATCGTAAGACCCCCTCGCAGACAGACATCATCCGCCAGAATAATTTATATGCCAATGCGCTGGCCACGGTAGAGCGTGCCTGGATGGGAGGCGGTGAACAGTACATCGAGACCGGCGGAACAGCACTTCCCTCATTTGGGGCCGAATTTGATGCCTTTGCCGATTGGGAGCGGCGTTTCCTGTTCCATAAGACGCATTCTCTCAAGGACGAACCGATTCCTTATGTGAAACAGACGCACGTACGGTGGCGCATTACGGATGCATTTCCCAATGGGGGAAACATCGATAAACAGTTTCCGCCGGAGACAGAAGGGCTGAAGGATACATACGAATGGGAAGGCAAACTTTATTCCACTGGTATGGCCGCAGGGGCGGGCGTCTACCTGCGCCATACCTGGGGAGGTATCATCCCGACGTATTTCCGGAATCCGCAGACCAATACCACGGCCTATGCCTGGACGTATGTCTATTCTCCGACAGAACGTGAAGCAGGTGCGTTGATAGAATTCCAGAACTACGGGCGGTCGGAGAACGACCGGGCTCCCGAGGCGGGAAAGTGGGACCGGAAAGGTTCTCGCCTGTGGGTAAACGATGAGGAAATCCTTCCTCCGGTGTGGGAAAATACCGGAGTGGGCATTAATTCCGAGGTCGATTTACGGAATGAAAACTTTGCGGCCCGTGTTCCGGAACGTATCCATTTGAAGGAAGGATGGAACAAAGTGTTTATGAAATTGCCCTATAATCCGGATAATTTGCGTTTGGCCAAATGGATGTTTACATTCGTGCTTACGGATGTTGAAGGACGTGATGCGATGGAGGATCTTGTTTACTCGCCCGATAAATGTATGGACGGCGCGGCCGAACAAGTGGCGGCTGCCATAGCGGAGGCCCGTAAGGTTCGTAATGAGCGTGTGCGTGAGGGAGTCGTCGGTTATTATGCGTCCGAACTGGCGGCCGACAACTACGGTGTCCGTTACAACAACACTTCCGGACGTTACACCTGTTCGTCATCAATCGGTACGACGCGCCATCAGATAGTCGTTTCTATGCAGTCCGACGCTCCTCGATACGTTTATTACATCGATGGAGTGAAAAGCCGTGAAGTATCGGGCGATTAGATTGTGTACCCTTCGGTCAGCTGTTGGGTGTGGACGGTCTCTATGTAGGCGGTTTGGTTTGTTCGGATAATGCTAATAAATATCCTTTGCTTGGTACAGTGCGTTCGTTATTCCTTTTTGTTTTATGATCTGTCC
>CAZIMK010000024.1:0-42609 GCA_964540455.1 uncultured Paraprevotella sp.
GTTGTGTATACAATCGGCATATCTTGCAAAGCAAGGTTTATCTCCATTTTCATAGCTCGTGCAACGCCATTGACAGCTCATTATCTTCCTGCATTATTTCCATAGTATATGACTAACTGAAGCTTCCCAGCCCCTCGGCTAAATATTCCAAGATGCCCGAGTCACTGTAACTACGAATCCGAGAAACCAAGTTTCTTCGGTTTGTGATGTAGTGATACTTCGACTATCAGTCATCAGGGTCATAGATAATTCAATCATTGAATATTGGGGTAATTCAGTTATTGAGTTGTTGGGCTATTGGGTCATTTGAACTTTGGTATATCAGTCCATCGATGCATCGCAGCATTGGACTAAGGCACTATTAGAGTATTGCATCATTGCATAATTCGAATATCCATCATTCGGTTTTATCGGTATGCAATAGTCTCAAAGTCTCAAAAGTCCAAAGTCTCATTTGAGATTATCCATTTTGAAATATCGCCCATGAGAGTCCTTTGAGATGAATCCCTTGCCGCCGTCCTTCAAAAATCTGAAAAGTTGAGCCCGTGAAATCCCGAGCCTTTGTGCTTCTCTCAGAATTTCAGAAGTCTGGAAAGAGTCACCGACTCTCCCGAGCAGTTCGACATATCGGGGTTCGAGAATACCAGTTTCCAGTTCTGGTGAAATCCTGGTTTCCATAGACCGGAAATATTCGGTGAGTATAATCGCACGTTCCGCACTCTCGATGTCAATGTTTTCCATAGAAGCGCCCTCGCAAATTCCACGCATAATCTGGATTACCAGACAGAACCGTATGAGATATATTTCAAGTTTTCCGCAGAGCGCTCGGACTGTATCGGACTCCGTAGCGGAATAAGCTGCATTGTTGATTTCGTTCTTCCAACGTCTGATTCTTTGCTTCGCCTCTGGGGAAAATGAAAGCTCGGTTGAGATTACATTTCCCTCCTTGTCAGTAGTTATGGGAATGTCAATTACTTTGCGGATAATTGCCTCCCATTGAGTCAAAACATCCTCCGGCATATCATTGTCATTCCACATCGGCATTTCGTTTATTTCAGGATATACTTTCAAGAAACGAGATGAAAAGCCGTTTATCATTCGCTTGCCCCCGAACTGTGCTGCAAGACATCCCGGCTGAGTTGTGCCAATTAACGAGCAATAGGGATTGGGGAGAAAAATATGCTCGTTGCTTGATTTTCTGCTGTATTTGAAAGCCGTTCCGTTAAACAGGCTGAGAAAGTATGCCTCATCAGAACCGTTATAGCGGTTGAAATTGGATAGGAGGCTGTCAATCTCGTCCTTGTAGATCAGCACCCCACGCTGATTGTCTCGTAATGCTCCTATAAGAGCCTCGATTGTGGAATCTACCACTACGTGACATTTTCTCTTTGGCATAGTAATATCTTCAGGAAGAGAATGTTTCTCGCGTTGTTTTGACGACATCCGTTCCCATTTGCTGTATGTTTCCATCTCCTTGCAATATATACGGTCATACTCGCCATCAATTTTCAGTAACGGTGCGACAGCCTGCTGCAACGGAGGTGTCTTTCCACAGCTTGGAGATCCGACAAGTACCATAAAGATAATCGGACGGTTCACCCATCCTGTCATGAAACGGACAGACCATTTGTTGCCCATAGCTGCCGCGAATACGGTTAGAAAAGAAGCTGCCGTGAAATCCAAATTAAAATTCTCATATTCTTCAAGGGCAATTATGATATTGCGAACTCCTTCAGGAAATATGTCTAAAGGGAATGGCATATTATTATTGCAATCATTGTTGGTATGGAGGGTATCCTGTATAGGTGAGTCATCATCTTCTATGAGACCACATCCGGGTTCGATTGGTCCGCGCTTACGATTATAGAGATTATACGTTCTATGCATTATTGTAACTATTTATATTTTAGCTTTGATAGTTGTCGGGAATTACACTACTGCTCATAACAATGGTGCAACTCCGACAATAGGGAAATGGACGTTCCTATTCCCAAGACTGAGATACGTTTACTGTTTCTTCTTTGGTTTAGATTTTATCGCAGCAAGTTGCAAGGCAAGTTCTGCATCAATCACAATTTTGCGTCCAACCTGTGTTATGGCTTTGTCGATGCGTCCGCTTTTCTTTATGCGGATTGCAGTTGGTTTACTACATCCGAATATTTCACATATTCCGGCTATGCCGTAAACATATCTTTTTTCGGACGGCGTCTCTCTAATAGAGTTGGTATGACTTTCGGTGTCGGCTGTCTGTCGTGAGAGGAACAATAGCTCTTCCCCTGTCATTTGCCACACCGGTTTTGATAATAATGGCTGAATTTCCATATTGGTGTGTTAATTAAATTGTGGGAAAAAGATCGCTAAAGGAAACGTAGGGCACTAAAGGAACAGGTGTCGATAAAGAAACAGATGTCAATAAAGTAGCAGATGTCTCTACAGAAACGGATAATACGCTAAAGGAAACAAAGGGCGATAAAGGCAACGTGAGTATGGCCATACTCTATTTGTCCTCTTGAGACTTCACAAAATTACAACAGCATTTCCGAAGATAAAGAAAATCCGAACACTTTTCTTTAATAAATCGTATGATTTTATTTTTGTCCTAATAAGCTCAAAATGCAAAATTAGTCATAATCAGAGTGTTGGATAAATGCAAGTATTTGCTTAATAGTTTATTACGAATATTTTGGCGGAGTGAGAAAATTGTTGTACACCCCAAAAAGTGACGATAAGACATTCCATTTGACTAAAAATGGCATAGATAGAAGTTGCTGAAAAAGATACTATCTCTTAAATTGAGACGCTTGAACGAATAGAAGAGGTAAGAATGGAGAAAAAATTATTATGGGTGTCTATGATGTTTCTAAAGACCTTATGACCCCGAATTCCGCAAGCCTGAATTTCTATGATACCAACACATTTGTATGGGTCGAAGTTTGGGCTACAATTTGTATGGAATTTTGTATGGGTATAAAAACGAATCCGCCGTAACTTTGTAAGTTACAGCGGATTTGCTTTAATAATCAGCGGAGAGAGAGGGATTCGAACCCCCGGTGCCTCTCAGCACGGCAGTTTTCAAGACTGCTGTAATCGACCACTCTACCATCTCTCCTGATAGCTTTTCAAGAAGTCGTTCTTTCAAAACCGGTGCAAAGGTAGAGATTCTTTTTGGATTGACCAAATTCTGAAAGGCTTTTTTCATTTAATGTCTGTGCTATCGGTTTGTTTGGACAAAATAGGGCGGTGTTTATAGTTTTACGGTCCTCTTGTTGGCCTTTGATTCGTTGTGCAATCTGTCCAGTGCCGTTACTACGTATGTATAGCGGGTCCGGCCGTTTTCATAGGGCAACTGCACAAATGTGTTGTGCGTGATGGCTATAATCTTTCGGGGATTCTCGGTGTCAATCTTTTCCCCTTTCGCGAAGCGGTAAACGACAAACTGGCGGGCTCTGTCCAATTCGTTGCGCGCTTTGGGAGGAGTCCAAAACAGGAACAGGCCGTCTGCCGTCCACACGTCCTTCAGTCTGCTGACTTTGCCGGGTCTTTTTTTATCTATCCAGGGCATTAACGGCTGCAGGGCCGGATAACGGTGATATTCCTGGCGCAGGCGTGTGGCATAGCCCCCTTTGTTGTCCACAACAGCTTTGGCATACCATTGGCAGCTTCCGGCAATGCCGTCCAATGAACGTTGCAAGGCCATTTTGCGGTCTTGCTGATGCCGTCCGGCATTCAGCGGGTCGGGCTTTGATACCGTACGGTCTACGTCCTGTCCGATGAAAAGGGGACGGTTGCCGGCATAACGGCTCCACCAGCGAATCAGTGTGTCATAGTCTGCCGACGGATGACCGATCTCCCAGTATATCTGAGGAATGTTGTAGTCAACCCATCCTTCTGCCACCCATGCCAGCACGTCGGCATAGAGATCGTCGTAATTTTGCAGACCGTTGGTATTGCTTCCCAGTTGCGGGTCGCTTTTGCGGTTCCGGTATATGCCGAAAGGAGAGACTCCGAACTTCACCCATGGTTTCACTGCACGGATACTGTCCCGTATCTGCCGGATGAACAGATTGACGTTGTTCCGGCGCCAGTCTCCTTTGTCCCGACCGTTGCCGTAACGGGCGTATGTGGCATCGTCCGGTATGGGTGTTCCCGGTACGGGATAGGGGTAGAAATAGTCGTCCATGTGTATGCCGTCTACGTCGTACCGTCTCAGGATATCTGTTACGACACTGCATATATAGCTCCGGTTTTCCGGTTGTCCGGGGTCGAAGATCAGCTGATCGTCATACAGGAAGAAGCGTTCCGGGTGCTTGAAATAAGGATGTGTCGTTGCAAGTTCTTTTGTGCCTTTGGTTTTTGCCCGATAGGGATTGATCCAGGCATGGAGTTCCATGTCGCGTTTGTGGCATTCGTCAACCATCCATTGCAGGGGATCCCAATAAGGGACAGGGGCGCATCCCTGCCGGCCGGTGAGATAGCGGCTCCATGGTTCGTAAGGGCTGTTATAGAGAGCATCGGCCTCTGCACGCACCTGAAACAAGATGGCGTTGATGCCCGACTTTTTCAGTTCGTTCAGTTGGTAGGTGAGTGTGGCTTTCATGTTCTCCGTGCCTATACCGTTGAACTGGTTGTTCACACACTGAATCCATGCTCCCCGAAATTCGCGTTTCGGCGTTTCCTGCGCTTTCATGCTCCATAATGAACAAAGGCAGGCCAATAATAAAAGTGTTCTTTTCATGCGTTTTTTCATTCTGGTGCAAAAATACAACTAAATGGCCGGAGATACCTATGAAAAACATATATTTTTTAGATGCCGGTATTAAAAGATACCTGCATTTTCGTAACTTTACACCCATAAAAGCAGTTTGCCATGAAAGATTGCATCTACATAAAGGGTGCCAGAGTCAACAATCTGAAGGATATCGACCTGGAGATTCCGCGGGGGAAGTTTATCGTCATTACCGGTCTGTCCGGCTCCGGTAAGTCTTCTCTTGCTTTTGATACATTGTATGCCGAGGGACAACGGCGCTATGTGGAAAGTCTTTCGGCGTATGCCCGCCAGTTTCTGGGGCGTATCAGCAAACCGGAATGCGACTATATCAAAGGTATTCCGCCGGCTATTGCCATAGAGCAGAAGGTGAACAGCCGCAATCCGCGTTCTACGGTGGGGACATCTACTGAAATCTATGAATATCTGAGGATGTTGTTTGCCCGTATCGGACGGACTTATTCTCCGGTCAGCGGTCAGGAAGTGAAAAAGCATTCGGTGGAGGATGTGATACAGTGTATGCTTTCCTATCCGTCCGGTACGCGTTTCACGGTGCTGGCTCCGTTGTATCTGCGTTCGGGACGTACTTTGCAGGAGCAGCTGGAGGTCACCTTGAAGCAAGGTTTCACCCGCCTGGAGGTAGATGGGGAAATTGTTCGTATCGAAGATTTTCTGCAACAGGGACGGGAAAACACCGGTGACATCTGTTTGCTTGTCGACCGAATGAGTTGTGACGACAGCAAGGATACCTTGTCCCGACTGACAGATTCTGCAGAGACGGCTTTTTTCGAGGGAAATGGCCAGTGTATGCTTCGTTTTTATCCATCCGGAATATTGCATACGTTCTCGTATCGTTTTGAAGCAGACGGTATTACGTTTGAAGAACCTTCGGATAACCTCTTCTCGTTTAATTCACCGGTCGGAGCCTGCCCCAAGTGTGAAGGATTCGGCAAGGTCATCGGCATAGACGAGAAACTGGTTATTCCTAATTCGGCGCTGAGTGTGTACGACGGTGCGGTCATGTGTTGGCGGGGTGAGAAAATGGGAGAGTGGAAAAATGAATTCTGCCGTCGGGCGGCAGAGTACAACTTCCCTGTGTTTGAACCCTATTACCGTCTTACCAGACAGCAGAAAGACTTTCTGTGGCATGGTGACGATAAACTGAAAGGAGAGGAGAACGTGTGTATAGACGCATTCTTCAAGATGCTGGAGGAGAACCAGTACAAGATACAATACCGTGTCATGCTGGCACGGTACCGCGGCAAGACGACATGTCCGGCCTGTCGTGGCACTCGTTTGCGGCCGGAGGCCAATTATGTGAAGATAAACAATCATACGATTTCCGACCTGGTGGACCTGCCGGTATCAGAGTTGCAGGCTTTTTTCCAGAGTTTGCAATTGAACGAGCATGAAGAGCAGGTAAGCCGTCGCATCCGGACGGAGATAGACAACCGTATCCAGTTTCTTGTAGATGTGGGACTGGGTTATCTGACGCTTAACCGGCTCAGTAATTCCCTGTCCGGCGGAGAGAGTCAGCGAATAAATCTGGCAACCTCATTGGGGAGCAGTCTGGTCGGTTCGCTCTATATTCTGGATGAACCGAGTATCGGGTTGCATAGCCGGGATACGGATCGTCTCATTTATGTTCTGCGTCGTTTGCAGGCATTGGGAAATACCGTGATAGTGGTTGAGCATGATGAGGAAATCATACGGGCCGCGGATTATATCATCGATATCGGTCCGCAGGCCGGAAGACTGGGCGGAAGAGTCGTGTTTCAGGGGGATTTGCAGCAGATGTTGGATGAAAAGCCGGAGGATACGGAGAGTTATACCGTGAAATACCTGACCGGGCAGGAAACTATACCTTTGCCTGTAAGTCGCCGTGCCTGGAACAATTATATAGAGGTAAAGGGCGCCAGAGCCAACAACCTGAGAGGTATCGACGTGAAATTTCCGCTGAATGTCATGACGGTGGTGACAGGAGTGAGCGGTTCCGGTAAGTCGACTCTGGTACGCGATATCTTTTATCGGGCGTTGAAAAGAAACTTCGATGAAGTGGGCGACCGTCCCGGCGAGTTTCTTGAACTGACGGGAGACCTGGCAGCAGTCAGAGGCATCGAGTTTGTAGACCAGAATCCTATCGGCAAGTCTACGCGCAGCAACCCGGTGACTTATGTAAAGGCGTATGATGAGATACGCAAGCTGTTTGCAGCTCAGCCTTATGCCAGACAAATGGGATATACGGCAGGTTTCTTTTCGTTCAATACGGAAGGCGGCCGTTGTGAGGAATGCAAGGGAGAAGGTCTTGTTACCGTGGAGATGCAGTTCATGGCCGATTTGGTTCTGGAGTGTGAATCCTGTCACGGCAAGCGTTTCAAGAGTGATATTCTGGAAGTGAGATATGAGGGCGTGAATATCCATGACGTACTGGAAATGACAGTGAATCAAGCCGTCGAATTCTTTACGAAGCATAAGCAGGTCAAGGTTGTCAAAAGGCTGAAACCTCTGCAGGATGTGGGGTTAGGGTATATCAAACTGGGGCAGTCAAGTAGCACCCTTTCCGGAGGGGAAAACCAGCGGGTGAAACTGGCCTATTATCTGAGTATGGAACAGTCGCAACCAACCGTGTTTATTTTCGACGAACCGACCACAGGATTGCATTTCCACGATATCAAGTGTCTGCTTTCGGCGTTCGATGCACTTATCAACCGGGGGCATACGCTTGTCATTATCGAGCATAATATGGACATCATTAAATGTGCCGACCATATTATAGACTTGGGACCCGACAGCGGAGACAAGGGAGGAGAGCTTGTCATCTGCGGTTCGCCGGAAGAGGTGGTTGCCTGTCCGGAGAGTTATACGGGGCGTTTCCTGAAAGCGAAGTTAGTTTCGTCCCGTTCATAAGAGATTCCTCGGAGTAAATACGAGAAACGCTGAACATGGATGACTGGAAAATCATTCGTGTTCAGCGTTTGTTTATTCACAGGCTGGCGTTTTTATTTCTCTTCCAGCCTGCTCTCCTCTTCCGGGTCAAACTCGCAGTTTCTCAGTCGCTGACTGATACGCATGGCACAGAAGTTGGGGCCGCACATCGTGCAGTATTTCCCGTTGAAATGGTTGCCTGCCTTGTAGTATTCCAAGGCCCGGTCCGGATCGAGAGCCAGGTTGAACTGGTCTTTCCAGCGGAATTCGTAACGGGCTTTGCTCAAGGCATTGTCCCGGACCGTTGCCCCCGGATGTCCTTTGGCTATGTCGGCGGCATGGGCTGCGATTTTATATGTGACTACTCCCGTGCGCACATCCTCTTTGTCGGGCAGTCCCAGATGCTCTTTCGGAGTGACGTAGCAGAGCATGGCCGTGCCGTACCAGCCTATCTGGGCGGCTCCGATAGCGCTGGTGATATGGTCGTACCCCGGTGCGATGTCCGTTACGAGCGGACCAAGCGTGTAGAACGGAGCGTTGTGACATTTCTCAATCTGCCGCTCCATGTTTTCGTGAATCTTGTGCATGGGTACATGGCCGGGGCCCTCGATAAATGCCTGCACGTTTTTGGCCCAGGCACGTTCCACCAGTTCTCCCATCGTGTCCAGTTCGGCAAACTGTGCGCGGTCGTTGGCGTCATAGATAGCTCCCGGACGTAATCCGTCTCCCAGTGATACGGCAACGTCGTATTGTGCCAGGATATCGCAGATATCATCAAAGTGTTCATACAGGAAGCTCTCTTTCTGGTGATAGGCACACCATTGGGAGATGATGCTGCCGCCCCGGCTCACCATGCCGCACAGGCGCTCGTTGGCATAATGTACATTCTTCAACCGGATGCCGCAGTGGATGGTAAAGTAATCCACACCCTGTTCGCATTGTTCTATCAGGGTATCCCTGAATAACTCCCAAGTCAGGTCTTCCGCTTTTCCATGCACCTTCTCCATGGCCTGATACATGGGTACGGTGCCCACCGGTACGGGACAGTTGCGGATAATCCATTCGCGTGTTTCGTGGATATTGTCTCCCGTGGATAAGTCCATCAGGGTGTCACCGCCCCACTTGCAGCTCCATACGCATTTCTCCACTTCCTCCTCTATGCTGCTGGTTGTAGCCGAGTTTCCGATATTCGTGTTTATCTTTACGAGGAAATTCCGTCCGATAATCATCGGTTCGGCCTCCGGATGGTTGATATTGGCCGGCAATACAGCACGTCCGGCTGCAATTTCGTCACGGACAAACTCGGGCGTGATATGGCTTTCGATGCCCAGTTCGGCGCAGTTCATGTTCTCGCGGATAGCTACATATTCCATTTCCGGCGTGATGATGCCTTGCTTGGCATAATACATCTGCGATACATGATGACCGGCCTTGGCCCGATAGGGGAGTGTTATATGTTCGAAGCGAAGAGAGTCGAGCGACTTGTCGGCCTGTCTCATGCGCCCGTATTCCGAACTGATCTGCGGCAGTCGTTCCACGTCTCCGCGTTGTAATATCCACGCTTCGCGCAGCCTTGGGAGACCTTTCTTCAGGTCAATTTCCGAGTTCGGGTCGCTGTACGGACCGCTGGTGTCGTATACATACACCGGTTCGTTTTCCCGAAACGACTGTTGGCCGTCTTTGATGGTAACGGTGGGAGTCAGGTTGATTTTCCGCATGGCCACCCGCATGTCGGGAAACAGTTTTCCCGGCATGTATGTCTTTTCCGAATTCGGGTAAGTGATTCTGATGTTGTTTTCCATATCTGAATATAGAGTTATAATGAATTATTGTTTGAATGTATTGCCAGCAGTTGAAGGATGCGGCGGGTTTCTCCGACAGGATCTTCGGCGTGCAGGATGGTACCGCTCAAGGCAATGCCGTCCATGCCTGTATGCAGGATAGAGGGTATGTCATCCGCTGTGATACCTCCGATGGCGACAACGGGCAGGCTGATTCCTGCCGCCCGCATCCGGCTTCTGATGCTTCTGTATCCTTCGAGACCCAATACGGGCGAAAGCCCTTTTTTGGTGGTGGTGAAGCGGAATGGGCCGCAGCCGATGTAGTCGGCTCCCCGCCGGTGATGAGTGACGACATCTTCAAATGTGTTGGCCGTTCCTCCGATGATAAAATCAGCTCCCAACCGCCGGCGTGCCTCGTCTATAGGGCAGTCCCTCAAGCCCAGATGCACACCATCGGCTCCGATTTCTTCTGCCAGTTCTACGTGGTCGTCGATAATGAACCGGGCATTGTAGTTGCGACACAGCGCCTGTATGCGTAACGCTTCGCGGCGCAGTTCTTCGGGAGTAGCTTCTTTCATGCGCAACTGTATCCACCGGCATCCTCCTTCAAGTGCCATACGGGCGGAATCGTAGTAGGAGTACCGTTCGGTATAGTGTGTGATGAATTGTAGTCCGTGCATATTCGTTCTCTTTTGGCTGGTTGCAGAAAGGGGAGAGAGGAAAGCAGGTGATGGAATATACTGAAAGCTGTGAGCATGTCCGACCGGAAACAATCCCTTCGGCGGCATTATCCGCATCAGGTTCACAGGGTATAATCTCAGCCCTGCAACCGTTGCGGGCACCCCTTTGTTTTCTGTAGTGCGAAGATAAGGAAAAAAACGATAGGCATTTTCTTTTCAGTGAAAAAAGTAGTTGTGAGAGGACTTTTTTGAGGAATTTGTATATAAAAGGCAATCCCCCGACTCGCGTCGGAGGATTGCAACAACACAAACACAAAATAAAACACGACAAAACTATTATGCAATATTCAATCTGTTGATGCCAATCGACATGCTGTAACGATCTGGACTATTCCCATAGGCGTGACCATATCAGATTGATGCATAACTAAACGCACTTTGGCGTTTATATCGTTTTTCCTTCTCTTTCAGAAGGGTGATTTTTCATTTCAGTGCGATGGGAAGCATCTGTTACATGATGTTCCGTTCGCGAAGGGCGCACTGCCATTTCCAGGCTGTTGCTAATACATCTTCCAAAGGTGTGTCGGCTCTCCAGCCCAATACTTTGTTAGCCTTGTCAACGTTGCCCCATACCTTTTCGATGTCACCGGCGCGGCGGCCTACAATCTGGTAGTTGAGTTTGACACCGGTCGCCTTTTCAAAGGCATTGATCAGTTCCAGTACGGAAGTACCTTTACCGGTACCGATATTGTATACTTCTACGGATTCTTCCGTCTTGTCTTCCATGATGCGGGTCATGGCGCAAACGTGGGCTTTTGCCAGATCCACGACATAAATATAGTCACGGATGCAAGAACCGTCAGGCGTATCATAATCATCGCCGAATACGCTCAACTTCTCGCGGATGCCCATGGCTGTCTGGGTCAGATACGGAATCAGATTCTGGGGAACTCCGTTAGGCATCTCGCCGATGATAGCCGTGGGATGTGAGCCGATCGGGTTGAAGTAACGCAACAGGATAGCCTTGATGGGTGAACCGCTGTTTACGGTATCATAGATGATTTCCTCGTTAATCTGTTTCGTATTTCCGTACGGGCTTTCAGCTTTCTTGATGGGAGTCTCTTCCGTTGCGGGCAATACGTCCGGCTGGCCGTACACTGTGCAGGATGAAGAGAAGATAATGCCTTTTACATTGTATTTCGGCATCAGTTCCAGCAAGTTTACCAGAGAGATGATATTGTTTCTATAATATAAAAGAGGCTTTTCGACACTTTCTCCTACAGCCTTGCTTGCTGCGAAATGGATGATACCGCTGATTTGGGGGTATTTCTTGAATACAGCTTCGGTAGCTTCATAGTCACGGAGATCCACTTTCTCGAAAGCAGGACGGATGCCGGATATCTTTTCGATTCCGTCAATGACATCCTCGCGGGAGTTCGACAAGTTGTCTACAATGACAACGTCATATCCTGCAGCCTGAAGTTCAACTGTAGTATGTGAACCGATAAATCCGGTTCCGCCGGTTACTAATATTGTTTCTTTCATATTATTAGTAGTTGTGGTTATAGATTCTCCTACAAAGATACGGAATATAATGGAATATAATGTAAGAAATATCTTTTTTTTGCAAAAAAAGTCTCCAGAGACTTCCGGAGACTTCCTATTTACATGTGCGGCAGGTGAAGTGCCTGTCTGTATCTTGTTATAAAGGCAGGTTGAAGAAGTTCTTCAGTCCCATGTCCACGCCGCTGAATCCCATAAATGCCATGGACAGCAGGCCGGCGATGATGAGTGCGATGCTCATGCCTTTCATCCCTTTGGGAACCATGACCATTTCCAACTGTTCACGGATGCCGGCAAAGACAATCAGTGCCAGACCGAAACCGAGTGCCGTGCTGAAGGCATACCAGATACCTTCGAGCAGGTTGAAGTCTTTCTGGATTACCAGGATGGCCACGCCGAGGACGGCACAGTTCGTGGTAATGAGGGGGAGGAACACACCCAGTGCCTGATAAAGGGCGGGGGAGAGTTTCTTCAGTATGATTTCAACCATTTGCACCAAGGCGGCGATCACCAGGATGAAAGCGATGGTCTGCAGGTACTCCAGTCCGAAAGTGTTGAGCACAAACGTCTGCAACAGATAAGTGACCAGCGTGGCCAGTACCAGTACGAACGCTACGGCCGCCGACATGCCCAATGCCGTGTCTATCTTTTTGGAAACACCCAGAAACGGGCAGATTCCGAGAATCTGGGATAATACGACGTTGTTGACGAAAATGGCCGTAATGAATATGATGAGATATTGATATACAGATTCCATAATGTGATTTGTTTAATGATGGTTAGGCCTTTTTGAACTTATTGATGATGGCGATCAGATAGCCCAGGGCGATGAAGGCACCCGGTGCCAGTACGAACATCAGCATGCCGTATTCTTCCGGATAGAGCGTAATCTCGAATACCTTGCCCGTACCGAGCAGTTCGCGCACGGCTCCGAGAACGGTCAGCGCGATGGTGAAACCGAGTCCCATGCCCAGACCGTCGCAGAATGACGGGAAGACACCGTGTTTGCTGGCGAAAGCCTCGGCGCGTCCCAGGATGATACAGTTCACCACGATCAAGGGAATGAACAGTCCCAGCGAAGCATAAATATCGGGGAAAAATGCCTGCATGCACATCTGCAAAGCCGTGACGAACGAAGCGATGACGACGATGAAAGAGGGGATGCGCACCATGTCGGGAATGAGGTTCTTGATGAGCGAGATGACAACATTGGAGCAGATGAGCACGAATGTCGTTGCCAGACCCATGGACATGCCGTTGAGGGCGGATGAAGTGGTACCCAGTGTCGGACACATACCCAACAGAAGTACGAATGTCGGGTTTTCCTTGACGATACCGTTCAATAATACTTTTATACTATTCATAACGTGTATTTCTTTTAATTAATGGAGTCGGGTTGCAGGTCGCAGGTCGGTTCTATGGTCTCGTCACCGGTTTTTGTCCGGTGGGTCGCGCCGCTCACGCCGTCCGCGCTCTTGTTCGTGTAGGCCTTGTAGGCATTGTTGATGGCTTTGAGGAAAGCCCGGCTGGTGATGGTGGAAGCCGTGATGGCATCCACTTCGCCGCCGTCCTTGGACACGGTCAGTTCCTTCTCTCCGGGATTCTTGCCGATGATGTCGCCTTTCTGTCCCTTCTGGAACCAGGAGGCGGCTTTGACACCCAATCCCGGTGTCTCGGAAGTGGTCAGGATGGTATATCCGAGTATATTTCCTTGTGCGTCAAAACCGGCAAGGACAGTCAGTTTGCCTCCGAAACCGTTTTCCGTGGCGGCTACGGCCGTTCCGTGGTCGGTCTCATAAACGATATATCCGTTGTCCAGTGTGTCGGGAGTCTCTACTTGCAGTTTGCCCTCCTTACTGCCGAGGATAACTTGCTTGATACCGTCCTGCAGGTTTTTGGCATTGATTTCAGCAATCGGACCTTGCGTTACGGAGTTGACATAAGCCAGGGCACCACCTGCGATGACAGATATGAGGGTCAGTACGACCGCCATATTAACTAAAGATGATTCTAACTTTTTCATTTTTTTGTTACCTCCCCGAATGTTTTAGGTTTGCAATAGTTGTTTATCAGCGGAGTGAATGCATTCATGATGAGAATGGCGAAAGACATTCCTTCCGGATAGGCACCGAACGTACGGATGATGACGGTAATCAGACCGATGGATACGCCATAGATAATCTGCCCCCTGGGAGTCATGGGGGAAGTTACGTAGTCCGTTGCCATGAAACAGGCACCGAGCATCAGACCTCCGCTCATGAGAACCGTCTCTGGCGATGCGTAAACCGGGTCGGACAAGTGGAACACTCCGGACAGGACAAACACCGTGGCCAGAATGGATACGGGGATATGCCATGTGATGATGCGGCGGCAAAGCATGTATATCAGACCGATGACAAGGGCCAGTGCACTGACTTCGCCGAGGCAGCCGCCCGTCTGTCCCACAAGCATACTGATGGCATCCGGCAGTTTGTCCAATACCGCGGGATCACCGGCTTTGATAGCTTCTTTCATGACAGCCAGCGGAGTGGCGGCTGTTGCCGCATCCGTGTACGCGGTCAACTGGCCGCTTACCGGCCATGTCGTCATTTGTACGGGAAAGGACACCAGCAGGAAGACACGTCCGACCAACGCAGGGTTAAAAGGATTGCAACCCAGTCCGCCGAATGTCATTTTACCTATGCCGATGGCGACAAGTGCGCCAATGACGATAATCCATAAAGGGAGGTTGGAGGGCAGGTTGAAGCCCAGCAGCAAGCCCGTCAGGACGGCCGAGCCGTCGCATACGGTCGTGCGCTGCATTTTCAGGATGTATTTGGCTATGGCCCATTCAAAGAATACGCAGGCTATAACGGATGTCAGCAGTACGATCAAGGCACCCAGACCGAAGAATGCCAGGGAGGCCAGTAGAGCGGGAATCAAGGCGATACACACCCCGTACATATTCCGTTGTACACTGTCCGTGCTGTGTACATGAGGTGATAAGGATACGATTAATTTCTTCATTTCTTTTTATTTTTTAGCGTTGCGGGCACGAATCAGGCCCATTACTGTGCTTTTGCCGACACGGATGTTGTCCAACAACTGGCGGTTGGACGGGCAGGTGAACTGACAGGATCCGCATTCGATACATGACACGATGTTGTTCTGTTCCGCCTTTTCCCAATTGCGGAAAGCCGAAGTGGTTGCCAGTAGATAAGGTTCCAACCCCATGGGGCAGGCACCGACACATTTGGCACACCGGATACACGGCTGTTCCTTGCCCCTTCGTGCTTCTTTCTCATTCATGATGAGCAGACCGGACGAACCTTTGCAGACGGGAACATCCAGATTGAGCAGAGCCTTACCCATCATCGGACCGCCGCCGATAACTTTTCCCGTGTCTTCGGGAAGTCCGCCGCAGGCATCGATGAGCGTACTCATCGGAGTGCCGATGCGGGCGAGGAAGTTGGTCGGCGACTGCAGGCTTTTTCCGGTGACGGTGATGACACGTTCCACAAGAGGCTTGTTTTTCATCACGGCCTCGTAGATGGCGAAAGCCGTTCCCACGTTCTGTACCACGACTCCCACATGGATAGGAATGGCGGGAGGTGCCGGTACTTCACGGCCGATGACAGCCTGTATGAGTTGTTTCTCTCCGCCCTGCGGGTATTTGACCTGTAAAGGGACGATTTCAATTTCCGGATAGGCTGCCGCCTTTTCTGTCATCAGACGGATGGCATCGGGCTTGTTGTTCTCGATTCCGATGAATCCTTTGGTCACTCCTACCGCTTTCATGATAAGAGCCACTCCCACCAGTATCTCGTCGGGCTTTTCCAGCATCAGCCGGTGGTCGGCTGTCAGATACGGCTCGCATTCCACGGCGTTGATGATGACATATTCCGCCTTGGTTCCCGGAGGAGGAGAGAGTTTTACATGACAAGGGAATGTGGCGCCTCCCATACCGACAACGCCGGCAGCTTTGATTTTCGCTACAATCTCCTGAGGTGTCAGGTCAGGGCGGTCGGATAGTTTTACCAATGTCTGACTGCGGTCGATGCTTTCCTCCCATTCGTCTCCTTCTACGTCCACGAAAATGGCCGGCCGGCGATAGCCGCTGGCATCTACGATGGCGTCGACTTTTGCCACTTTACCGGAAACGGAAGAATAAACGGGAGCGGAAACGAATCCGTCCGCTTCGGCCAACAGGGTACCTACTTTCACCACGTCGCCTTTGGCTACAACCGGTTTGGCCGGTGCGCCGATGTGTTGGTATGTGGAAAAGACAGCCTGCTTGGGCAGCTCGGCCTGTTTGATAGGACTGGCCGCCGATAATTTATTTTCGGAAGGATGAACTCCTCCTAATCTGAACGTCTTCACTGTATTATCTGTTTTTTGTATTAAGGTTCGGATTATGCATTCTCTTTCTCCCCGGTCTGTGCCGGACGGGGCGCTTCGGATACCGTTTTGGATTCAGCCTGCGGTCGGGGAGTCGTTTCAGGTGCAGGTTTCGGTTTACGCGGCGGGAAGTTCACAGCCTGGATGGCATTCTTCGGGCAAGCTTCCTCGCATTTGCGGCACAACTTGCATTTCTCCGGGTCGATATATGCTAAGTTGGAATTGAGCGTAATCGCTTCGAACGGGCATGTCTTCACGCATTTGCCGCATCCTATACAGGAAGCTTTGCACACTTTGTTGGCTACGGCTCCCTTGTCGCGGTTGACGCATTTCACTACCATGCGGCGGCCTTTCGGACCTTTCGGGCGCAGTTCGATGATTTTGCGCGGACATGTCTTTACGCAGGCACCGCACGCTGTACAAAGTTCCTCGTCTACCTCTGCAATGCCCGTTTCCGGGTTAATCCGTATCGCTCCGAACTGACATACGTTCACGCAGTCTCCGCAACCTAAGCAACCGAATGCGCAGGCTGTTTCTCCCGTGCCGGTCATCAGTGCCACGCGGCAACTCCGTACTCCGTCGAAGGCCGCTATGCGCGGACGGTTCTCACATGTGCCGTTGCATCGCACTACAGCCACTTTGGGAGCTGCGGCCGATACGCTCATGCCCAGAATGGAGGCTACTTTTTCCATTACGGCCTGTCCGCCTACGGGACACAGATAGCCTTCCAGCGAACCGTTGTCGGCCGCTTTCACACAGGCACCGGCAAAACCGGAGCAGCCCGGATAACCGCATCCGCCGCAATTGGCCTGCGGCAAAACTTCCGCCACTTGTGAGATGCGCGGATCTTCATACACAGCAAACTTTTTAGAAGCGGCATACAATACCGCGGCGGCCACCAGACCGACAATGCCTAAAACGATTACTGCAACCAGTATTAAGTTCATAACGTATTAGTTTAAATGATTAATTGTACATGAGAATTTACGAGTGATTTTGTCCCTCCTTATATATATAATAAGGTAATATACCGCCAGGGCGGACAAGGCGGCCAACGTACCGGCCAGCTCGTTGCCCGTCAGTGTGATGACAAGAGTCAGGATGGCGAGCAACAGAATCAGGGGGAGGCCGTAGGCCATGAATACGGCGTTCAGCCCCTGTGAGATCCTGATTTGTACCTCCACCTGCTGTCCTACGGTATACGACGGCGCGTCGGCGGTATATACATCGATTACCTTTTCCTTGCTTTCGGCCGAGTGACACAATTGCTTCCCCGCGCAGGTGGCGCAAGCGGCAACCTGCCGGATTTTTACCCGGATATGAGTATGTTCGATGCTTTCCACCGTTCCGTTGTGTTTTATTATGTGGTCCATTTTGCAAAGTATACCTTACAAATCTTTGCAAAATTACGTTTTATTTACCGATAGCCCGTATAACACGGGCAAAAATAGGTATCGGTTTACCTTTTTTAACGCAATATAGGGTATCCGGGCGGCAACTTGTTCCCGCTTTTCGTTCCGTCCGGTTCGTTTCCTTCCCTCCGTATCGGGATAAAAAGCCGTTTGCCTGTGAAGAAATACCGTGCGAAGGCATGTCCGAACCGGATAGTTTGCCTATCTTTGTGCAGGAAATTTTAAAATTAAAGATATATGGAAAACGAAGCGGAGAAACTGACGGGACTGCCTGAAAATGCGTTCCGGGAGTTGAAAGAAGGAGAGGTGTACGAACCTCTGATGAAAGCCGGGGATACTTGTCGGGAAGTGACGTTGTGGTCGGTCGTGTGGGGACTGGTGATGGCGGTACTCTTTTCCGCTGCGTCGGCTTATCTTGGACTGAAGGTAGGCCAGGTCTTCGAGGCAGCCATTCCCATTGCTATCATAGCCGTGGGAGTGTCCAGCGCCGTCGGCCGGAAAAATCCTTTGGGCGAGAATGTCATCATCCAGAGTATCGGCGCCTGCAGCGGTATGATTGTGGCGGGAGCCATCTTTACTTTGCCGGCGCTTTATATCCTCCAGTCCCGCTATCCGGATATCACGGTGGATTTCCTGCAGGTTTTCATTGCCTTGGTATTGGGCGGTGTGCTGGGTATTCTGCTTCTCATACCGTTCCGCAAATACTTTGTAAAGGACATGCACGGGAAATATCCGTTCCCCGAAGCCACGGCATCTACCCAGGTGCTTGTGTCCGGTGAGAAAGGAGGCAATCAGGCGCTCCCGCTGGTAGTGGCCGGACTGATAGGCGGCGTCTATGATTTTCTGGTAGCGTCTTTGGGATGGTGGAACGAAAATGTCACATCCCGTTGTATGGAGTGGGGAGGCATGCTGGCCGACCGGACCAAACTTGTGTTCAAACTCAATACGGGAGCCGCCTTGCTGGGTATGGGCTATATCGTCGGTTTCAAATACGCTCTGATTATCTGTCTGGGTTCGGTGACTGTATGGTGGATTATTGTTCCGGTCATGGCCTTGTTCTTCGGAGATGTGGCAGTTGCGTCCGGTGCCCATCCGGTGACGGCAGCCGAAGCCTCTCCGGAAGTAATCTTTACTTATGCCAAAAGTATCGGTATCGGCGGTATCGCCATGGCCGGAATCATCGGCATTATCCGGAGCTGGGGAGTGATCCGCAGTGCGCTGGGACTCGCCGCGCAGGAGATGAAAGGGAACAAGGGAAAAACCGTCAGGGTGGCACGCACGGATCTTGATCTGCCGATGAAGATCATCGCCATAGGGTCGCTGGTGACGCTGGCCGTCGTGTTCCTGTTTTTCCATTTTGGAGTGATGGACGGAAACATCGTGTTCAGTCTGGTGGCCGTGCTGCTGGTAGCCGTAATCACCTTCCTTTTCACAACCGTGGCTGCCAATGCCATCGCCATCGTGGGGAGCAATCCCGTTTCCGGTATGACTCTGATGACGCTTATCCTGGCGTCGGTGATTATGGTGGCCGTGGGACTGACAGGCACGGCCGGTATGGTGGCCGCCCTCATCATGGGCGGTGTGGTCTGTACGGCTCTTTCCAGTGCCGGCAGTTTTATTACGGATTTGAAAATCGGTTACTGGTTAGGAAGCACCCCCCGCAAACAAGAGACATATAAATTTCTCGGCATACTTGTTTCTGCCGCCACGGTGGCCGGGGTTATCATGATACTGAACGACACTTACGGGTTTACGAGCGGACAGCTGGCGGCTCCGCAGGCGAATGCCATGGCGGCGGTCATCGAACCGCTTATGAGTGGGGGAGGCGCCCCTTGGCTGCTCTACGGAATCGGTGCCCTGATTGCCGTGGTGCTTACCCTGTGCGGAGTACCTGCGCTGGCGTTCGCATTGGGTATGTTCATCCCTCTGGAGCTGAACCTGCCCCTGTTGGCGGGCGGACTTGTCAGTCATTACGTCACGACGCGTCACGAACAGGCCGCGGTGAACCGGGAGCGTGGAGAGCGTGGCACCCTGATAGCTTCCGGCTTCATTGCCGGAGGCGCTTTGATGGGCGTGATCAGTGCGGCCCTGCGTTTCGGCGGTATCTCGTTCGACTATGAGGCCTGGTGGGAAAACCCGGCCAGCGAGTGGCTGTCGCTGGGCATGTACGTCCTGCTGATAGGCTTCTTTGTGCGTTATAGCATGGTACGGGAGAAGTCCAGACCCTGAAAAAGTGACAAAAACACTTGGGGAACCTTGGACGGTTCAAATAAAAAGCGTAACTTTGCGCCGCCGTTACGGGATAACGGCTATTTCAAACCTATAAACCTATAAAAGATTATGGCAACTAAAATCAGATTGCAGCGTCACGGTCGTAAAAGCTATGCTTTCTACAGCATCGTTATCGCTGATGTAAGAGCACCACGTGATGGTAAGTTTACAGAGAAACTCGGTACGTACAATCCGAATACGAATCCGGCCACTGTAGATTTGAATTTCGAACGTGCTTTGTATTGGGTAGAGTGCGGTGCGCAGCCTACGGATACCGTACGTAACATTCTTTCCCGCGAGGGCGTATATTTAATGAAGCACCTGCGTGGCGGTGTGAAGAAGGGTGCTTTCGATGAAGCAGCCGCACAGGCTAAGTTCGAGGCATGGAAAGCTGACAAGCAGAAAGGTCTGGAAGCTTTCGAGGCAAAGCAGGCCGCTGAAAAGAAGGCTGCTAAGGAAGCCCGTCTGGAAGCAGAGAAAAAAGTAAATGAAGGAATTGCCCAGAAGGTAGCTGAGAAGAAAGCTGCCAAGGCAGAGGCCGAGGCGGTTGCAACGGCTGAGGAGGAAGTTCCGGCAGAAGCATAATTAAACAATTAATATTTCTTCTTTCAAACAAAATAGATGAGGGGAAGACGTGATGTTTTCCTCTCATCTGTTTTTATATATCCGGTCCGCTTTATTGGGACAATAGCAATGTACCGGCAGGGCACAAGTGTTTCACGCATTAGTCGCCGGTACAACCAAACAGATATCCCCTATACACACATGTTGGCGGAAACAGGCTTCAATGGTTCAGACTCGCTGATTATCAATGAGTAATGGTTTACAAATGGTTCAGCAATGGTTCAGACTCACTGATTATCAGTACGTAATGGTTCAGCAATGGTTCAGGAATTAACGGTAGCTGCCCCCTGCGGCGGAAAAGCTGAAGGATAGATGAAGGAAAACTGAAGGATAAATGAACCATTTGTCACTGGCAATCAAACAGTTTGAACCATTGAAGCATTTTTCGGCAAACATCTGTGTAGGGAGGAGGGCGACAAGTTTCGGCCAAACATCCCGCAGGCTGTTCCGACGTCGAGCCATAGGCAAGGCGCTTGACAAGCCGTAGGCTGTTCACTTGCCGAGTGGAGTGCGGTTCACTATAGGCAGTGAAGCACGGTTCACTGTGGGTAGTGGAGCACTGTTCACTGTGGGTAGTGAAATACTGTCCTTAGCTGCTCACGATAGTATTCCTTATCCCCTGGATAGTATTCCTGATAGTCTTATGATAGTTAGAATGAACATATCGTTTAAGTTTGAATGAAGACATTACGATAACTATAATAACAGTCTCCGGATAGTTATCCATCATGAATGGCGACTTTTCATATCGCCTGTTCTTACAATATATGAAATAATAAGGTGTGCCAAGTGTCGAAAAGCGTCGAAGACTGCCTATGTTTTCAATCTTGTTTTGTCGTACCTTCATTCAGTACTGAATGAGGGTATGATGCAGTACTGAATGAGCCTTTAATACAGTACTGAATGAAGGACTGACGAAGCACTGAATGAACCCCTGATTCAGTACTGGATGAAGGTGCAATCCAGTACTGAATGAAAATCCGTTCAAATACGGTATAACGAAGTGTTGAAATGAAAATAGACGGGAAATGTGATACTTTTATAATACATTCTCATTGCTATCCGGCAGGTAGTATCTGAAATTTTGATGCAACCCAATGTTAATTTCGATAATAAATATAAGATAATGAACTTGTTTGCGAAGGCAGTGCAAAATGACAATGATCCGATGGCTGTTTCTTTGCAAATAATTTTGTTACAATTGGATTAAATTTATTAATAGAAAATTGCTTTTATTTCAGATAAATCTATAAATTTGTGGCTAAAATCAACATCTCTGACTAAGAGTACGATCCGCGAATGAGAAGGTTGTTTATATTTTTTTTACTTACGGTTAGCGCATTTATTGCGTGGGGAGCCCCTCAGTGCGACTCTATCAGGGTGTATTTTGCCTTGAATAAAGCGACTATGGGTTCCGCACTTAACAATGACTCGATATCGATGGCAAAATTCATCGATAGCATTGTTGCGGCTGCAAATTCTGGGAATCTTGACAGTGTCGCCGTATATGGCTATGCTTCTCCTGAGGGATCGTTTCGGAATAATAACAAACTCTCCGGGCAGCGTTGCGCCGTTGTGGCCGATTATATCAGCCGGCAGGCTGGAATTCCGTTGACTTACATCTATGCTTCTCCCGAAGGCGCGGCCTGGGAAGGGCTTCGGGCTCTCGTAATCAAGAATACCCTCACTCCATCGCGCGACGCGGTGCTTCGGGTTCTGGACCGGTATCTGCCCGACGCCTGCACCGAGATGTCGATATCGGCCAAGTGTATAAAGAGCCTGAAGGCGATTGATGGCGGCCGCACGTATGACTGGATGTTTGAGAATCTGTTCCCCGAATTACGATGCGCCCTGGCCGTTTACGCATACAGTACGCCCGCTGATAGTTCGGCAACCGCTCATCCGGTCTCTGAAAACGTGGAACCCGCCCCCGAGGCGGTGGCCGCAGAAGCTGAGCCGGCCGATTCCATCCCTTCCGTTTCATCTCCTTCCGGGGAGGCCTGGCAGATTGAGCCGGGGGGCACTCTGCCGCATCACAGATTTGCCCTTAAGACCAACATGCTCTACTATGCGGCCCTTATGCCCAATCTTGAGTTCGAGTGGCTTATCAACGACCGCTGGTCGGTGGCTCTTGAGGGCAATGTGGCATGGTGGGGCAGCTATGAGAAAGAGAGGAGCTACCGCGTGGCCGTAATCGACGCCGAGGCGCGCCACTGGATCTTGCCGCGTGCGCCGTGGCACGGCATGTATGTCGGCCTCATGGCCGGAGGCGGATGGTATGACATAGAGAAAGGCAGTCCCGGCAAATATGGCGATGGCCTGATGGCCGGACTGTCGGCCGGTTACATGTGGCCCATAGGCCGCAACTTCTCGCTCGATGCCGAGATCGGAGCCGGATATGCCTATACCCGCTACAAGGAGTATGAGCCGCGCGACGGGCACCATCTGTATATGCGCACCAAGGATGTCAAATATTTCGGCCCTATCAAGGCTAAATTGTCGATTGTGTGGCGCTTTTTCGATACCAACAAACCCAAACGGATTAAATCAAGCAGTTTATGAAGAGAGGCAGATACTACATAATAGCTGTTTTGATTACCATGTTGCCGATATTGGTCTCATGCCGTCAGGAGTTGTGTTACAATCACTTCCCTTCCGCCGATATCAAACTTTCGTGGGAACGGGTATGGGAACGTGACTACGGTATGCACCATGCCGCCACATGGAATGCGTCTTTCTACGGCTTCGAATACCCTGCCTGCAATCCCACGTTGCCCGAGTGGGTGAACCTTGTCAGGTTCAACCGCGACGGAACGAATGAGGATAACTTCCTGGGCATCCATGGCGGCAATATTAAGGTAGATAATGACAAAGACGGCTCTTATCTGCTCTACAACGGCGATACGGAGTATATCGTGCTCCTGGACATGGCATCATTGTCCGAAGCACGCGCAACCACCACTTCGCGTTTCCGTACGCGCAACGCTCTCCAGTATCTCCAGTCTCTCGCCCCCGACACGCGCACGGCCAATCCGCCCGACCTCCTCTATGCCGCTTATGTAGACGAGATACCTCATGTCGGTTTCCACGAGACGCTCCATTTGCCCGTGAGGATGCAGCCGCTGGTCTACACCTACGTCATCCGTTACGAGTTTGAGCACGGTCTTGAGCATGTGGCGCTCGCCCGCGGAGCCATCGGAGGCATGGCCGAGTCGGTCTATCTCCGCACAGGAACCACTTCCGACGAGACTGCCATCCTGCTCTACGACTGCTTCCTCACCGGCTATGGTTGTGAGGCGCATGTGAGGTCGTTCGGCGTGCCGTCGTTTCCCGACGATTATTACGGCAAGCTCAGAAGTTCCGAACCCGCCGTTCCCGTAGTCGTCAATCTGGAGCTGATGCTCACCAACGGTACATACATCGAGTTTAACTACGATGTTTCCGACCAGATAGCCAATCAGCCCCGTGGCGGGGTAATCCGCATCAAAGGAGTCCGCGTCGAGGACGAGCAGAATACCGGCACGGGAAGCGGCTTCGACGTTGATGTCTCCGGCTGGGATGACCCGGACGAAATCGAGCTCCCGCTTTAATTTAATAAACAATATATAAATCAACTGAATAATTTAAAAATTTATTTTATTAACATTTAAAACAACAAGCGATGAAAAAACAATTCTTATGGCTGGCAGTGGGTGCAACGGCCCTAACAGCTTGCACAGAGACAGATGTCGTAGAGGAAGGTTCTCAGAGCAATGCAATCCGGTTTGAGAACATTGTCAACAAGAACACCCGTGCCGAAGTTTCAGGCGATTTGAGTACAGGCGTTTTCGACCTTTTCGCGGTTTACGGCTATTACGTTAAGGATGGAACACCTGTTGGAGTGTTTAATGGTGATGAGGTTACAAGAGATTTAGAAAAGGGTACTAATTGGGGTTATACCAAAACACGTTACTGGGTACCCGGTGCCGACTATAAGTTCTACGCTTACAGTTGTGCCGACATCCTTTTAGCTTCGGAAAAGGGAACTCCGAAATTCGAGTGGAACGCAACGGCCGATGAAGAGGAAGATAGGCTCGCAAAACGCGGTCTGAAACTCGAAGGGTATAAGTGTAACTCTACTCATCAGCATGACTTGATTGTCGCCTACACAGAGGGTATTGTCGGTAAGGATGGCGGTAACAACAATGTGAAATTCACATTCAAGCACGCACTCTGTAAAGTAAGTGCTGAATTTGCAAATGATTTCCCCGAAGGGTATAGCGTAGACATTTCTGATGTGAAACTCTCGAATTTCTATAGCGCGGCTAACTTGGATATCCGCTCCATTGAAATGGCTTATGACAAGGACCATCCGGATAAACGTGCATGGACCGGAGGCAGTAGAGATCTCACAAAAACGGAGGAGATTACAATGGCTGTAGATGAAACCAACAATAATAACACAGCTACATCTACTCTCGAATTCAAGGAGAAAGCTGTCAAAGTACCCACGGCATCCGTATATATGCTCCCGGTTTATTATGACAACGCCAACCTCAACATTACCTTTACTTTAAATGTGAAGTACAACAATACTTCCGTACTTAAACGTACAATTCAAGGTTCATGGAAACCTGTATGGATGCCCGGCAGAGCATATAAATATATAATTCACCTCACCGGAGACAATGTTAAACTTCAAGCAATCGTATTTGAGACTTCTCAAGACATCGAGAACGCAGGTTCATGGACGGATGAGGAGCCTGAAGACATTACCTTCGGTATCGCAGATACAGGTGCCGGTACAGATACACCCGTTCCTGCACCTGAACCAGAGACGGAACCGTAAGACTCTGCAAACCCACTGATTTTATGAGAACCGGGGCAATTATAGTTGCCCCGGTGCTCAAATTTCTCTTCATAAAACATTTGATGATTTTTTTCAAACCTACATATCATCCTCTTCTCACGGCGTCATTATGTCTTATGGCATCATGCGCATCCGATGTGCCTGAAACTCCCGTTCCTGAAGACGAGGTGCGCTTTGAGACATTTGTAACCAGTCGTTCGACCCTTACGACTAATGACAATCTAAGAAACAATTCTTTCGCCGTCTTCGGCGACCTGAAATCAGAAACCGCTGCCGCTTCCGATGCTCCGCTCTGCATTTTCAACAATTGCGAGGTCAAATACACAGACGGATACTGGAAATATGCCCATGCGCAGTATTGGTTTCCTAATCATGAACATTCATTCGTTGCGCTTCATCCCGCCAACGCTTCATGTGTTTCACACATCCAATATTCGAATAATCAGTTAAACTTCACATACACCTCTCCCCTCGACGACTATAAAAAAGCTTCCGATTTGCTTGTTGCCGCTCACCGGCGCAACTATGTCGAGGGCCAGGCTAAGGCAGCTCCCGTGCGCTTCCGTTTTGACCATATACTCTCGAATGTAAACATACGGGTCTCATACTACAACCCCAACAAGGGCGCTCGCCCTCTTTCGGTAAACAGTATCGCCTTCAAAAACATCCCGGTGGCAGCTACTTATAGCATCGCTCCGGCAAAACTCGCCGGCAACTTCTCGACATACGACTATGCAAACAACTTGTCTTTGTTTGAAGGTTTGACCATTACCGGCAAAGACAACCTGAATATAGAATTTAACGGAGCCGATGCCCGAAACATTCTGCCCGACGGCAAACCCTATGATCTTTTTTCCGGCCACGATGCATTGCTGCTGTTACCTAACCCGGATGCTTCGATCGAGATGGCCGTCTCCTATACGACTTATCCCGGTGGCATACAGCATGACGAATCTGAAACGCTCACCATACCCGTAAGTTTACTTCCGGGATATAGCTACACTCTGTTGTTATCGCTCCGCGACGACAAATTGAAGTTCAGCTTCGAAGTGGCCGAATGGGAAGTGGGCATAATATACAACACTACAGTGCCAAGAAAATAAATACTGATAATATATGAACTTTACACTAAAACCGACATGCCTTTTTATCGGAGCCGTTCTGCTTCTCTCGGCGTGCTCGCAGGACGATATGCTTACCACCGCCATCACAGGTGAGGGCAACCGGATTATTTTCCGCACATCGCTTCCCGAGCCCGCCACCCGTGCCGAGGTAATTACCACGAATAAGCTTCCTTATTTCCGTGTGACGGCTTTTGATCATGTCGATGAAGACACACTTTTTGCTGATGCGGAAATCAAAGTTATCGCAGGTAAGGAATACCAATCCTCACCTAATTGTATGTGGCCTATCGAGGGCAAGGAAAGCAACAAGGTTTCATTCTTCGCTTTCTATCCCGGTCTGGAAAAATTAGGGAAATACGCCAAACTGCCCGACAAACTCACTGCCGGTAGCCTCGACTATAAACTTACAGGCTTCAGCGTTGCCCCCGATATTGCCGATCAGGTGGATTTCATCGCTGCCTACGCTTCAGGCACTATGGCAGAAAATCAATACTCAGGCATTAAGCTTTCTTTCCTCCATCAGCTTAGCCGCATCGAGGTCAAGGCATGGGGTGCCCACAAGAGCTGCGACATCGAGATTGCCGGCGTGCGCATCGGTGGTGTCTATTTAGAAGGCACCTTCAACTTTCCGACGAATAATGGTTTTGGTACATGGCCGGATATCGATAAGTTTGAAAAAAAGAAAGTTGAGTATATCTACGGAGTGGGCGACCGTATTGTGACGCTCAAGAACAAGAAAGAGGCTACGGCAACTTCGTCTAAAAAGGGAGCCGTTTCCATCATGGGCAACGCGCTGCCCGGCGGAAACAACGCCATGCTCATACCCGTCGCCTCCCAGGCCTGGGATCACGCCAATGACAGGACCAACGCCAAAAAAGGCATGTACATCAGCGTGCTGCTCAGAATCATCGACACAACTCCCACGGCTGGAATAACACCTGCAAATAAGCAGCGATATCCATACTCCGACTTTCACTTTTCGCAGGGAGAAGATGCCTTAAAAATTCCGAGAGTGTATTTGGCTGTAAATAAACAGACCGACACCATATCTCGCCGTCTTTATAAAAAAGGCGAATCTTACGACATAAATGACGAAAATTACTTTACCGACTCGGGGTGTACCAAGCTATATGCAGTGCCCGCATATGAAGTGGTAAAGGAATTCGGATGGGCTGCCGTGCCCGTCACCGGCGAATGGAATCCCGGAAATATCTACACCTACACTTTCGACTACACCGTCGGCATCGGACTTCACGACCCCGAGGTTACAACTTCGGCTCCGAAAGCAGGCGACCCTATCATCAGCGATCAAGTCGGCATGTTTGTCACGGTAGAGGAATGGAAACCTTCGACTGATACAGACAATACATCTTTCGAGGTACCCGGTTCTTAATTATTTCACTCCGCTACAAAACCGACGAACAAATAAAAATGAGATAGGCTCTAAGAATTTTCTTTCTGATATTAAGTTTTTCTCTGCTTCTTTCTTGTTCTGAAAAGAAGCAGAGAGAAACACAATCAGTCGATATAGACCCATACGTTGCCGACAGCCTTGCTTACGAGCGATGGGGCAATCCCCGGGGGCGCCTTACCGCGCCCTGACTCGCTATCTCATCGGCGGATCCGTTTCGCCGCGTTCTGCAAAACCGCCTGTAGCATACTCAAGGTGTGATTCCTTGAAAATCCTCTTTTCTCATCAACGAAAAATGCCTCGCACGTTTGAGCATTGCTAAGAGGTTTGGCGAGGCGAGGGCTGATGGATGTTAAAGACTAACCGGCGGCGTACCCGATGGCGGCGGTCCGTTGAATCCCGTGTCTATCAGTGCGTTCAGTTCGGTTACGATGTTTTTGTAGTCCCTGCGTTGTCCGCAGGTGCGTATCTCTGTGAACGGATTCTTGTCTATGATGCATTCCCGCAACTGTTGCATGGAAGGAGCCTCCGCGAGCCGGCTGTATTCCTCGTATGTGTAGGACAAAAACGCAGTGTGGGGACTGATGCCCCGGTTGTCCAGCCAATAACCGTCGTGCAACGGAGTGGGTAACATCAGTCTCCCTCCGATGACGAGATCGGACGGAGCCGGGTAAGAGATGATTTTCGTGCGCTCCGGATTCATGATGACGGGAACGTTTTTCGAATAGTCTTTTCTCATCTTGTAGATGTATACCGGCGGGGAAGGCACTGCTGCCGGACGCCCGCCTGGTCGCAGAACGGGAGCTGCCGGCGTCGTCGTTACTGTCGGTACAGCCGCCTGCGGCGGTTCCTCCGTCCCGGACGGGACGGAAGAACGGCAGGCCGTAAACAGCAAGGGATATATCAGTGCTCCGTGTAGTACCTTATGATATATGACGGTTTTCATGCGGCGGGTTTATCGGATGAATTTTATACCATACACTTTGTTGTCTGCGCAGGTGAGGCGCATCAGGTAGTTGCCTTGGGGCAGGCTACCGGTCGGTATGATGTATCTGCCGGTATTTTCAGTCTTCTCCGGTGTCATCTTCCTTATCTGGCGGCCGGTGAGGTCGTAGACGGTGACGCTCAGGAGTTCTTCAGGACAAAGGAGAACTACATTTCCGTCGGCACTATGGCTGTATACGGACGGTTGCTCCGTTGCTGCGACTGTGTTCCGGATGCCGGTGGCGGGCTCTGTCACGGTGAACGTGGTAGTGTATGCTTTCGTGAATGTGTTGTTTACATACTTATACAGGTCGTATATGTAGTTGCCCGGTTCGGCGTCGATGAGGAAGTCGTAGCTGTAGGCCAGCGTCTTGCCCTTTTCCACGAACGGTAGTTCCCATACGTTGGCTACTTCCTGGCCGTCGCTCCTGCGTACGTATCTGTGGACAAGCATGGTCTGGTTGACACTTCCTTTCCCCGATATCGACAGGCTGGCACGGATGGTCAGGGGCGTTCCGCTGCTGATGGTTTTCTCTTTCAGGCTGACGCCGGTCACTTTCAGAGTAGGCGTACCGGCTTCCGGTTCCAGGATGGTCAGGCTCTGTGCCTCCGTGTTCGGACAATATAGTGAATGCAGGGTATGAATGGCCGGAAGACAGGTGTAATTGCCCGGTTTCGTCTGTACGGCACTGCTGATATTAAATGTCGTGCTTTCTCCCGGAGCGAGCAGAATGTATCTGCCGTACCAGAAATCAGCTTGGTTATCGTCCTCGTCGTAGACCAAGAGGTCGATTTCTCCGAAGAAACTGTTGTCTCCGCGGTTTGTCACATCCACGCGTACGCCGGCTTCAAAGCCTTGGTAGATATTGTGGGTGGGAGTCATGCTTATTTCCAGATTGTCGATGTCATAGACATCGGATACGAACGTACACCGGTTGTTTTCGACTACGATTTGATAAGAGGTGTTGGTAGTCTCCGGGCCGCGGGCTTTTGCCCATCTCTGTTGGTCGGATATCCTGGTTCCGACATACAGTTCGTAGACGCCGTTTGCGGCGGAGGAGGGGATGCGCACGTTGCTGAAGTAGAAACTGCTCCAGCCCCATCCGTGCTGGGCCGAGAATGTATATGAGCCTAATACGGTCTGTACGCCGTCCTTTTCAAGAATCAGTCCCACGTAGCCGTCGTTGACGGTGTATCCCTGATTGTAGAAATTGGTGAATGTGACATCGAAAGTCTCGTTTTTTCCGACTTGTGTCTTGCTGGATTCTACAGCCTCGATGCTGAACTGCGTGGTGCGTTGTTCCGTTTTTGTGTCCTGAGGCTGTAATCCCACGATGATAGTCTGGTAGAACTGATAGCTCCCGTCGTTGTGCCCTCCGATGCCGGCACCATTGGAATTCAGGGTCAGCACGTCGAAGTATCCGTTGCAGTATCCTCCCCAGCCCCAGTTGACATGCACCATGTCCTGCGCGTCATAGCCGTCGATAACGAATGCGTGTCCACCCTGTGTGGAGTTCCCGCTGTAGTAGATGGGACGCCGGGCGGTCAGTTCGGTCTTGATGAGGTTCATCCATTCGTCGGAAGAGTAATTGTATTTGCTGGCCATATAGTCAGGAGCATAGCCCAGATTCTCTATCAGGCCGATAAACATATTGTCGCTGGCCGTACCCGAGGCTACCGGGGTATAGTCCATTCTTGACGCGACACCGCAGGCCAGCATCAGGTTGGCCACGGCTTTTTTCTCTTTTTCACTTTCATTTCCGGTATATGTGTTCCGGATCAGTTCCCAGTCGAACGGGGTGGCTTCGAAGTCGTATGTGCACGGGATCTTCAGAGAAGAAGTGGTGTAGCTGACACTGCCGGTTCCCACGTTCGGATATCCCCAGTAGCGCATGATCTGCGCCGTAGCTGTGGCCACGCATCCGGTTACGCAGTACTGGTCGTTGTAGACCGGGCACAGCAGGTTGTACGGTGCGTCCTGGTTGTACTGTATGTCTTTCAGCAGAGGCTGTACGTTGTCCGGGAAAGACTTGTCATCTGCGGTTTTAATCTTTTTGTACTCCTTTGTCGTTTCATCTCTGGTGATGATGTCATACATGTCGGCGTAATATCCTAACCAGCTTCTGAGGTTCTCCGGCATGTTTTCCGTGACAAACCCGCTTTCCGACGAATAGGCCAGTACGGTGGGCATACGGTCGTCTCCGGATACGATGACGAAGGCCTGCGTCCCCTGGTTGTACACATAAAATGCGGGTTGGTTTAACTCGTCTGTATGGCTGTTCTTTTTCAACAGTGTCTGCGAGGTGCCGGCCAGTTGCAGTTCGCGGACGGTACGCAATGCGGGAGTGGAGGTTGCCTTTTCTGCAAAGAAAGTCCGTGCTATCTGTGTGGCTTTCTCCTGCGACCGGGGAGCAGCCCAGACGGCGCAGCATGTGGTAATCAATACGCACAGCAATGATAATGTCTTTTTCATACTATGTTGTTAGGAATAAATGAATATTTCATACATGATAATATATATTGCAAATGTATGCATAAAAAGAATTTTGTGCAATTATAAGCAATGATAAATTAGGAGGAAATCGCGTCCGCTCTGAGTTCCCAAAAGGCAACGGCCGATGCGGCGGCCACATTGAGCGAATCCACACCGTGTGCCATGGGAATACGTACCACATAGTCGGCTTCCGTCAGGGTGTTGGCCGGCAGGCCGTTTCCTTCCGTCCCCATAATAATGGCCAGTCGGGGTTCGGTTTTCAATGTCGGAGCCTCTATGGAGACAGACCGGTCAGTCAGTGCTAGGGCGGCTGTACGGAACCCCAGGCTACGCAGTTGTCCGATGGAGTCTATCCAGGTCCAGGGAACAAGGAATACCGAACCCATGGACACTCTGACGGCACGGCGGTTCAACGGGTCGCAGGAGTCGCGTGTCAGTAAAACGGCATCTATGCCGAGTGCCGCAGCCGACCGGAAGATGGCTCCGATGTTGGTGGTGTCCACCACTCCGTGGATAACGGCTATGCGCCTGGCCTCCCTGCATACCTCTTCCGGAGCTTTCGGTACGGGTCTGCGCATGGCGCAGAGCACTCCGCGCGTCAGCACATAGCCGGTGAGGGAGGCCAGCAACGTCCGGTCGCCCGTGTATATGGGAATGTCGGAGTTGCACCGGCGGATGATGTCGGCTGCATCCCCCGTAATGTGTTTCCGTTCGCACAGCAGGGCCAGCGGTTCGTGGCCGGCTTCCATCGCCACACGGATTACTTTCGGGCTTTCGGCGATGAAGATTCCCTTGTCCGGTTCCAGCCGGTTGCGTAGCTGTGCTTCGGTGAGCGTACCGAAAATGTCGGCACCGGGCTGGGAGAGAGAGGTTATTTCGAGAACAGGCATGTGGATTGTGATGTTTATGGTATGTTTTCACTCATCTTTCCTCAAGGCGGCCAGCAAGCCTCCGCAGGCATCTTCCAGAATGTCCAGAACATTTTCAAAACCGGAATCTCCTCCGTAATAAGGGTCAGGTACATAGTCCACCGCCTTCGTCCGGCAGAAAGAAGCCATAGAGACTACTTTTTGCTCCTCGTCCAGTCCCGGAGCCATTGCTTTCAGTTTGTCGAGGTTTCGGTCGTCCATGCCTGCGATCAGGTCGAAACGGAAGAAATCGTCATACGTCACCGGGCGGGACAGGTGGGTGATACGATACCCTCGTCGGGCTGCATGCGCACGCATCCGTGCGTCGGCCGGTTCTCCCTGGTGGTAGTTTGTCAGTCCCGCCGAATCCAGCAGGATCTTATCCTCCAGTCCGGCTTCCTTCACATAGTGGCGCATGATTTCCTCCGCCGTGCATGACCGGCAGATGTTGCCCAAGCATACGAATAGTACGCCGATTCTTTCCTTGTTTTTCAAAGATTCCGTCCGGTTTCGGGTGTCCGGGTGTACATTGTGGTTTGCCATAGTCTTTAGGTATGATACGGCGGACTCCGCCTTATTGTGTGACAAAGGTAATGAATCATTCCGAACCGGACAACTTCGTGGCGCATCTCCGCGCTATGCGATAGTATCCCTCAGGGTGTAAGCCTGTGAGGAATTGCGCTCCGTCATGAATGTCAGTATGGTGATAAGTTTTTGTTTCAGTTTCCGGTTGTTTTTAATGACGGGGCGTTGGGTGCGGATATAAGGGTTCAGAAAACATTCCATATAGAAAATCGTGGCGCTTTCTTTCTCCCGGAGGCAGAGTGCGGGATGGGCGGACGTGATATCATACAGCCAGTCTATTCCCTGTTCTGCATAAGACGCGGCGTGATGGTTCAGTGCTTTTGCCGTGGCATATAATACGCTCGGTATGTGTCCGTAGTTTTGTGCCGTTTCGGCATATAGCCACAGGTTGTCCGCGTTGAAGCTGTGCCATGGCTTATTGTCGGGAGTCTGTATGATATCCAGCAGATAGTTCTGCATCAGTTGATTGTCCCGTTCGGTTGTTTGGGTCGTCACTGTCGGATATAGCTGACGCCATACGTTCCAGAACTGTTCCGGACGTTGCAGTCGGTCTTCTTCGTAAATGAAAGCCTGAAGGAAATACTGGCCGTATCGGTTGCCGCTGAGATGCTCCAGATAGGGAACAAGAAAAGCGGCTGTATCTTCTGTATTCCGATGCAGGATATAACGTGCCAGAAGACGGTAAAGTTCGTTGCGGCCGTGATAATCGCGTAGCCTGTTTCCCTTTTCGTCGTGGAGTGTACGGGTCAGGATGGGAGCCAGATGGAGAACGAATTGCCGGAGTAACGGATCGTCGGAGTCGTCAGGAACAAGGGACAGTAATGTGGCCGCTCCTTCGACGGATAGATGGTTTACCAGAGGAAGAAGATTTTCGGAGAAAACGCAGTCCGTGCCGGACAGCTCTTGTGCAACGTCTTTCAGAACGTTTTTCATAGAATAGAGCGGTATGCTCCATGGGGATGTTTGAGAGGAAGGCTTGCTGTTTCGTCCGATGATTTCGCCGATGACGGAGAATCCCAGCAGATAGGAGCAAAATACGTTTTCAGCAAATGGTCTGTCCGTGTCCCATACTTTTGCCTTGGATAGCGCATCTACGATATAGCCGTGCAGATTTCTGTAAGTTTCCTGTATGGTTGTTTTCAGCAGCAGGAATCCCATAATGCCTGCATGCGGCGTTATGTCGTCGGGATATAGCCGTGCCAGACAGGGGAAAGCGTGCAGGCACATTTCCAGACCGTCGGACAGGAAAGGAATGTATGTGTCTTCGAAAGTTTCCATCACGCATGTTTCTATCAGTTGTCTGCAGAAGTCACGTTCTTCGGCAGAGAGTGATTCCGCGTAGTCTCTGATGAGTACCGCAGCCGCCATATAAGGAATACGGTCGTCCATCGGAGCGAGCTCTTCGCCGGCTTCGAGTGCGGCTTGCAGCTGTTTTATATTCCGGATCACTTGTGCAGGATTGTCCTCATAGTCCGTATACTGTCTGCATGATTCTTTTTGCTTAAATCTGCAGTCGGCCCATAGCATCAGGTTGGTAAACCGCAAGGGGGCTGACAGATGCTCTTGGGCTTGTTCGCGGTAATCCTGTAATGACTGAGGGAACTGTGGGTTCAGTTCCATTATAACGTGTTTGTCGTCGGTCTTTGAAATTCGTGGTGCGTGTTTCCTGCGGTCTATCCGATAGAGCAGACAAAGCCTTTTCTGCTTTTCGCCATCCGGTAATGTTTCTGCTTCGTCATACAGGCGGTCCAGCAGGGTGTAGAGTTTTTCGAGCAGAAGAGGGCGGTCAGCTTCCTCTATGAGGGTGCTGTACTGGTATTCCGTAAACAATCCCTCCAGATGGCGTTTCCGGAAGGGCTGCTGCAGGGTGGCGATACGTTCTTCACCTACCGTTTTGTTGCGGAATGCATCCATTCTGTAGATTGTGTCCATCTGACTTTCGTGTTGACAGCGGAGGGTATCCCAATGGAAAAATTCCGGTACATGAAACAATGACAAGGCATACTTCACATAGCGGTCGGGGTGAGCTAAAATCACACTTGCCACAATCCCGGTGACGGAAACGGACAATGAGCGGGACAGGAGCTGACGGAACACGTATTCCACCAATTCGTCTTTACCGGAATCGGCTAATTCAAGCAAGTACTTTTCCATAGCCATGTGCAGAGACTGGTAAAGGTCGGGCGTATTTATGTACATGTCGCCCCGATACAGACTCCAGAGATAATGTGTGCCGTATTGGACGCGAGGTTCCGCATCGGGAAGGGGTAGTGATATTTCCAGTATTTCTTTGCCGTATCTTTCGCTTTTTCGAAGTTGTTCCGTCACGTAATTTACAAAGTCGGTGAAGAAGTCCAGTGCTGCTTTCGGGTGTATGCGCAACAACCAGTACAGAGGTGTTTGCATCGCTCCGGCCGGGGAATAGTCGTTGTCCAGTCCTTCGTATCTGATACCGAAACCGTCGTTGTCGTTTTCCCATCTGCGCGCATGCCATTCGTCTTCCTCCTTGTCCGGTGTGTCCTTCCAGAATGCCCATGCCAGCCGGATGACGTCTTCAGGTATTGTCATAATGAGCGGATAGGATTCAGACGGGCGGGAGAGGATGAATTGGCACAAGGCATAATACGGACGGTTGCTCCAAAACCATTCGTTCTGGATAACCTTGTCGATGAGACCGGTCAATTCGGTCCTGATTTCAACAGCGGCGCGACATATGGTCCGGGCAAGTTTCTCTTTGTCCTCACTATCTATGTAGGTGTTTTCTTTTTCTGTTTCCGCCCAGATATGGAGAGTTATAAGTCCCGCCTGGCGGGTTGTAATGCCGGACAGATGACATTGACACCAGTCGTGCAGTATGTCTGTCAGGTAATTGGCTGAGTATGACAGAGATTTTGTCCGGAAAAGAAAAGCGATGACAGCTTCCCAGCCCTTTCCTTCCGGTTCATATATGGGATATTCGTGTCCTTTCAGGGAAATCAGTTTGACGAGACGTTTGCAGGACAACCGGAGCAGGTACAGCATCCGGTTTAACAGCCGGGCATGGTCGGATAACAGATATGCTTCCTCATGGGTCATGAAGTGTTCGGCATGCGAAGAATGCAAGACAGACACGATAATCTCGTCACGCCAGAAAGGGACGATATCCGGGTTGCGGTATTCCCGGAGCAACGAACTTATGTCGGTCTCATTTTCGTCTATTTTGTTGGAAAGCCATAGACGGAATATCCGCCTTGTCAGATAGGATGTCCCTATCCGGTGGAAGAAATCCTGCATGGATGACTTGCCCTCCCATTCGTCATCCAGAATACGGCTGATGCCCCATTCTTCATAAATATCGTGTGTGATGAAAAGTCCCCGGCTGTGCAAGGCTATCACTTCGTCCGTCAGCAAAGCGTGGAGAGCGTCCGCATGGTCGGCGTATTCGTCGGGATTCAGCCAAAAACCTCCCGTACGCATCCGTGTTCTTACGATGTCCTTGAATATCCAGGACCGTTTGAGATGGATTCCTTCCTTTTTCTGTTGTCCGGCAATGACATACTCCCATGCTTTCCGCATGAAAGTGTGGTAAGTGTCGGTCGTGTCTCCGGAAGCTGTGATGCGGATATAGATTTTCAGATAAAAGAGATTACGTAACCGGTCCCTGAAATTCTCGTTGTCCGGTAGGGAAATCTGTCCCTGCGAGGCAATATCCTGCAACTGTTCCGGAGACAGATTGGTTACGGGAATGTACTCGCACGTGAGACGGAAGAGATAGGCTATCTGGTCTTTCAGCTCGTTCAGATAAACATCCCTCACGGTGAAGATAATGGACCATCCGTTTGCTGCCAATGTGGTGACGATGTGCTGCAGGCAGTCCGTGTCCTCGATTTCTTGCAGGCGTTCCGCCGAGTCGATGATGAACACTTTTCTCTCTCTGTCGGCATGCGCTGTCTGAAACTGTGTGAGATTGTATGAATAAGTGAAACGGAATAATTCCGCAGTGTGGAGCGCGTCGAAGTTCTGAGCCTTGCGGATGCATACCGGGATTTCCGTCGTGGCATATTGTCGGTAGAAATCCTTGAGGATTGCGGTCTTGCCGCAACCGCCTTCCCCGTGAAGTACCAGATGGCAGCCCTGACAGATTCTTTCATATAGTTTTTTCACCATATCTGTCCGGTCTATCCGAAGCGGTTGTCCTGTGGTGTCTATCTGGTTCTCGATCGGATTCAGAATAGTTTCCGCATTGTCTGTTTCTTCCTGCATTAGGGTAACCAGGTTGGGATCTGTTCCGAAGAAAAAATCATAAATCCATTCCACCTGCATCACCTGATCCAGAATCATTTGGTCGGTCACCCATTCCACTTTCATACCTAAGGTGGCAGCTTCGTTCTCGATATCCTGCTGTATACCTGTCTTCTTCCTGTTTTTAGGTGGATTCCCGAAGGTTATGTTGATGTATATGATTTCTTTTGTCTGATCGGTATGGTTTTTATGCGCCGTCCGAAGGGAATGCAGTATCTTGTTTTTGTCAATCGTTTTTAGGAAATACTTTGCCTGGAAACCGACCACATCATTTCCGTCCCGCACTGTTTCCGTTTCGTTGCCCGCATGATTGTAATATTGAAACAGGCCATAACTGATCCCCATCCGATGGCAGAACAATATTCGGACTAAATCTTCGAACCTTGTTCTTTGTAAATCCTCTCCCGGATACTTATGACGGAAATCTTCCCAGGTCGGTTTCGTTTTCATACTTGTGCCATTTTTATATTCAAGGCCATAAAATTACTGCCAAAATCATAAAAACACAAAGACGGATGTGCTTTCCTATATTATTTTTTTCATGTTATCATGGAATGACAGGAATAATTATATTCGTGTGGAAAAACATAAATATAGTTTCATAACGGATATTTCTTCCACAGGTATGCGACCAAGGCCGTCTGTAACAAAAAAAGGATCGGAATGCTGATGGTGAATTTCTTATGCAGTGTCTTGTGATGCCATACTTTCATACCCCACCATGCGCCTATGCTGCCTCCGACGAAGGCGAGCAGGAGCAATGTGTGTTCCGGAATGCGTCGCTGATGCCTTTTCGCCTTCAGCTTGTCGAGACCGTATATCAGAAAGGTGAGAATGTTGACGGCGACCGGATAATATAGCACAAGTCGGGGGATGGCTGTCATTTCTTGCCTTTGTTAATAATGTATATGCCGGCGGCAGCCAGAGTTCCGGCAAGGGCGTATTTCCAGTAGAACGGTTCGCGGAGACAGATGCATGATGATATGGCTCCTACGACAGGTATCAGCGAGTTGAAAATAGCGATACGTCCTATGGGATTGCAACTCAATAGCTTGTTGTAAAGGGTGAAAGATGTGGTGGATATAAAGATGAGCATAAGGAGAATGGAAAGGCCGCCGGCAGTGATGACGGGCAGGCTGCCGTGCATACCGAGGCTGGGAAGGATAAGAAGTGTGCCGCCGAGAGCGAGGCTGTAGCCCGTGCCAATGAAGACGTCCACCCGCTTGCTGAGGCCGCGTGTGAGCAGAGAGGCCGATGCGCCGCAGAGAGCGTTCATGATAATCATTCCGTCGCCGAGCCAGGTGAATTGTCCGCTTTCTGTGCCGGTGCTACCTAAGTTAAGAATTAGAATACCGGCGAAACCGATTACGCAACCTATTATCTTGCGGGCGGTCATCCTGTCGCTCTTGAAAAATACGCACGCAAGAATAATGACCGAGAATACGCTCAGTGAATTCAATATGGCGGCTTTTGAACCGGCACTATGCGAAAGCCCGAAATAAAAAAAGGCATAATGTAGCGTGGTGTTGAGCAGTGAATAGACCAAAATAAACCATCCGTCGGTAGCTTTCCGCAGGGCGAAGGACCTGTGCGTCTTTCCGGCTATGGACAGGATAATCAGTCCGGAAACCAAAAAACGGACTCCGGCGAACAATAGCTTGCTTCCTGTCATTTCCTGTGTGATGCCGAACTCGGCAAAACCAAGTTTAATCAAAGGGTATGCGAATCCCCAGAGAATGGCTGCCGTAAGGGCGAATATTGATACCCATAATGGCTGGCGGAATATGCCCGATTGTTGTGGCGTGTTTGTCATCCGGAGTCTGGTTGTATGTTTATGATTAGCGTTGCGTTTATTCTAAATAGTCTGCAAATGTATGCAAAATATGGCAAAAACGGATGTTTTTAGGTGCTTGTTGTGCGATACATTGCTGTGAGGCATTGTTTTTCTGAAAAACAACTACAGCGAACCGATGCTGTCGCGGTATGCCCGCAGTTGTTCCTCGCTCAATTGTTCCTTCGCCGCTTTAAGATCGTGCAGCAGTACGGAGCGGTCGGTAGGCAGGAAACCTGTGAAAGGAACGGGGTTGCTTACGGTGCGTCCGAGTATGTGCGTGCGGCATTTCAGATTCTTTATCAGGCATATCAATTCGTCGAAGCGTTCATGCTCCGTCGCTTCGCGGAATTTTCCCTCTTTAACTTCCCGATACAGCGGGCTGTCGGGGAAGAGGGTGAGCGACAGGATACCGATGCAGGCCGGATTCAAGTGGTTGAACACTTCTGCCGATCGCAGGGCGTTGCGTGTGCCGAGTCCGTGGCCGGCAAGTCCGGCGAGATAAAACATATTATAATGTATGCCTGCTTCCTCCAGTTTGAGACATTGCGTAGTGATATCGTCCGCCGTATATCCCTTGTTCACCCGTGCGAGCGTCTCGCTGTCGCCACTCTCCACGCCGATGGTGATATAGTCGAAACCGAGTTGATGGAGCTGACGCAGGTCTTCAGCACTCTTGCGGCTGATGTCTGTGATGCGCGCAAAGCAGCCTATGGTGGGATTTCCCTTGCCGATATACTTGCGTATGAGCAGGGCGATATCCGTAAGGCGGTCAGTGGTGAGCACAAACGGATTGGCACCGGTCAAGAATATGCGTCGGGCACGCGGCTGATAAAGGTGTATGACTTTCAGGTCGCTTTCGATTTCTTCCATGGGAGACATGCGGAATTTGTGGTTTCCGTAGAGTGTACAGAACTTGCATCTGTGCCATGTGCAACCCGCTGTTACCTGTAGCAGTTGCGATGTCGCTTCGTATGGCGGTCGCCATACCGGTCCGTCGAAGTGTAACTTGGGATTCATTTCTATTTTCTTTTATTATTTGTTTTACATGTTGTCTTGACGGTGCAAATATAGGACAGGGCGGCTGTCTGTGATAGGAATGCACCGGGTATTCCCCTTACCGAGAGGTAAGCGGGGAACCGTATGAGGAAAAGATTCAGAGCTCTGTTTCATGGATATATAATATGGAATCCACATGGAAATATGGAATATTTGGACTAATTTGACTAACTTTGCATCAGGCGAATAACGAAAGGATATGGCGGGAAAACTTGATTACGGATATTGCCATGCTGCTCCGGTGCTGGAATGGATGAGTCGCAAATGGGCACTTGTGGTATTGTTGCGCATGGAGGAAGCATGCGGAGCGGATAGGGGGCGGAAAGCGAACGGTGGAGACAGTGGGATACGTTTCGGTGACCTTTTCCGTTCCATTCCGCAGATTTCGGAAAAGGTGCTTGCCGCTACGCTCGACTATCTGGAAGGAGAGGGGCTTGTGGGCAGACATGCTAGTTCCCATGTGCCCCCGCATGTCAGTTACAGGTTTACGCCGCTTGCCGCGGACTTCCTTCGCGAGATCAGTTATGTGATAGAATGGGGACAGTTGCATTTCGACGAGATTGAACGCGGGCGGCGGGAACACATTATAAATACAGGTAGAGAATGATATACGGAAAGATTCTGGCAGGGTTACGCTTCATGGCGGTTGCAGTCGTGATGCTTCCGGTAATGTTGCATGCACAAGGCGAGGGTCTGGAAGCCGCCCTTGACAGATATGTGCGGACGCATGAGGCAGAGATTGGCATTGCGGTGATAACCGACTGTCGCGATACTATATGTGTGAACAACGACCGTCGTTATCCGATGAATAGTGTGATGAAACTGTATCATGACGTAGGGTTTGTCCGTCTTCCGGACGGACGCAGCTATTCCGTGGCAGTATTTGTTGAGTCATCGCGGTATGACATGTCGGAGACGGAGCGGATGATTGCCGAGATTTCGGAGATTGTGTGGAGGTATGTATCTAAAAGTGGTAAATGTTTTTGGGAATAATTATATGCTTCATGACAAATTCCGCTATTATAGACCTTGCAGCCTGTTGCAGCCTTACGTCCGATACTATTGGACGTTCAGGAGCGTCGGCCCGCTGAATACTTTTACTTTTCCTATCGGCTGCCCACAGATTATTTTCCACAGGGGAGCACCGTTGTATATCCCTGAATTAGATACGTTTCAGAATCGGCTGACTGTAAGCGGGCAGGTAAACTTTTCATCGCACGTGCGTGCAGGGAATGATACGGATATGATAATTGTCGTGTTTCGTCCTCATGCCATGAGTGCGTTTTTGGGTGTTCCCTCGTCGCTGTTCTATAACTGTGAGGCTGACGGCATGGATTTGGGGATCCGGAGCCTTAATGAATTGGCTGAAAGGGTATATAATAGTGATGACGATGATATTTGTATAACGCATATCGAGGAGTGGCTGCTGCGGCGATTGGCAATAAACCTGTCTGGCAAAAAACAGGGAAAACGGGCGGGTATGGAGGAACTGAACCTGTGCCGGATGGATGTAGCCATAAGAACGCTGTTGGGCACCCCCGGCACCCCCGTTTTTACATTGGCATCGGACTGCTGTTTGGGACGCAAGCAGTTTGAGCGGCTGTTTGCCTCGTTCGTAGGCATCAATCCCAAGGAATATGCCCGTATTGTCCGTTTTCAGAAATCCCTTGCCTTGCTGCAGAAGATACATTCGTCTGTTAAATATGGGGTGGCATCCCGGGTTTTCAGCCAGGCCGGACTGGCCTATGCCGGCGGATATGCAGACCAGTCGCATCTTATTCGTGAGTTTCGCCGTTTCTGTGGTCGCACTCCTATGGAGTTGATAAAAACGACAATGCCTTATTCCGACTTGTTCACCAATCCTGTGTAAACAGTCGGTGAGACAGTTTTCCTTAATGTCCCGTTTGTTCAATCTTGCATCAAAAGGAATCCATATCTTTGCCCGTGATTTATTAAAACCGATGACGATTATGAGTATGAGAGAAATAGATCCACGGGAAACCACGCGGGCATATGCCTTCGATATGTGGATGAATGCTCCGATGCCGATGGTGACATTGTTGAAAACACTAGATGTGACGCCCCTTGTTCGATTCTGTCGTCGGAAAAGGGTGAAGTTCAATATGATGATGTGCTGGTGTATCGGCAGGGCGGCGAGCCGGGTGAAAGAGTTCTATTTGTTGCCTGTTAACGGACGGCTGATGCAGTACGACAGTATTGCGGTGAATACGATAGTAACAAACCAGACAGGGGAAGTTAACTCGTGCGACATACCTTTTTCCAACGATCTGCAACGCTTCAACCGCGATTACCTCCGACTTACGCGTCAAGTGGCCGCAAGTTGCACCGATCACGATCTCACGGACAGTATGGTCATCGGTACATCAGCACTGGTTTCCTGTGAGATAGACGGTGCGGTAGGCATGTACAGCGGAGTGTTCAATAATCCGTTTTTGATATGGGGACGATACCGTCGCCGTTGGTTGCGCACGATACTTACCGTTTCTTTCCAGTTTCATCACACACAGATGGATGGAGCGCACGCCGCATCTTTTCTTGACTGTCTGCAGGAGGAAATCAGGAAAGTTAAGATGTGATGCTGGATGTATGGTTTCTGTATATAGTTGAAATGCCGATGCAGTGTGGCAAACTATAGTTATATCAAGGAATTACAGTTTAAAAGGT
>CAZIMK010000025.1:0-41731 GCA_964540455.1 uncultured Paraprevotella sp.
ACCGTAGGCTATTCACTTGTCGAGCCGTAGGCAAGGCACTTGACAAGCCGTAGGCAAGGCGCTTGACAAGCCACAGGCTGTTCACTTGCCGAGTGGAGTGCAGTTCACTATAGGTAGTGAAGCACGGTTCACTGTGGGTAGTGAAGCACGGTTCACTGTGGATAGTGAAGCACGGTTTACTATAGGTAGTGGAGCGCTGTTCACTATGGGTCGTGAAATACTATCCTTAGATGCTCACGATAGTATTCCTTATCACCTAAGGATAGTATTTCTTAGACCGCTTGAATAGTATTCCTTACCTCCTAAAGATAGTATTCCTGATGGTCTTATGATAGTTGGAATGACGACACTACGATAACTATAACAACAGACTCAGAATAGTTATCATAATTCATGGACGGACTGTTTCGAATCCCCGCTGATTTTCTACTGCTCCAGAATGCTCCAACCGGATGTCCAAGCCACCTTGCATCGCGTCCCCACAATTTATATCAAAAGTAGAATCAACAACTTACAAAAAGCAAGGCTGCGACGTAATCTTCCGTTACGACACAGCCTCGCTCCGTACAGAGATGTTTTTTCTGCTTATGCTGCCGTAGGCAGGGCACCTGCAATCAGGATCAATACCAACAACCCCAGGATGGCATACAACTCGGGGAACACGGCCAACACCATGGTCGTACCGAAAGCATTGTGACCGGCACCGATGGCTGAGATACCGTTGGCACAAACCTTAGCCTGACGAACGGCAGAGAACAGGGCCACAAGACCCAGAGCCAGACCGGCACCCAGAACAGCTGCCGCAGAGGTCATGTCCATACCCGGGAATACATGGGGCTGCAACATGAAAAAGCCTACAAAGCCGTACAGACCCTGAGAAGAGGGCAGAGCGGACAAAGCCGTGTAAGAACCGGAAGCTGCCGGATTCTTTTTATAGGCCCCGATAGCCGCGTTACCGCAGATAGTCACACCATAGGCACTCCCTACACCAGACAAGGCAACGACAAGTGCCACACCCAAATAAGCTAATACAATTTCCATAATGATTTTAAGTTTTAATTAATAATTTTGATTTGATTATTCTTTTCTTTTATAGGTTTTCACCCTGAAAGGCGAATATTCCTTGCCTCCACCCTCGAATTCGGCGTTCTTGAAGAATTCGACGAACGTCAGTCGCATAGGATGAACAAAGGAACTGATCATACACAGGGAAAAATTGATGCCATGCCCCAATAACAGGACAACGAGCAGAGGCAGCCAACGCTCCCACCAGGGCAAAGACTCCGTCAGATCGAAAGCCAACTGGTTGAATACGCTACCCAGCACGCCGCCCGTCAGCCCCAGAGCAAACAGACGAATGTAGGAAAGCAGATCGCCCAGCAGACCGGTTGCCATATTGTAAGTCGACCACATACCGGATCCGAAGTTCACCACCACGTTCCTATCGGGCGAATTGTAGAAATAGATGCCCAGGCCACTGATGCCTATCAGTCCATAGAACAGCCAGATAAGCGCCTGAGGCAATTCCACGCCGCAGGCCGGCAGACCGAAACAAAGAATGGCGGAAACCAAAGCCACCACCCAGGACATCTTGCCTATGCCGTACTTCCACCCATAAAGGCGAGCCGCCTTAGACGCACTCATGCACATGCCCACCAGCACCTGGAACAGGCCGATGAACACCGAAATCACCATCATCGGACTATAACCGAACAGCAGATAGTTGCTTTCATTGATGAAGTAAGGCTTCACGGGAGCCAGAAACGCCCAGTCCTGCTTCGTCAGGTCGATACCGAAGACCGAACCGGTAAGCAGACCGCAGACAACCGTCATCGCTCCCAGAAAAATCCCCAGGGTGCCGAAAGCCTTCATGTCGGCGCCCAGCTTCCGCCTTGCCATCAGACTTGCCGCAAGAATCAACAGGCCATAACCGGCGTCTCCCATGCACAGGCCGAAGAAAAGCATGAAGAAAGGAGCCATCACCGGCGTCGGGTCAAGGTCATGATAGTTCGGCAAAGAATACATGCGCAGAATCGGTTCGAACAAGGAACTGTAGGCGTCGTTCTTGATTTTCACTGGTACATCGTCCTCAAAAGCCGGATCTTCCATCTCATAATAGATATGAGACCGCGTCAGGACATTCGTCACTTCCTCCGCCTTTTCCGCAAGCACCCAGCCTACCATCAGTTTCACGGCGTCGTCGGCCAACGATTCGGCGCTCAGGCGCACCTTTGACAACGAAATCCGGTTTTCGTTGTCCACCTGGGCTGCCAGCAGTATCTCACGGGATTCCCTCCCGATGCGCAGCAGATGCTCGTGCGAAGCGTCCAAAGATTCCGTCAGCGCCCTCTCTTCCTTCCTATAATAGGAAAGGGACTCTTCGGGAAGCACGAGATGCTCTGCCGTAATGTCCGGGAGCGTATCGGTAAAGGTCACGAAATAACCCTTGCCTTTCAGTTCATTGACAGGTACGGCGAAATATTCATCCAGCCACGCCGCCTTGAACATCTTGGTAGGACAGACAAAGAAGTTCATCTGACAGCCTGTGCGGGCCAGGCGCTTCACTCCGCTCCATTCAAAGTCGCCCCAGGGTTCAAGTGCATGGATGCTTTTCCGCACGTCGTCCAGCCGGTGCCTCAACAGGTTTTCATTGGCCAGTTCGGCCTCCACCTCCTCCACGATGTCCGCACCCAGTTTCCTCACCTCGTCGGCCGGCATGCCTTCCGCATCACCACGCCGTTCATACACATTGCGCGGCTTGTAGCTTTCTTTTGCGAAATCCAAAGCGGACAACGCTTTCTTATAGCGCTCCGCCATGTCCATTCCGGCACGGAAATCGTCGCTCGTGGCTCCGCTGGCCAGTTCCTGCACGTGTACCACGCCTATTCTCCGGATGTCGGCCAAAAAGCTTTCGTATTCTTTCGTAGTCACCAGAAAGGTGAGTTTCTTCATTTTCTCAATCATGCCTCGGCCTCCTTTCTTTTCTCCTGAAGTGATTTCAGGATCTTTTGGGAAGACTTGGACAGATTCTCCTCGTCTTCCATGAATCGTTTAATCTTGCGCACAGCCTCCTGATAGCCGGGTATCTGCACTTTTTCGAAAAGATTCACCTTCTGCGTGGTTTTCTTTCGCGCATGTTCCAACAAGCCGAGCTTCGCCAACACGAATTCCCGTTCTACGGCAGTCTTGGCAAGCCCCTGCAGAAGGTTGATGCCGTCGAAATACCATTTCGGACTACTGAAAAGACCAAAGGGGCGTACCTCCAGACGGATGTTGTTCAGCACGGGCACTCTGACCCCCGCAATCTTTTTCACACCCAATTCCACGTCCTTGAGCGCCACCAGCGACGGGTCGAACTCTCCCCACAGCGCATACATGGACTCATATCCCTGTATCTGACTTTCCAGTTTCTTTTCCAACAGCACCGCATCGGCCTTGCACTTCTTCACCTCGAGACGCAACGCCGTTTCCTTGCTCTTGATGATGGGCAAGGTGCGCTGGCGTAGCTTCAACTGCTTCTCGATCTGCTGAAGCGATGTCTTGTTATATTGAAACTTTATCATAATTCATAATTTATAATGCATAATTCATAATTTATCTGCGTTTTCTTTCGTCGTTTTAATGATAGATGTCAACAGCTTAATCAATTCCACACAATCAAGCAGAATATCCTGTGCATGTTCGTGGGCTATATAGCCGGTTTCTTCCAACAATTCCAACCAATATTCCGTTTCGCTTGCTTCTTTCTCAAGGCAATACTTAATTTCGCAACGAAATCCGCACGGCTCTGCCCGCGTAAAGCTTCTTTTACATTCGCACCTATACTTGTCCCACAACGAAGAACTTGCTTGGACAACACATATTCACTTCTTTCATTACAAAGGTATTGATACAATCTAACTGTACGAAGTGCGAAAGCCTTCGTCTTCAGGACAATCTGATTTTCCTCAATACTCTTCATAATTATGAATAGTGAATTATGAATTATGAATTCCAATAAATGTCCGTAAATTCTTTCTTGATATTGACTTCCTCCAGTTTGAAGAACTTGCGGAACAGGCTCCAGGTCACATCGAGCATTTCCGTCATATCCAGATTCACGTCGATAGCCAGAAGTTTATCGGCATATTCCTTGGCAAAGTCCAGGCAGCGGCTGTCGTATTCCGTCAGGTCGAATCCGTTCTCCAGTTTCGTCTTGGCATTGGCCGCATCGGAATACAGGCGGATGGCCGCATTCATCACCTGGGAATGGTCCTTACGAGTTTTCTTTCCGGCCACCAGCTGTTTCAAACGGGACAACGAACGGAACGGATCTACGATCACCTTACCGATATCACTGTCGCGGCGCAGGAAGAGCTGCCCCTCCGTGATATATCCGGTATTATCGGGAACGGCATGCGTAATATCGCCGCCACTCAACGTCGTCACGGCGATAATCGTGATGGAGCCACCGCCCACCTCGTCGGGGAACTGAACAGCCTTTTCGTAGATTTTCGCCAAATCGGAATAGAGCGAACCGGGCATGGAGTCCTTGGACGGTATCTGGTCCATACGATTGGACACAATGGCCAGAGAGTCGGCGTAGGAGGTCATATCAGTAAGCAGCACGAGCACTTTCTCGTTCTTCTCCACAGCGAAATACTCAGCCGCAGCCAGCGCCATATCGGGAACAAGCAGACGCTCCACGGCAGGGTCCTCAGTCGTGTTCATGAACGAGATGATACGATCGAGCGCTCCGGCGTTGGAGAATGTATTGCGGAAGAAATAATAGTCGTCGTTCGTCATACCCATACCGCCAAGAATAATCTTGTCAGCCTTGGCACGCAAAGCCACCATGGCCATCACTTCGTTGAACGGCTGGTCGGGATCGGCAAAGAAAGGAATCTTCTGTCCGGAAACCAGCGTATTGTTCAGGTCGATACCGGCGATACCCGTGGCAATCAGTTCACTGGGCTGGCGGCGACGCACGGGGTTCACCGAAGGCCCGCCGATTTCCACTTCACGTCCCTCCACCTCGGGGCCTCCGTCGATAGGCTTGCCATACGCATTAAAAAAGCGTCCGGCCAGCTGGTCGCTTACCTTCAAGGTAGGTGACTTGCCCAAGAATACGACTTCGGCATTTGTCGGGATTCCTCCCGTGCCCTCGAACACCTGGAGCGTCACTTCATCGCCTATAATCTTCACCACCTGCGCCAGTTTGCCGTCGATGGTAGCCAGTTCGTCATATCCCACGCCCTGCGCCTTCAGCGAGCAGGTAGCTTTGGTAATCTGACTGATTTTCGTATATACTTTCTGGAATGCTGTTGTTGCCATAATACTCCTTATTTTTTATTCTGTCCGGCAAGCAGCTCTATCACCTGGTTCTTGAAATCGTTATATTGCTCCGATTTATAAACCGAATAGTTCATCTGCTTGCACACGTTAATCATCTTCTTGAAATAGTCCACCACATCAAGGAAGGTCTCGAACTGGAATTCCGTCTCACAAATATCCACCACCAGATTCAGGATTTCCTCCTGCCGCTCAAGGGGAGTCACGGCATCCACTTCGTCAAAGGCATCCTGCTGCAGGATAACAAAGTCTATTATCTCCGACTTCCAGAACGTCACGTGATAATCCACGGGCACACCGTCGTCTCCGAGGATGTTTATCTGCTCGGCGATTTCCTTTCCACGCTGCATTCTTGTTTTCAGTCCGTTGACTTTCTCTATCCATCCCGCACCGATACGCTTCTCCACGTATTCGGCAAACTCCGGATATTCCAAGTATTTCGAGTAGGAATCTATCGGATTCACGGCCGGATAACGCTTCTTGTCCGCACGCTCCTGCTCCAGTCCGTAGAAACAACGGGCTACCTTCTTCGTATTTTCCGTCACGGGTTCTTTCAGGTTACCACCGGCCGGAGATACCGTACCGATAAACGTGATGGAACCCACCTCGCCGTTGTTCAGGTATACATAGCCCGCACGGCCGTAGAAGTTGGATATCAAGGCAGACAAGTCCATCGGGAAGGCATCGGGACCGGGCAGTTCTTCCATACGGTTGGACATCTCGCGCAACGCCTGCGCCCATCGCGACGTGGAGTCGGCCATCAGCAGCACGCGCAATCCCATGGCCCGATAATACTCAGCCATCGTCATGGCCGTATACACGGAAGCCTCGCGGGCCGCCACCGGCATGTTGGACGTGTTGGCGATAATAATGGTACGCTCCATCAGCTTGCGTCCCGTATGCGGGTCTACCAGCTCGGGGAACTCGGTAAAGATTTCCACCACCTCATTGGCACGCTCGCCGCAAGCGGCAATAATCACGATATCCGCTTCGGCCTGCTTGGATATGGCATGCTGAAGCACCGTCTTACCCGTTCCGAAAGGACCGGGAATAAAGCCTGTACCTCCCTCCACGATAGGATTCATCGTATCGATGGTACGCACACCGGTCTCCAGCAATTTGAACGGACGGGGTTTCTGCTTGTAGTTCGTCATGGCGAACTTCACCGGCCAATGCTGAATCATGTTCACCTCGATGTCCTGTCCGTTCCCATCGGTGAGCACGGCAATCACGTCCTTCACCTTATATTGTCCGGCAGGAGCCACACTCTTCACTGTAGCCGTTCCTTCCATCTGGAACGGAACCATGATCTTCAACGGCTGTGAGTTCTCCGTCACCTGTCCCAGCCAGTCGGCCGCCTGTACCGTATCACCGGGTTTTGCAATGGGAGTAAAATCCCATACACGGTCCTCATCCAACGGGTCGGTATACTGTCCCCGCTTGAGAAACACACCGTCCATCTTATCAAGGTCGTTCTGCAACCCGTCGAAATTCTTCGACAACATACCCGGCGCAAGTTTCACCTCCAGCATGTGGCCTGTAAATTCTGCCGGCGAACCGACTTTCAGTCCACGCGTGCTTTCAAACACCTGCACATACACACTGGAGCCGACTACCTTAATCACCTCGGCCATCAAACGATCCCCGCCTGTCTCTATATAGCAAATCTCGCCCTGAGACACAGGTCCGTCCACATTGAGCGTCACCATATTGGCGATAACGCCGCAAACTGTTCCTTTAGTCATCATATTTATGTATTCGTATTATTTCTTAAATTCATCGGGCACACGCGCCTCGCTCCTCAAGTTATCGATAATCTTACGGAACGTTTCTTTTCCGGTCTCCACATCGAGCAGCGCCCAACGCTCCAATATCTCCACTTTTACCAAATAGGCAAACAAAGCCTCAACGGAGAACGGGTCGAAGAACGTCTGTTCGTCAAGCCAGGCCCACTTGAAAGCGTCTATGCGCTTCTCTTTCTCCACCGGGTCCTCGCACTCCACAATCTGCATAAGCTCGCCCACGTAATCCACTTCGTTTTTTAAATCGAAATCGCGCGTGTTGTTGTGCCGTATCATATCGCAGATCTCACCCTTTCCCTTTACATACTCGGATACGTTCCAACCATTTTTACGGGCAATCAGTCCTGTAAGAATACTGGCCACATTGAAGTTCAGGCCATACCATCTGGCCATCATCTTGTTTGAAACATTCATGGCATATTCATAATAGGCCATGGCCATGGCATCCGACGGGAAGTATCCGGCGGCTTCCTTGTTATAAGCGTAATCACGGGCAAACATGGACATGAAGGAAGGGAAACGGTGCACGTTGAAATTCATCTCACGCGCCGACGTAATCAGGTCCTGATATTGATCCTGCGTAAAATTGCCACGCGGATCGATTTCCGTCTCCGGGTTCTCAAGCAACCTTACAAGATTCCGGCAGTCGTAATGCAGAAAGAACACGTAGAGCAACTTCTTATCGGCCTCCGACACCTGCCCTTTCAGGTATTCCTTCAGCTCCGGCATTGACGGTGCAGACTTACTGTCGTCAAGCGACAAATCAGGCAATCCGGCCATCAAATAGTAATAGTTCCCCATACGCCTTTCTTAAAACAACATCTCCACCAGCTGAGGACGGAGGAAATCCTTGAAGTATGCTACAAATTCCGCTTCACCGAAATTCACCTTATAGGACCCGTCGGCCGGAGAAATGGAAAAGGATGTCGGTTTGCCGTTCACTTTCTCTATCTTCACCCCCTTATCCAGCAGTTCCTTGGCTTTAGCCGCGAAAAATGCTTTCAGTCCCTCGGCATCTGCCGTCGAAATGACCGGGGCATCGCCCGAAGCCCAGTTCTTGACCATAACCACCATCAGCTGACCAAGAAAATCCTTGTCTGCCATTTGTCCGGCCACGGCCTCTGCCACGACTTTGTCTGTAACCGCGTTGGCCACTTCGCTCTTCAAGGCGCTCACAGCCTGTCCGGCATAAAGCTTCAGTTCCGACTTCGTATTTGCATCCAGACCGGCTGCATCCTTACGCGCGTCTGCCACGATCTGTTCTGCCTGCGCTTTGGCATCAGCTATGATTTTTGCCGCTTCGGCCTTGGCTTCTTCCACAAGCCGCTGCCCTTCGGCATTTCCTTTCTCCACACCTTCACGATAAAGTTTTTCAGTCAATTCTTGAATCTTTTCCATTTTCTTAGTTGTATTTCTTTTTCGTTATTTCATTTCCCTGTAAAGAGCGTTTTTGTCGTTTTCGGCTTAAAATTAAGCATTTTTTCCTATCCCGCCATACAACGCTGCAATATTATTTATACATAAAGATGTCCGGACACTCCTTTTTACCTAAAAAGAGACAAGACAACCATTCACACACCTGTCATAACGGACAATAACCGTCATCCCGGCATTTACGGGCGACGGACGATATATTTATGATAAAGCCATGCACAAACCAGAGTTGTAACGATATATCCGAATAATGACGTATAAACCCAACCCGACTTCGCCGACAGTAGCCACAGAGGACGCAGGGAAGGATGAACCACAAAAACAGATGCCGAGATACCTCCCACCCATGCCAACGGCCGCCACCAGCCGCACGGCACGGCTCGCAGCCATGCCAGACAGAGAATGATCCAGACCACCGGCACAAACGTCCACGTGTATTTATCGTAACACCCCCACATCACCAGCCCGCACAATACCGGTATCAGCAGAATGTTAATCCAGCGGGCTGAAGGCCAGCACCAGCTATATCGGGCGACACTCACGCCCAACACAAACGGCAGCAGAGAACCGGGGACATTATAGCGTACATACTCCAACCAAACAATGGAAGAACGGGTGCCTCGAGACAACAGCCATAACTGTAACCCCACAGACAAAACCGCCGCACACCACAACGGAATCCTTCCCTTGCGGAAAAGAAACAGCCTGTAAATCAGATAGAGTTGCATCGTCAGTCCGAAATACCAGTAAGGACCGGGCAGGATATGCGTTGAAGGGGCCGGAGACAAGTTGACAAGGAAGAGAAGCTGGAACAGGACATCACGGAACGTAAAACGAAGCATACCTTCCAGACACGTATCCACAATCATAAACAACACCCATGCAGGCAACATTAACCGCCATAGCTTGCGGGCGTTATAGAGCACAAAATTCCACATAGGTATGACACCGTCCTGCTCCTCGTACTTCCGGACCAGACCATAACCGCTGAGGAAGACAAACACCGGCACGCCGTAATGTCCGAAATAAGAAAAAAGGTCGAGCGGAAGAGTCTTGTAGAGCGTGCAGATGTGATCCCACATATAATAGGCCCACTTGAAACTATATGTATATTCGCTTTCTTTCACCGTATAAGGCAACCAGTGGGTGAAGTTGTGCAGTATGATACCCACTATGGCCAATCCGCGAAGAACAGCCGCATCCGACCGATTCAGTTCCAGTCTCTTCATATCCATTTCTTTTTTCTTTCCATAATTACCGGTCTGCCGTCTTCATCACATCATAATCGTATCTGCCGCGCAACAAACGCTTCCGCCCGGCATCAAAATTCGCGTCGAGCACATTGCGGGACGGTTCGTAGCCCGGGCAGACGATACCGCCCAACCAGAGCAGCATGTGCGACAGGTCGTCGGTCATGAACGGACGGTCCACAGCTGCCCGTATCCGCGACACGACGTCGGGATGCCTTTCCCTGTAAACCGGCGAGCACCAGATCCAGAACGGTACTTCGTATTCAGCCCGTGCGACAGGCGGTGTGGGTTCCCGATCGGGATTCCGACCGAACTCCGGTAATTCGTCATACACTTCTTCCCCGTGATCAGAGACATAAACAACGATAGCCTCCCGGTCTTCAAAACGGGTCAATATAGCATCCACGACCGAATCGTTGAACAACGTGGCATTATCATAATTGGCCACCCACTGCCTGTCTTTCGCCGACAACTCGGGACGGGGCTCGTCCTTGGCTTTCAATATGCGGCGGCGCGAAGGCATGCGGTGGTGATAAAGCATGTGTTGCCCCCAGAGATGAAACACCGTCAGGTTTCTCTCCGTCTCAAGCCGGCGCTGTGCATCGTAACAGGCCAGCAAGGCATCATCAAAACGGTAGGCCCTGCGGTTACGCCAATCAAAGAGTTCCCGGCTCAATTCCGGTGCGTTCAGAAAGAAACTGCCACTGAAACCGAAAATATCCTCGTCGACAGAGGGGACGAATTGGTTCGTCAGAAAAGCCACACGATAACCGGCACGACGGAAAACAGCCGGAAAAAGAGTTGCATCTGTCCATGAACCGGGCTGGTCCGTTGAATGCAAAGACAGCATATTCTTGAACACCTGGCTCGTAATGTTCCAACCGGTAACAACATCCGTAAAGACAAACAGTTCCCCGCGTTCCCAGCGTGCGAGTTGACGCGGCGTGGTGGGCACGCCGTAACCGTAGAGCTGGGAATGGCTCTTATTGTAACTTTCCCCGATGACAAGCACAATATCAGGAGAACGGTATGAACAACTATCCACACAAGTACGTTCCACGCTCGCCTGCAACCGCTCCAAATCCCGCCCGGAAAGACTGTGGGTGAAGATGGAAAAGGCCAACCGGTGGACCGGCATATAAAGCGATGCACTGACGGTTCCTGTCAGATAACGTTCAAGGCTCAGAACGGACGACTGGCGGAATATCCCGAACCGTGTCAGACGTACAGGCATCGTCACTGCCATACACACCGATAAACTGACCGCACAAATCAACCCGTACCATTCATTCCGGCGGAACGGAGAAACAAAACCATTCGGAATATACCGTCCGGCACGGAAAGACGGATAAAAAAAACGACCGGCGGCATTATGAACCCGACCACCGATACGACACAAACTACCGACTACCGACTCACGCCATTTTCTCCGCCTGAAAAAGAGGTGTCCCGCTCCAAGAACGGCAACCCACCACACCGCCTGCAGCGTCTCGACACGAAAAACGTATCCTTCGAAAAAGTCACCGGCCTCTGCCGCCGTAGTCTCTGCCGCAAGCTGAAGCATCGTGGGACTGATACCCGCCCCGAAGCGTACGGAACAATAAGCATCTATCACAGCCAATATATAGGCAATCGTGGAACAGCCGGCACGCACCACACCCGCCGCACGGCAGGGCAGCAGAAAAAGTATCAAGGACAGGGAATAAAGATCCACCCATAATTCACAGAAGAACAATGCATTGCGCAACGTACCGAAGTGCGTCAGAAACGAGCCTGCCGCCAGCAACGTCATGAAGACAAAAAATACCGCCTCCCGCTTTACCGGTTCTGCCACCCATGCCAAACCACGAATGCGTCTTTCTGCTCCACACATGCTCATCTTCAGCTCCTCCCGCCGCACTCACGGTTATTTTTCTCTTCTTCCTTCCCAGCCTTTTCCCCGGCACACATCTCGTCATAGTCCTTGTAACCTTTGAGCAATCGCCTGCGTCCCGCATCGAACCGCGGGGAAATCAACACCCGGCACTCGTCGTACTCCGGGCAGCGGATGTCGGCCAGATAAAGCAATGTATGGGACAAGTCGTCGCTCATGAACGGACGGTCCACAGCCTCTATAATCTGACGTACCAATTCCGGACGATTGCGCCGACAGGCCGGAGAACACCATATCCAGAACGGTATCTCGAACTCGTTATGCACTATCCGGGGGGTCAATGCCGCGGAATGAAGCCGTCCGAATGTCTTCAGGCCATCATAGACTTCTTCTCCGTGGTCAGGAACATAAAGAACAAGGGCGTCATCCGCTTCAAAGCGCCGCAGAATGGCGTCGACGACCGAATCGTTGTAAAGAGTGGCGTTATCATAGTCTGCCACTTTCTGCAATTGTCCGTCTTCCAAATCGGGCCGTTCATAATCGGCCAGCGTAAAACGTTTCCGTCCCTCGGGACAACGGTTCTCATACCCGACATGCTGACCGATGAGATGAAACATCACTAAACGACGAGAATACCGGGAATCCGTGTACAAGGAATCGTAATCCAGCAAGAGTCCTTCGTCGAACGGATGCTTCCGTTCGTTACGCACGTCAAACAGGCGACTGCTCACCCAATTGTCATTGATAAAATACCCGCCGCTGAAATCGAACGCATTATCGCCCGGACGGCGCACAAACTGATTCGTAAAAAAAGCGACCTGATATCCAGCCTCCCGGAACAACGCAGGGAAAAGTGGCTCATCGTACCAAGTGCCCTTGCGTCCGCAACCGTAAAGGGAAAACATATACTTGAAAACATTGCTGGTCAGATTCCAGCAGGTGACAACATCGGAAAAAGGGAAGAGCTCGCCGTCGCGGGCACGGGCGCACTGCCGGGGAGTTGTGGAAAGCGAATAACCGTAGAGTGCGGAATGATGCCGGTTATAGCTTTCACCGATAATAACCACCAGCGTGGGAACACCGTCATCACCGCCTTCCACTTTCGTGTTTCCGATCCTGGCACGCAGATGTTCCAGCTGCCCTGTAGCAAGTCTGTTGGCATAGACGGCAAAATAAAGGCGATGAAGAGGCGAATAGAGTCCACGACCATATCCTTTATTATAATACCGCTCCATACCTGCCGTCGTGGTTTGCGAGAGCAAATCTCTCGTGTGGCGCCTGTCTTCCGCCGTACGGAAAAACAAAACAGCAAACACTCCCCACACCGTCAAAGCATAAACGACTTTAAAAAACACACGCCACGGAGCTGACAGACGGCAACGCTTCGTCCGCGACACAGACAGCACATGCCGGAAACAGGCATACGCGACATAGACAACTCCCCAAAGCAGAAAAGGCCAAAGTGCCCTCAGCACAGCGGCATCCCGGAGATAGGAAGAACAGAAGTCGGAAACTTCCTCCGCATCAGTCTCCAATACAAGCTGAAACATTGTAGGCGTCAGGCCGGAACCCAGACGATACGTAACATAAACATCAACCGCACATACCGCCGCACACACTGTACAGACTACCCCCTGAGCCACCCTTCTCACGTTACCGGGCAGGAACGAAAACACCCACGCAAGCACAAAAACTTCCACGAAGAGCACCCCGAAAGGATAATCCGCCACGGATGACCCGGGCTGTAGTACAAAAGCCAACACGAAAAGCGCATACAAAAAAAAGAAAAAAGAGCCATTGCACCGCAAAGGCTCCGCCATGCGACGGACTATATAAAGAGGCAGGAAAGTATGCATCGGCCTAAGATTACGCTTGCAAAATTAGGGCTTTTTCTTTGAATAATCGGAAAGGAAAGCGTATTTTTGCCCGCATCTACGAAAACACATCCGGAAAATGGCCGACACTTCACTCAAGGAAACCGCTGCCAAGGGATTGGTGTGGGGAGGATTCAGCAACGCACTCATACAATTGCTGAACCTGACGTTCGGTATCTGCCTGTTACGCAGACTTACCCCCGCCGACTACGGCACTGTGCAAGTGCTGACCATCTTCAGCAGCGTAGCGGCAGCATTGCAAGAGAGTGGATTCTCAGTAGCGCTGGCCAATATCAAAAAACCTAAGCATCGGGACTACAATGCTGTCTTCTGGTTCAACATACTCTGCGGTGCGGGGCTCTATATCCTGCTTTTTTTCTGTGCGCCCCTCATTGCCGATTTCTATCGGACACCGGTGCTTGTTCCTCTGTCGCGCTTCGCTTTCCTCGGTTTTCTGTTCTCGAGCTGGGGGATCGCCCAACGGGCCTACCTGTTCGGGCACCTTATGGTACGTGAGAGTTCTATCATTTTCATCCTCTCTCTCATCATATCCGGCCTTGTTGCCGTGACGCTGGCCTACAACGGATTTTCCTATTGGGGACTGGCGGCACAAGGAGTCGTATTTACCGCCTGCATCACGATACTCAACTGGTGGTACTCGCCGTGGCGTCCCTCGCTTGAGTGGGATTTCAGTCCCATCCGCCACATGTTCAGTTTCAGCAGCCGGTTACTGGTGACAACACTCTTCTTACAGATAAACCGCAATGTGTTCTCCGTTTTGCTGGGGCGGTTCTATGACCGGGCTTTGGCCGGCCAGTACGGAAACGCTGCCAAATGGAACGACATGGGAGCATCTACCATTAACAGTATGATCGCCGGCGTAGCCCAGCCCATACTGACACGCGTCAAGGACAACCCGACCCGCTACCGTCAGGTATTTCACAAGATGCTAAGATTCACAAGCTTTGTATCTTTTCCCTGTATGCTCGGACTTGCACTTGTAGCTCCGGAACTCATCCGCCTCGCAGCAGGCGAAATATGGATGCCAAGCGTTCCGATGTTGCAAATGCTGTGCCTCTACAGCGCATTCTGCCCCATCACGACACTCTATTCCAATCTCGTCATCAGCCAGGGACGGTCTTCTGTCAATCTTCTCAACACAGTGGCCACCTGCGTACTTATCTGGATACTCCTCGTAACCGTCTACCCGCTGGGCATCTACGCCATGATAGCCTCGTTCGTCACCGTCAACATCCTATGGCTGCTCGTCTGGCACCGCTTCGCCCGCCGCCTTGTCGGCCTCTCCCTGCGCCAGGCGCTGGCCGACGTCTTGCCTTTTTTCCTTTTAGCCTCAGCAACGATGATTGTTACGGACATCATGACACGTCCTGTCAGCAATGACTGGTTACGGTTAGGAACCAAAATAGCTATGGCCGCTTCTATATATATAGGTATACTCTACGCTGCCAAAGCCGTCATCCTACGCGAGAGTATAGACTATGTATTTCAGAAAATCCACCGGAAGAAATGAAAATAGCCTACCTCATTGCCGCTCATAATGATGCAGAGCATCTTACCCGACTCGTCCACAGCCTGCAACCGCAGAGCGAGTTCTTCATCCACATCGACGCGGATGCCGCGGTAGAGCCCTTCCGCCGCCTGTTGTCCGGGGCCTCCAACGTCCACTTCTGCGACCGGCGGGTGAGAGTGGAGTGGGGCAACATCTCGCAGGTGCACTACCAGATGGCCCTGCTCAAGGAATATTTCCACACGGGCATCGGCTGCGACCGTCTGTGCTTCCTGAGCGGATTGGACTACCCCTTGTGGAGCAACCGCCGGATGGACCTTTTCTGGGAACAGGCCGGTGACCGAGAGTTTATCAAAGGCATCGACATGACCGTGCAACGGTATTCGATAACCCGGGGATACCGCCTCTACCGGCCTTTCACGACCGTACCGCTGCGCAATCGCCGCTGGAAGATACGCCTCTGCGCGCTGGGGCGGGAGATATTCAACGCCGCCCATATACGCAAGCCGTTGACATTCGTCGTGGACAACCGCCTCTACCGGCTCCACAAAGGCTCCTCCTGGTGGTGCATCACCCCCCGACTGGCAGCCTGGATGCTGAACGAGGTGCATGTCCATCCCGACCTGCTCGACTACTTCGCCACAAGTTTCGGCCCCGACGAGACTCTCTGGCAGACACTTGCATTCCATTCGCCTTATGCCGACAAAGCTCTCTTGCAAGAGGGCGCCTATACGACATTGGCCGACTTGACGCCGCTGCATTATATCCACTACCACCCTGTCATCAAGGTGCTCACGGAGGAGGACTGGGACATGCTCCGGCAGTCCGGGAAGATGTTCTGCCGAAAGACCGTCACCGGACGCAGCGATCGGTTGCTGGAACTCATCGACCGGCAGCGGAACGCGTGAACATCTCACACCCATGGTGAGCCCGACAGCACCGTCCCTCCACAGGCAAGGCACTCATGATGGCTATAGTCGATTCGAAAAACCGTCAAAAGTCATGCTGCATGAACTATATTCCAATGATTTTGCTTACCTTTGCGCACATAGAAAAGCACAACCTATGTACAACGGCAAAGTAGTGGTCTATACGTCCGGGACATTCGACATGTTTCATAGCAACCACTTGAAAATGATAAAATACGCACGCGGCTTGGGCGACACCCTCATCGTCGGAGTCAGTACGGACGAACTTGTATGCAGCTATAAGCGGCCGCCTATTATCCCCTTCGAGGAACGGCTGGCCATCATCGAAGCGCTCCGCTACCCCGACATTGTCATTCCGCAACGCTCGCTTGACCACACGGACATTGTCCGCAAACTGAACATAGACGTCTTCGTCGTAGGCGATGACTGGACTGGGAAGTACGACTACCTGAAAGAACTGGGGGTCACAGTATTCTATTTCCCCTACGGCGACGGAGTCAGTTCCACTAAAATCAAAGAAGATATTCTCGGAAAGTATCAGGAACTGAAAAACCGAATCGACAAACAACCTAATCCGGACGTAAGATGAAAACAGCGGTTGTCACAGGAGGCACAAAAGGTATCGGACGGGCCGTAACGGAAATGTTGCTTGCACGCAAGTGGCACGTCATCACCAACTACGCCCACGACAGCCGAGCCGCAGACACAATGAGCCGCCAGGCTGCAGAACGCTGGCCCGAGGCAAAACTGGATATCACGGAAGCCGACCAAAGCCAGCGTGAAGGTACATACCGGCTGATTAATTTTATCCGTAGTCTGACACAAAAGGTCGACTGCATTGTCTGTAATGCCGGAGTCACCGTCAGGAAACCTTTCACAGAGACATCAGATGCCGACTGGGACGCGATGATGGAAACGGCCGTCAACAGCCATTACATCCTCGTGCGCGAGCTTTTCCCGATTATTCCGTCCGACTCACGCATCCTCTTTACCGGTTCGCTCATGGCTCTCCATCCCCATGCCACAGTCACGGGATACGGAGTGACGAAATCCGCCGTCCACGCGTTGGCCCGAAACCTCGTCAAGGAATTTGAAGGCACAGGCACGACGGTGAATACCATCGCTCCCGGTTTCGTGGAAACAGAATGGCAACTCGGAAAGCCGGAAAACGTGCGCCACAACATTTGCGCCAAAACAGCCGCCGGGCGTTTTGCCACGGTCGAAGAAGTGGCCGACGCATTCCGCTTCTGCCTCGACAACGCTTTCGTCAACGGCAGTGTCATCGAGGTCTCAGGCGGGTATTCCTTTAAATAACCAACACTCCCTCAATGACTATGCCGCACTCATTCGACCCTCAGGAACTGAAAGAGAGATTCGACCCTCAGGAACTGAAAGAGAGATTCAACCCCGAAGGTTCTCTCCTCCGGACACAGCAACACCGCATGACGGAACTGCTGCTGGCAGTCGACAGCGTTTGCCGCCGGCACAACATTCCTTATTGGCTCAGTTCAGGCACATTGCTCGGCGCCGTACGCCACGGCGGGTACATTCCCTGGGATGACGACCTCGACATTGAAATGCTACGCCCTGATTATGAGCGTCTCCTTCAGGTGTTACCCGACGAACTGCCGGAAGGAATGGTGCTGCAGACCGATGAAACCGACCCGGGTTACTTCTTCATGTTCGCCAAAGTGCGGGACACGCACTCACTGCTGAGCGAAACCAACCGTTATGACCGCATTTTCCGTCACCGAGGTATCTACATCGATATCTTTCCTTTCGAAAAAGCGCCGCGATTACTCCATTGGATTTCGTGCCGCGCCCACGGCTTCACTTACAACGTAATGAACGACCCGAACAACAATAACGAGACTGCACGGCGCAAAGTAACACGTATTTGCCGTTTCAACCGGCAGTTTACGTTTCCTCTGCTCCGCACGCTGGCACGCCTGTGCCCCACCCGCCTGGTACGCTATGGATGGGGCGTGCCCTACAGTGATCCGCGCCATCTTGAAGACATATTCCCGTTGACAACGATATCCTTTGAAGGGCACCTCGTACCGGCTCCGCACAATTGTGACGCTTATTTGACACGGAAATTCGGCGACTACATGCTCCTGCCTGATCTCGACAACTTGCATCCGCACTGTGACGAACTGACAATCTATACATGAAAGTTTATTTCTATCACACACAAGATACGTGGCGCATGCAACGCGAATGGGAAGAGGGACGGCTGCCGGGACACCTTCTCTACGGGGCGACTCACCTGCACCGGCACGGCATCGGCGTTATCCTCCACCAGCATAAAAAAGGAGTCGGACGGTGGCGGATGATGTGGGATACGGCACGACAAATCTGGAGTCAAAGAAAAAATTTCGATGCAGTCTATGCCACATCATTTCGCGGACTGGAAGTCATCACTTTCCTGCGTGCGCTGCGTTTATTCCCGAAACCTGTCATTATCTGGCACCATCAACCCGTCGTCACGGCCTCCAACCCACTGCGCGAACTCGTGGCACGCCTCTTCTACCGAGGCTTCGACCACCTGATTTTCTTCAGCCGCGAACTCATGGACATTTCACTCCGCAGCCGCAAGGCGCGTGCAGAACGAATGTCAGTAATCCCCTGGGGAGCCGACCTGATTTTCTATGACCGCCTTGTGAAACAGGAAGGCATGCCGATACGGACAGGATTCATCTCAACCGGCAAGGAACACCGCGACATGCCTACCTTGATAGAAGCGTTCCGTTCCGTCAAGGCACAACTGGATATCTACGTGTCGCGCAACAATGGAGGGGAAGACTACGACTCCATCATCGGCAGACAGACACTCCCGCCCAATGTACACGTCCATTTCACCGACGGATTCATCCCCTACGAACTCAGCCGTCGGGTATGCCGGGCCGCAAGTGTCGCCATCTGCTGCAAAGAAACGACCTACACAGTAGGACTGACCACACTGGTCGAAGCTCTCGCATTGGGCATCCCTGTCCTTTGCTCCCGCAACCCTCATTTCGCATTCGACATCGACCGCGAAGGAGTAGGACTTTCCATACCTTATTATAATAAGGAGACATGGACCGAAGCGGCCCGCTGGCTGACAGAACACCCGGAAGAGGCACAACGCATGGGTAAAGCCGGACGGGAACTGGCCGAAAAGACGTTCAATCTGGAGAACTGCGCCCAGGAAGTGGCACGTATACTGCTCACATTCTCCCCAAAACGAAACAAGAAATGAAAAGACCTGCGGCACCCGTAGCCCTGTTTGTCTACAATCGAGTCGACAACACGCGCCATACCATAGAACACTTGTTGGCTAATACGCTGGCGCGGGAAACCGACCTGTATATATTTTCCGACGGACCACGCGACCGTGTTTCGCAACGGCAGGTGGACGAGGTGCGGAATTACCTCCGCCTGCTGTGCAAGGAACAAACCAGACAAAGACTGCACAGCATCACCCTCGTGGAAAGACCGGAAAACATTTACCTGGAACGAAACATCATGGAAGGCATTGCCGAGGTCTTCCGCCATCATGACCACATCATCGTACTGGAAGATGACATCTGTACTTCCCCCTATTTCCTGCAATACATGAACGATGCTTTCGACGCGTATGAGGCGCAACCGCGCGTGATGCACGTGTCTGGCTTTACCAATTTAGCGCTTGAACCGGAAGACACCGGAGCAGACACTTACTTCACGCCTCACATGTCCGGCTGGGGCTGGGGCACCTGGCGCGATCGCTGGCAAACATACTTCCGCCATTACGACTCACGCGAAGAGGCGCTCCGGGGGCTATCGCCCGACATGCTCCGTTGCATTGAGTATGACGGTGTTTTTCCCTGCCTCCGTTCGCTGGACAAGCGTCCCATCCCGTGGGACATCTGCTGGGAACTTGCCATCTGGCGGCAAGGAGGACTGTGCCTGACGCCACGGCGCACGCTGGTACGCAATATCGGACTCTACAACGGAACGCATTTCAGCCATTCACGCCTCTTGCAGCGATTTGAGTTCGACCGCACACCCTGTCCTTTCCGGCTATATGTAAACCGCCGCGAGCCACAGCCCGACCCACAGATAGAAAAGCTCTTCGCCAAAGCCATCCGCCACTGGGGCATCCGCTACACGATACCGGGGCATATTGTCCGCTTCTTCTACCTGAAATGGAAGAAACTGAGAAATAAATCCAAGCGCCAATGACTGCCGGACGCATAAAAAAGCGTAACTTTGACCTGTAAATACAGAGAAGAATGAGAGTCCTGATCGTCAACACATCCGAACGAACCGGCGGTGCCGCATTGGCAGCCAGCCGGTTGAACGACGCTTTGAGAAACAACGGCATCAAATCCAAGATGCTGGTACGTGACAAACAGAGCAAACATATTTCCGTCGTTGCCTTGCCCGCATCCTGGCGGACAGGATTCCACTTCCTGTGGGAACGCTTCGTCATCTGGACAGCCAACCGTTTCCGGCGGGAGAACCTGTTCGGCGTCGACATCGCCAACAGCGGAACAGACATAACCTCACTGCCGGAATTCAAGGAAGCTGATGTGATCCATCTCCACTGGGTCAACCAGGGCTTTCTCTCACTGAAAGATATCCGGCGCATCGCGGACAGCGGCAAACCCATCGTATGGACCCTGCATGACATGTGGCCTTTCACGGGCATCTGCCACTATTGCGGTGAGTGCGACCGGTATCGGACACAGTGCCGCCATTGCCCGCAACTTACCGGCGGAGGAGACGCCAAAGACCTTTCATACCGCATATTCGGACAGAAAGAAAAGATGATGGCCGGCACGAACATCACGTTCATCGCCTGCAGCGAATGGATGGCACAGCATGCCCGACAAAGCGCCCTGTTGGCAAACAGACCGGTGACACGAATTGCCAATGCTCTCAATACAAACATTTTTCATCCGTCGGACAAACACACGGCACGTATGCAGCACGGACTACCGGAGAACCTCCGTCTTCTCCTGTTCGGCTCGCTGAAGATAACAGACAAGCGCAAGGGAATAGACTTTCTGATAGAAGCCTGCCGATTGCTGGCAGAACAGGACTCCACTCTAAAAAGCACGCTGGGCATCGTCATTGTAGGCAAAGAGGCAGAAAGATTAAGCCACCTGTTCCCTTTTCCCGTGCATGCCGTCGACTATATCAGCGACGAGCGGCGCATGGCCCAGTTATACACTGCAGCAGACGCTTTCGTCATACCATCGATGCAAGACAACCTGCCCAACACCGTTGCCGAGGCCATGGCTTGCGGTACACCTTGCGTAGGGTTCCGGACAGGAGGCATTCCGGAAATGATAGACCATGAAGTGAACGGTTATGTGGCCCGCTACAAGGATGCGACCGATCTGGCCGACGGCATACGCTATGTACTGCACCCTAGAAATACCGGGCGACTGAGCAAGGCAGCCTATCGAAAAGCAGTAGCTTCCTACAATGAGAGCAACGTCGCCATGAAACATATCGAGGTTTATAACAGTCTGACCACTCACTCCAGAGGATAATTCCAGCATTCTCAAAAACATCCGCCTATGGACACTGACCCTTCGCCGATCATTACCATTGCCACCGTTACATATAACGCAGAAGATACGCTACCGGCAACGCTTTCCAGCGTTGCCGGACAGAACTATCCGCATGTAGAACATCTGATTGTAGACGGATGTTCCAAAGACCACACCATGGAACTGATCCACAAATATGTGGACGAAAACAGCCGGCAAAGTATCCCGCATGACATCCGGGTGATAAAAGAACCGGACCGGGGATTATACGATGCCATGAACAAGGCATTGGCACTGGCACAGGGGGATTATATATGTTTCTTGAACGCCGGCGACCGGCTACACACCCCGGACACACTGTCGCATATAGCAGACTGCATCCAGGCGTATTACGGCACATCGGAACGCCCCGGCGTAGTCTATGGAGAAACAGACATAGTAAACCGCGAGGGACTTTTCCTGAGACATAGACGGCTACAGGCTCCTGAGCGGCTTGACTGGCAATGTTTTCGGAACGGCATGCTGGTGTGCCACCAGTCATTCTACGCACGTACCGATCTGGTACGGGAGATAAACTACGACCTTCAATTCCGCTTTTCCGCGGATTTCGACTGGTGCATCCGAGTGATGAAAGCCGCAGAACAACGGAAGATGCCTCTTCATAACACCCGTCTCATACTCACAGACTACCTGAATGAGGGAATGACTACCCGAAATCACAACCGGTCGCTCGCGGAACGTTTCCGCCTCATGGCGCGACACTACGGCTGGTTACGCACGGCCGGACTTCACCTCCGCTTTGTACTCAGGGCCGTGACACATCCATAAGTCTATTTTTCAATCATCATTAACGACAAACGAATATGAACGTATTTCAGCATGTAGGAGACCTGGGCGACCTAAAGACCGCCCTCCAGGAAGCTTTTGAAATCAAAAAAGACAGATACCGCTATCAGGAACTGGGCCGCAACAAAACGGCATTGCTCATCTTCTTCAACAACAGTCTGCGTACTCGCCTGAGCACACAGAAAGCAGCGATGAACCTAGGCATGAACGTCATTGTCCTGGACGTCAACCAAGGCGCATGGAAACTCGAGACCGAACGCGGTGTCGTCATGGACGGCGACAAAAGCGAGCATCTGCTTGAAGCCATTCCCGTAATGGCATGCTACTGCGACCTTATAGGGGTACGCTCTTTCGCCCGTTTCAAGAACCGGGCGGACGATTATGAAGAAAAAATACTCAACCAGTTCGTACGCTATTCGGGCAAACCGGTATTTTTCATGGAAAGCGCAACGGTACACCCTTTGCAAAGCTTCGCCGACCTGATTACCATAGAAGAATATAAACGCACGCAACGCCCGAAAGTGGTGCTTACCTGGGCGCCCCATCCGAAAGCGTTGCCACAAGCCGTACCGAACAGTTTTGCGGAATGGATGAACGCCGCCGATGTTGACTTCGTAATCACACACCCCGAGGGGTATGAACTCGATCCGGTGTTCGCAGGCAACGCGCAAGTAGAATACGATCAGCTGAAAGCATTCGAGGGGGCTGACTTCATTTATGCGAAAAACTGGAGTTGTCCCGGCGTGACACGCCCCGAAGACTATGGCAAGGTTCTGTGCAAAGACATGAACTGGACTGTGGACGCCCGGCACATGGCTGTAACAAACAACGCCTTCTTCATGCACTGTCTGCCGGTACGCCGCAACATGATTGTGACGGACGACGTGATAGAGGCTCCGACCAGCCTGGTAATTCCCGAAGCCGCCAACAGGGAAATCTCAGCTACGGTAGTGCTCAAGCGTATGCTCGAAGCATTGTAAAAACGTATTTAGAGAGGGGGATTTTTTGTATTTCCGCATTTCTTTGCGACCTTTGCGAATAGTTTAAACGGTTATCCTTATCAATATAACAAAACATGGCTGATAAATTAGAAATAAAGGAAGTGGATCAAGTGGTAGTCCGCTTTTCCGGTGACTCCGGCGACGGCATGCAGTTGGCCGGTAACATTTTCTCTACGGTTTCGGCAACTGTAGGAAACGACATTTGTACATTCCCCGACTATCCGGCGGACATCCGTGCCCCGCAAGGCTCCCTGACCGGTGTCTCCGGTTTCCAGGTACACATCGGTGCCAATCGTGTATACACCCCCGGTGATTTGTGCGACGTATTGGTTGCCATGAATGCCGCGGCTTTGAAAATGCAGTATAAATATGCCAAGCCGACGGCCTGCATCATCATCGATACGGACTGTTTTCAGGCCAAGGATCTGGAAAAAGCGGCTTTCCGCACAGACAACCCGATTGAAGAACTGGGTATCAGGAACGATGTAATCGCCGCTCCTATTTCCCAAATGGTGAAAGATTGTCTGGCCGACTCCGGCATGGACAACAAGGCGGTACTCAAATGCCGCAACATGTTTGCATTGGGACTGGTATGCTGGTTATTCAACCGTGACCTCAACATAGCTTTCAGCATGTTGCGTGAAAAGTTCGCCCGGAAACCTGCCGTTGCGGAAGCGAACATCAAGGTAATTCAGGCCGGCTATGACTACGGGGCCAACACGCATGCCTCTGTGGCACACACATACAAGGTGGAATCCAAAGAGAAAAAGCCCGGGAAATACATGGACATCATGGGCAACAAGGCTACGGCCTACGGTTTCATCGCTGCGGCGGAGAAAGCCGGCCTACGCCTTTTCCTCGGTTCATACCCCATTACACCGGCCACGGATGTATTGCACGAACTGTCCAAGCACAAGAGTCTGGGCGTGACTACGGTACAATGCGAGGATGAGATTGCAGGCTGTGCCTCATCCGTAGGCGCCGCGTTTGCCGGTGCTCTGGCCGTGACGTCTACATCAGGCCCCGGCATCTGCCTGAAGTCGGAAGCAATGAACCTGGCAGTCATTACCGAGTTGCCCCTGGTCATTCTGAATGTCCAGCGAGGAGGCCCCTCCACAGGTCTGCCCACGAAGAGCGAACAGACCGATTTGCTACAGGCTCTGTTCGGACGCAACGGAGAATCTCCCATGCCTGTGATTGCCGCCACTTCACCGACGGACTGTTTCGAGGCCGCCTACAATGCATCAAAGATGGCATTGGAACACATGACTCCCGTAGTGCTGCTGACCGATGCGTTCGTTGCCAATGGTTCCGGTGCATTCAAGTTGCCGGATTTGGATGAATATCCGGACATCAAGCCTCCTTTTGTCACACCTGAAATGGCAGGCAAGTATACCCCTTATCTGCGCAATCCCGAAACTCAGGCTCGCTATTGGGCCGTTCCCGGCCAGGAAGGCTACACGCATATCCTCGGCGGTCTGGAAAAAGACGGCCATACGGGTGCCATCAGTACGGATCCGGAAAACCACGACCAAATGTGCCGCCTGCGTGCGGAAAAGGTAGCGAAAATACCGGTTCCCGACGTACAAGTATTGGGATGCGCCGATGATGCCGAACTGCTGATTGTAGGATTCGGCGGAACTTACGGCCACCTGCATTCCGCCATGGACGAGATGCTGGCTGCCGGAAAGAAAGTGGCACTGGCACACTTCTCTTACCTGAACCCGCTTCCCGCCAACGCAGCCGAAGTGCTCACCAAATACAAGAAAGTGGTGGTGGCGGAGCAAAACCTGGGACAGTTCGCCGGTTATCTGCGTATGAAAGTGGACGGTTTCGCACCCTACCAGTTCAACCAGGTAAAAGGACAGCCTTTCGTGGTCAGCGAACTGGTTGCCGCTTTTACGGAGATTTACAATAAATAACCATTAAAGTCATCAGAAGAAAATGAGCGAATATACAGCAAAAGATTATAAAAAAGGACAGCCCCGCTGGTGTCCCGGATGCGGAGACCACTTTTTCCTGTCTTCTCTGCACAAGGCCATGGCAGAAATCGGAGTGCCCCCCCATGACACGGCTGTCATTTCCGGAATCGGCTGTTCCAGCCGTTTACCTTATTATATGAACACCTATGCCATGCAGACCATACACGGACGGGCTGCAGCCATCGCGACAGGCTTCAAAGTAACAAGCCCCAATATCTCCGTATGGCAGATTTCCGGCGACGGCGACGGGCTTGCCATCGGCGGAAACCATTTCATCCATGCCATCCGCCGCAACGTGGATCTGAATATGATCCTGCTGAACAACCGTATCTACGGCCTGACAAAAGGCCAGTATTCTCCGACGTCCCCGCGGGGATTCGTCAGCAAGTCATCCCCATACGGAACAGTAGAAGATCCGTTCTGCCCGGCTGAATTATGCTTCGGCGCCCGCGGACATTTCTTTGCCCGTGCCGTGGCAACCGATGCGGCCGGCACTGTGGAAATTCTGAAGGCGGCACATGCGCACAAGGGAGCGTCAGTCTGCGAAATACTCCAGAACTGCGTAATCTTTAACGACGGGACGCATGAATCCGTTTATACGAAAGAAGGGCGTGCAAAGCATGCCATCTATCTGGAGCACGGGAAACCGATGCTATTCGGCGAAAACAACGAGTACGGACTGATGCAGGAGGGCTTCGGGCTCAAGGTAGTGAAAATAGGTGAGAACGGCGTGACTGAAAAGGATATTCTGGTACACGACGCACACTGCGAAGACAATACGCTACACTTAAAACTGGCTTTGATGCAGGGCGACGGCTTCCCTGTAGCACTGGGCGTAATCCGCGACGTGGAAGCTCCCACCTACGATGCGGCAGTCAACGAACAGATTGAGGAGGTTAAAAAACAAAAGAATTACCACAACTTTAAGGAGCTGCTTTACACCAACGACATCTGGGAAGTTGTGACTAATTCATGATTTTAATGCATAATGCATAATTCATAATTACGGGGTGTAACTGCGGACTGTAATGCGGGCAAACGCTGTAGATTAAAGAAAGATTCAGGACTGCCTGCCAAATCTGTGCCATCTGTACACCATTATGTATTTCGACACCCCTGCTATCATAATTATGAATTATGCATTACGAATTGTAAATTACTTCTTCCCTCCGTATGCAAGGTCTCCGGCATCGCCCAGCCCCGGCACGATATACATGTGCTCGTTCAAGTCCGGATCTATAGCCCCGCACCAAAGCGTCACATCCGTTTCCTTGAAATGCTCGCAGATGAAATCCACACCTGCCTGACTGGCTATCACACAGCAGAAATGAACATGGGCCGGCTTACCGTGCGTTTCAAAAGCATGGTATCCCAGTTCCATGCTTCCCCCCGTGGCCAGCATCGGATCAGCCAGAATCAGCGTCTTGCCCGTCAAATCCGGCGCCGCCATATACTCGATATGTATACCCACCTCGCGGCATTCCTTGTCCTTGTAATACCGATAGGCCGACACGAAAGCATTGTCCGCCCGGTCAAACACATTCAGGAAACCCTGATGGAACGGCAAGCCGGCACGGAAGATAGTACCCAGCACTATTCCGTCGTCGTACGTACTGACCCGCGCCTCTCCCAACGGGGTAGTCACATTTTTTACCGTATAATCCAATGTCTTGCTGATTTCGTACGCCATGACTTCGCCAATCCTTTCCAGATTGTGACGAAAACGCGCCCGGTCGCCCTGTAAGTTTATGTCTCTTAATTCCTGCATGTAACGGTTGACCACCGTATTCTGTTCCGCAAAATTGATAATTCTCATGTTTCGTATTGTAAAGTCCGGACAAAAGTAACAATTAAATCCATGAAATGCAATCCCGATTTTGCAAATCAACACAGAAAGCATCCTGATTTCTTAATTTACCTCAAAACATATTCCCTTTGCGAAAAATTAAGGAATGAATATTTCTCCCAGGCTTAAATTCTTTGTAATTTTGTATGCCGTTAAGGAAAATAACCATAATAAATTAATAATAACCAAATATTTATAGTAAGAAAATGGCAAATTTGGATTTAACTAAGTATGGCATTACCGGCGCTACGGTAATCGCTCACAATCCTTCTTACGAACAATTGTTCGAAGAGGAGACAAAGGCCGGTCTTGAAGGTTACGAAGTAGGCCAGGAGACTGAACTCGGTGCTGTAAACGTAATGACAGGTATCTATACCGGTCGTTCTCCCAAAGACAAGTATATCGTAATGGATGAAAACTCCAAGGATACCGTATGGTGGACTTCCGAAGAATACAAGAACGACAACCACCCGATGTCCGAAGAAGTGTGGGCTACGGTTAAGAACATCGCCAAAAACGAGTTGAGCAACAAGAATCTCTACGTTGTAGACGGTTTCTGCGGCGCCAACAAGGACACACGCATGGCCGTCCGTTTCATCGTCGAGGTTGCATGGCAGGCTCACTTCGTTACGAACATGTTCATCCGTCCGACAGCCGAAGAACTCGAATCTTTCGAGCCCGACTTCATCGTATACAACGCTTCCAAGGCTAAGGTTGAAAACTACAAAGAACTGGGCCTGAACTCAGAAACATGTGTGGCGTTCAATACGACTTCCAAGGAACAGGTAATCATCAACACCTGGTACGGCGGTGAAATGAAGAAAGGTATGTTCTCCATGATGAACTACTACCTGCCGCTGAAAGGCATCGCTTCCATGCACTGCTCTGCCAACTGCGACATGAACGGCGAAAACACCGCTATCTTCTTCGGTCTGTCCGGAACCGGCAAGACCACCCTGTCCACCGACCCGAAACGTAAGCTGATCGGTGACGACGAACACGGATGGGATGACAACGGTGTCTTCAACTTCGAAGGCGGTTGCTATGCCAAGGTTATCAACCTCGATAAGGAAAGCGAACCCGATATCTACAACGCTATCAAGCGCGATGCCCTGCTGGAGAACGTTACCGTGGCAGCTGACGGCAAGATCGACTTCGCAGACAAGAGCGTAACCGAGAACACACGCGTTTCTTACCCCATCAATCACATCAACAACATCCAGCCGGGTTCTTCCGCACCCGCAGCCAAGCAGGTAATCTTCCTGTCTGCCGACGCATTCGGCGTATTGCCCCCCGTGTCTATCCTGACGCCGGAACAGACGAAGTACTACTTCCTCTCCGGTTTCACGGCTAAGTTGGCCGGTACGGAACGCGGCATCACCGAACCGACTCCGACATTCTCCGCTTGCTTCGGCCAGGCATTCCTGGAACTGCACCCGACCAAGTATGCAGAAGAACTGGTCAAGAAGATGGAAAAGAACAACGCCAAGGCTTATCTCGTGAACACAGGTTGGAACGGTACGGGCAAGCGTATCTCCATCCGTGATACCCGCGGCATCATCGACGCCATCCTGAGCGGTGACATCGACAAGGCTCCGACAAAACAGATCCCGATGTTCGACTTCACGGTTCCGACGGAACTGCCCGGTGTGGACACCAACATCCTCGACCCGCGCGACACATACGACTGCGCTTGCAAATGGGAAGAGAAAGCCAAGGATCTCGCCGCACGCTTCATCAAGAACTTCGCCAAGTACGAAGGCAATGAAGCCGGCAAGGCTCTTGTAGCAGCCGGTCCGAAGTTGTAATTCAAACTTCAGATACAAACGGGAGGCTGCGCCGTAACGAAAGTTACGTCGCGGCCTTTCTTCTTTACATCATGCCCTCTCCAAAAAAGAAAAGTCCCGGTACAGGCTCATGCCGGAGCGCATCGAAAATAAGCATTCCTGCCCCCTGTAGCCGCAGCAAGTAAACAACCGATACGGCGGCCGTATGGTTGCTGTCGACACAGTCTTATCACAGCCGTCAAGACGACTTTATCATAACGCCCCTGACGTTTTATTATGAAAATCTGTGAAATATCCCTTTAAATAAGAAAGAGTGCGGCATTTTAATGCAGGATTTCACTATCTTTGTCACCAATTTACAAGTAAATTCTATGAAAAAAACTATTTCTATGGCAGGTTTGTTGCTGTTGACAATAACCTGCTGGGCTCAGATGCACAATCCGGTGAAATTCTCCGTGACGCAGAAGTCATTGTCCGATTCTGAGTTCGAAATCATCTTTACCGGTACCATAGAGGACGGCTGGCACGTATATTCCACCGACATCGACGAAGGCGGACCGACGGTAGCGGCTGTCACCTTCGAGGAGAACCGCGGTGCGAAACCGGTAGGCAAACTGACGGCACGCGGCAAGGTGGAAAGCAAGTTCGACGAGATGTTCGGCATGCAAGTCACCTTCATGGAAGGTACGGCTGTCTTTGTTCAGAAAATGGCCGTCACGGAACCTTCCTACGAAGTGAAAGGCTACCTCACATACGGCGCCTGCAACGATGCCAACTGCATTCCTCCCTCTACGGCGGACTTCTCGTTTTCCGGAACCGGCAAACCGGCCGCTGCTCCAAAAGCCACGGACAAGGCGGAAGAAAAAAAAGGTGATACCGGAAAAGAAAACGTTACGGTTACTCCCGAAGCCACGGAAACCGAAGTTGAGAACATTGCAGCCACGAAAGCCGACACCGACACTATCGCAGCTCCCGCAAAAACGGAAGTCTCTTCTTTCGGCGACTTTTGGATACCGGTCGTCGACGAACTGACGATGTTCGGCGAGAATGCTTCCGGAGCCTCCGGACAAGCCTGGTGGTCTATCTTCCTGATGGGTTTTGCAGGCGGTCTGCTGGCTCTGCTCACGCCTTGTGTCTGGCCCATCATACCCATGACGGTCAGCTTCTTCCTGAAACGCTCGAGCGACAAGAAGAAAGGCATCCGGGATGCCTTCACATACGGCATAAGCATCGTCGTGATCTACGTGGTACTGGGCCTGGTCATCACGGGACTGTTCGGTGCCAGCGCCCTGAACGCCCTGTCCACGAATGCCGTGTTCAACATCCTCTTCTGCCTGATGCTGCTGGTCTTCGCCGCCAGTTTCTTCGGCGGTTTCGAGATAACCCTACCGGCCTCGTGGAGCAACGCCGTGGACAACAAGGCTGAATCCACGACCGGTCTGCTGAGCATTTTCCTGATGGCTTTCACGCTGGCTCTGGTATCTTTCTCCTGCACCGGCCCTATCATCGGCTTCCTGCTGGTGGAGGTATCCTCCTCCGGAAGCATCCTCGCGCCCACGGTCGGCATGCTGGGCTTTGCCATCGCATTGGCACTGCCTTTCACGCTGTTCGCCATGTTTCCCGCCTGGCTGAAGACCATGCCCAAATCCGGCAACTGGATGAACTGCGTGAAAGTATGTCTGGGCTTTCTGGAACTGGCCTTCGCACTGAAGTTCCTCTCCGTGGCCGACTTGGCCTACGGGTGGCATATCCTGGACCGCGAGGTATTCATCAGCCTGTGGATTATCATCTTCGCCTTGTTGGGCGCTTACCTCATCGGCTGGCTTCGCTTCCCGCACGACGAGGATGAATATGACGACGAAGGCAACGTGGTGGCCCGTCCGCGCACGTCGGTGCCCCGTTTCTTCATGGCCCTGCTGGCGTTCGCCTTTGCCGTCTACATGGTGCCCGGACTCTGGGGAGCGCCGCTGAAGGCCGTAAGCGCCTTTGCACCGCCCATGAACACACAGGATTTCAACCTGTATGGCAATGAAGTGCATGCCCGGTTCACTGACTATGAAGAAGGCATGGAATACGCACGCAAACACGGAAAACCCGTCATGCTGGACTTCACCGGCTACGGCTGTGTCAACTGCCGCAAGATGGAAGCCGCCGTGTGGACCGACCAAAAGGTGGCCGACCTCATTAACAAAGACTATGTGCTTATCACCCTGTACGTAGACGAGAAGACTCCGCTGGCCGAACCGATGAAGGTAACGGAAAACGGCGACAAGCGCACCCTGCGCACAGTAGGAGACAAATGGAGTTACCTGCAACGCTGTAAGTTCGGAGCCAACGCCCAGCCGTTCTACGTGCTGCTGGACAACGCCGGTCACCCGCTGAACAAGTCCTACTCATACGACGAGGACATCGACCGGTATGTCGAATTCCTTTCCACCGGATTGAAAAACTATAAAGAGAATAAATAAAACGCAATGAAACTGAGAAAACTATTCATGTTTTGCCTGTTATGCTGTGCCGCTTCCGTCGTGGCACAACCCGGCATACCGACATTTCCCTTCGACAAGGATGTGCGAACGGGACAATTGGACAACGGACTCACCTACTATCTCCGCTACAACAAATATCCCGAAAAGCAGGCGGAGTTTTATATCGCCCAGAAAGTGGGCTCTATCCAGGAAGAAGAAGACCAGCGCGGGCTGGCCCATTTTCTGGAACACATGTGCTTCAACGGGACTGAACATTTCCCCGGCAACGAACTGATACGCTATCTGGAAAGTGTCGGCGTGAAGTTCGGCGAAAACCTGAACGCCTATACGTCTATCGAACAGACGGTGTATAACATAAGCAACGTGCCCGCCACAAGGGAAAGCGTCCTCGACTCCTGTCTGCTTATCCTGTACGACTGGAGCAACGCACTGACGCTGGACAGCAAGGAAATCGACAAGGAACGCAGCGTGATACACGAGGAATGGCGCAGCCGTTCCAACCCGACGCTCCGCATGTACGAACGGGCGCTGCCGCGGCTCTATCCCGACAACCGCTACGGCCATCGTCTGCCCATCGGCCTGATGAGCGTGGTGGACAATTTCAAATATGAGGCCCTGCGGGCCTACTACGAGAAGTGGTACCGTCCCGACCTGCAGGCTGTTATCGTGGTAGGCGACATCGACGTGGACCGGATGGAGGAAAAGATCAAGAAACTGTTCTCTCCCATCCGGATGCCGGAAAACGCCGCCGTACGTGAATACCTGCCGGTGGCAGACAATCCGGCACCCATCGTCATCAGCGAGAAGGATAAGGAACAGACGTCCAGTTCCGTGGTCATCATGCAGAAGCAGGAAGTCTTCCCCGATTCGCTGAAAAACACACCTCTTTACTATTACAACCAGTTCCTTTCGTCCATGGCCCTGGGCATTGTCAACATGCGCATCCACGAGAAAGGACTGAACCCGTCCGCCCCCTTCGTAAATGCCGGAGTAGACGAAGGCACATACGAAGTGTCCAAAACAAAAGACGCGTTCTCCATCAGCATCGTACCGAGAGAAGGAGAATGGAAGGCAGCCATCGACACGGTGGTGGCAGAGGTGATGCGCGCCTACAAATACGGATTCACCCAGACGGAGTTCGACCGCACGCGTTCCGAAGTGATAAGCCAGATGGAAAGCATATACCAGAACCGGGACAAACGCCAGAACAGTTCATTCGTCAGCGAATGCGTGGGACACTTCCTCAATAACGAACCATTGGTATCGCTCGACACGAAATATGCTTTCTACACACAGATGGTCCCGAACATTCCACTGGAGGAAGTAAACCGTTACTTCCGCGAACTGGCCGCACCGCGAGACACGAACTTAGTCATCATGTCCATGTCGCCCGACAAGAAAGGACTTGCCGTACCAACGGAGGAGCAACTTCTGCAATGGGTGCACGAGGCACGAAATATCGACCTCGGAGCGTATGTGGACAACGTGAAGAACGAGCCGCTCATCCCGCACCTGCCCACTCCGGGAAGCATCGTAAAAGAAGCGCTCGGCCCTTTCGGCTCACGCTTCCTCGTCTTATCCAACGGTGTGCGGATTTATCTGAAAAAGACAGATTACAAGGACAACGAAGTGCGCATGCAGGCCTACAGCCCCGGCGGCGCCAGCCGGTACGGTAAGGAAGACAACATCAATCTGAAAGTGTTCGACGAACTGATCAGTGCCTCCGGTCTGGGCGATTTCACACGCCTGGAACTCCAGAAAGCCCTGGCCGGCAAACAGGCATCCGTCAAGTCCGCCCTATTGGCACGCTCCGAACGTCTAAGAGGCTCTTCCACCCCGAAAGACATGAGAACCATGTTCGAACTGACATACCTCAGTTTCCAGAAGCCCAAGCGCGACGACCAGACCGTAGAATCCACGCTCACCGCCATGCGCGAAAGCATGATCAACCAGGAGGCCAAGCCCATGTCTGCGTTCGGCGACTCCCTGTCGGCCACTATCTATGACCACCACCCGCTTGCCGCCCGTCTGAAACACGACATGCTGGACAAGGTGTCTTACGACCGCGTGCTGGAAATCTATGCCGACCGCTTTGCCGACGCATCGGACTTTACGTTCATCTTCTGCGGCAACTTTGAAGAAGACAGCATCCGTCCGTTGATAAAGCAGTACATCGCCACCCTGCCGGTGGTAAAACGCAAGGACAAACCTGCCGACACGAAGCAATACATGCACAAGGGTACGCTGACCAACCGTTTCGAGCGCAAGATGGAAACCCCGCAGGCAATGGCCCTGCAGATGTGGCACGGATCCGCATCGCCCAAACTCCGTGACCAGGTGGCGACAGACATGCTGGGACAGGTACTCGACATGCGTTACACGGAGACCATCCGCGAAAGCATCGGAGCAGCCTACTCCGTGGGTGTGAACGCCGGCATCAGCTACAACAGTGCGGACAAACCGCGCTACACGATTCAGATATTCGCTCCCGTGAAACCGGAATTGTGCGATACGGCTATGGCCGTGATGGACGAAGAACTGGAAGCCATCGCGTCCCGCGGCGTAGACACCAAATACCTCGACAAGATAAAGGAATATCTGCTGAAGACGGCCGACGAAAACCAGCGGAGCAATGCCTACTGGATGGGCTGTATCGAGTCGATGGATCGCCGGAAGATTGACTTCGATACCGACTACAAGGCTACGGTGTCATCCATCACTTCGGCCGACCTGCAGAAGCTGGCCCGCAAGGTTCTGAAAGACCGCAACCGCCTGCGGGTGATCATGCTGCCCGACATGACGGAAGCAGCCGAATGATATATACCGGCCCTACAATCCGTGCGCCGCGTCCGACCATTGACGGTTCGGACGCGGCGCACTGGTTATAATCCCCCGTCTGTTCCTCCACTATCCACCGCTCGATGTTCCGGGTATCGGAGGAGAAATTCACGCCTATTTTATTATAAGGAATCCTATAACTTCTCTGGCAAGACAAATACATCCGAACAGATTTCATGTTTCAGACAACAATAAATTAGGCTGTACAGAATTTAGTTTGTATATTTGCAGCACTAAATATTGCCTGCCCGAAGGGGTGGCAAGAGAGACATAATGCGGCATTAGCTTTCGCTTTTGGTTCTTGAAAATCGCCATTAAAAGACCACAAAAGAAGTAAAGTCTATTGCTCACGCTAAATGCGTGGGCTTTACTTTATGTATAATTGTGGTCGGGTGTTTGGCGATACCTCAAGGACTTATGTATAAAGGTAGCTCACGCTCTTTTCATGTCTCGAAGGTAAGAACAAGATGATGCCGCTTCCTGCTCCGCTCAGTCCTTGAAAATCGCCAATTTCTATGAATGACCGGCTCGGGTGAGTGATAGTCCTGCTTCATCTATGTGTACGTTATGCTGCAATCGGGACGTTGCGGCAAGAAGATGTGTATGAAACCCATCGGAGAATTGATCCACAATCGACTCAAGGAGCGGAAACAGACCGTGAAAGAGTTTGCCGAAGCCATTGGCTACCAGCGCAGCAATGCCTACCGTATCTTCAATCAGGCCACCATTGATACGGGACTGTTGATGCGTATTTCCCTATTTCTGGAATATGATTTCTTTGCAGACTACTCGGCCGAATATCAACATACGGCAATGGGAGCGTATCATTCCTGATACGTGCATCTAAACTGATACATATTATTGAAAATTTATAATATCGAATAGCATATCTTTGTGTAGTAATCATATAATAAAATACAATTATGAAAAAGTTATTTAATTCCGTACAATCAATGCAAAAAGAAGTAATTGGGGTGAATTGTCCGCAAATGAAGAGATTGTTATTCCTAATGTCCTTCATCTTAATGGCTAGTACAATGACGCTTAAGGCTCAAATATGCCAACGTGCCGGTAATGTTGAAGTGTCAATAAAACCTGATACAGATAAAAAAGTTAATGACATTCAGGTTAATTTTGAAAACTATAATTCTTATCAGGTTACAGTATATGCCACTATTCATCTTGTCGGGGAAAAGGATTGTAAGAAAACAATAGAACGCGTGATTGTTGTTCCGCCAAAGAATACAAAGACACTTTCTTTTGATCGTGGTTATTTAAATGACAAGTATATATCTCCACGCGATTGCTCCGTAGTGATAAGAGTAGAGAGATGCATAGATGAATAGAAAGGCAAACGCAAACCAATTACAGTTGGCTTCGCTAAGTTTTTTTATGCTTTTCTCCGGAACAATACCTTATATTTTATTTCGTCAAGATGTTATATTCCTAAATCCAATCAGAGAGTATCTTTTATGTACTTTTACATTTAAACATTCTTGGTTAAGTGATTTTGTTGTTTATAACTATCCCGACGGAGCTTGGTTCTTGTCTCTGCTGCTTATGCAGCGGTACATAAGCACAATGAAAGTGTTCGAATTCTGTGCTATCATCATGGCATTAATGTTAGAGTGCGGACAATATTTCAAATGGATTCCGGGTACATTCGATTTAATGGACATATCTATTTACATAACCATTTTTATATTATACAAACTCGCTGATTCCCCGACTTTAATAAAGTCAGAATCCGCATAAATTAAATCAACTAAATATCAACGCGTTAATTGTTCCGCCGAGTAACGGATTCCCGCCGTACTCACCTGAACATGGCGGATTGTTCTATTCTTATGTAGGCTCCCATGTAGGGAACATGAGCCATAAAACAATTAACGATTATGTACTCCATCACCTTCAAAGGCCGCAAAGACCCGCAAGACCCCAAGATGGTCAAGCTGGAAATGGTTTTCTATAAAACCGGCTACACCCGCATCCCGCGCGTCGTCACCATCACCGGAGCCTACAAGCATTGGGACAACGACGCCCAGAGTTTCACCTCCTCCACCAGCGAATATCTCAAAAAGAACCAACTGCTACTGGACCTCAAAGGCAAGTATATGTCCATCGCCGAGCAATGGGAAAAAGAGAACCGCAACTTCTCCGTCCTTCAATGGGCCGACTGCTTCAAGCCAAAGGACGAGGAAAAAGAGAAAAAGGATACCAAGGTGCTGACTGTTCTCCAGCTCATCAACACCCGAATTGAATACTTCGAAAACCACGAGAAATTCAAGAACGGTAAACTCGTCAAGAGCATCGGCACCGCCGGCATGTACAAACAACTGCGCACCTCGCTCTCGGCATTCACTCAAAAGCAATACAACAAGGAGCTGTCCCGCTACTACTTCACCGACATTACCCAGAACTTCCTGTTGGAATACATCATCTATCTGGAACGGCGTGGCATCGAAAACAGCAACCGGGCAGGTCTGCGCCAGTTCCTCCGCATGTTCCGGGCATTGGTCAACTATGCCAAGGACGAACTCCACATGTACGGCGCCAATCCCGTCATCTTCGAGGCGGCGACTGAGAAGATGGCATGGGGACAGTTCGAGTCCAAAGCGGTCGACCCGAACATCATCCGGCGCATGGAGTTCATGGACCGCAGCCTCTTTTCCGAGCAGGAACAGCTATGCCTCGACCTCTTCCTCTTCAGCTTTTACAGCGGCGGCATGGCGAACGTCGATGTCGTCAACCTGACATGGGACATGATTAACGAGAAGGAAGGCATGATTGTCTACGAGCGCACGAAGTTTCCCAAGCTGGCCAAACCGCTGCTTATCGACCGCCTCATCGACCTCCTCAACAAGTACCGAGGTAAGGGCATTGATAACTATGTTTTTCCGGTCTATACCGAGAAGCACGTAACCGACCGACAGAAGATAGGACGCCGCAACAGCATTTCAACTCTCGTAAGCCAAACATTGGATAAGGCTTGCGAGATTCTGGGTATCGACGAGAAAATGACGTGGTACACGGCACGGGGTACGTTCATCTCCAGCGAACTGGACGCCGGCACACCGATTACCCACGTCGCCGAGATGGCCGGCAACAGTGCCCGCACCATCGAGAAACACTACTACAAGAACACCAAGCAGGAAGAACTCCGCAAGCGAATGAATGCACGGTACGGGAGCTGGGGACGATCATCCATCTGACTGCATATCGAAAGAGACGCCGCTTGAACAAAATCAATTCAGGCGGCTTTTTCAGGCTTTTTCGACCTCAATATACGCCACGAAACGAGTGCGACGACCATGGCCAAAGCCGCTATTCCGACAAAAGAGGTATGAAGCCCGTAATGTTTCGCCACGAAGCCTATGACGACGGGGCTGAGCAGGATACCCGAATATCCGATGGCGTTGACCACACTGATTATAGAGGATACCGCCATGCCTTTGATCGAACCGGCGAACGACACGAGCTGGGGCACGATATTGGCCGCACCCATACCGACGAGTGCAAAACCGACAATAGTCGCCACAATATGGTCGATGCCAATAACCACGGCAAAGCCCACCGAAACAAGCAAAGCTCCGAACGCAACCACTCTCCTGCGTCCGAGTCGGTCTACAATCGTATCGCCCGACAACCTCACGACGGTCATCATCACGGCAAAAGCGGTGTAGAAAAACCCGGCCTGCGCCATATCCACGCCTCGCTCTTCGCTGACGAAGATCGCTGCCCAGCCCATGACGGCACCTTCCGAGGCATACATGATGAAACACAGCAGTCCCACAACAAGCACCATCGGGGGTATGCTGAATCTGTTTTCCTTCGGCTTCTCGATCGGCGTGTCCGATACGAGTTCCTCTTTGGACAACAAATCCCGACAGCCGAACAACAATGCGAGCAATGTGAATGCCATGCAGATGACGACCGCCCATTTCGACACGATGCCCAGCGTGAAGAGCACGCTCATGGCTCCGGCACCGATCAGCGTGCCGAGCGAGTAACCGCCATGAAATCCCGACATCAGATGCCGTCCGGTCTTGTGCTCGATGGCTATGCCGTTGACATTGGCCGCCACATCGATGGTGATAGTGCAGCCGCCGAATATCATCAGCATCGCCCCGGTCAACCACAGGTCGATAAGCAGACTGATGGCGAGTAGCGCGAAAGCCATCAATAGCCCCGACACATGCACCACCTTCTTTGCACCGAAGCGGTTGACAAGCGGGCCGGCGAGCGGCAGTGCGCAGATGGAACCCAGTCCGCTGCACAGCATCAGCAGTCCGAGCGTACCCTCGTCAATTGCGAACGCATTCTTCACATACGGGACAAGAGGCGCCCATGCCGCCTCGATCACACCGATAATCATGAAAGCAGTGCGATTGGCCACAAGCAAATGAGTATGCCTGTTGCAAAGCAGATTCATATTCCTGAATGATTGAAATAACCTATTCGTATAAAATATCTTTGAAAAATTCCGGTGCAAAATTAGCCTGTTTCCATTGTGAATGCAATATTTCATAACCGATTTCACATCGGCATCCCATCTGGTTCGCAATATATTTCGGATTTTAAAATCCGTATATATCGCATTTCCAGTATTTTTGTACCCCGAATTATATTTTATAATGAAACAGATACCACTATATAAATTCCACAAGCGCAAATACGGGCATGAGCTTCTGATCGACGTGCTCGACCTCGACTATATCAAGCCGGGCATTCGTCGTAACCCCGTACATCGTGAAACATTTTACTGCATTATCCTGATTACGGGCGGACGGGAAGTGGTGACGGTAAACGAACATACTCGGCTCGTTCAAGCGGGCGATGTCGTCTGTTCGCGTCCCGGCGAGGTGTGGAGCTGGCAGCTCGATTCGATGCTCGAAGGGCTGGTGCTGATCTTCGAGGGGGATTTCCTGCTCTCGTTTTTCAACGACCCACATTTTCTCGACCGGTTCGCCTATTTGCAAACCAACCGTACCTCGCCGTTTTTGCACCTCGGTGAATCGTTGAACGAACGCTTCCGCTCTTTGTTGGCACAGATGAAAACCGAAATAGACGATTCCGCGGAAAAAGACCAGCATATTCTCCGGGCGATGTTGTATGAGGCACTCGTGCTGCTCAACCGCGCCGAGAAAGTAGCCGATAACGGACAGCCGATGAACGACGTTTCCGTCAGTCGTTACGTCGATGGTTTCATTCACGCGGTCGAGGCGGAATACATGATGCGACACGAGGTGGAATATTATGCCAACAAGTTGTGCATCACTCCCAACTACCTGAATAAAATCGTCAAACAGGCTCTCGGCACGACCGCCAAATCGCACATCCATCAAAAACTGTTCGAGGAAGCCCAACGGCTGTTGTCTTATACGATACTGAATGTGAACGAGATTGCAGAATGGTTGCATTTCGATTCCGCATCCCATTTCGTCCGTTTCTTCCGCAAACATGCCGATATGACACCTTTACGATACAGGCAGAGCATCAACAGTCCGCAAAAGTGAAATTTTTGCCCCGGTTTTTACAACGGCCGTTTGCTGCGAACCCGTTAATTTTGCACTCGAATTAAAAACGGGTGCAAGATGGTTATTGCTGAAAAACAGACGAAAGATATGCTGACGGCATCGAAAATCGGCCGTTATGCCATCAATCCCTATGTGGGATGTCCCCACGCCTGCAAGTATTGCTATGCGTCGTTCATGAAGCGTTTCACGAATCATTCCGAAGCGTGGGGCGAGTTCATCGACGTGAAACGGTGCGACAAGAAAATCGACCTGTGTAAGATAGCAGGCAAAAACGTCTTCATGAGCACCGCCACGGATTGTTACAATCCCTACGAGGCGAAATACGGAATCACCCGTTCTGTCTTGGGACAACTGGTGGACAGCGACTGCCATCTGCAAATATCAACTAAGAACAAACTGATTCTGCGCGATATGGATCTGCTCAAACGCATGAAACACCTGAGCATCGCCATGTCGGTGAATACGTTCGACGAACAGTTCCGTCGTGACATGGACAAAGGCAGCACCGTTCGGGAACGGCTCGACACGCTACGGGCATTCCACGACGAAGGCATCTACACCATCCTCTTCATGTCGCCCATCTTCGTCGGCATCACCGACTGGCAGGCGATCATCGAGGCGAGCCGCGACTTTATCAGCGAATACTGGTTCGAGGACTTGAACTTGCGCGGCAGCTACAAACCGGTCATCATGCGCTATGTGCAGGAACATTACCCCGACCTGTATCCTACCTACGAGCGTATCTACTCGAAAGGCGACCGTACGGAACTGACGGCAAATGATCGGGACATTTGTGCTTGGTGCGATGCGAATGGAATCAATTACAGTGCTTATTTCCACCACGAGGAGGTCATCAAAACCGAAGTCGGAAAAATACTCGGAAAGAATCAACAATAAATAAAAATCAGAATAAATGGAAAAATCGAACAATTCAACTGCATGGCAGTACGACAGCCCGGAGCAGGAAGCTCTGGCACAACACATCATCGGATTGGAGAAAGCGGCGCTCGACAAGTGGTTCAAGGGCGACACGTCGGGATATGAACAGCTTTGGTCGAAACGCAGCTTCACCTACTTCGACGCGGTCGTTACGGAGCGCATCGACGACCACGCTACCATTGCAGAGTTTCTGAAAACCATCGACGGCAAACTCTTCGCCGATAGTTACGACTTCCACAATCCCCGCGTGCAAATCGGCGAGGACATGGCGGTATTGACCTACCAGCTCTTTGCCAAAACCACATTGATCGATATGGAGTACAACTGCATCGAGGTTTACCAAAAGGAGGCAGACGGCCAGTGGCGCGTCATCCACTCCACGTGGTCGTTCATCCGCCCGATGGACAAGGATTTCACGCCTGCCAAAGAGGTCGTCTGATGATTCGCGGAACCATCATCAATGAATATCGAAGGATTCAGAGAATTTTGCCTCTCCCTGCCGGGCAGCAGCGAGAAGATGCCGTTTCAAGCAGCACAATCCATATTGGCGTTTTATGTCGGAGGCAGGATTTTCTGCTTCTTCGACATCGACCGTTTCGATGCTTGCACCGTCCAATGCGATCCCGATCGAATAGATGAACTGAAAGCCCGCTACATGGCTGTCGGTGCTCCTTACAACATGAGTCCCAAGCATTGGATAAGCATCCGCTTCAACGACGACATGACGGACGACGAGATAAAACGATGGGTGAGAAACTCTCATGATATTATATTCCGAAAAGCGGAGGATGCCCTTTTCGGAAATGCGATCCGCACGGGTAGCATAATATTATGTTTTCGACTTTTTTGTAAATTTGTCAACATAGATATTATAAAATATAAAGACTTCCATTTCCATTCTAAAAAAACGGAAACGGAAG
>CAZIMK010000026.1:0-41602 GCA_964540455.1 uncultured Paraprevotella sp.
CATGTGTTAAGCCTGTAGCTAGCGTTCATCCTGAGCCAGGATCAAACTCTTCATCCTAAAATATCTAAAATAGTTTCGCCCCAACCCGGATTCATCGAAGTATCAAGAATTGATTCGGTTTATCTCTTTTACCCCCGTCTGACACACAAACAACTTGCACTCAGACGGCTCTTGTACTACGTATCTGTCTATATATAATCCTTTCAATGAACTCTTTCAAAACACTCTCGATCCCGAAAGCGAGTGCAAAAGTACAACCTTTATACGAACTGACAAAACTTTTAGAAACCTTTTTTTAAAAAATTATAGACGACAATAGAAAAAAGAAAAAGAAAACAAAGAATAATATGCTATAAAACATGGATTTAATACCAAATGTTAAAAAGAATAAAACAACAAGAGAGAAACGGAAGAAGACAAGGAGGAGACGGAGGGTAATACTATATATGTATACACGGGAAGGGGAAACTTACAACCCTGAACAGCACACCACCGAGGGGGAGATGGAGCGCTGTTCACGGGGAGCCCAAAGTATAAATTCCGTCTTTTTCAGACTCTATCATTTCTTCTGAAACCGCACCACTACATTCTCTGCGTCATCAAGCAGGACAAAACCGTCAGCCCCGTCCATCTTCAACACTTTCGCGGCACCCATTGCCTCCATAAAAGGTATTTCATAAATATCGTCCTGACAAAGCATACGCGTCATGCCAAGACCGGAAAAGTCAGTCTTTCCATCGGCCATCTGCCCGAAATCGAGCACGCCCGTCAGACGGTTGCACCCCGTAAAGCCATAAACTTCACCCTTTGCCACGCGAAATCCGACAAACGGTGTCTGTTCCGATGGTTCTATTTTTTCGCCACGGATTTCCGTCACCACCCATTCGCCATCCAATTTAGCCGAATCGATTTTTTGACAGGCGATCACACTCATACAAGCCATGCAGTACACACAAATTTTTGTTATCAGTTTCATTATTCTAATGGTTTTTAAGTATAACTATGCTTCGACAGTATGCCAAAAATACATATTTCTGCTTACGTAACCCGTAACAAAGGCTGTCTTTTTGCATAAATTGGGTATTTTCAGCAGAGCTCCCCTGTAAAACAGGAGATTTTAATACCTTTGCACAAAAATTCCTGCATGAAAACCTATGTTCTTTGGCTCAGAATATTTTCGTTCGGTCTCACCGGGCTGCTTGTGTGCACCCTGACAGGCGCCACGCTGATGGAAAAAGTCTACGGAAGCGAACTTGCCTCGCAATACATCTACCGTTCCCCGCTCGTCATCGGCCTGTGGGGAGTCATCGCCTTGTCGGGACTGCTATATATAATAAGGTGCGGAATGACACGTCACACCGCAACCTTTGCCCTCCACCTGTCGCTGCTATTCATTCTGGGCGGTGCCCTCATCACCCATCTGACGGGCATACAGGGGCGCATACACCTGCGGTTGGACGAGGCTCCCACCCGACTGTTCGTCACGTCCGAAGGTATCCGCCGACTTCCTTTCGACATAAGCCTGCAGGAATCCAACCTTATCTATTACCCCGGAACACTCACGCCGATGGACTTTGTAAGCCATCTCAACATACAGGACGCAACCGACACCAACGTACAGACCGGCACCGTGTCAATGAATCGTATATTCCGCCACCGCAACTACCGTTTCTACCAGTCGGGCTACGACTTGGACGGGCGAGGAAGCACCCTGAGCGTGGCCTACGACCCATGGGGCATTGCCTTGACATACACAGGGTATGCCCTGTTACTCGTGTCGATAGCAGCGTTCTTCTTCCAGCGCGAAAGCCGGTTCCGCCGTCTGTTGCGCCATCCACTCCTGCGGCGCGGCATGACACACGGAGCACTCGTACTCCTGGTAGCATACCCGGTGACCGCGGAAGGAACCACAGAACGGAAAATGCCACAAACACTGCCGAACGAAACTGCAAAACGCTTCGGCGATCTATACATCTATTATAACGACCGCATCTGTCCGCTCCAAACAGTGGCCCGCGACTTTACCGTCAAGCTCTGCGGACGCGACAGCTACTGCGGCCTGTCGGCCGAACAGGTATTCACAGGCTGGTTTTTCTATTACGACGACTGGAAGACAGAGCCGATGATACGCATCAAAGACCGACGCCTACAGAAACGTCTGGGTATCGATGGAACAGAGGCCTGCCTCGCGGACTTCATCGAGCAGGACGGTTACAAGCTGGACGGCCTGACAGAAAACGACGGGGAAGGACTGCGAAGGAACATAGAGGAGGCCAACGAGAAATTCAACCTCATCAGTATGCTGTGCACCGGCAGTCTGCTCCGCATCTACCCCTGTCACGACACGGAGGGTATGCTCGTATGGTATTCCCCGGCAGACAAGTTACCAGCGGAGACACCCGAGAAACAGTGGGTTTTCATACGCAGTAGCCTAAACTATGTGGCAGAGAAAGTAAACCTGAAGGAATATGACGAGACAGAAGAAATTCTGGGAAAGATACGGAAATATCAGACAAAGGAAGCCGCGGAAGTTCTGCCCGGCGAAACACGCTTTCGAGCGGAGAAACTCTACAACCGCATCGGAAACACGCGTATGCCGGCCATGCTATGCGTCGCCGTCGGCCTGCTTGCCTTTGCCTTCGGTATCCGACAGATCCTGACCGGCCGCACGTGGGCCGCGGCAAAACACGCGGGTACGGCACTGATGTTTTTTCTTTGCGCCTATCTCACACTAGTGCTCGCCCTGCGTGGCTACGTGAGCGGCCACGCCCCGCTGACAAACGGGCATGAGACAATGACTTTCATGGCCTGGTGCAGTTCGCTGCTCACGCTTGTTCTGCGCCGACACTTCACGCTGGCAGCGGCCTTCGGTTTTCTCGTTTGCGGCCTGTCACTGATGGTGGCCATGATGGGCGAGTCCAATCCCCGGATCACCCTCCTCATGCCCGTACTTTCCTCCCCGTTACTAAGTCTCCACGTAGTGGTCATCATGACAGCCTATTCGCTACTGACATTCACGATGCTGAACGGCCTCGTAGCACTCATTCTCCGCGCCACGGGACGCGGCACCGCCGTACAGACGGAATACCTCGCCGTCATCAGCCGCCTGATGCTCTACCCTGCCGTTTTCCTGCTGTCCGCCGGCATTTTCATCGGCGCCGTATGGGCCAACATCTCATGGGGACGTTACTGGGGATGGGATCCGAAGGAGGTGTGGGCACTCATCACGCTGCTCGTCTATGCCTCGTCGCTTCACACAACATCGCTGCCTCGCTTCCGCCGTCCGCTGTTCTTCCATGTATTCTGTGTCGCAGCCTTCCTTACGGTGCTCACCACCTATTTCGGCGTAAACTTCCTCTTGGGCGGAATGCACAGCTATGCCGGCAGCTAACACAATGACCGTCAGCGAACAAAGCAGGACGTTCGCCGGTGAAGGGTAAACACCCACACGACAGTCAGCGAGAAAACGAACGCCGTGACTGCCATACACGGAATGCGCAGCAGATAGGGCCAGCCGGCCTGGTCAAAAAGATCATAACAAAGGAAAGCGAATATATAATGGCACAGATAGACGCCAAACGTAAGACCAGCCAGACGGGACAGCCACGCACGGGGGCGTACCTGCATCTTCTGTACAATGACGAAAACGGGGAAAGTCATCATGAAAACATTGATGCCCGAGAAATACCATACGATTTCAAGATAAGCATAGTTGCCGGGAAAGAACTCCTGAGTCAGAATATATCCGTAGGACGTAACAGCATAACCTGCAAGAAACATCGGGACGGCCACGAACCATGTCTTGCGCCAGCTCCATTCCAACGGATAAGTTTTCAGATAATAGGCCAAAATCAGGTAGCCGATGAATCCGGAAAAATAATAGAATGTCCCGTAGGGGTTCCAGTCACATCCTCCGAGCAGGTCCATATTCCCGTAGTTGCCCTGATAGCCGAGCAACGGCGCAACCATCCGCACGTAAGGAAGCACAAGGGACACGCCCCAGAGAGCAAGTACCGTACGCAAGTCGCGACGGGAAGCCTGCACAAGCCAGCTGTTGAGGACGGGCATGAGCAAATAGAGTCCGACAAGCATATAAAGATACCAAAGCGGGACGGTGTCGAAGTTGAAATTAAAAACGAAGGTGTACATCCGCTGCCACAGGAAGTGCATTGTGTAGCTGTCCACGGAAAGCAGAGGATTCTGCGTCTCGGGACAAACATAGCGGAAATAGCAAAAGGCAGCAACGGGCAACATCAGCGACCAGAATATCAGCGGTACGATGATACGCCGTATGCGTCGGCTGTAAAAATCAGTCAGCCCTATCCCCGGCCGCAGAGGCAACAACAACACACCGGTCATCATGACGAACAGAGGAACGCAGGGACGCACGAGACTCCCAGCGAACACTCCCGTAAGAAAAGCTTCGCGGTCGGTATCGAACTGACCTATGAATGCGTCACAGCAATGCGAAAACACAACTAAAAAACACGCCAACACACGCAAGAAATCTATCCACCCGATGTTCTCGCGCATACCTTCATTTCTTTTCATAGCCCCTTTTGTTTTCATTAGTATTACATTCTGCCAGCCCGAAATTGTTTTTCATCCGGTAACGACAAGTGTACTGAGAACAAAGGTACGAAAAAAATCGGCAGAAAACAAACGCCTTCCCCCCGCCTTTCGTGAAAGGTTGCATGTTGGTCACCGATACAACCAATCAGACGTCTCCTATACACATATGTTGGCGGAAATAGTCTTCAATGGTTCAGATTCACTGAGTATCAATGAGTAATGGTTCAGCAATGGTTCACAAAAGATTCAGAATGATTCATACTCACTGATAATCAACGAGTAATGATTCAGAAGTTACCGGCGACGGTATACCGCCGCGGCCGGCAGCTGAACCATACGGCGGAAAAGCTGAAGGATAGATGAAGGAAAGCTGAAGGATAAATGAACCAATTGTCGCTGGCAATCAAACAGTTTGAACCATTGAAGACTATTTCCGCAAACATCTGTGTAGGGAGGAAGCGGTGACGGGCCCCTGACTGCCATTCCGCAGGCAGTTCCGACGTCGAGCCACAGGCAATGCACTTGACAAGCCACAGGCTATTCACTTGCCGGGTGGAGTGCGGTTCACTATAGGTAATGAAGCGCTATTCACTATAGGTAGTGGAGCACGGTTCACTATAGGTAATGAAGCGCTGTTCACTATAGGTAGTGGAGCACGGTTTACTATAGGTAGTGGAGCGCTGTTCACTATGGGTAGTGAAATACTATCCTTAGCGGCTCACGATAGTATTCCTTATCACCTAAGGATTGAATTCCTTAGATTGCTTGAATAGTATTCCTTATACCCTAAGGATAGTATTCCTGATGTTACCATTCAAATTAGAATGAGCATGTCATGTCAATTTGAATGAATACATTATCGTAGTTAGGATGAACACATTACGGTAACTATAACAGTCTCCGGATAGTTGTCTGTCTGAATGCTGATTCATCAACGGATTGTTCCGAGGCCCCACTGAATTTCTACTGTACCCAACAAACACTACACGCGAAAGGGATGTACACAAGCGTCAAGACTTATTCCGACCAGGCAAACAAGTATGGTTGCAAAATTATAAGACGAAATGTAAGTGTTATCTCCCGTCTTTTGCGTAAATTTGCAACCGCAAAATCATTCTGCCTCCGGGCGGCATTTCCAATTCATCACACTCTATTCTGCTATGTACATCACTCTCGCTATTCTGGCCCTTTCAGCCCTGTTTTTCGTCAACGGCAAAATACGCTCGGACATCGTGGCCTTGTGTGCTCTCACACTCCTGCTCGTGTCGGGCATTCTGACACCGGAAGAGGCTCTTTCGGGATTCTCCAGTTCGGTGGTCGTGATGATGATCGGCCTGTTCGTCGTGGGCGGTGCCATTTTCCAGACAGGACTGGCCAAAATGGCCAGTAGCCGGCTACTCAAACTGGCAGGCACGAGCGAGACGCGCCTTTTCCTACTCGTCATGCTTGTCACGGCCACCATCGGTGCCTTTGTCAGCAACACAGGAACCGTGGCCCTGATGATGCCCATCATCGTCAGTCTGGCTGCCGGTGCGGGCATTAACTCAGCCCGATTGCTCATGCCACTGGCTTTCGCCAGCAGTATGGGCGGTATGATGACACTTATCGGTACGCCGCCCAACCTCGTTATACAGGATGCACTGATACAGGCCGGCCACCGTCCGCTGTCGTTTTTCTCATTCCTGCCCGTAGGCATCGTATGCGTCACGGTGGGTATCCTCGTACTCATGCCGCTGACGAAATATTTCTTCTCGGGAAAGAAACAACAAAAGAGCAAGCGGAAGCGCAAGAGCCTGCGCGAACTGGTGGAGGAATACCAACTGGAGGAGAACTTGTTCGTACTCGAGGTACCTGCCGGTTCGCCCGTCGTGTCGAAAACAGCGGCCGACCTGGACATCCGCCACCGTTACGGACTCAGCATCCTGGAAGTGAGGCGCGAGAAAAGCACCAGTCATCAGATTATCAAGAAAGTAAACCAGCTGCTGGCCAGTTCGGATGTGCCCTTGCAGGCCGGCGACAATCTGTTCGTCGTCGGTAACCGTGCCGATGCGGAACGCATGAGCAAGGAATGCGGACTGCTTCCTTCCGCCCGGCGACGCAACGGACTGGACTTTTATGACATCGGCATGGCAGAATTGTTGTTGCTACCCTCGTCGGCACTGATAAACCGCACGATCAAAGACTCCGGTCTGAGAAACAAGTTCAACGTAAACGTATTGGGCGTCAAACGACGGGGAGAATACATACTGAACAGCCTGGCCGATGTACAACTTCTGGCAGGCGACACGATACTTGTACAAGGCACATGGAGCAACATCGCACGACTTACGGAGACAACCGGCGAAACGGGCGATTGGGTCGTGCTGGGGCAACCGCTGGAAGATGCAGCCCGGGTCACGCTGGACTACAAAGCACCGCTGGCCGCCGCCATCATGTTGCTGATGATCGTGCTGATGATGTTCGACTCCATTCCCGTGGCACCGGTAACGGCAGTCATTATCGCAGGGCTTCTGATGGTACTCACCGGATGCTTCCGCAACGTCGAGGCGGCCTACAAGACCATCAATTGGGAGAGTATCGTGCTCATCGCAGGCATGATGCCCATGTCGCTGGCATTAGAGAAGACGGGCACATCGGCCTGCATTTCCGACGGACTCGTGGGATTATTGGGTGATTACGGACCGCATGCCTTGTTGGCCGGCATCTATTTCACCACGTCGCTCATGACGATGTTCATCAGCAACACCGCCACGGCCGTACTGCTGGCTCCCATCGCCATGCGAACGGCAGTCATGCTGGGGGTAAGCCCTTACCCGTTTCTCTTCGCCGTCACGGTGGGAGCCAGCATGTGTTTCGCCTCGCCTTTCTCTACACCGCCCAACGCATTGGTCATGCCTGTGGGTAACTACACGTTCACGGATTACATCCGGGTGGGACTGCCGCTACAGATTATCCTCGGCATCGTCATGGTGCTGGTACTGCCGCTGCTCTACCCTTTCTCATAGAAGGAAACAGGGCGCGAAAATCTCGCGCCCTGCAACAGCAAACATCATCAAATCCCAACGGGTCGGGTACTCCCGAAACAATATTTACGGTTCCCCATCCACAGGAATGATTTCAAAGATAAATTTGTCGGACTGATTGTTGTCGCTCCGCATCAGGCGCGTGCCGTCGCTCGTCCAATATGCCGACCCGCCGTTACCTGCGTTCCGGATGGCAAACTTCCCATCCGTGCGCGAAAGGATGTATGTATTCCAATCTTCGTTATAACTGTTATGGCAGAAGTTGCCGATTTCATTGAGGTAACGTTTGTCCCACTCGTTCTTGATACTGTAACGGTCTACCGAAGGCTCCAGGGTAATAATCCAGCGCTGCCGTCCCTCGTTGATATTGTCCACTTCCGCCTGCAGCGTCGGCATACGGCTTCCGGCTACATTGGTAAGATACTTCCCGTTCACCTTGATGAAATATGTACCGTTCTCCAGCAACTGCACCGGGAAAAGATCTGCCGGATAATCAGCTCCGGACTTCTTGAACTGCGCAATCGTGTTCAACAACATGCTCTTGATGAAAGGCTCCACATAAAGCGTAGCCGTATGGGGAATCACAGATTGGATGGAACCTTGGAAACCGCGGCTGATAAGTTTTCCCGCCGCTTCGGAGAACGACTTGTAATCCTTATATGCAGCTATAAATGCCGCAGGGGCGTTGCCCGCAAGTGCTTTTGCCATCTCCATCACCTTCTGTCCACGCAAAGCCTGATAGTAGAAACATTGAACAAACTCCTTGATTTCGTCCACCATCTCCGACTTGCCTTCGAGCGCAAGCAACTCTTCCGCTGCCACCTTGGTCCTGGCAAAATAAGCCGTATACTCCGCAAGGGCCTTGTCATCCAACGCGGCGTGCTTCGTCATGAGCGCCTTGAACTCCGGCGTCTCATCGTAGACACGCATACCGTGCGTGTTCGGTGCGACATCCACATTGCTCTTGCAGAAAATAGCGAATGCCTCCGTATGTTCCGGCATTAGGCTGGCGATAGCGCGTTCCCAGGCGGCATAAGGGTCGAAAGCCACAGGATTCCACGTAAAGTCCGCAATACTGTAAAGCACGACTTTGGACGCCTCGGCATACTGCATCGGATTGGAACAGAAAGCCGACACCTGATCATAAACATCCCGCCCGTTGTCCACAAGCGGCCCCATCAGCAAGTTGTGCTGTCCGTAGTCGTTCACGGGGTAATTGAGCCAGATGAAAGGCTTACGTCCCGTCTGCCCGTAAATCCAGTCGGTATCCGCCTTCTGAATCATGTCACACACGGAGTTCCCCGTCCACATGATCTGAATTCCGGGATAGAGCTGCGCCCCCATGATGGACAGATAATCGCCACTCGACCATCCTCTGTTGTACTGCGTGGGGCACACGATCATAGGTTCCACGTCTCCCTTCCTGTTAACAAACTCGTCGGTAAGGAAATTCAGGTAGGCCACCTGGTCATTTACGCTCTTGGCCGAAATGTCGTCAAAGAAGATGGCAAAGGCACGCACGCCCAGACTGTACATCTGTTCGAATTTGTCGAGTGCCTTCTGCTTGTCGGAATCACTGGTAATGGCATTACTCGGGTGCATAGCCCAGACAAACTTCACCTTGTTGTCTGTGGCACACCTCACCAGTTCCTGCATCTTGCGGGCCTCGGCCTCGGGATAGGGAGTGTACCACCGGCTGTGGTGATACACATCATCCTTAGGACCGTAAATATAAACATTCATTTTGTTGGCTCCGTAGAACTCGAACTGGCTCCTGCGGTTCTCGAAACTCCACGGATTGCCGTAGAAACCTTCTATGACACCGCGCTGTGCCGTCATCGGCCAGTCGGTGACAGTTACAGACATCACTTCGGGCTGCGACATCACCTGCAACAACGTCTGCACACCGTAAAACGTACCCACATCATCATGTCCGGCCACCACAATCTTACCCGGTTCTACACGGAGGTAATACCCTTCCGCTTTCTCCGGAATACGGTCTTTCCACCGGGCTACAGCCTTGTCACCGCTCTTGCCCACGATAAGTTTTGTCTTGGCCCGCTTGCGGAAACTGAAATGTTTGTCCAGCAGCGCCATAGTCGCCTCATCGGCCGTACCGCCCAACTGACAAACAGCCGAGGCCCGGTCAAAGGCTTTAGTTCCCCATTCCACTTGTTGAGGAACCGGAGAGAGGGGCACTTGCTGCGCCTTGGCGGGGAACATCCCAGCCAAGGCCATCACTGCCCACATCATTCGTTTGAGAATCTTTGTCATAGTTATTAATAATAAAAGGTTAATTACATTTTCGCGACAGACACGACTTTCAGCCCCACGTCGCTCACTCCGGGCAGGTCTTCCCGTCGCATGACGTGATATAAGCGCACGGTAGTACGCTGGCCGGGACATAGGAAAAGACGGTAAAGAGGCGTCTCGTGACAAATGAGCGTTATGCCCTCGCCCGAAGGGATACCCGACGGTGTCTGCACCCACAAATCCGCCGTGTCCCTTCTTTCGGCGGCAAAACTGTCTGTGCAGGTAAGAGCCCCGACCTTCAAGCCCGTATAAGGGAAAGCGGCCGTCGTGCGCACATCCACATAAAAATCATATAGCCCCGAATCGGGCACCTCCGGCAAACAATAAGTCAGCGTATCGGACTTTTCCCATACAGCAACAGGTATCGGTTTATAAATGTGATGCCACGCCTCGCTACCGCAGGACGATAATAACAGACAAATGCCCGCCGCCCGTATCAGAGAATGTCCGTAACGGCCAATCATTCGCCAACGTTTTCCGTGGTTTCGTTCTTATCCTGTACACCGCCGTTCCTGCCTCGCGGTTCACGACGGCCGTTGCGCGACCGGCGATGATTCTCCTGCCGGTTCTCTTTCCTATCATCCGTTTCTTCGGCTTTTCCTTCCATCGCCTCGGACTTTCGTCCGCCACGGAGACGGCGCTGCTCACCATTTTTACCGGTATTGCGATTATCCCGACGGTTGCCACCACGTCCGCCATCGCGGTTGTTTTCATTTCCGGTTTCCGTCGCACCAACTTCGGCACGGACGGCAGTCCTTCCTGCCTGAGAGTCCTCCCTGCGTTTTTTATTGTTTCTCGTCTTCTTGCGCTTGTCAAACCGGGTTAGACTCTCCTGTTCCACGAGGTCAGACGGGCCGGCCCCTATCGGCTGTTCCGCCTCCAGACTATCGGGTTTCTCTCCGCGCCGATTCATGTTAATGACCTCGAACACGCGTTTCACAGGAAGTGTGACCAGATTGGCCGCCAGTTTCTTATCGGATGAATACGTCACCATACCGGCCAGGATATCCGCCTTGAAAAAGAAATATTCCCCGGTCTGCGTCAACAGGGTGATTTCACGGCTGGGCAAACGCTTTCCTGCCTCGACATAGATATCCACCTCATAGTTCATACAGCATTTTAACTTGGCACACTGCCCGGCCAGTTTCTGAGGATTGAGTGAAATATCCTGAAAACGGGCCGCACTCGTGGAGACCGATACGAAATTCTTCATCCACGTGGCACAACACAATTCACGCCCGCAGGGGCCGATACCTCCTATACGCCCGGCTTCCTGCCGTGCGCCAATCTGCTTCATCTCGATGCGCACACGGAAATTCTCAGCCAATACCTTGATAAGCTGGCGGAAGTCCACCCTTCCGTCCGCTATATAATAGAAGATGGCCTTGTTGCCGTCGCCCTGATACTCCACGTCACCGATTTTCATATCCAGCCCCAGTTCCTTGGCTATCTGACGGGAACGAATCATGGTTGCGTGCTCGCGTGCCTTGGCCTCTTCATATTTCTCCATGTCCACCGGCTTGGCTTTCCGATAAACCCGCTTAATATCCTGATCGGATTTCAGATTGGCTTTCTTCATCTGCAACAGCACCAGCCGTCCCGTGAGCGTCACCACTCCGATGTCATGCCCGGGCGAAGCCTCTACAGCCACAATGTCCCCCTTTTCCAAAGGCAACCCATTGCTGTTGTGATAATATCCCTTACGTGTGTTCTTAAACTGCACTTCCACCAGATCCGTATCTTCCGTATTGCCTGGTATGTCAGCCAGATAGTCATACGTATTCAGCTGCTTGTCCTGCCGACTGCAACCTTTGGCACACAGTCCCCGTTCCACACCGTTCAATTTAAATTCATAATCCATAATACATTGCATATTATTGAATGAGGAGCACAATCATCTTAAGAGCCAGATCGAAAAAAATCATCTTCGGACTGACATTCTGCTCTACATCACGCTGCGCCTCGCTCAGTTCGTTCATTATCTTTATTACATTCCTCTCATTGATGAAACGGGCGAACTTTACGGAGAAGTCGCTTTCCACTGAATTCATGTAGTTCAATTCTTCTCTCCGGAAATTATACACAAAATTCTCCCGTACCAAATGCTGGCAATATTCCAGGAATGCCTTCTGACGCTCCCGGCCCAATGCCGCCACCTGCTCGCTCCATTTCTTCATCTCTTTGATTTTCCGCTGATAACTCAGTCGCATCAGAATAACGAAAAGTTCAAAGAACAAAGTGTTGTCTTTGTTGGCGGTCATAGCCTCCAAAGCCGCCGTATAACTGCCATGCGCGACACGAGCCACCTGCATCGCTTGTTCCAGCTCCAGCCGCTCCCGCTCCACAAGTGCCTTACCAATAGTATCCGTATCCAATGCATGCACAAAAATCTGCCGTGTCCGGCTGAGAATCGTAGGCAACACTTTCTCCGATTCCTGGCTTACCAGCAGGAAGTATGTCCGCGACGGCGGCTCCTCTATCAACTTGAGCAATTTATTCGCACATTCGGTATTCATCTTCTCCGGACGCCATATCACCATAACCTTGCACCCGCCCTGACTCGATTTCAGACTCAACTTCCGCTGAATAGCGTCACTCTCGGCCGTGTAGATCATGGCCTGCTGGTTTTCCGCCTCCATATCCTCCAGCCATGTCCGGAACGAGAAATAGGGATTGGCAAGCAACTGACGGCGCCAGGCTGTCAAATGGACATCGGACACGGAACTCTCCGCATTCTTGCTACGGATAATCGGGAACGAAAAATGCAAGTCGGGATGCTCAAGTTTAGCCGCCATCCGGCAGGAAGGACACGTGCCGCACCCATCAGTATCTCCGGGATGCTGGCAGAGCAGATACCGGGCCAGTGAAACGGCCAACGCCAGTTTACCGCTCCCCTCCGGTCCATGAAACAGCAGAGCGTGGGGAAGACGATTCTCCCTCACCTCGCGGTACAACCGCTCTTTCAAATCCCGCTGTCCTATTACACCTCCGAGCATCACATCCTGTCTAATATATCCGTTTTGCTATTTCCCGAATGCTATCCACCGCAGACACGGTGTAGAAATGAATGCTCGGCACCTTGTGCTTCATCAGTTCACGGCACTGTTCCACCGCCCATTCGACTCCCACATGTTTCACCTCTTCATCCGTACGGCATGCTCTCACTGCCTCGGCCAACGGTTGCGGAAGATCGCAATGGAATGTCTTCGGCACCATTATCAGCTGAGAAAGTTTGGAAAGCGGTTTTATACCGGGAAGAATAGGTATTTTAATTCCCATCTCCCGCGCCCGCCGCACAAACGAAAAATATTTCTCATTATCATAAAACAACTGTGTCACGGCATAAGCCGCCCCACCGTCGGCTTTGCGTTTCAATATCTGCAAGTCACTTTCCAGATTGGCCGACTCCTCGTGTTTTTCCGGATAACAGGCCACCCCGTAAGAAAAAGGCTCTCCCGGAACTTTTATCGGAGAATCATCGACAAAGAACCCGGCATTGAAACGATTGATCTGTTCCATCAGTTCCGTCGCATAGGAATAACCGTCACCCGTAGGCTGGAAAGAAGAAGCGTCCCTGGCCTTATCCCCGCGCAACACCAGCAGGTCGCTGATACCCAGGAACTGCAGGTCAAGCAACATATATTCGATGTCCTCACGTGTAAAACCGCTGCACAGGACATGAGGCACTACGTGAATGCCATATTTGTTCTGAATGGCTGCTGCCACTGCCACCGTCCCCGGACGCCTGCGGATGCGCATACGCTGCATCATACCGTCGCCCACCTCTTTATATATATACTCGCTGCGGTGAGTGGTTATATTGATATAAGCCGGGGAAAACTCTTTCAGTTGTTCGATGGTACGAAACAATTTTTCGATGCCTGCCCCTTTCAAGGGCGGAAGCACTTCAAACGAAAAAGCCGTACTCTCCCTACTGTTTATCAAATCTATGACATTCATCTGTTTTCTCTGTTTTTTGCCACCTCTTATCACATAGCAAGGGTGAATGTACAAAGATACGAAAAAAAACAGACTAAGGGAGATTTTCCACAAAAAAGGATATTATGGTTTCTCAAAACGGCCATATATCCGTATTTTCTTCTTTCCGTGCCGAAGTTTTCTCCTCTTTCTTACGAAGAACGACATTGCCTTTTTCATCGAAAAGCCCGTAAGTGGTACGAAGAACCTTAAACTCCGTACGCCGGTTAAAGGCATTACAAATCTCTTGTTGTTCTTCCGGCAAAGCCAAGATAAAGGTCTCTGTCAACGTGTCATTTTCATGCAGAAATGGATACGTTTCGGCCACTTTGCGCGTAACGGTCTTCGGATGCGTCTCCCCGTATCCCATGGGAGTGAGACGTTCGGCTGCTATGCCGTGATCTATCAGATAATTCACCACAGATTCGGCACGACGGTGGGAAAGTTTCAGGTTATAAGCATCGTTGCCCCGATAATCGCAATGGGAGCTCAGTTCGATAGTGATGTTAGGATTCTCGTTAAGCAACGTCACCAGCTCATCCAGCGACTGCGTGGATTCCGGCGTCAAGTCAGCACGGTCGAACTCATAAAACACATTGTTTATCAGCACCGGTGCCGTGATAGAAGCCAACGGGAACTGCAACACGTGTTCACGGCTGACACTGCTGGTATCGACACGCAGTTCTTCCTTATGATTCAGATACCCCTCGCATGTGCCGAGAAACACATAGTCCACATTGGGCTGTATCTGCTGTACAAACGAACCGTCGCCGCGCACGCTCAGTTTGAGATTGGTTCCATCATTGCCCACCATATACACCAATCCTCCGGGCAGTTCATAACCGTCTTTCTCATACACCCATCCCCGAACGGTCTGCAATATCTCCGGTTTTTCGAAACTGTATATGTGGTCCCATCCCCTTGCATCTCCCCTGTTGCTGCTGAAATATCCGCGATTGTGCAAACCTTCGAATGTCATGCCAAAGTCATCACCGGCCGAATTCATGGGCGACCGCAAGTTTTCCACCGTCCACACACCGGCCGTATCACAAACGGCACAGAATAAGTCCAGTCCGCCCATGCCGGGATGCCCGTCGGATGAGAAATACATCTCTCCGTTGGGCCGGAAAGTGGGAAACATCTCGTTACCGGGCGTATTCACCGGTTCACCCAAGTTCTCAACTCCTCCCAAACCGCTGCTCGTCAATCGCACACGCCAGATGTCCAACCCTCCCAATCCGCCGGGCATGTCCGAAACGAAATACAGCCATTGCCCGTCCGGCGTCACGGCCGGATGGGCATACGAAGACAGCGTATCCTTCGTAATTTCCAACAACTGAGGCTTACTCCATGCCGCATCCGAACGGGAGGACGTGAAGATTTGTGCATAACGGGGAAAATCAGGGTCATGCGTACAACGGGTCAGGTACATGGTCTTCTGATCCGGAGAGAAGGCGCAAGCCCCCTCGTCGTATTCACTGTTCAGCTCCCCCTCGATAAGTTCCGGCTGTTGCCATTTTCCTTTATCATCCTTTTTAGAAAAAAAGATATCTCCGTTCTTCACTCCGGTTATACCGCTGATTTCACCGCCGGTTGCCTGAGGACGCGTGGAAGTCCAGAACAGTTGTTCACTTTCATCCCCCGCCAGTACCGGTGAGAAATCCGTACGACGGGAATTGAACAGCGGCTGACGCTTCACAGTATAGTTCGTCGGTTTGTTTTTCCACAAGGGAGCCAACATACACCCCTGCACTCCGTTAAGTGCCAGCCGGTGGGTAGGATCACGCTCCAAATAATACCGATAGGTTTCTTCCGCCTTCTTATAATCACCGCCACGGTGTTGCATCTGTGCCAGATAAAAATAAGCCAGACTATCCGGATACTTATAACGAATGGCGCTCTGGTAAGAGCCCAAGGCTTTAGCCGAGGCATTGATACGGCGATAACAATCGGCCGCTTTATAAGCTCGTTCCGCCCGCTTGGCCTTTTCCTTGACAGGCGTACGCATATAGGCTCTCTTATACTCTACCGCCGCGTCGAAATATTCGCCAAGCGCATAAAAAGCATCGCCCTTCCTGACATTGTTCTCCGCTCCGCATCCAACGAGAAACGGAAACAATAACAACAGGTAACAGAGATTCTTTTTCATACTTACCAGTAAAACGTCTTCCTCCGTTTTTTATTGTTCCAAAGGAGCGCGGAAAGCACATCCGTTTTTCCATTCGGAACAACCATAAGCCGTACGCCCCCGGATGATATGCCCTTTGCCACACAAAGGACAGACTTGTCCTTCCGCTATCGCAGACACGTCCGTACCTGATAACGTTCCTGCTTTTTTACGCTTGCCAGACGATGTTGCCAGCGTCTTTTTTCCAGAAGCGGCTTTCTTTTTTCCCGGTGTTTTCTCTTCTTCCTTTGTTTCTGTCACCCGACGGTTGCTATTGTCCGTGAGCACGGCATAAACAATATCCGACACCATCTGCTTCAGTTCGTCTATAAATGTCTTCGCGTCATAACCATGCTTCTCTATCAATCTCAGCTTACGCTCCCAGATACCTGTCAGCTCCGCACTTTTCAACAATTCCTCATGAATCAGTCCTATCAGTTCTACACCTGTTGGTGTGGCTATCAGATTTTTTCTCTCTTTCCGTATATAGCGCCGTTTAAAAAGCGTTTCGATAATAGCGGCCCGGGTAGAGGGACGACCGATGCCGTTTTCTTTCAAAGCATCCCGCAACTCCTCGTCGTCCACCAGCTTTCCCGCCGTTTCCATAGCTCTCAAGAGCGTTGCCTCGGTATAGGGTTTGGGAGGAACAGTCCATTTTTCCGCCAGATTGGGAACATGCGATCCGCTTTCCCCCTTATTAAATGAAGGCAATGTACGTTCCTCATCCACCGTTTTTTCACCATCACGCAAGGTGTTGCCATTGCCATAAAGCACCCGCCATCCCGGCTCCAGAATCTGTTTTCCCGTCACTTTGAATCCAATCTCCTGCACATCCCCCAATACCGTTGTCTGCAAGAACCGGCAGTCCGGATAGAACACCCCGATAAACCGTCTCGCTATCAAGTCATAGACATTCCGTTCCATGTCCGTCATGTTCTGTGCCGGCACACCCGTGGGAATAATAGCATGGTGGTCCGTCACCTTGGACGAGTCAAACACCTTTTTACTTTTCAGCAGAACCTTTCCCTCCAGCGGAGCCGTCAGTTCCGCATACACCTGCAAGCCTTTCAGAATCTGCGGGCATTTGGGATAAATGTCATCGCTCAGGAATGTCGTGTCCACACGGGGATAGGTAGTGAGTTTCTTTTCATACAAGCTTTGAATCAACTGCAAGGTCTGATCCGCCGAATAGGAGAATTTACGATTACACTCCACTTGCAAGGATGTCAGGTCAAACAAACGCGGGGGCGCCTCGCTTCCTTTCTTTTGCTTCACGTCTGTCACGGTGAAGGGTGACTGACATATCGCAGCCAAAGCGGCCTCACCCTCCTCCTTTGTGACAAACCCTTTACGTCCCAAAGCATTTTTCTTACCGTCTTCCCCCTCCAGCTTCTCCTGAACCGGACCTTCCTCGTCTTCCTGTTCCATGACAGCCGTAAAGGTCGTTTCCCGGTACACCGTTGTCAGCACCCAGTATGGTTCGGGCCTGAAGTTCTCTATTTCCTGCTGCCGCCGCACGATAAGAGCCAGCGTAGGTGTCTGCACCCGACCTATACTCAGCACTTGCCTTCCCTGCGCATATTTCAGCGTATAAAGCCGGGTCGCATTCATTCCCAGAATCCAGTCCCCGATAGCCCGGCTTAGTCCCGCCTCGTACAGCGACTGGTATTCCTGCTGGTCTTTCAAACTCCGGAACCCTTCACGTATGGCTTCTTCCGTCAGCGAAGAAATCCACAGCCGCTTCACCGGACAACGGGCTCCGGCTTTCTGCATCACCCACCGTTGGATGAGTTCTCCCTCCTGCCCCGCATCTCCGCAATTGACAATCCCGTCGGCCGACTGCATCAAGCGTTCAATCGTGGAAAACTGTTCCGCTATCCCTTTGTCGTTCTTCAATTTGATGCCGAAACGGGCGGGTATCATCGGAAGGGCGGAAAGGCTCCATGACTTCCACAGGGGACTATATTCATGAGGCTCTTTCAATTCACACAAATGTCCGAAAGTCCAGGTCACCTGGTATCCATTTCCTTCCATATACCCGCTGTGACTCTGGGTTGCTCCCAGAACATGTGCTATATCCCGTGCCACACTGGGCTTTTCAGCGATACATACGATCATCCGTTCCCAATTTCTGTTTAAAAACAAGCAAAGGTAACACTTTTTGTCAAACAGGTGCATACGCGTGACGGCAATTTTGGGGCAGTCACGGAACGCACGGTGGATAAAATCGTCCACATTCTTCTGCAAAAGATTGAAAACAAGAAAGATAGGATAACACACAACAAATCCGCCATGCCTTTCTGAATGGTATGTGTGAAAGAAGTGAATCATGTTTGTACGACTTTCACGCGAGTGGTAATTAAATAAGTCACCTTAAAGGCGGCATATTTAATTACCGTTTTTAAAAATGTTATGCAAACATCCTTCACACCTTTCACGCGGGGAGCGGCGACAAGGTATTCACGCCTCGCCGGGTAGCCATCTTCGGGCGTTATCCCGGCGAACTGTGAGACACTCCACTGTAACTTGAATGACATGTTCATTTAAACTTAAATGAATCATCCATTCAAGCTTAAATAAACCATCCATTCAAACTTAAATGAACTGTTCATCCAAACTGAAACGACCGTGCCGCCGTAACCGGCATGATGTTCCGTGCGCTACAGCCGTCCACCGTTTAACGATGCTGTCCGAAAGCATCCGAAAACATCGGAACGCCTCCGAAAGCGCCCCGGCCGGATGCCATATTTTTGCATCAGTAAAAAAAGCCTGACGGCTGCGACCCGATTGTTTAACATTTAATCGTTTACCAACCTCATTACCAACACCATGAATACCATAGCTACATATTCTGATTCCTTATATCGAACTCACGTTGAAACAAACTTGCACGGCAAAGAATCATCCAGCCGATTCCATGGCCTCAAATATTCTTTTATAGAAGTTAAAACGATACACCTTTTATATAAGATATCGATTATTTTTATAATTTCGCATTGTTTTATTATTATAATCTACAGTAAATGATAAATAGACTTACATTTAGAGCACAGATAGTCATTCTGCTGCTGTTCACGACCTGTTATGCAGTTGCCCAGAACCCGTCCGTCACGGATTTATACGGACGCTATATATTCCACGGAGAATGCACTTTAACCGACGCTACGATACCTGCGGAAAGCAACTATAATGTGGCCATTCTTCCCGGAGACGGTGAAAACGAAGTGAAGTTATTGGGTATAATGGGATATAGCGGCGCCTCCGTTTTGGTCTATAACCAAGAGAATGGGACTCTGAAAAGCAAAATACCGGGCAGTGAAACGAAATTTCCGGGCAGTATTCTGTGCGGGACATTCTACACGTCATATATGGCCGTACAGCTTACGGCTATCGATCTGACAGTCTCCGGAACCGGAAATAATATCGTACTTACGTCCACAGCAAACTTCAACGCGAGAATATCAGACCCGGACGCCAAGGCTTCCTACGGAATGGCACAGTATGCTCCCGGATTTACCATGACAAAACAAACATGCGACAAGACGATAGAGGACATTACCGGTACGTATGATTTTGCTTCTGACTACCTCGACTTTGCATTGGTAGACGAAGCGGATCTGGAATTCCCGCTTATTATCAAAAGGAAAGAGGGTACCGACAATACGGTTGTCCTGAAAGGATTCTTCGGAATAAAAGACGCGGTCATCGAAGCTGAATATTATCAAGAGGGCGGCCTGCTCGTGCTACCCATGAGAGCCGAATTGCCCAATAACATGTATTTCGGAATCAGACCTGAAAACACACAAGGTATGTTTAACTACAACGCACAGCCCATCTTCTTCGTCGAAGAAAACCGGTTGACGTCCCCCAGCTTCTTCATTTTGGATAACGGAGCCGACGATGTAATGGCAATGCCGCTCATGTTCACATTCCTTGCCGGAAATGCCCGGAAAGTATCGAACAGCACCGGCATCCTTACACAATCCGCCGGTTCTGCAACAATCACCGCACAATCCGCCGCATTGCACATCGAAACTCCCGAAGCAACTGACATTCGGGTATACAACGCTCAAGGAATAAACATAATTGCGACTCATGGCAATACAGCCTCTGTCAACGGACTGCCGGCAGGCATCTACCTCGTGAAAGCAGGCGACCGAAGTGTCAAAATCACTGTCAAATAACATACATCATTCATTTATCCGGAACGAAGAAACGCCTTGGCCAAACAGGACTTTCTTCGTTTCGTCCTCTTGTCACCCTTCTCCATAAAGCGAGTCTAACATGAGCATACACTTGAAACCAAAACATCTATATCTGAAAACACTTCTGCTGTTCGTGGCATCGGTATTTCTATACCTGCCTCTTTATGCCGCTCACACGGCTGCGGCATCCGGAATCCGGCCGGACACGTTGCGCACCACCAATGACAAAATGACGGTAAAGGGAGTTGTTGTGGACAAGGAGTTCAATGAAACCATGATAGGCGTCTCCATTCGCATCCAGGGGCCGACAGAAACTGTCGCACTCACAGATATGGACGGCGCATTCTCTTTTACCCTCCCCAAAGGCACTTACAAGGTCTCATTCAGTTTCGTCGGATACGATAAGTTAGAAATGGAACTGAACGGCAACAATACAGAACGCTTCCGGCGTATCGTCCTCTCGCCCAGTTCCACGGCCATTGAAGAAGTTGTGGTAACGGGCATCTACCAGCGCAAGAAAGAAAGTTTTACCGGTTCCGCCGCCACCTATAAGGGCATCGAGCTAAAGAAAGTCGGGACCCAGAATGTATTACAAAGCCTCAAGACCCTGGACCCCTCTTTCAAGATAGCGGATAACATACAATTCGGTTCTGATCCCAACCGGATGCCTGACATTGAAATACGAGGCAAAAGCAGCATCATGGGGCTGAAAGAGGAATACGGCACTGATCCCAACCAACCGCTTTTCATACTGGATGGCTTCGAGACGGATGTACAAACCATATCCGACTTGAACATGAGCCGCGTAGCCTCCGTCACCATTCTGAAAGACGCAGCCTCAACAGCCATCTACGGTTCAAAGGCAGCCAATGGCGTCGTCGTCATCGAGACCGTAAAACCGGAAAAAGGACGGTTGAGACTGAGCTACAAGGGAGACTTCAGTGTCACGATGGCGGATCTTACCGACTACAATCTGATGAATGCAGAGGAGAAACTGCGGTTTGAAGAACTGGCGGGTATATACAAGGATCTGACAAACAACCCGCTCAACCAACTGAGATTAGATGATTTGCTGAACGAGCGGAAAAAAGAAATTGCCCGCGGAGTGGACACGTATTGGCTGAGCGAACCGTTAAGAACCGGATTCACCCAGAAGCACAACATCTACGTAGAAGGAGGAGAGGAAAAAATCCTTTATGGACTGGGGATTTCATACGGCAATACGAACGGAGTAATGAAAGACTCTCGTCGTCAAACCTTGGCTGGAAACCTCGACCTGATATACCGCACCGGCAGTTTTCAATTTAGCAACAAACTGAGCATCAACTATCTGAACACGACAGACCCGACCGTATTCTTCTCCGAATATGCACGAGCTAACCCTTATTATAGGAAATATAATGCGGAAGGGGGCATAGACAAATATCTGTATGTACCTACGACAGAAGAGGAAGCCCCGGTGCCGAATCCTTTGTGGAATGCAAGTCTGAACAATTACGACCGGAGCGATGAATTCGGATTCACCAATAACTTCATTGCCGAATGGTTTGCCACAAACGACCTTCGGGCACGGGCTAAATTTAAAATTTCGCGCAGCAATACTACGACAGAGCAACGCCTCTCTCCTCTACATACGGACTTCGACAGTATGAACGAAATGGAAAAAGGCTCGTTCGACTACACGGGAACCAAAGCTTTCAGTTATGAGGGAGATGTATCTGTCACATACGGCAAACTGTTCAAAGACGTACACATGCTCAACCTGGTAGGAGGCTTCAACTTCTCCAGCCAGTCGCGTACCCGAAACGGCTATAAGGCGACCGGATTTACGGAAGACACATTCGGAGCCCCGTCATTCGCCAACCGCTATCCCGACGGCGGCAAACCCTCCTATTCCGAAAGCACGACACGCGCCGTCAGTTTCTACGTAAACGGAGGATATGCCTACGACAACCGCTACCTGCTCGACATGAACTACCGTCGGGACGGCGCGTCCATGTTCGGTGCCAGCCACCGTTTCCGCGATACATGGTCGGTCGGACTCGGATGGAACATCCACAAGGAAAAATTCATGGGCGACAGTTCTCTGTTCCAACTGCTCAAGCTGCGCGGTTCCGTCGGGAACCCCGGCAACCAGAATTTCTCCGCCTACCAAGCATTTACGACCTATGCGTTCAACGGCTGGATGACGAACGTATTCGGGGCCGGCGTCCTCATCTCCTCACTGGGTAATCCAGACCTGCAATGGCAGAACACGATCAACTACACCATCGGTGCAGACGTCGCCATGTTCGACAACCGTCTCGGCATTACTCTGGACTTATACCGCAAAGTAACAGACCCATTGTTGGCTGTTATTACGACACCCGGTTCCGTAGGCGTGAAAAGTGTAGCCATGAACGCCGGACAACAGAAGACCAACGGACTGGAGGCCACCTTGCGCGTCTCGCCCATCCACAATATCAAGAAAGGTATCAACTGGGGCATCAGTCTGAACGCCCGAACCAATAAATCCAGATATGCCAACATCGGCAACTCGCTGAGCGATTTGAACAAGGCCGGACAGGCCTCCGTCACCGGCACAACCCGCTATTACGACGGCGGAAGCCCCACGGCTATATGGGCGGTACGCTCCGCCGGCATAGACCCCGCTACCGGAAAAGAACTGTTCATAAAGAAAGACGGTAGTTATTCATTCGAATATGACGTGAGCGACGAAGTTGTCGTCGGCAACACACAACCTAAAGTGGAAGGTGTATTGGGAACGACACTCTACTACAAGGGATTCTCGCTGGGATGTTACTTCCGCTACCAGCTCGGAGGACAGATATTTAACTCTGACTTATATAATAAGGTAGAAAACATCGACCTCGACGGAATCAATTACAATCAGGACAAACGCGCCTTGTACGACCGTTGGTCTGCCCCGGGACAGGAAGCGCAGTTTAAGGGAATCTCCATGATACAGAAAACAGAGAAGTCCTCACGCTTCGTCATGGACGAAAATACGTTTATCGGAGAATCTTTCAGCATCGGATATGACTTCACGCAACCTTTCATCAAGAAAGCCGGTTTGTCCGCACTGACCTTACAGGCCAACATGAACGACATCTTCCGCTGCTCCACCGTAAAGGCAGAACGAGGCATCGACTATCCGTTCGCCCGCACGGTCTCTTTCTCCCTGTCCGCAACCTTTTAAATGACACACATGATGCAACGATTTATAAGAAACCTTACCCTCGCCCTTGTTGCTCTCCTGTCCGCCGCCGGATGCAGCGACTGGCTGGAAGTAAGACCATACGACCAGATGGCGGAAGACGACCTGCTCAGTTCGCAAGACGGATTCAAGAAACTCCTCAACGGTATTTATATCGACCTGAACAAGGATGAACTGTACGGGCAGACACTCACCGTGGAAATGGTGGAAATCATGGCCGGCTCCTACCAAATCAGCACGGACCAACAGACCTGGAGCAATTATATCGACCTGAACAACCGGAATTTCACAAGCCAGTACTGGCGCAACAGGCTCGACAAAACATGGAACAAAGCATACGCCCTGATTCTTAATTGCAATACATTGCTTGAGAACATGGACGCCCACCGCGACGTTTTCACAGGAAACAACTACAATCTGATACGCGGCGAGGCACTGGCACTACGCGCATTGCTCCATTTAGACATGTTCCGCCTCTTCGGCCCCGTCTACAAGCTCACACCGGAAAAGAAAAGCATCCCCTATGCGACTTCCACAACCCTGCAAGTACAGGAACTGTTACCCGGAACCGAAGTCATGCGCCACGTGATAGAGGATCTCACACAAGCCGAGACACTGCTCAAAGATGACCCTATCATCTCCACTAACAATCATCTCGCGAGCCACAACACCATGGGAGACAACTTCCTTCAATACCGCACCCTGCGTCTCAACTACTATGCCGTGCAGGCTCTGCTTGCACGGGCTTACCACTATATCGCCGCCTATAAAGGTGACGAACAGGCCGAATACAAGGCCAAAGCCAAGGAATACGCGGAAGGTATCATCGCCATTGCCCCGCAACATTTCCCGTTCGTGGACAAGGCGAATATCCTCGGTACTCCCCGAAACATCGACCGCATCTTTGCCACGGAAGTGATATTCGGACTGACCAACACAAAGCGCAATCTGCTGTTCAAGAACAACAACGACCCGAACCACAGCCCGCAGCCCGTACTGAGAATGAATCCCGCCCTGTTGGAAGCTCCTTATTTCGGAGGAGGAAGGGAATACGGCGGTTCCACGGATGACTACCGCTACATCGCAAACTGGCGAAAAAGCGGGAACGACTATTACTTCTACAAGTACGCCGACATCACAGACACCGGAATTATCGAAAACACCATTGTGCCCATGATACGGCTCGGAGAGATGTACCTCATCATCGCCGATTTGTATGAGGAAACAGAAGAACGTCCCCTCATGGCACAATGGGTCAACCGGCTGAGAGAGCACCGGGGAGTCGAATCTATGGACGAAGACAGCTACGCCCCCCGCTTCCTCAACTACGAAATCGTGCGCGAGTTATATGGCGAAGGGCAGATTTTCTTCTTCTACAAACGCAACTACTCCTCCATACTCACCGTGTTCGAGGCACCAAGCCAGTTCATGAGAGCTTCAGAGAAACTATTCGTCGTGCCGATGCCCGACACCGAAACCGAAAACCGACAATAAACCTAATCCACCGCATGATGAAATCCGCAATAAGATGCGCCTTGCTCGCCGGCTTCACGTTGGGAACTCTTTGCGCCTGCAATGAACAAGTACCCGACTTGTACAATGCTCCGGACGGCATCTACTTCAACAACCGCGACGCATACAACACTCCGACGGACACCACCACCGTCACCTTTGTCTACCAGGCCGATGACGTCAAGACACTGGACATACCCGTAAAAGTCCAGTCCCTCGGACGTCAGGCGACCGAAGACCGTCCCGTGAACATACGGGTATATTCCGATAACGCGCAGGAATACACCGACTACGAGCTCATCACTCCCGCCGTCATGCCAGCCTATACGTCCTCGTTTCTCTACATCGTGCGACTCCGTCGGACGGAGGCTCTTCGTACGGAACTTAAATCCATATTTCTGGAACTGCAGTCTAACGAATACTTCAACACATTCCTCAAACAGAACACAACCGGCAACGGGCAGCTGGCGACGGCAGATATCCTGACCTACCGCATTGATTTCTCCGACTTCTATTCCACGGCACCGGCAGGTTGGCGTCCCGAATATGTAGGAGTCTTTGCCGAACGAAAACTCCGCCTGCTATGGAAACTCTTCGACAACGTTGTCGACCGGACGGCTTATAACACCGCCGGCGCTATTCCTTTCAACAAATGGGTATACATCCAGCGCGAAGTGAACAAATACCTGCTCACCCAGCTCAATATCCTGTTGGGCTACGAAAAGGGCGACGTGGATCCGGATGCCCTTGTCGATCCGGATGCACAGGGCGATGAACGCCGGTTGCTGGACTTCACCCCCATCGCGTCTTAACCCTCTAATCTCCGACAGACATGAAACAAACATTCTTCACCAGACTGGCCGGATGGCTGCTACCATTGTTATGTATTGCTTGCGCAGACGATAAAGGGAACTACGACTATCTTGCACTCAACGACATAGGCATTCGATTCGCAGACTCTTACGAAGCAATCTCGCGGGAGGTATTCAGCATCACACCGCAGATTGAAGCGAACCCCTTCAATCCCGACGCGTATACGTATGAATGGGAAGCATACGACCAGACCGGGCAGCAGAAACCGGTAGTCATCGGTACTACGCTGAACCTGAACACCACCCTCTCGCTCACACAAGGGAACTACCTGCTGGTACTCACTATCAAAGAACGTGCCACCGGTATCTATTACCGACGGACGGCCTCACTGAAAGTCAACACACCGACCTCACTCGGATGGCTCGTTTTATGCTCCAACAACGGACGGGCACAACTCGACATGGTATCGCATATCAAAACGACCAACAATGTCTACCGCGACCTGTTACAGGGTAGCGAACCCGGCAATTGGAAAGAACCGCACCAACTTGTCTGTGACCCCAAGATGAAAGAACCGTTCTACCTCGTCACGGGAGACGGATGTACACGACTGAGCAACAACGAATTCCAGTGGGACGAGTCCTACTTTATCGGATACGAGTTCGGTAGCGGCGTCTATACCGGCGGCGTACAGCACATGAGCACCCACTTCCCCGGTAAAATCATCATCGACCCCATGGGACGTATCTATTATTGCAATACGCTCATGGGCGACGGGCTTTTCGGAAGTGTACGCTCCAACCAGTTCTACGTATCGCCGGCCATTGGCTATAACGCAAAGAATACCTTGCAAATCATTCCCGCCTTTATGATGTGGGACCGCACCAATCGTCGCTTTATCCTTTGCGCTCAAGAATTTTCCTCACTCGGACTTGACAATTTGAGAGACATGCCGATGGACGAACTGGTCGGCACCGGCTTCCCGGTCCTCAACGATGAACTCTTCACATGGCCCAGACGGACAGACCGGATGGAACTGATCGCCCTCGGCAACACACGCTACGACCGCAACCAGGACGGAAACGGAATGACTTATGCCATACTGGGCAAGGGCAGCCAGCGCTTCCTGTACGGAATCATCCTCGGCGACCTCTACTCCTTTGCCAACACGAAGTACGGCTATGCCTACGAAAAGGCTTATTATGCCGAACTTTCCGCATGCACGGACATCGCTTCCGCCACGCATTTCGCTTTCAGTTCCCTGAAAACATTCCTCTATTACAGCGTAGGCCGCAACGTGTACCGCGTCAACTTCACAGACAATGCCCCCGCCGCACGGCTTGAATTCACACTACCCGAAGGCGAGGATATCACACTGCTGAAATTCAGTCTCTGGGAGCAGGACGATCCAGACAACCGCTCTTACGACCTCATCGTGGGCAGCAAGAGCGCGACTACCGGTAAAAGTACCCTGCGCATCTACAACGGGTTTGACAACGAGGGCAACTTTCTCGATGCCATTCCTGTCGAAGAATACGGCGGATTCGACGATATCGTAGACGTCATCTACCGCGAGAATATCATCTACCAACCATAAAGACCAAACGACACATAAGAATATGAAGAATCCGATATGGGGCAAGCCGCTCGTGGCAGCCCTCACTCTCTGGACCGTCACCGCCGCAACAGTACGCGCCGACATAAAAATAACCATTGACGTCAAGGACAAGATCGCCTCCCAGGTGGCCGTCGTCTACCAGACCACCATCGTGGAAATCCCGCTCGACAACAACGGACACGGCACGCACACTTTCAGCGGCATCGAAGCCGTGCATGCCAATCTGTTCTACGGCATGAACAGCCGCCCCATCTTTCTGGAAGACGGTGACACCATCCATATCTCTTTCGAAGGAAACCGCTTTAAGGAAAAGGTCGACTTCGCCGTACAGGACGGAAAGGAAAAGATATTCAACTATCTCAACCAGGTGAAACTCATCGCCCCGGAGGAAGAAAAACTCGCTCTTCCGTTCGAAGAGTACGTATCGCTCGTCGACCGGAAAAAGGCGTCTGCCCTGCGCATCCTTAAAGCCTGGAAGCTCGGCGGGATAAGTCCCCGTTTCGAGACCATGGAGACGGGACGCATCGAATATGCCTACAACTCGGCCGTACTCATGTACGCCGCCGGCCATCCATTCTATTCCAACGACACGACCTACCGCCCCGACGACACCTACTACGAAGAAATCAAAAGACGCGCCACGGAAAACGAAGCCTACACCGGCATCAAGGAGTACCGCGAGTATATGAAAGAAATAGCCCGTACATTCGGATGCCCCAAGGGGGGAGCGCGGAAACCATACGACCGCACCGTGTGTATGATGGAGTATGTAGCCGACAACATAGAAAACGAGACGGTGAAACAGGTGCTGCTCAATGTGCTGGCCATCGAACAAGTGGAACAATACGGCATCGAGAACATCGACGAGCTCATGAACCTGCACAGCACTTTCGTGACCGACTCCGCGCTGCTGAATGCTTTCCGCCAGAAATACGATGCCTGGGATATCGTACAGACCGGCAAACCTTCTCCCGATTTCCGGGCCTGGGACATGCAACGGAAGGAATGGAACCTGAAGGACTTCCGCGGCAAGTATGTCTACATTGACCTGTGGGCCACCTGGTGCGGCCCTTGCCGGAAAGAGATACCGTATCTCAAACAATTGGAAGCCGATTACAAGAACCGCAACATCACTTTCGTGAGCCTCTCCGTAGATGCGAAACGAGCCGACTGGCAAAAGGTCATTGAGGATCAGCAGATGGCAGGTGTGCAACTTCATCTCGGCGCCAGCACCCGTTTCCAGACACTCTACAAGGCCGCCGGCATTCCTCATTTCATCCTGCTCGATCCGGAAGGGAATATCGTCAACAGCAACATGCTGCGCCCCTCTTCCCCCGACATCCGCAGTTATTTGGACCGCCTGCCGGGGTTATAAAAGAAGGCGTTTTCAAAAAAAGATATTGAAAGAAAAACATCAGTCCTCCCAATCATCATCCCATACATCCGTATCAATGAAAGAATAACCATCCAAAACCGTTTCTTCATTATCCACCACTACCGAAGCAGACGGACCTTGTATTGTCGATGCCAGCATCCCCTCATCGTCCAACTCGACGACAACCACACGTGGGCTTTTATATTCCTGTCTTTTCGTATCCACCTGTTACTTACCGCCAACTATGACTTTACGCCCATTTATAATATACACCCCTGGAGACAAACACCTGACATCGGTCTCACGCAAGCGAATGCCCTGTATCGTATACACTTGTTCCGTTGAAGCCTCATCCGTAATCACTCCCGCTACTATTCCGGAAGAAAGTTCCTCCATCGGCAGAGACAGGCATTGAAGCGGCATTTCCCCGCATACAGGAACTTCATCCATTTTTATGTAAGCTCGGTTGGCACCCAAAGAAGAACCTGCCGCGCAACGCCCCACTACATTATTAGCGGTCAACACATAACATCCTTTCAGGGTTGCGTCCTGTGCGTCCCGGTTCGGGTTCACCGGGGCAAAAACTCCTATCAGTCCGTTCACTGACTTCGGATTTATCGACATCTTACCCCGATAAGGCAGCTTCAGCCGATTTTCGTTTGTACGGAACAGATATGGACTGCCGGCTTCCAGCTTCGCAAGCGGACCTTCCAGTACCAGTTCCGTGGCCAATCCGTCCGCTCCTACCTTCTTCCCCGCCAATGAATAAAACTTGCAGTCTGGAATCCTGGAACAGTCTACGGCATAAGGTATACAAACCGTCCCGAAATTGTCCGGCGCAACCGTACGTATATGACCGGGAATAACCGGCAGTTCATGAGCCACCCCGGAATAACCGCTGGAATTTATATTGGACATCGCAAATAATTTAAAACCGGAAGTCTTGCTAAAAAGCAATGTGCGCAATCTGTCCGTGGTATTGCACCACGCCTGATATTCTTCGTTCCACTCCCAGAAACACGTCGCCTTGGAATAAGAATCATACAACCGGACTCCCAGATTATCCGTCGTCCCCATACTTCCCAGATATTTCCCCTTCGGTGTCCGTATCCGATTATTCTCTATAATCCATGTTATACCCTCTGCCTCTTTCCCGTCATTCACCAACACACAATCGTCACACAAAAACACTTCTCTGGCCGACAATGAATTTGTATTCAATTCATCCACAACAGCATAATTTATGCCTTCATACGGCACAACCCATGCTGTACCAAAAACCGGAGCCATATCCCCCTCGGCAAGATCCACCACGGCTATTACCGCTAATATCAAATTCCCCTCTCCGTCATACATAGGAACTGCATTCAGGGCAAAGTTTTCCGGCCATTCATATCCGTCCGGTAACACAGAGAACCGGTCGACAAAAGGGACGCTGCTTCCCCCTTGCACGACACGGCCATCCTGCATACCAACCTCGTCCAAGCATATCAACCGAAGTATATAGTCAGAAGGCGATGCAACAAGATTGTCCAGTGTAATCTCCATGGGTTCGAAAGTCAATATGCCTCCTCGCTCCACATACCTTGAATCCACATCCGTCAGGAATGCATATCCGTCATTCCGCACCAGTGTTCCCACGACAAATCCTCCGGCACTCAGTCCTACAGGAACCGTCCATCCCGTAGTCTGCAACAGCAATCCCTGCATTGCATCCTGCAAAACGACTTCCGTCTCCGACAATGCTGTCACCGACATGCCTTCCAGCACCAGACGCACCAGACTCCCGGTCGTCACACCGGACAACCCGGAAACAGAAGCGACATCCACAGTCGGCGTGAACGTATAATCTGCCGTAGCAACCGTGCTCCTTTTATCGCCTGCTACGGCCACAGCCTTCAATGTACAAGTCTCCGTGATTTCTACCGGTTGCTCATAAAGCAACGACGTTTCGTCCGGTTCACTCCCGTCAACCGTATAATAAATATCGGTTTTTGATGGCTTGGTCGACATCTCTACCATTTGCCCCGGATAAACTTTACCGGACGGAATGGAAAATGCCGGTTCAAGCGGAGCCAAACGGGATTCGGCCATGATGCGAATGTCATCAATGTAAATATAGTCTTTTACACTATTTCCTTTTCGTGTAAATATCAATTGCAGACTCTCCGCCTCCGGTATCTCTACATCACATTGCACAGCATGCCAATTTTTATCCGTTGTTGCAGAAATTGTTTTTATAGGACCAGCTACTCCATCCGCTACGCACTGCACAGAAATTTCCCTATAATCAGATGTATTCTCAAGTTTCATATTAAAAGATAGACTACAAGTTGAATATCCGTATGTTTGTATACCTTCTATTTTAAAAGTCCCTGCTACTTTTTGAAAATACACATAATTTCCCTTACTACTTCCATCAAGATCACATTCATTAGTGGATTTTACACCAGAACCTATTCCGCTATAAACACATTCTTTCTCACTCCAGCCTGTAAAATCATTAACAAGTTCATAAGCCTTAAGTTTATCCGTTCCAAAAGTCTCATAATAAACAATTTCATTGGCCATCACAGGTATCATTCCAACAAAAAGAGCACAAAGAAGAAGGCAAAAGGTCCGTAGTCTTTTCATGATTATTCCTATTACATTATTACTACATCAATTGCCTTTCAATGGATAAGACAATGTTGTTGTCACAAATATAACTACAATATTCTATATATAATCACAATAAGGTATATAAAAAACTATAATATGTCGAACAACATACAAAAAGAAATGAGGAAAGAAAAGAAGCGGATTAGATATACCTTCAAAAGCTACGCATTCAAAACTCTGAATACGCAGTTTCTATATAATAAGGTACGCGCGCGTACCTTATTATATAGAGGAAAAAAGAAGTTATTCCGTACCGAGGTAAGCCATAATGCCACCGCTGAGCTGGAGGAGGGAAATTTCGCACATCTTTGTATCATAAGCCGCCGTAAGAAGACGTTCTTCGGCATCGAACAGACTCTTCTGTGCCTCGCGCATCTCGAAACCGGAGAGGTCACCCAGCATATAACGGTCGTGGGCCGTCTCATAATTCTCCCGTGCAGCCACAAGATTCTCACGCTCCAAGGCAAGCATGCTCAAGTTGTTTTCATACGCCTGCCACAAATTATGCAAATCAGCACGCAGAGAAAGTTCCAAGTTGTCACGCTCCAGTTGGCGGTTCTCCAACGCCAGACGGGCATTGCGACGCTCCGACCGACGGGAACCGTCGAAAAGACTCATCCCGACGGTGACACCGGCATTCATACCCCAATTACTGCGCAGGCGGACAGCTGAAGCTCCGTATCGGGCATGGGTATAGCCGTAACCGGCATTGAGCCGGACATAAGGATAGTTACGCGCCAGTACCTTGCACCGATCCATACGGGCCAATTCAATATTCTGATCGGCCTTAAGCAAATCATCGTTTGTCTCAAGCGTTTCATTCCACAGGCTGCGGAAGTCCAGATCGGAACGCACATCGATTGTCGTGTCACAGATGCAGAGAGGGCGGTTTACGTCCTGTGCAGCCATCAGTTCGTTCAGACGAATGCAGGAAGTACGCAACGCCTCCTGCTGTTTCATGTAACGGGCACTGTCGGCATTGAAATCCACCCGTGCCTGCTGATAGTCAAGGCGGGAGAAATTGCCGATATGATAACGGGCCTCAACGATGCGCATACGCTCGCGGGAAAGAGTAACGGCATAACGAAAGTTCTTGAGCCGGATTTTCTGTTGGATGAAATTATAATACTCGGCAGCCAACGCAGCTACGAGGTCTTCAATCACAATACGTGTCTGCAGGTCTCCCTGCTGACGTAACAGCTGCAACTGCCGATAATTGGTGACGAGACTCATACCGTCAAAAACCGTCCAGTTCAGATTGATACGTGCGCTCCAATCCTGATCGTAAATATTACGCTCCGTAGTACTCCCCAGCCCTTCCCGCACGCGGGTGTGGGTAGAGCCAAGGTCACCGCCATACCCCGCCGTCAGATCCACCGAAGGCAATAAACCGGCCGCGGCCGGTGTGGCACGGTTGTCAGCCATCAGCTGTTCGTTACGGACAATGCGGATAGAGTAGTTGTTCTCCAACCCTTCGCGCAGACAGGAAGACAGTGTGTAGGTTTGCTGCGAAACCAGTGGCACCGCCGTAAGCAGAGCCGCGAGTGCGGTGAATATACGAACTATTTTCATGAGTGTGTCTTTTTGTTTCGGTCGGTTGAGACATAACTATAGATGGCAGGCACGACGAACATCGTGAGCACCGTGGACACAAGCATACCGCCCACTACGGCCACACCCATGGCGATACGCTGGTTGCAGCCTTCACCCGTAGCGAAAGCCAAAGGCAAGAGGCCGAGGACAGTGGACGCACTGGTCATCAGAATGGGGCGAAGGCGCTGCATCGAGGCTTCACGTACAGCCTGCATCTTGCCGATGCCGACACTCTGCTTCTGATTGGCGAACTCCACAATGAGGATACCGTTCTTAGCCACAAGTCCGATAAGCATAATGATACCTATCTGGCTGAAGATGTTCATTGTGATGTCACCGAAATACATAAACACGAGAGCACCGGCAATGGCCAGCGGTACGGTGAACATGATGACCAGAGGGTCTTTGAAACTTTCAAACTGGGCGGCCAGCACCAGATATATGAGTACAAGGGCGAGCACAAAAGCGAACATCAGACTGGAGGAACTCTCGCGGAATTCCTTAGAATCTCCGGCTAATGAAGTACGGAACGTGTCGTCGAGCACGTCGCGGGCGATACGGTCCATCTCGTCAAGCCCCTGACCGATAGTGTGTCCCTCGGTCAGCCCCGCAGAGACTGTGGCGGAAACGAAGCGATTGTAACGATAGAGTTTAGGCGGCGAGATGCTACCTTCCAGTTCGATAAGGTTGTCCATCTGCACCATGCTGCCGTCGCTGCTGCGCAAGTAAATGGAACGCAGATCAGCAGGCTTATTGCGTTGCTGACGGTTGATTTCAGCAAGAATTTCATACTGCTTCCCGTTCATATAGAAGTACCCCATACGTTGCCCGCTCAATCCATACTGGAGGGTCTGGGCTATGTCACGCGTACTTACTCCCATGACGCTGGCCTTATCGCGGTTGATACGGATGCGGGCCTCGGGATTGCTGAACTTAAGGTCGACGTCGGCCATCTGGAACACGGGACTTTCGTTCACCCGCGCCATGAAAACAGGCAGCACCTGTTCAAGTTTCTCAATATTGGGCGCCTGCAGTACGTACTGCACAGGCATGCTACCGCGACGACCTCCGAAAGAAGACTGCTGCTGTACGAAAGCACGGGCGCGTGTGTGTGTCTTTACGGCACGCGAAAGACGTTCGGCCACATCCATCTGCGTGTAGGGACGCTCTTTCATATCACGCAGGATAATGCGCACGTTACCGCTACCGCTCGACACACGGGCGGTCACGGCATCGGCATCAGGAACAAGGGAATCGACAAGCTGATTGATACCCTCCGTATAGTCGCGGATAAACTCATAAGTGACTCCCTCGGCTCCGCGCGTATTGACGGTTATCTGCGAACGGTCCTCCAGCGGAGCCATCTCGGAAGGTATCTCGCGCCACAGGATACCGATAAGCACAAAAAGAGCCACCACCGGAGGCAATGTCCATGCCCGGTGACGTAGCACAGTGTCGAGCAGACGCCCGTAACCACGGTTCAATCCCTCGAAAAAGGGCTCCGTCAGACGGTAGAAGCGATTCTTTTTCTTCTGCCTCACCAGAATCTTCGTAGCCAGCATCGGAGTGAACGTCAGCGCAGCAAAAGAGGAGATAACGACCGAACCGGAGATGACGATACTGAATTCGCGGAACAACCGTCCTGTCGTTCCCTCCATGAAAACAATGGGAAAGAACACGGCCACCAGCGTCACCGTCGTCGAAATGACAGCAAAGAAGATTTCCTTCGCCCCGTCTATACCGGCCTCCAGCGGCGACATGCCACGTTCGATACGGATATATATATTCTCCGTCATGACGATGGCATCATCGACCACAAGCCCAACGGCCAAGACGATGGCCAGCATCGTCAGTACATTGACGGAGAAACCGGCCAGATACATCACGAAGAAAGCCCCTACAAGCGACACTGGAATCACGACACAAGGTACGAGCGTCACGCGCCAGTCGCGCAGAAACAGGAAGATGATGATGATAACAAGTACGAAAGCGACGTAAACAGTCTCCTTCACTTCGTTGATGGAAGCACGGATGAAACGCGTGTTGTCGAAACCATAGGAGTAAGTGACATCCTCGGGCAAATCTTTCCTCATCTGCTCCATACGCCTGTACACGGCATCGGCGATGTCGATATGGTTTGCACCGGGTTGCGGAATGACAACGACCCCGACCATCGGCACACCGTTCATTTTCATATAGCTCTTGATGTCTGCCGCTCCCAGTTCAGCACGACCGATATCGCTGAAACGGACTATCTGATTGCCCTGTTTCCGGATGATAAGGTCGTTGAACATGTCGGCCGTGTGCATCAGTCCCATGGTCCGGATGGTCAGTTCGATGGTATTGCCTTCGATACTGCCCGAGGGTAATTCGACGTTCTCACGGTCGATGGCATTCTTCACGTCTACCGGGGTCAGGCCATAACCGGCCATGCGGACGGGATCGAGCCACAAGCGCATGGAATACTTTTTCTCGCCCCAAATGCCGACACTGCTCACGTCGGGAATGGTCTGCAACTGCTCCTTCACTGTCAGGTCGGCTATCTCGGACAACTCCAGCAACGAGCGTTTGCCGCTCTGGAGCGCCACCATCAGAATAGGCATTGCATCGGCATCGGCCTTGGCCACTGTCGGCGGGTCGCAGTCGCGCGGAAGGAAGCGTTGCGCACGCGACACTTTGTCGCGCACGTCGTTGGCGGCAGTCTCCAAATCCACAGACAATTCGAACTCCACCGTAATACGGCACTGCCCCTGCTGGCTCACACTCGACAGAGAACGGATGCCAGGGATTCCGTTAATATTCTGTTCCAGAGGTTCGGTTATCTGATTCTCTATCACATCGGCGTTCGCGCCGGCATACGTACAGGTGACTGAGATGACGGGGTTGTCCACCGACGGATATTCACGCACGCCCAGATACAGATAGCCGATTCCTCCCATGAGGAGAATAATCAGCGTAAGTACCGTGGCCAGCACAGGGCGGCGGATGCTCAGTTCGGATATATTCATAAGCAGAAAATAATTCTTTTGTCTTAGTCAATATGATCGAGAACGACCGGCAGACCGGTACGAAGCTGCAAGGTTCCGGACACAATCAAAGTGTCACCCGCCGAAAGCCCTGTCAGAACCTGCACACGGGATTCGGTGCGGATACCGGTCGTAATGTCTACGGGCTGCGCCTTGCCGGAACGGAAAACAAATACTTTATCCTTACCCATCTCGGGAACGATGGCTTCCGCCGGAACGGCTATCGCATCCGCAATCTCGTCCTTCTTCAATGTTATGCTCGCGTAACGGCCGGGCATCAGACGTCCTTGGGAATTGGGATATACAGCACGCACAGTCAGCGTATGGGTTTCCACGTCGATGGCCGATTCCTTGGCATATACCTTCGCTCCATAAGGCTCCAACTGCCCGTCGAGCGTGAAGTCCAGATCCGTTCCCGCACCGACCTGCGAAGCATAACGCTCCGGCACGGAAAATTCCACTTTGAGCGGAACCACCCGGGCCAATTTAGCTACCTTCGTCGAAGGCGTGGCATAGGCGCCCACGCTGATCTGACGCAGACCTATCACCCCGTCGAAAGGCGCACGCAGTTCCGTCAGTTCTATCTGCGCCCGTATGATATCGATATCAGCTTTCAGAGTGGCCAGTTCCGTACGTACCTGTTCGTAGGCTTCCTTACTTACGGCATCCTTCTGCAACAGAGTGCTCTGGCGAAACACCCTGTCCTCGGCCAACTTCAACTGGGCTGTCAGGCGTTTCAACTGAGCCTGCAACTGACGGTCGTTGACCTTAGCCAGCAACTGCCCGCGAGTCACATGCGTACCTTCTTTAAAATCAATGGAAACAACCTGGCCGGACGTCTCGAAAGAAAGGTCCACTTCCTCGTCCGGCAGCAGCAGTCCCGTCACCCGGATGGCATCCGTCAGTCTGCCGGGCCGCACGACCACTGCATCCACGTTCAACGCCTTGTTTCCCCCGTTCGGAATATCTGCCCCCGCCTGCGGCGATGCCGCTACTAACTCAGCATTCTGCTTCGGCAACCGGGAATAAATCCCCCAACCTGTCAGAGCGCATACCAGAAATACAATCAGTCCCCACTTCGTTTTCTTGTTCATAGCATCAAATATGTTACACATGACATACGGAGCAAAAAGGCTCCGCTCCCGCCTTTTTATCTCCCTTACACACATAAGGGACGGGCATAAACTGATAAAGTTTAAACGAAGATACAAAAAAATATAGAACACAGGAAAGAATCTGCTCAAAATCCCCTTATAAGGTAAAAAGACCGTTCATTCGCCAGACATCATCATTAAGTAATTATTCACAATATCCATTTACTGCTTATCCTACATAAGAAGGCACAATACACTTAGTGTAATCTTATTATGCGCGTCCAGCACACATTAAAAAGAGCTGGACAGTTCGTTTTTTTCTGTTCACTTTTATATGGACACTTTGTACACTAACTGTTGTACAGAGTGTACATCAACTGTTGTACAGAGTGTACACTAACTGTTGTACAGAGTGTACACCAACTGTTGTACGGAGTGTACACCAACTGTTGTACGAAGTGTACAGCAATTGTTGTACCGGTGGAACGCAGCCTAAAAAAAGAAAGAGTCCGGTACAATACCGAACTCTCTCTATTACTGAATAATGTTAAACCCGTCCAACTTTTTAGGGTGCAGTTCACTTGTTAGACAGCTTCAGTTTTTAGTCATTGCATACTTTCAAGAACAAATGGTCATTTCTTCTTTTTGCCGAATAGCACATCGATAACCATTCTACCCACTTTTCGTTCCAAACCTTGTTTAGTAGCGAGTATGCCAGTCTTTCGGGCTACTTTCTGCTTGACGGCCGTAATGCCGGCTGCTCTTTTGAGGGAAAAACTTAGTCCGGGAATTTTCATAAGTCTTTGACAAGTTCATTAAGTCCGTAGAACATGAGGAACACAAGTCCCCAAAACAACATCTTGAAGAAGTTGCGCCACAAGTAGAGCAAAATGAGCAGAAGATACTTCAGCATACTTCTTTTACAGGCCCTTATCTTTGAAAGATTTTACAACCTTCTTGATTATATTGTCAAATTCATTGGCTATGCCGCCCATGAATGCGACTCTTGCTGTCGGGTTTTTGAGTTTGCCAAAACCTTCTGAATTCATTGTCTTGAAGTTGAGTTCGTTGCGCGGGGAGGCAAACACGTATGCAGCCAAAAGTTTATTGTCAGTGGGCTGCACATCTAATGCGGAATCTACTCCTGTCAGAGCGGCAGCCAATGCCGGACCGGTAGCGGGATCGTTGCTATACCGGATGGCACCGAAGTATCTCTCCCTCATGAGGATTTGGAATATCACGGTCTTTTTGCGATTTTTAGTCCGATAAATATCAAATTGCATTCTCGATGTCTCGTTTCAAACTTTCTATCCGCCTGTCATGTGAGGCCGCCCTGTCAATCTTTGACTTGCGGTAGCCGGCTTTACCCGAGGGGGTGGAGCATCTCTTTATCAGATTCGCGTAGTAGGCATTATCTTTCTTTTTTGCCTCACGCTCTTTTGCAAGAGAAGCCCGAAGGGCTATGATACGCTTCTTATAATATTCTTTGCTCATGGTAAGATGTTGAGATTATATGTGTCCGAGGTACGTTCCCAGACACACTTGTTTTCTTTGATTGATTTTTCTTTATTGAGTTGGAAGACACCGACAAAGCGATAGGTATTCATGCCGAGCCAATCAGTGTATTTCAGGAATGTTATTCGCTTAACTCCTTCGGTAAGGTGGCTTTTCATGTGCCCCTCTCGTTCTGATTCCTCTTTGGGATATTCCGTAAGCGTGAGTTTGTCGTCGGATAACTTATTACACCACTTTGAGTGCATTTCGTTAGGCCACCATACCAGCTCTTCGTTCTCCTTGTTCGACACCCATACTGCCAATGCCCTTAAATATCCCTTGTGCTTTGGTTTTGTACCGAAAATTGCCGCTATATCATCTATGGTGTTGAGCGATACATTATCATCCACCCTAAGGACACCTCTTTGGCGCACTTCTTCGGGAGTGTCGGTGCCTTTCCACGGAGTTAGGGCAGACTCATTTATCCTTTCCTTTATGAATTCTATAACCTTATCTGTACGCCGATTGAGTTCTTCAAGGGAGCAAGCGACCGCTTTGTCATTTACCACATTGTAGCAATTAATAACCTTAACAACCACCTATTCAGATATTTCAGCGTTTCGAATCCAGTCAGCTTCTTGGTTTTTGTAATGAGCCGGTTCATTTATTTCCACTACAAGGTTAAGCTGCGGCAGATATAGGTCTGCAAGAGCATATTTACCCTCTTTCCGTACCACATACTGCTGGAATACGAAATAGATATCAGTGTTGTCAAGAGCATTCCAGATACGATGGATTACATAGCTTTCCAATCTCTTGTGCGAGATCTTGGATAATGCGCGGGTAATGTAGTCTAATCTGTAGTCCATATTCAATCGGTTTATACCTACACACGAAAAAAGAGCAACAGCCAAAACTTTTCCTTATTCGCTTTAGCAGGTTCTGGTAAACCGAGAGTCCAAATAAGTAAAAAGCAGTCTGCGCCCTTAGCGGGTACAAACCAACCTTCTGACTTATTATTCGGTGACTCAATAGAAATTTACCAGATTTATAGAATACGTATCTAAAATGAAAACAACAACCAAACAAATGAAAATAAATGTGCTGTTTTATAGCTATTTATAAGTGTGTATTTCTTTTCAGTTGCTTTCATTGTTTTCGGTTGTTTGGCTCTTATTCGGTACATTTTTGTTTCTTATTTGTTCCTTGTTTTGGATTATTATTTCTACCTTTGCAACAGAAATAACGAAAAAAAAGAATTGCTTATGCCACGAGTAAAGAAGCCGACGAAAGTCAAAGAACCAATCCGTCTTCGGATGAAGCCGTTAAGTGACGGAAGCAAGAGTCTGTATCTGGATATATACCGCGACGGAAAGCGGACATACGAATACCTCAAAATGTATATCATCCCGGAAACGGACAATAATGCCCGTAAACGGAATCAGGTTACGATGGACGCAGCCAATGCCATCAAGTCGAAACGTATCATTGAATTGACGAATGGGGAAGCAGGTATCGAGAACAGGGAAAAGGTATTCCTGCTTGATTGGATGAATACGTATAAAGAGAATCAGGCTAAACGGGGAAAGAAAGACGGAAACCAAATCTCAGTTACCATTCGCATCTTGAAAGATTATGCGGGAGAGCGGATGACGATGGATCGAATCGACAAAGCATTCTGCCAGGACTACCTCGATTATCTGATGACGGAATATCGTCCCAAAGGGAAGCGTGTATCGAACTTTACACTCCACACCTACTACCGCATCCTGAACGGAGCTTTGAATGCTGCCGTTCGTGCGGAGATTATAAAGGTCAATCCGTTTACCAAGATCAATAATTCGGATAAGATTCGTCTGCCGGAGAGCAAACGTTCATATATGACCATCGAGGAAGTCCGGGCATTGATTGCCACACCGATGAATAATGAGGCTGTAAAGTCCGCTTATTTGTTCTCCTGCTTCTGCGGATTGCGCGTGAGCGATATTGTCGGATTGAAGTGGAAAGACGTCTTCGTCGATAGAGGACAATATCGTTTGGCAGTGTCCATGCAGAAGACCAAAGAACCGATTTATCTACCGCTTTCTCCCGAAGCCTTGAAGTGGATGCCGGAACGTGGAGATAAGACGGCGGATGACCATGTGTTCGATTTACCAAGCCCGTCAATGATGAACCTGCTTATCAAACCTTGGGCAAAAGCTGCGGGAATCGACAAGCGATTTACATTTCACACAGCGAGGCACACTTTTGCTACGATGATGCTGACGCTTGGAGCAGACCTCTATACCACCTCGAAGCTGCTCGGTCATGCCGATGTGAAAATGACACAGGTGTACGCAAAAATCATCAATCAGAAAAAGGACGATGCGGTCAATTTGGTAAACGGACTATTCGATTGACCCATACAAATCGAAGTATAAAGTAGGGCTGTTTTTACATCTACATACAGTCGGATTGCAAACAGAATTAGGTTTACTTTAATCCGGGTGCCTATAAGGAAAAGCCAAAGTAAACTTGTCGTTGGAGGCATTTATTGCAAGAAATGCTAAACAGGGAAATTTAGTCCAACTCATAAATATCCACCAACGGCTTGAAATACGGGGTTGGAATAATTATGCTATATAATTATTCTCAAAGTGTTTGGTGGTCTAATTTATTTAGACTAACTTTGCATATACTAAATTTCATTTGATGATGGAACAACTTACTAAGCGTGAAGAAGAGGTGATGAACAAGTTTTGGGAGAAGGGCGAAGCTACCGTTAAGGAGATTATAGCCACTTATCCAGAACCTCGTCCAAGCAGAACAGCCATATCTACATTTGTGAAGTTTCTTGTCGAGAAAGGCTTTTTAGGGCATAAGCCGGCAGGGAACAACGGTTTCATATACTACCCACTCATAGAACGGGATGAGTATTGTGGCAACAACCTGAAGAATGTCG
>CAZIMK010000027.1:0-41448 GCA_964540455.1 uncultured Paraprevotella sp.
TGCCCAAGGATTTTGTCCATGCCCGCAATGCCAACGGACGTGTCGCCATGGGACTCCACGGTTATCGGATCGGTGTCGGAGAATACGGCAGGGTCGCTCCGCATATTCCACAGCACCGTCACGGTCCGATGCCCTATATGCCCATTCCCCACATGATGGGGTATAGTTTCTTAGGGTGGACACCCCGTCAGCGGGCAGGCTTCCATCTGCGCAGAATCGGCGGACAGCTCTATTATCCGGGCGCACCGATGGTACCCGACCGCCCTGACGGACGTATGAAACCCGGAGAACTGCAAAGCGGAGCTTACGGATTTTACTACAAAGGACATACCACCGCTCCTATGGCGCAAGGCAAGGATGTTCTTGCCGACCTGCAGACCGTGCTACAACCTACCGCACAGCGTGAACGTCCTGTGACACCTGCCATTCCATATAATCAGGCTGTCACATCCGAAGTCTATTTCTCCAACGAAAAATGGCAGGAGGTTCTCGCCTCACACGGTCTGATAGTCGATGCGGACAAGAAGACCCTCATAGTACAGTCCTCCGCCATTCAGGCAGATTTGCAGTACAATCTTTCTGACAATGAAACAGCCATCCTTACCTCCAATTCCATCAAGGAAAGTCCCATTGCCCAACGTCTTGATACGCTGAATGCCGTTCTATCCGATGATTTTGCCGACAAGATCACGATGGAGCAGCTCAATTCTGATAAACTCATAGAAATAAAGCTCCATCCGGAGGTTAATGAAGATTTGAACCGACAACTCGGCACACAGGAACAATACATCCGGCAGTTTTCCGGCAATCCAAATGTGCAGGTACACCAAGAAACCGGACTGCGTGACAATCTTCCCCAAGGCGGTGTCGTAATGGACGGCAACGACCTTGCCTATATAGACAGTAACAAAGGCTGGTTCCGTGAAGGAAAACACGGCAGAGAGGTGACGGTGGATGACATACGGGTGGAACCGGTTCCCGACAGGGAAAAAGAAGGGAACATGAAATACCGTATGACAGCTGTCATTGACGGTGAGACCGTAAGCCATGAAATCTCCAGGAAACAATACGACAAGTTCATGGCGATAGACGACCTGCACCGCATGAAACTGTTCTCCAAGATATTCAGCGAAGTGGATATGAAAGACCGCTATCCGGTCGGTCTCGGCACCAAGATAGCGGCCGCTCTCACCGCCGGACTTGTCGTCACACACGACATCATGCACGGTCTCCGCCATGCTCCGGCAGTATTCATGAAAGGGCATCCCGAGCCGAGACCGGGCGTCTATTTCAAACCGGGAGTAGATACTCCGGCCGATGTGGCGGCCCGACAATTCGATGCGATGATCAACGACCCGAACCGTCCTCACGGTCCGGGCATGGGAATGTAAAAAGACAATTATGGCAGAACTGACATACGATGATTTCAAGAACCGGATAAATATTCAGGACTTGCTTGTGGATGCCGGATACCAACTCAACCGCAGGGACGGTCTGCGCTATCCTTCCTATGTAAGAATTGGAAGTGACGGCCGGCGTGTCCGCAATGACAAGTTTATCGTCACCGCCAACGGACTGTGCTGCTTCCAGCCTCCCGAACGGAAGAACTACAATGTAATCAGCTTCATCAAAGAGCATCCCGAAATGTTCGCCGAGTACCGTGCCGGCATGCCAAAGGACAGGCTTGCCAACCTCGTATGCAACCGTCTGCTAAACAACCCGCTTCTTGAAAGAAGGGAAACAACGGAGAGAAGCCGCAGGGAAACGGTTCCCTTCGACATATATGCCTATGACACCCGCAGCTTCATCAACGGCAACTTTGATTCCCAAAAGCCGTTCTACCCATATTTCAAGAACCGAGGCATCAGTCTTGATACCCAGCGGGCGTTTTCCGGGCATTTTTTCCTTGCCACCAGACAGCGTGATCTGATACTGCGGAGCGTGGATATAGTCAATGACATCCGTCAGGTATGGGGGCAGTAGAAAATCAGTGGGGAAAAATTTTATAGAGTGGGCCTAATGGACATTTTTAGTGATGAATTTGCCTAAAAAACTCTCTAATGGACATTTCGGGTGATACGTATTCGTTTTAATAGTGTCTGCATATGTATTCATCAATAAACCTCTTCCTGTTCCCTCTACTTAATCCGTTGTGTACCCGTAGCTTTGTCTTCCAGTCCATTGTTTGTGTTTGGGAGTCCTGTGTCAGGATGGTCATGGAAAGTCCACAGCAGAGGCATATTGCGCATGACGCTCAGGTATGCGCTGCGTAGCCTTGGGCGCATATATGGCGGTGTCTTCTTTTTGATGCGTTTGTCACGGACACGCTCATTGACCACCTACCTGTTCCGTTCATACCACCCGTTAAACGCACCGACGAAGCTCTCCTTGTCCATCCTGGTTATATTGTTGACAAGGCTCAGTAACTCCCTTGACGAATCCAGCTCAGGCTCCTGTGTCAGATAGTGCCGCACGGTGAGAGTCTGGGGAAACTGGCATAACTGGACGGGACAGGGCCTGAGCGCCTGTGCAAGGCCGCGCATCCCGTCTATGACCACTCCATATATCTTGAAGCCCTTCTCTTTCAGCCATTGAACACCCTCCATGTAGGATGCTATTGTCTCGTGAGTCACATACTTGTGCCAGAGGATTTTCTTCCTCAGGGCATCCTTGGTAACCCTCAGGCCGAAGCCGCGCCCCCAGTATGTGGTGTCCATCTGAATGACGACTCGTCTGTCCCCAGATATCTTCCGGACATACCGCATACTCGCAAGGTCACGGCGGATGGGTCTCTCGTTAACACCATATCTGGAGGAAAGCTGAGATACAGTTTGCTTACCCTCGATGTAGTCTGTAATCACCTGCGACTTGTCACGGCGTTCACCGCCAGAGAAACGACGGCAGCAGGCCTTGCACTTGTACAATTGTTTCCGAACCCTGACACCGTTGCGAACCACATCGGAAGATCCACAGAAAAATCATTTTTTTAACCACATCAATAAAAACCTCTGCAACTACATAAAATTCAGATAGTTACAAAGACTTCATCACACAAAATGTCCATTAGGCCGAATATCGCATTAATTATACTGAATTTAATTTTTTACAAAGACACCCTCATGTTAAATTTCCCAAAAAAGAAGTTTTTATTCTTGTTTATATCAAATTTATAATATTATTTTATAACGAAGTTGATAATTATACATTATGAGACAACCTTTAATATCAGTTTGTATTTCTACATATAACGCATCACTATTCATTCAAGAATGTATCGATAGCATTCTTTGTCAAACTTACGACAATTTTGAATTATTGATAGTAGACGATGGTTCCACCGATGTTATTTGCTTCTATTTGCTTGTTCCTATATCAGGATAAGCAAATAGAAGTTTATCAAGCTATTATTTTTTATGCAATCAAGTAATCCCAGTACTTTCCGTAACGTCCTTTTCTTTATGGCGTCCCTGTTGATCGTCATTAATAGTCATGGTCAGTCTAAACGATTCCTGTTTCAATGCATCGCTTATCCTGTCATTGACGAATATACGGGTGAGAGTGTTTTTAACGTGCAGGTGCTCTGTTACGCAGCGGACAAGGTTACACCGGACACTCTGAAAACCAGCGGGGGAATGCGTAACGGTGAACGCATATCGACACTCTCCCTATTCAATTTCAAAGAAGGATTGTATCGTTTTGTACTCTCCCATCCCAACTATGAAGATTATGAATTTACAACCACTGTAAAATACTACAACAGAGAGGAAAGCCGATGGGAAAAACCCATTTATATGAAACGCAGGCAGAAAGAACGCAAACTGCAGGAAGTTACCGTAAACGCCACATTAGTGAAATTCTACACTAAAAAAGACACTCTGATATACAACGCAGATGCATTCCTTACCGCTCAAGGCTCCATGCTGGACGGACTAATACGCCAATTGCCAGGAGTGGAGATGAGAGACAACGGACAAATCTATGTTAACGGAGAATACGTGGAGAGTCTGCTATTGAACGGTGACGATTTTTTCAAACAAAACAAACGCATCATGCTGGAAAATCTGCCTGCCTACATGGTGAAAGATATAAAAGTATATAAACGTGAAGAAAATGCCCTGCTACGCATGATGGGTAATGAGAGTGGACACAAAAGCCTGGTGATGGACGTAAATCTGAAAAAACAATATGCCATCGGGTGGATTGCCAACACGGAATGGGGCGCAGGAACGAATCATCGTTATCTCGGACGATTGTTTGCCAACCGGTTTACACCCGGTTCACGCATAACAATTGTAGGAAACCTGAATAACGTGAATGACAATAGAAAACCAGGAGAGGCGGACGACTGGAGTCCGGACAAAATGCCTAAAGGAATACTAACCACACAATCGGGGCAGCTGGAATACAAGTTCAAGAAAATAGACGGAAAGTATGACATAGGTGGCAATGTAGATGTCACACATACGGATGCCAATAATCAGACTGTCTACAATCAAGAGAATTTCCTGCAAAGCGGAAACACATATGAACGGAGTGCTTATGGAGAACGAACACGTAACACACAGGTGACAACCCGACAGGATTGGATGCAGAAACTGGGTGACAACCTGGCGTTTTACCTCAACCCAAACGGGGGATATAAATACAGCAGACAAAACAGTTCAACTGCGGGAGGGGCATTTTCTGAAGACCCGTCTCAATACATCGCCGATGGCCTGATAGACAGCCTGTATATGCCAATAAGTGGTTCGATTCTACGTCCCATACTGATAAACAAACTATTAAAACAATCAAGCCAAACACACACACAATGGGATGTCTACGGACGGACAGGATTCTACTACAAGTTCCTCACACAGAAGATTTTGCCTTTATCTGGTTTGGAGGCTCGGGAGGCAACAGCAAAGGCGAACTATTCCGCCACAATCTGCTGGACTATCCTTCAAACACCACACAAAAGAAAGACTTTCGCAACGAATATCTTGACATGAAAAGCCAATATTATTCCTATTACGGTGAAGCTACTTACGACTATGTACCGGGACATGGTTGGAAATTCAATTTTGGATACAAAGGTTCGGTACAGTACTCGTCGTACGACCGTTCGCTATTCCGATTGGACATGCTTGAAGAATAGGGGCAGAACGAACAACCGTCTCTCGGGCTGTTGCCCTCAATCACAGACTGGCAACAGGAAACTATGGACAGAAATAACACGTATGATTACGAACGATATACTTATCAGTCTGACGTGATGCTGAAGGGAATGTATCAGTCCTACCGGGAGGGTAAAAAACTGGAATGCGAAGTAGAACTTCCACTCAGCTACACCTATAGAAAACTGTATTATCATAAACAGAATGCCACCTTCACCCCCTCCCAGCGAAGCCTGCTTCCCCAGCCCAAGATGACACTGTCTTATGCAACCCACGAATGGAGGTATAGATACACCCTGACATATCAGATGTCCTCTACACAACCATCCATTAACTATCTGGTGGAAACCATCGACAACACCAATCCTCTGATTGTGAGCTATGGCAATCCAAATTTAAAAGACAGATATACGCATCACACCGCACTGACTTTTGATTGGACCATCAAAGAAAAGGAACAAATATTCCATGCCGGCCTGTCGCACGGCCAAACTCAAAATGCCGTGTCCATGTACACTTTATATGACAGAAACACCGGACAACGGATCCTCCGGCCGGAAAATGTGAACGGCAACTATAATCTAAGCGGCAACCTGAGTTTCTCATCACCGCTGGATAAAAAGAAATTCCTGACCCTGCGAACGAACACCACAGCATCCTACCATCACAGCGTGGATCTGACGGTAAGCAATGAGAACAAAATTCCCCGTAGCATTGTAAATTCGCTTTATCTTACGGAAGACATAAATATGTATTTCCGATATCGGAAATACAAAGTGGGCATCCGGCTGAAAGGTACCTATGGCAAAGTAGCCAGCCCACGAACTGAACTTGAGAAACTGCATGTAGGGGATGTTGTATACGGTTTGAACGGACAGATTAAATTGCCGGGAAAACTACAATTGAATACGGACCTGAACTTGTACTGCAGATACAAATACAACAATCCGGAGATGAACAGAAACGATCTGGTATGGAATGCACGCCTGAGCCGAAGTGCATGGAAGAACAAAATCCTACTGATGATTGACGGATATGACATATTGGGAAACTTATCCAACATGAGCTACTCCATGAATGCACAAGGCCACGTGGAAACTTATCGTAATGTCATACCCCGGTATATCATGCTGCACGCCGTCTACCGTATGAACATTAAACCGAAAAAACGGCCGGGAGACGCATGATGACACGGACACCGTCCCTAACCAGACACGAGGTTGTGTCGAAAGAAAAGATGTTGTGAGTGAACTAAATGGTTTATACCAAAGTTTTTCTATTTCAGTAATCCAACAATTCCATAGCCATCTTTCCGTCAAATCCGACACGTATACCGACGGTATAACAGCTGGCATCGTCCGGAATACAGGCTGTGATACAGAAATGACAACCATTCTTGTCTATGCGCTGAAACTCCGCATTGGACAATATCGCTTGTGACAGAAAAGAAGCGGGAACAAAAGGAGTAAAATCCCCTTTGACGAAATCTTTCGAAAACACACATTCCTTACCGCGGTACACACTGAGATGAATCACATTGTCGTAATACACGTTCTCCACCGCTATGCTTTCGTCCGTATAACTGGTCTTCACCACTTTATATTTCGACGGATTCACAAAAATATAGCAATGATAACGTTCCCGACCGCTATACACGACTGTATCTTTCTGTAAGACCTCGCTGTAAACCATCGGATCCGTATAATGACGCTCGAACAATAAAGTGTCATCCGGATTGAAAGAACGTTTCAGACGAATCAAATCGCCGGTGGAAACACGGAACTGGAAAATATCCGTGCCCCGTTTTTCAATGGAATAGGCTATGGAAGACTCTCCAACCAATATCAACGTATCCCGACGGATATGAAAACGCGCCGGACAACTGACTGTATCAGGATAAAATATACTGTCTCCCTTTACCTGGAACAACACACTGCCATTGTCATCGTCAATCCAAATTCCCTGAAATGCAGCCCGGGCTTCTGTATCTTCTTCCACACCATACACAACCGACGAAGAAGCCGGAACAGTTTCATTTCTGCAGGTCGAAAACAGGAACAGACAAATGAGGAATCCCCAAATCGTATGCTTCATCCGTTATCTACCGATACAGTAATACTCTATCCCCTGCTCTTTAACGTCCGCATAATCATAGATGTTACGTCCGTCTATAAGCAACGGGGTCCTCATTGTTTTCTTCACGACTCCCCACGCCGGCATACGGAATTCTTTCCATTCGGTCACCATCATCAAAGCATCGGCATCCAGAATGGCATCATACATATCCTGCGCATAATAAACCGTATCCCCAATCCGGCGCCGACACTCATCCATGGCTTTCGGATCATAAACACGGATCTGGCATCCGGCCTGCTTCAACTTTTCAATCAACACCAGAGCCGGAGCTTCGCGCATATCGTCGGTTTCCGGCTTGAAGGCCAATCCCCACAGGGCAATTGTCTTTCCTGCCAACTCACCGGACAGCGCGGTCTGTAACTTCGTATACAATACAGACTTCTGATTTTCGTTTACTTCCTCAACGGCTTTCAGCACCCGCATCGGATAACCGGCCTTGTCGGCCGTCCGGATAAGAGCTTTGACGTCCTTCGGAAAACAAGAGCCACCGTAGCCGCAACCCGCATACAGAAACTTGCGCCCGATACGCGAATCAGCCCCGATTCCGTTGCGTACAGCCGTCACGTCCGCCCCTACCCGCTCACACAGATTGGCAATATCGTTCATGAAACTGATACGCGTGGCCAACATCGCATTAGCTGCATATTTCGTCATCTCAGCAGAGGGTATATCCATGAATATAACCCGGAAATTATTGACAAGGAACGGCTTGTATAACTTTGTCATCAGTTCCCGCGCTTTCTCCGACTCTACTCCCACTACCACACGGTCAGGACTCATGAAATCATTGATGGCATTGCCCTCTTTCAGGAATTCCGGATTGGAGGCCACATCAAAAGGTATATTCACTCCCCGGCATGCCTGTTGTTTCTCTATGACATCTTTCACCTTACGGGCAGTCCCCACCGGTACGGTGCTCTTCGTCACTACCAGCTTATACCCTGTCATGTGTGCACCAATAGTCTCGGCCACTTGAAGCACATATTTCAAATCGGCGCTTCCGTCTTCGTCCGGCGGTGTCCCCACGGCACTGAAAACGACTTCCACATCGTCCAGACAGTCAGCCAGACTTGTCGTGAATTTCAGTCTTCCGGCAGCGGCATTACGCAACACCATTTCTTTCAGTCCCGGTTCATAAATAGGGATTTCTCCTTGTCTCAAACGCTCTATCTTACCCGGATCAACATCCACACAAGTCACATCCACACCGGTTTCGGCAAAGCATGTGCCCGTCACCAGTCCAACATATCCGGTTCCTACAACAGCTATTTTCATATCGTTTTCTTACTTATACTTAATCAAACAACACGGCATCGTCAATACCGACTCCGCTGTTATCCTTTTCAGACAACACCATCTCTTCTCTGGGAATCGGCCACCGGATACCCAGTTCAGGATCATCAAAACGGATAGAACATTCCGCCTGGGGAGCATACCCGTTGTCTACCTTATAAGTAAAGACGGCTTCTTCGCTCAACACCAAAAATCCATGGGCAAAACCGCGCGGAATAAAAAACTGGCGCTTATTTTCTTCGCTCAGTTCCACCATTACATGCTGCTTGAACGTGGGAGAACTCTTGCGCAAATCCACTGCAACATCCAGCACCCTGCCTTTGATGACTCTCACCAGCTTTGCCTGACTATACTCGCCACGCTGATAGTGCAAACCGCGCAATACGCCATACGTCGACTTTGATTCATTGTCCTGTACAAAAGAAACCTTTCCTATATGAGCTTCGAAATCAGCCTGCTTGAATGCTTCCATAAAATATCCGCGCGCATCCTGAAAGACTTTAGGTTCGATAATCCACACACCTTCGATGGCAGTATTGATATATTCCATTGCTATATATTTCTAAACGACAGGACAAAGGTATAAAAAATAACGGTACTCCTCGGTGAAGACAGAAAATAGTTACTAAAAATTCGATGAAAAATTCGTTTAGCTGGGAAGAATCCGCTAATTTTGCATTGTGAAAGAATTGGCTCGACATATAGAAGCGTTGTTGCTTGGCAACGATTGCGTGGTTATTCCGCTGTTCGGTGGATTTGTAACCCGGCGTGTGGCTTCTGTATACGTGGCAGAAGAGGACTTATTCCTGCCGCCCTATCGTACCATCGGCTTCAATCCCAACTTACAGACAAACGACGGACTGCTGGTTTCCTCTTTCATGAATACCTACCATATAGACGAGGCTGAGGCCAAAAGAATTCTGAACCAGAAGGTATTGCATTTACGCCAGTCTTTATTGGAAAACGGAACGTGCGATTTTGAAGGCATAGGACTTTTCTCACAGAACGAAGATGGAGATATTCATTTTTCTCCTTATGAATCAGGTGCGGTATGTCCGGACTACTATGGATTGGACGCATTCGAATTTCCGGTTCTGCAACCTGTTGCAGACGAAATGAGTATATCGCAAAGCGATCTGGCAACGGACACGCAGCATACAAACAGAGACAAACACATAACCATCCGTATCAGCCGACGGCTGTTTAACTACACGGCATCCGCTGTCGCAGCAATCCTACTGTTCGTTCTGTTTTCTCCCACAGCCGGAAACACGGATTTCCCGCAGTTACAGAAATCCCAGACACTCATCCCGACAGTCTTGCTGCAACAGTTAAGTATGGCCGAATCCGTTTGCGCGGACACTGTAAATGCTGCAATGCTTCCTGCGGAGACAAATGTTACTTCTCAACAAAACATACAAACTCCGACAACCGATACAAAGCTGCAATCCGACACAGAGGCCATCCTTCTTGCGGAGCAGGCATCGGGTTATTGTGTAGTCGTGGCAAGTTCCATTTCGGAAAAGAATGCCCGCCAATATGTGACAAGCCTTCAGAAAAAAGGAATTGAAGGAGCACGTGTATATAAAAAAGGGAAAATGATACGGGTCGTTTTCGACGGTTTCGAAACAGAATCCGCCGCCTATACCTGCATAAATAAACTCAAGCGTAATTACACTGATTTCGAAACAGCTTGGGTATTGAATTTAAACTAAAACTTTCATCCATGAAGCGAGTACGTTGCCCCAAATGTGACAACTACATCACCTTTGACGAAAAACAATATCCGGAAGGACAATCGTTGGTTTTCGAGTGCGAGATATGCCATAAGCAGTTTGGAATACGGATAGGTGTATCTAAATTAAAAGCCACGCATAAGGAAGAACAATGGGACGAGAACGAGAATAATGATGCATGCGGCAGCATCATCGTAGTTGAAAACGTATTTCACTATAAACAGGTAATTCCCTTGCATCCTGGAGACAATGTCATCGGGCGGTATGTCAAAGGAAGCAAAATAAACACCCCCATAGAGACTGTGGACCCCAGTATCGACACCACACACTGCATAATCAATGTACGGAAAAACAAGGCCGGAACATGGGTTTACACCCTGCGGGACGCTCCCAGTAACACGGGAACGTTTTACATGAACGAAATTCTGCGGGATGTGGACAAAATCCGTATCGAAAACGGTGCAATCATCACCATCGGAGCCACCACTCTTATCCTGCGGACAGCAGACGAAATTTCAACAGACGGAAAGCAATGACGGATTTTAGCCAGATGATTGCACAGCAATTATCCATTGCTGTACGAAGCGTGACCAATACACTGAAACTACTGGAAGAAGGTGCCACGGTTCCTTTCATCAGCCGTTACCGCAAGGAAGCGACAGGCAGCCTAGACGAAGTGCAGGTTGCCGCCATCAAAGACAAGGCTGAAGAACTGACAGAACTGGCAAAACGCAAAGATACAATTCTGAGTACTATCCGAAAAGCCGGATGTCTGACTTCCGAACTGGAGCAGCGCATAGAATCCTGTTGGAACAGTGTCGAACTGGAAGACATCTATCTGCCTTATAAACCCAAACGGAAGACACGGGCGGAGATAGCCCGCCAAAAAGGACTGGAGCCATTGGCTGACCTTCTGTTTCTGCAAAAGGAGCAATATCCGGAACGTAAAGCTTCGGCTTTCGTTAAAGGAGAAGTCGCATCGGTAGAAGAAGCCTTGAAAGGTGCCTGCGACATCATTTCCGAACGTCTCAACGAAAATGAACAGGCACGAAACATCATTCGCCGACAATTTGAGCGTACCGCCGTCATTACCTCCAGAGTCTGTAAGGACAAAGAGAAAGAGGCTATTAAATACAGGGATTATTTTGAATTCAGCGAGCCGCTGAAACGCTGTACATCCCATCGCCTGTTGGCCATGCGCCGAGGCGAGACCGAAGGATTCCTGCGCATCGGAATATCACCGGACGAACGGATATGCCTTGAACAACTGGAAAGACGGTTCCTCCGCCGGGGAACGGCTTGTGCTTCATGGGTATCCAATGCCATCACCGACGCATACAAACGACTGATTAAACCATCTATCGAAACCGAATTTGCAGCTGTATCCAAACAAAAAGCAGATGAAGAGGCGATACGTGTATTCGCCGGCAACCTAAGACAGCTTTTACTGGCCGCCCCATTAGGACAAAAGCGCATACTGGCCATTGATCCCGGATTTCGTACCGGATGTAAAGTCGTTTGTCTGGACGCACAAGGCGCATTGTTGCACAACGAAACGATATATCCTCATCCGCCCCATCACAAAGCGGAAGCAGCACGCAGAAAAATAGAACAATTAACAGAACAATACAGCACGGAGGCTATTGCCATAGGCAATGGAACGGCCAGCCGGGAAACAGAGGATTTCATCCGCACGGTTCGCTTCACCCATCCGACAGAAATCTATATCGTTAACGAAGACGGAGCCTCAGTTTATTCCGCATCCGCTGTCGCACGGGAAGAGTTTCCCGAATATGATGTCACGGTACGGGGAACTGTATCCATCGGCCGCCGTCTCATGGATCCTTTGGCCGAACTGGTGAAAATCGATCCGAAATCTATCGGAATAGGACAATACCAGCATGATGTAGACGCCGGAAAACTGAAGAAGGCATTGGACCAGACGGTAGAATCCTGTGTCAATTCCGTCGGAGTCAATCTGAATACAGCCAGTTACCACCTGTTATCGTACATATCCGGATTAGGCCCCCAGCTGGCGCGCAACATTGTCCGCCACCGCACAGAGAACGGACCGTTCCGTAACCGGCGCCAACTGATGCAAGTGGCCCGGATGGGAGAAAAGACATTCGAGATGTGTGCCGGTTTCCTGCGCATTCCACGAGGAGACAGTCCGCTGGATAACTCAGCTGTGCACCCCGAACGATATGCAGTCGTGGAAAAAATGGCAGAAGACCTGCACACCACGGTAGAGGAATTAATCCAGTCCAAAGACCTGAGGCAAAAAATCAACTTGCAGGATTATGTCACAGATTCATGCGGAATACCGACACTGACTGACATACTTCACGAACTGGACAAACCGGGACTTGATCCGCGCTCTACGGTAAAACCTTTTTCTTTTGCTGAAAACATACGTACCATAGATGATCTTTCGGTAGGAATGTCTCTGCCGGGAATCGTGACAAACATCACGAACTTCGGATGTTTTGTAGACATCGGCATTCACGAAAAAGGCCTGGTGCACATTTCACAGATGGCGGACAGTTACGTGAACGCCCCTTCGGCTGTCGTATCACTGAATCAACATATCACGGCACGCGTAATTGGCATAGATAAAGAACGTAAACGAATATCTCTTTCACTCAGAAAAGAATAAGAAATGAAATACAAACTTCTGGTACTTGATCTGGACGGTACCTTGACAAACAATAAGAAAGAAATCACTCCATACACCCGGAGCACTCTCCTTGAAGCGCAGGAAAAAGGACTGAAAATCGTATTGGCTTCGGGACGTCCCACTTATGGCATTGCCCTGTTGGCCGACGAACTGGAACTGGAACGATACGAAGGCTATATCCTGTCTTACAACGGCGGACAAATCATTGACTGGAAAACCAGGAAACGTATGTATGAAAACGTACTGTCTCCCGAAGTTTATCCTTATTTATATGATTGTTCCACCCGTAACGGATGTGTTCTGCTAAGCTACAAGGATGAATATATCGTATCTGAAAATGCGGACAACGAATATGTACGTCACGAGGCATTTCTCAATAAAATGAAAAGCATAACTGTCCCGAACATTCTGGAAGTAATAGATTTCCCTGTTCCCAAGTTTCTTATCGTCGGACAGCCGGACATATTGGTCGGACTGGAAAGGGAAATGCAGGAACATCTTGCCGGTCGAATGAACGTCTTCCGGTCCGAACCTTTTTTTCTGGAACTGGTTCCCCAGGGTATCGACAAGGCACGTAGCCTTGCCGTCCTGCTCCAGGAACTGTCATTGACACCGGAAGAAATGATTGCATGCGGAGACGGATTCAATGATTTGTCCATGATAAAATATGCAGGATTAGGGATAGCAATGGCCAATGCACAAGATATAGTGAAAGCCGGAGCCGACTATATAACTCTCTCCAACGAAGAAGACGGAGTGGCTCATGCCGTTAAAAAATTCTGCATGTAAAAAAGAAAAGAGCGCATGAACCTTATATATTCATTGCGCTCTTCCATGATTCTGGTCGTGGTATTCTGCCACTCACTGCACAATCACCACCAATTTTAATAATTGGTCTTTTTCACTTCAAAATGAGCCTGAGGATGCAGGCAGGCCGGACATTTTTCAGGAGCTTCTTTCCCCACGGTAACATAGCCGCAATTGCGGCATTGCCATACGACCTCTTCTTCTTTCGCAAAAACCAGATTTTTCTCTATATTCCCAGCCAAGGCCTGATACCTCTTTTCATGTTCCTGCTCTGCAATGGCTATCATGCGATACATCTTGGCAATTTCCGGAAAACCTTCGGTCTCGGCCACATCCGCAAAGTGAGGATAATCAACCGACCACTCTTCATGCTCGCCACAAGCCGCAGCTTTCAGATTGGCTAAAGTGTCACCAATGATACCAGCCGGATATTTCGCCGTAATTTCCACACTTCCTCCTTCCAGCCATTTAAACATACGTTTGGCATGTTCCTTTTCCTGATCCGCCGTTTCCATAAAGATGGCGGCAATCTGTTCGAAACCTTCTTTCTTAGCCACACTCGAAAAATAAGTATAACGCATACGTGCCTGTGATTCTCCGGCAAAGGAGGTCAACAGATTTCTCTCGGTCTGAGTTCCTTTAATGCTTTTTTCCATAGTCAGTTATTTTTTAATTAAAACTTTATGATGAGCCTATTAACTTCGGGACAAAAATAGGTATTTATTTTATTATTTGCATTACATACACAGTTGTATTATATGTAATCTCGTTAAAGTTTGTTGATTCAAACTCTTATACTGATATGGCAACGGGGCTGTACCGCCCCGTCGCGATACAGCCCCGTCCAAAGCCTTACAAAAGGAATATCAGGGAATAAATATTTTCCGGGTCTCCAGGCCCCGCGAAGTAGTTATTCTCACGACATACGAATGTCCGGACTCCACCCACTGCTTGATGCCAGAATCTACAGAAGCATAGCTACAGGTAAAGTGTGCGACCTCTGCTCCATCCATCGCATACACCACACAGCTTACAGTTTCCTCTACAAAAACAGCTTGTATTCCTGTCGCTTTCACCACTTTCAATTTTCCGTCTTTCAGTTCGCTGGTATCCCATGCCAATCCTTCACCGGGAGCGTCCAGTTCAAACGAAGGCTGAGACTGTGTACTATACTGTCGGGCTGTCCACAACTGAATTTCATCTCCTTCGGCCAACATGCTGTTCTCCAATCTCACGACTTTCACAGTTCCCCGGATATTCAACAATCCGATATCGGACAGTTCCGTATGAAGTTTGGAGGAAATCACACTGAACTGCACGGTTGCCCCTGCCTTCACAACAAGACTATGCTGACAGAAATTCAACGTTCCATTCATGGAATTCTCTTTGACGCCCGGTCTCAACACGGCACCGGACTCCAACGTAATCGTGGGATTGCCCAATGCACCTTGTCCGGACAAGACCGCCCCTTTACCGACAGTCAGCACACCAGTACCCAACATCGGCTGCGTAGCCTTGGCGTTGTTCAGACACAGAGTTCCACCGGATATGGTGCAACTACCGGTAAAATCATTGCTGCCGCTTATCTTCATTTCTCCGGCACCGACCTTGGTGAAGGCCGTACCGTTTCCTGTAATCTTACCGGTAAAAGAGAAGTTTTGATCCGAAGAACCGACAATCCATGTATTACTGCCTGACGAAGTAAAAGGAGGCAGAGTACCTAAAGTCCCGGCTCCCGTCAAAGCTCCGATACGATAGGACTTGCCCGAATTCGTAACCGTCACTCCAGACGGTATATTCAGTGTCGCTTTCGGTATTCCATAACCATTGTCAAGCGTCAGACCGTATTGCGTATTGGTCGGTTTCAATGTTCCCCTGAATGAGGACCAGTCTCCCTGTAACTGTGTTCTCACATTGGGTACATTTACATTCAATGTACCTTCTCCAAACAGTTTACCAGTGTATGTGCATCGGGAATCCAGATTCAAAGTCGCAGTCTTGCCTTTACGCACGCTAAAATTGTTTCCGTTGGAACTATAGGAATAAAGGTTGTCCATATCCTGGTATATTCCTCCTTCCAGTATCAGCGTATCGCCCAAACTTATGCCGTCGGCCATCATCGCCAGCGTTCCTTCCTTCAATACCGTGTATTTATGAGAATTGGATTCATACATATATAAGGTTCCGCTTCCGCTTTTCGCCAGCCAGCCGCTGCCTCTGAATGCTCCTTTCATATCAAAACGGGCATTACACTGCAATTCTCCGCCGCCTGCTCCCAAGGTAACAGAAACTCCATTACTTACATTGCCATTATTCAGCAATACAGCCCCGTTCTTCATTTCCAGTTTTCCGGTAGCCATGGTATATAATCCTAAGGGCCCCTCCACATGCTGCTCGTCGGACAAGCGATTTACAACAGTCGTACCTCCGGCCAATACGGTCTTTCCTGTATGCTTATTCAACGCGGAAATCGTCAGCCGCCCGCTTCCTTCCATCGTCAATGCGGCATCACCGACCAGGCATCCGTCACCTTCCAAAACATAGTTTTTCGTATTCCTGAACGTAACCTTTGTCGGGAAAAGGTCTCCTTCCAGACGAACCGAGTACGCTTCTGCTGTATCGTCAAAAATGACATTGTCGCCTGTAACAAATACATCCGGTTTGCCATCCAGCATGAAGTTAGGAACATCAGCCAGATTCCACACTCCATTTTCCTGCGCACCGTTCCAAGAGACCGCAGACGCCTTCCGCAATTCCTCCACCTGCAAATACAAACAGCCATCCTCATATACCAGAGCATACTTCATACCTAACAGTCCTTCTACTACGACATCCGAAAGCGAACCGTCCAACTGAGCAGCTTTCACCAGGAGATAACGTCCAGGAGACAACACTGCATTATTAGAAGAATGGTTTACGAAACGGAACACCGGAGCGCCATAGGCAGGACCATGGGGAAGTCCCAGTTTACGAAGCGTCAGCGTACCGTCCACAATCATCATATCCGTAGTTCCGGACTCCGGATAAACATCGAATTCCACAATGGCACCATAGTTCATATCCAAATGCCCAACCCGTACCTCGCTTTTCTCGGACGCCTTCTGCCCTATACGCAACAAAGCCCCGTATTCCATCCGGATACCCTGCGGATAACGGCCGGAAGTGTGCAACTCCGCAAAACGGTTCATCCACACGGGACTATTCGGCAGTTCACCGTCAAAGAGCATCACACCTCCCCACAAAGAAGTCTCTCCCGTATAAGTATGCGACTGTGCGGAGAGTGCAAGCGTACCGCATCCCTGTTTTACCAATCGCATTTCCCCGGTCAAAGGTGCTCCCTGCAAGGTATAAGTGCTATAGCTCGTAGGAATATTGTCATTGTTATCCGTTCCGGTCGTATGAGAGAAAGCGTTCACCGTCAATATATAAGGCTTTGCCCCGTTCGCTACCGTCACCGTTCCGCCCGCCGTGGAAGCCAGCAATACGTGCTTGTCATTCATAGCCGTCGTAATACGGTTCGTCGCCTCTACCCTGCCATTCGTTGTCAAGGGAGGAGGAGCACAGGTGATACCTTCGGCTTTGCCGAGGAAATAGCTCACATGAGGCGGCTGGTTGTAACCGCACATCTGCCAGACGATAGCCTGACGGTATTGCATGTCGTGCAACAACGTATAATTGCGCCATGGCGTGACGGCCGTTGTCGTATACACACGCAAGGCCATATTATCCGTTGTACGCAACACCATCTCCTCGCGCCAGTCTCCCAGTAAGTCGCACTGGATACCCGGATTTCCTTTCGTATAATTATTGGTATAAGCACCCGAAGCCACAAATATCGGCGTGTTGCTGCCATATTTATATACAGCCGGCGTACCGGCACCATTATTCGTCACATCACGAACATTCGTATAATCCATACTTTCCAGACACAGGTCTCCATCCCAGTAAAGACAGAAATTCTGCGTTATACCGGACCATGATGATCCCAACGAACCGGCTGTGACAGAACTTGTAAAGCCTGAACCTGCCACCATCTGGCTCCCCAAGAAATCATCCGTGAAATTACCAGCCATACAGCGTCCGCAGTCCGATCCATGTGAATATCGATAATATATTTTGCTTGTCGTGGCATCCCGGTAATTCGCCCCGGCATTATCCTCCAAACAGGCAAAGATTTCCTGTCCTTTCCGATAGGGATCCAAGTCTCCGCAATGCTGGGCGTCGCCATGCCCCAGTCCTGTCGTCGATAACCCTTTTCCGTTATCGTCTATGACCATCGAACCATAAACGATTTCATCGCGTCCGTCCCTGTCGACATCTGCGATACCGTAATTATGATATCCCTGCCCGTACCAGGGAGAACCGCTCGTATTACAGTTCCATCTCCATCTCTCTGTCAGCTCATGCGTATCCGGATTCACATCGTATGCTATCATTTTGTGGCGAGTATAAACACCCCGTCCCAGAAAGATACTGGGATGACGGCCGTCCAGGAAAGGCGCTCCGAAAAAGAACTTGTTGCAACGGTGCCCCGTATCATCTCCCCATGCCTTTTTCAAATCTGTTTCTCCCGCTTCCAGACGTTTCAAAGGAAACTCACGTTGATTATACAACCGCGCTGTAGCACCCTCCATATAGAGAAGAAACTCGTCTCCGGTTGTCATGTATGTCAAATTGGCATAATGAGCAATCTTATTACGGTAATTCTTTTTAATATCTCCGATAACGACATTACCGGGCAAGATTGTCCCGTCGGCCGCGCGCATCAGCAATTCCGCCTTGCCGTCACCATCCCAGTCGTAAGCCACAAGATTGGTTTCCACATCACTGCCGCTTACCATATTAGGACCGCAATCGATGGTCCACAATTTCGTACCGTCCAGTTTATAAGCTTCGAAACAGCAATAAGCGCTGTCATTTTCCACCGGAAACAGATCACGACTGTCCAACGTATTCGTACGCTTGACTATCAGTTCGTATTCTCCGTCTCCATCCAGATCCGCCGCCGACACATCGTTCAGTTCAAACTGCTGGGTCACGTCAGTCCCCCGACGGGAATATACCCGCCCCATCGGTATCGTCAAATAAGGATTGCCCCATACGGAAACCGGCGCACACGCCTCCTGTTCCACGCCTCGTACGACGGCCCGTACCGTATATACGGAAGCGGCCGTACCGGCATTGTCCTGATAATTGGATACCTCCAGCGGTTGTTCATTGATTTTCTTTCCATCCCGATACAGGTTGTACTGCGTGTCGTAATACTCCTCTCCCAGTATACGCCATCCCACATACACACCGGGAGTTGTTTTCACGGCCACCAACCCTCTGTCCAGCCGGTCCATCGGACGCTGGGCAAACACGGCCGTGCAAAAGAATGCCACGACCAGACTAAGAAATAATTTTTTCATACCTTGTGTTTTATCATGTTTATATTGTCTTTGCTTCGACAGAAAACATCTCTGGCAACTACATGTGACAAATATACGATTAATTTAAGAGAACGCAATATAATTTCCCTGGAAACGACACATTCCGATGAATCTTTCCGCCGATATTCCGGTATATGAAAAAGATATGCCGGAGAAACCTCTCTCCGGCAACAAAACATAAATTACTGCAAAATAATCATTTTTTATCCTGCGAACGGAGAATCTTCTCTATTTCCGCAAAATCCTTTCCTCTGTTCAGATACAGATAGATAGCATACAAAGGCGGCGCCCATCTCCGCTTATCCTCCGGTGCCAATTTCCTCACAGCCTCCATTGGCAAACGAGCCTGTTCATACAACGCAACAATATCCATCCTGTCTTTTTTGAATTGCGGGCTCCGCACATCCGTACACGCTGTTTCCGCCTTCGTCATAGCCAGATTATAATAAGATATTCCTTTATTATAATAAGCATCCGTATACGCGCTGTCCAACTTCAGCACGGAGTCCGACACCTCGATACATCCTTGATAATCATTCATATTCATCAGCACAACGCTCTCTGCATAACGGAAAAGCACATTCTCCCTGTCGAAATCCACCATCCTGCGGGCGAACTTCAAGGCTTTCTCGTATTCATGCTTTTCATTCAGATAATCCATCAGACTGGTGAAAAAGAACGAATGATCGGGAAAAGCCTTAATTCCTTCCTCTAACGTCCGAATCCAAGCTGTCGTATCTCCCAGTTCCTTATAAGCTTTTGCCTTATATTCTGTCAGGGCAAAACGCTGGAACGGATGCTTCAACGCTTCATCCATATACTTCAAGGTACATTTTGCATCATTCTGATTGTAGGCAGACAATGTTGCCCAATAAGCAGCCTTTGTATACAAAGTATCTTTCTGCGCAAAATCGTCTCCGGCGAACATGGGAAAAGCGGCCGTCCCGAGATATAAATCCAGGAAACGGTATGCTTCCTTATAATTCGTCTTACGCATATAGAACTTACCCGCATTCAGCAAATTTTTCCGGTAAGGCATCAGTATTTCCCTTGCCTTGCCGCGACGTTTGATCTTTATCCGTCCGTTCTTATCCGGCATCTGCTCTACGGAATCACACTCCCGGAAACGGCAAAACATATTATATATGCTGTTAAAGAAACGAGCCGTATCGTATTTTTGCTTCAAATACAATTTCTCGTTCTCCTGATCATTAATTTTCTTATTAACTAAAGCCGCCGTAAAGTACAGTTCCGCCTTATCATATTTAGCATCTCCGGCTGAAACGGTTTCCAGTAATTTCTTTTCCGTATTCTCCAGATTACTGCCCGACTTGATAGCCGCCCGAGCCTCTTTCAATACATTGGCAGCCCCCAGAGAACAAATACTTATCCCCCATATACCTAAAAACAATATACTTCTCATCTTTTTACTATACAATCATACGAAGCTTTCTCCTACAAAGGTATCACATTTCCCGTAAACGACAAAACATTTTCCTTGTTCCCTTGGCAAGTTTTAATAATCAAAAACTTTTCCAAAGCATTTTACAATCCATTAGAAAACTCATAGAGCATCTACTCCATCCTCAAAAACAAAGAAACCGGAAGCGGCTTCTCATTGCCTCCTCCGGTTTACGTCTCATTCAAGAAACTCTTAATTATTCGGCACCAAAGCATCCATTTCAGCCTGCTTTTCTTTCTCTCCCAACACATAATATATGTTACTCATGATAGCTGCCCAACGTTCGGGTTTATCCGGCTGCAGTTCCATAGCTTTCTCCACAAAAGGTTTTGCCTTGCGGTAACAATCCTTCACGTTCTCTATCTCCGCATCATTCTGTGCCTTGGTCATCTTCTTGTTGCTGATTTCATTATTGATACGGTTACCCTCTCTCGTATGGCATATACCAGCCTGCAGATAAGCATCTACATATTCCGGATCCACCTCGATGGTCTTCTCGAAATAAACGAGAGCTTCCATGGGTTTTTCATTATCCATCAGCACGGTACCTTTCAAATAGTTGGCAATCATGTTATCCGGATTGATGGCCAGTAGTTCATCGGCAAAAACCAACGCCTCGTCCTTCTGTCCTTTGTTCAGATAATAAGCCAACAGGTTCTGGGCATAAGTCTCGTCCGAAGTTTCCTTGGCATATTGCTTGGACAACTTAATCCACGTATCCATGTCACCTTTCTCATGATAGGCCAACAGCACGCATTTGCGCGGAGTCTCTCCATCCTCCTTGTATTCCAATGCCATATCCTTCAAGGCTATCACCTTATCATAGTCTTTCAGTTGATTGGCCATCAACATGGCAAAGTATGCAATCTGAGCCGGCTCCATTGTCGTCGGATTCAGAATAGCCGGTTCGTTCTCCACCATCTTGTGGTCCTTGCCATATGACAACCATTTGGCAAACTGCTCGCCGGCTTCTTCATACTTGTGTCCCTGATAAAAGAACTGTCCCAGATAGGCATGATAATCACGGAAATTACACAGATTTCCCTTGTTTTTCTGTGTATATTCCTGCTTGGCATCCACTTCATAACATTTGTCGTATGCATTCAGACAAGCCATGAGGTTCTCGGCCAGCTTTATGGTATCAAAAGGCTCTTTGGCCGCAGCCTTATCTAATTCCGGTGCAAAGATACGCTGGTAAATATCTCCCTGCAAATCCCAAGCCATCGCCATATTCTTGGTCTGTCCGCTGGTCAGTGCGGGCTGCAACATCGCATGGGCCTCTTCTATTTTCTGAATATCGAAAGAGTTCTTCTTGACACCGCCTTCCAATTCCACAATCTTTACGCTCTCATCCAGCAAAGCCCGGCTCTTCTTGACAAGTTTGTCCTGAGCATTGACAGCCCCCACTGTTACGAGGAAAGCCATCGAACACAATACTTTTTTCATAATCTATCAATTATTAACGTTAAACTCAATTATATAAAAAACTTACTCGTTGGACTCAGTCTCCGGCATATCCGGCGTCTGCGGAGATTCCCCGCTTACCGATGTCTGCACGTTCGTATCCTCTCCTTCCGGCACTTCTTCATCTTCCGTCTGCACCTTGCATACGCTGCTTATCTGGTCGTTCCGTTTTTCAAGGTTTATCAGACGTACGCCTTGCGTGGCGCGTCCCATGATGCGGACATCGGCGACTTTCAGACGAATGGTAATACCGCTCTTGTTGATTATCATAAGATCATTCTCATCGGTAACCACTTTAATAGCCACCAACTTACCGGTCTTTTCCGTAATATTCAACGTCTTCACTCCCTTGGCTCCTCGGTTTGTCACACGATAGTCCTCGATATCGGAACGTTTGCCGTATCCTTGTTCACTGACCACCATAATGGTTTCCGTCTTCGGATCGTTGACACACACCATGCCGACCACTTCGTCATGTCCGTCCTCATCAAGCGTCATACCTCTCACACCGGTAGCCGTACGTCCCATCGGCCGTACCTTCTCCTCGTTGAAACGAATAGCCCGTCCGTTCCGGTTGGCCATGATAATCTCGTTCTCACCGTTAGTCAGACGTACTTCTATCACACGGTCGTCTTCCCTGATCGTGATTGCATTCACTCCGTTGACACGGGGACGTGAATATTCCGACAGACATGTCTTCTTAATAATACCGTTTTTCGTACAGAACACGACATAATGGCTGGAGCAGAAGTCAGCATCAGCCAGATTCTTTATCCGTAAGCAGGCATTAATAGCATCGTCCGACTCAATATTAAGCATATTCTGGATGGCACGTCCCTTTGCATTCTTGGTGCCTTCGGGAATCTCATATACCTTCATCCAGAAACAGCGGCCTTTTTGCGTGAAGAACAGCATCGTGTTGTGCATCGTCGCCGGATAGATATATTCCACAAAATCGGAATCGCGCGTACTGCTACCCTTGCTGCCCACACCGCCACGGGCCTGCGCCTTGAACTCTGCCAACGGTGTACGCTTGATATATCCGAGGTGACTGATAGTAATAACCATCTCATCATCAGCATAAAAATCCTCCGGATTGAATTCTTCGCTCGAATACATGATTTCGGAACGGCGCTCGTCGCCATACTGCTCCTTAATCTCTATCAGTTCGTCCTTAATCACTTTCATACAGAGAGCCTCGTCACTGAGAATCTGCTTGTAATATTCAATCTTCTGCACCAGATCGTCGTATTCCGCATGCAGTTTCTCCTGCTGCAGACCTGTCAGCTGGGCCAGTCGCATATCCACGATAGCCTTGGCTTGTACTTCGTCCAGACTGAAACGGTCCATCACCCCCTGCATAGCCAGCATCGGAGTCTTGGAAGCCTTGATAATGTGTACCACCTCGTCTATATTATCGCTGGCGATAATCAGTCCGTCCAAAATGTGGGCGCGTTCCTCAGCCTTGCGCAAATCGTACCGCGTACGGCGGATTACGACATCATGGCGATGCTCCACAAAATTGCTGATGCAGTCGCACAGAGTCAGCAGACGGGGGCGTCCCTTAACCAAAGCGATGCAGTTCACGCTGAAACTCGTCTGCAAAGGAGTCATCTTGAAGAGTTTGTTCAGCACGATATTTGCATTAGCGTCACGCTTCACATCCACCACGATACGCATACCGTCACGGTCCGTCTCGTCATTGGCATTGCTGATACCCTCTATCTTCTTTTCGTTCACCAGATCGGCTATCATCTTGATAAGCTCGGCCTTGTTCACGCCATAAGGTATTTCAGTGATGACAATCTTGTCGTGGTTTTCGCCCGTTTCTATTTCGGCCCGCGCCCGCATGATAATGCGCCCGCGCCCCGTCTCATAAGCGTCTCTCACGCCTTTCATGCCAAAGATAAATCCTCCTGTCGGGAAATCGGGTGCCTTTACATACGTCATCAGCCCGTCCACATCGATATCCGGATTTTCAATATATGCCACACAGGCATCTATCACCTCGCCCAGATTATGGGTCGGGATATTCGTGGCCATACCCACGGCGATACCCGTCGCACCGTTTACCAGCAGATTAGGTATACGGGTTGGCATGACGCTCGGCTCTTTCAGTGTATCGTCAAAGTTGTTCACCATGTCCACTGTCTCTTTTTCCAGATCCTGCATCATGGCTTCACCCATCAGTTGCAGACGCGCTTCCGTGTAACGCATGGCTGCCGCGCTGTCTCCGTCTACGGAACCAAAGTTTCCCTGTCCGTCCACGAGCGTATAGCGCATGTTCCACTCCTGAGCCATGCGCACCAGCGCGCCATAAACGGAAGAGTCACCATGAGGATGATACTTACCCAGCACTTCACCCACAATACGAGCACATTTCTTATAAGCCTTGTCATGCGTATTGCCGAGTTCTTTCATCCCGAACAGGATACGGCGGTGCACAGGCTTGAATCCATCTCGCACATCGGGAAGCGCACGAGCCACAATGACTGACATGGAGTAGTCTATGTAGGAATTGCGCATCTCATCCTCAATGTTTACCTTAATAATTCTGTCTTGATCTAACATTATATATAACTTTCTGTATTATTTCATACCGGTTTTTATAGTTTTGCCCGAAAAGCATGTAAAGTTACTACTTTTCAAGGAAACGCAGAAAAAAAAGGCTGAAAAAAGCATCCCCGGGTCAGAATTGAACTGATTACGGTTAAGACATCGGATGTCAACGCCTATCCCGATTGTCCGACACCGATCCATTATAGAAATCTATTGGATTCAGCAGCAAATCAGCGGGGCTTCGAAACAATCCGTCCATGAATCATCATTCATGATAGGTAGTTATCCGGAGGCTGTTATTATATATAGTCATCGTAATCCTTTCATTCAAACTTACATGACATGTTCATTTAAACTATTCTAAGATTATTAGGAATACTATCTTTAGGAGGTAAGGAATACTATCGTGAGCAGCTAAGGATAGTATTTCACCACCCACAGTGAACAGCGCTCCACTGCCTATAGTAAACTGCACTCCACTCGGCAAGTGAACAGCCTATGGCTTGTCAAGCACCTTGCCTGTAGAATGGTAAACCGGAACACGTCGCCGCCCGCCAACATCTGTGTAAGGAGGGCTTAATTACGTTAATATTATACAAAAGAATCGACATAAACACCAATGGCACAATATTTGTAATCATTAAATCGAAAAGAACGTGATAATTTATAATATGCATACATAAATTGTGCGGCAACGGAACAATGTATGCAAAATAGAAGAAAAAGAGAAACAGGATATGAAAAATCAATTCGCGCCCGACGTTTCAAGAATATTAGAATATAGCAAGGAAGAGGCAATCCGTCTGCACGACCATTCCATCACACCGGAACACCTGTTGCTGGGTATCCTGCGTGACCGCCAAAACCATGCTTATGAACTGCTCAAAAGCCTCAATACGGATCTGCTCCGCATGAGAAACAGACTTGAAACCAGCCTGCAAGACAACAACCGGAATGAATATACGATATACAACGACATCACACTGAGCGAAAAAGCATCCAAAATACTAAGGATCAGCCTACTGGAATCTCGTCTTATCAAAACGGACACAGCCGATACGGAACACATGTTGCTGGCTTTTATGAAAGAAAAGAACAATAATGCCTGCAAAGCCATGGAAGAATGCGACATAACATACGAGGAACTTCTGAACATGATAACCCGGAAAACGGATATACATTCCGGATTCGGCTTTCCCGATGACGAGGAAGACGAACCGGAACAGCGACCGGACGAATCTCGCTTCCAAACTGATAACGCGACCGCTTCTCCCCGCTCCCAGCAAAGAAGTACGGCCAACAACGGCAGCAATACGCCCGTACTCGACAGTTTCGGGACAGACCTGACCAAGGCCGCGGCTAACGGATGGCTGGATCCTGTGGTGGGACGGGAACAGGAGATTCAACGCGTGGCACAGATATTGAGCCGACGCAAAAAGAACAACCCTATATTGATCGGTAGTCCGGGAGTAGGCAAATCGGCCATCGTGGAAGGACTGGCTCTAAGAATCGTACAAAGGAAAGTGGCCCGCATATTGTTCGACAAACGGGTGATTTCGCTGGACATGGCTGCAGTCGTGGCCGGTACGAAATACCGCGGACAATTTGAAGAACGCATCCGTAGCATATTGGGAGAACTGCAAAAGAACCCGAATGTAATACTGTTCATCGACGAAATCCACACCATCGTCGGCGCCGGTTCCGCACCGGGAAGCATGGATGCGGCCAACATGCTCAAACCGGCACTGGCACGGGGAGAAATTCAGTGCATCGGAGCCACGACAACCGACGAATACCGCAAAAGCATCGAAAAGGACGGAGCGCTGGAACGACGTTTCCAGAAAGTGCAGGTCGCCCCTACGACGCCGGAAGAAACCCTGCAAATACTGCGGAACATAAAAGACCGGTATGAGGAACACCACAACGTCAGCTACACCCCCGAAGCCCTGCAGGCCTGCGTCAGACTCACCGAACGGTATGTCACAGACCGGAGTTTCCCGGACAAAGCTATAGACGCGCTGGATGAAGCCGGCTCGCGAGTGCATATCACCGACGTGGCCGTCCCGCAGGAAATAGAGGAAAAAGAAACCCGGATAACAACCGTATTGGAGAAGAAGAACAATGCGATAAAGAGCCAGAACTTTGAATTAGCCGCAGACTACAGAGACCAGATGGCCGAGTTACAAGCACAGTTGGACAAACTCAAAAAAGAATGGGAAGCCGGACTGAGCCAAAACAAGTCGGTGGTAGACGAAGAGCAGATTGCCGAAGTGGTGGCCATGATGACCGGTATCCCCGTGCAACGCATCGGACAGGACGAAAACAACCGCCTGCGCAGCATGAAAGCAGAACTCCGACAGTCTGTCGTCGGACAAGACGAAGCTATAGACAAACTGGTACGCGCCATACAGAGAAGTCGTATCGGACTGAAAGATCCGAATAAGCCTATCGGTACTTTCATGTTCCTCGGCCCCACGGGCGTGGGCAAAACTTATCTGACAAAGAAACTGGCAGAGAACCTGTTCGGATCAGAAGATGCCTTGATACGCATCGACATGAGCGAGTATATGGAAAAGCACACTGTAAGCCGCATGGTGGGCGCTCCTCCGGGATATGTGGGATACGAGGAGGGCGGACAACTGACGGAACAGGTGCGCCGCAAGCCCTACTCCATCCTGTTGCTTGACGAAATAGAGAAAGCTCACAGAGATGTGTTCAACATTCTGTTGCAGGTAATGGACGAGGGACGCATGACGGACGGCAACGGAACAACGGTGGATTTCCGGAATACAGTCATCGTCATGACATCCAACTGCGGCACACGACAACTGAAGGAATTTGGCGCAGGCATCGGATTCAACCGCGGACAAGCGGCCGACAACAAGGCACTAAGCCGAGAACTGACCCAAAAAGCACTGAACAAGCAATTTGCACCGGAATTTCTGAACCGGCTGGATGAAATCATCTATTTCGACCAACTGGACCAGACATCCCTGCGGAAAATCGTGGATATCGAACTGAAGCCGCTGGCAAAACGCATAGAGGCAATGGGATATTCCCTGTCGGTCGACGACAAGGCCAGAGACTTCCTGGCAACCAAGGGATACGATGTGCAATACGGTGCCCGTCCGCTGAAAAGAGCCATCAAGACCTATATAGAAGATATGCTGTGTGAACAGTTAATCAACGGCGACATAGCTCCCGGCAGTGCCATCACCGTCACGACAGACGATGCCGGCAAAACACTGACATCGGTTCAGATACCTGCCCCAATATAGAGTCTTATCCAGACCGCAACAAAGATCCGTTTCTGATGAAACACCCCTGACAGTCTTTTCATCCGACAGCCAGGGGGTGTTTCATAAGCCTGTGTTAATACTACTTCTTCAATAATTCATCCACCCAAGGCAATATCCATTCAGTCTTGAAATAATGGCTGGGAGAATCACAGTTGACCATCCGGAAGAACTGGATACGGTCCACTCCGGCCGGCACCTCTTCTATATCCATGCGCACGGCGGGATCGGCATACTTGGCATAATGATGATATGTGAAATTATCCGGAGTACCGCTCAGTTCATAAGCCTTTGCTATCTTATGGAAATCACGGTCGAGCCCTCCTTCTGTACATATCACCGGACGGGGAGCCAAGGCAGCCACAATGTCAGGGAAGTCGAAGGTGGTAAGAAACTCCGGTATCAGATGCTCTATAGAGTTCGGAAACGGACGGTTACCGTTTCCGTCCGGTTTTGTCATTACTAATATGCGCTCGCGTGTGGTGCAGAGAAAATCGTTGTAGACAAACGCATAGATAGAGTCGTCAAGCAGCCCCAAGGCCATCAGCGGTTCCGTTCCAAGCGAAAAACCGCTCACGATAATGCGCTCCCGGTTGACCTGCGGAAGAGTTTTCATCCAGTCGAGGACCACTCGGTCCTGCCATGACGTCAGTCCCAGATAGCTCCACCCCATCTCCAGCAACATGCGCGACGTATTGAGATAATCGGCCCGCCCATTATCCATCAGTTCCCCGAACGACACATTGTCTACAGCCACGGTAACCAATCCCTTACGCACAAAATGATAAGCCATGGAGTTTTTGCCAGGTTCGGCAACCGGCTGTCCGTCCAGATTGAAATTGCCCTGCACCTCTCCGGCCAGAAGTTCTTTCGTCTGACCGAAACCGGGTATGCACAATACAGCCGGGGCCGGATGCGACGCATCCACTCCGTCGGGAATCATCACAAGATAGGGAACCACAGCACCAGGCAACGGATACGACTCCCACTTTTCCAGACGATAACCGCTACGTGCCACCGTTTTTACAAGCCGAGGAGCTGGCACCTCTACCGAAGGATGACGCATCAGTCTTTTCATGGCGTCCTTCATCGATGCCTGCCAGCGGGGAAACTCCGCGGCCGCCATATTCTTGTTAAAAGCGAGAGTCGGAGGATTCTCTTTCATCATTTGTTGCACAACACCACGCGAACTTACGAAACGTCCATCCAGACGGGAGGTCGTTATAAGACTATCAGCCGGAACGGAGGCCGAAGCCGGAACAGAACTGCCAAACACGAAAAGCGCCGAAGTGATAATAAAGGTAAATTTCATAGTACACTGTTATAATTGGTCGGGTACAAATATAAGTATAAATCCGAATATATCAGTTACCCTGCGCTATAATTAATGCTCTAGAAAAGGATGCAGGCATGTGCAACGACGAACGGGGCCGTACCGCCATTGAAAGTGAACCTTCATCATGCGGCACGGCCTCGTAAATCCGTTTACAGCCTCTTACCAGATTGTCACACGCTCTACCTTCGGGATGAACATGGAATCTTTCTCCGTAATACCGAACGCTTCGTACCAGGCGTCAATATGGGGCAATGCGCCGTCCACACGCCAGCGCCCTAAAGAATGGGGATCGCTCTTGGTGCGCCTACGGATTTCCTCGTCACGTATGTTACCGGCCCACACGTTGGCATACGAAAGGAAGAAGCGCTGCTCCGGTGTAAAACCGTCTTCCGTTGCCAGAGGGGTATCTTTCATGGCATTCTGCAGAGCATAATAAGCCACCATCAAACCTCCGTGATCTGCCAGATTCTCTCCCAGAGTCAACTCTCCGTTTGCTTTCAGACCGGGCAGCACCTCAATCTTATCAAAGTAATCGCGCATAACGCCCACACGCCCTTCAAAACGTTCGGCATCGCCGGGAGCCCACCAGTCTGTCAGATTGCCGTTCTTATCAAACTGACGTCCCTGGTCGTCGAATCCATGGGTCATCTCATGACCGATAACCACACCTATGGCACCATAGTTGCAGGCATCGTCCGCCTCCATGTCGAAGAACGGCGGCTGCAGAATACCGGCGGGGAAACAAATCTCGTTCGTTGTCGGGTTATAATAAGCATTCACCGTCTGCGGAGTCATGTACCACTCGTCGCGGTCAACAGACTTGTTGAGCTTCTGTGACACCATGAAAGCCAAGTCGAATTCATTGCTGCGTACAATATTGGCCCAGTAACTGTCATTCTCTATCTTCAGTTCCGAATAGTCTCTCCATCTGTCAGGATAACCCACTTTCACATAAAAAGCGTCCAGTTTCTCAAGAGCCACCTTCTTTGTCTCTTCGCTCATCCAGTCCTGCACCTTGATACGTTCCGCCAATGAGGTCTGAAGGTTCTTCACGAGATTGACCATACGCTCTTTGGCGGCAGCAGAAAAATACTTCTCCACATAGAGACGCCCGAGCCCTTCGCCCATGACGCCTTCTACCGTTGCGACAGCACGTTTCCAACGCGGACGCTCCTGCTGGGCACCACTTAAGACACGGCCGTAGAAATCGAAATTACAAGTGCGGAACTCATCGCTCAGATAAGACGATGCGGCGGAAATCAGATTCCATTCCAGATAAGCCTTCTGGTCTTCCAAGGGTACTTCCGCAAGAATCCTCTCTATCTCATGAATCGGTTCCGGCTGAGCCACATTGACTTCCGTCACATCTTTCATACCCATAGCGGAGAAAAGCATATCCCAATCGATGCCTGCATAGTCCTTTTTCAAGTCTTCCACCGACATCTTGTGATAATTCTTTTCCGGATCACGCTGTTGAGTCGCCGAGAACGAAGGCACGGCAATGCGGTGTTCTATCTTCATCACGGATACCGCTTTTGCCACAGACTCCTCCTGCGTGAAACCGCATAGACGGAACATCTTTCCGATATGCTCCGTGAAGGCGGTCCGTATGCCTGCCGTAGCCTCATCCTCGTCCAGATAATATTCTTTCTCATCGAGACTCAGACCGCCCTGCACAATTGTCAGGATGTTCATGCTGCTGTTCTTGGCATCGGCATCTATATAGAAACCGAAATAGCCGGACACTCCCTTACGCATCATGTCCACCATCATCGGCCAGACTTCTTTAGAGTCCGTCAGGGCTGCAATGGCCTGCAAATCCTCCTGGATAGGCAGGTATCCCTCCTTGTTCTGCTTGACGCTGTCCATCGCGATATTATACAGATCGCCGATTTTCTGCTCCAGAGAGCCTTCCTTATGCTTCATTCCGGCAAGAGAGGTTATCAGATCGCGCAACTGCTGGTTATTGTTTTCAATCAACACTTCAAAACTTCCATAACGAGAGTACTCGTCTGTCAGGGGATGCGCCTTCATCCAGCCTCCGCATGCATACTGGTAGAAATTGTTTCCAGGAGTTGCCGTAGTATCCAGGTTGTTCAGGTCGATACCTGTCGTCTGGATTACCGTATGCATGCAAGATGCCAACGGCACGGATGCGAATACCATAGCCGGTATCCAATGTTTCAAATTCAGTTTCATATCATCTTTCATTTAAAATAAGATATTTCTGTTTGTTCTCTTCTCTATCCCTGTGCCTCTTCCAGAGCGATGGAAGCGTTTTCCCACTCTTCGACCACGGCATCCAACTGTTTTTTCAAAGCGGCGTGACGCTCGTAAAGCGTCATATCGGACGCTCCCTCCGCCGTAGCCATTCTGTCTTCCAGTATCTTCACCGCGGCCTCCAGTTCGCCGATCTGTTCTTCACATTGTTGCACAGCCTTCTCCAGCTTGCGGAGCTTCTTCTGTTGTTCTTTCTGTTGTTCATAAGTGAGACGGTTTTGATTCACCGGCTTCTCACCGATCTTTACCGGTTCTGCAGAAGAAAGGTTCGATGTGTTTTTCTGGAGTTCATCCAAAGATTCGATGCTCTTCTTCTGCAAGAAATCATAAATGCCTCCCAAATGCTCTTTCACTTGTCCGCCGCCAAACTCATATACCTTTGTCACCAATCCGCTCAGGAATTCACGGTCGTGACTTACGATGACAACTGTCCCGTCGAAATCTCGGATAGCTTCTTTCAGTACATCTTTCGAACGCATATCGAGATGATTAGTCGGTTCGTCAAGGATAAGGAAGTTTACCGGTTCCAACAATAGTTTTATCATGGCCAGACGACTGCGTTCACCTCCGGAAAGTACCTTCACTTTCTTGTCCGAAGCCTCCCCACCGAACATGAATGCACCGAGAATATCCCGTATCTTCAGCCGGATATCCCCCTTTGCCACACGGTCTATCGTATCAAATACCGTCAGTTCGCCGTCAAGAAGTTGCGCCTGATTCTGGGCAAAATAACCGATCTGCACATTATGCCCGATCCTGAGAACACCGTCATATGGGATTTCATCCATGATACATTTCACCAAAGTGGACTTACCTTCACCGTTCTTCCCCACAAAAGCCACTTTTTCTCCACGTCTGATAGTCAGAGTCACATCGTGAAACACGACATGATCCCCGTACGACTTCCCTACTTCTTCACAAATCAGCGGAAAGTCTCCGCTTCGCACGGAAGGCGGGAACTTGAGGTGCAACGACGAATTATCCACTTCGTCCACTTCAATGGGAATAATCTTCTCCAGCTGTTTGATACGGCTCTGCACCTGTACGGCCTTCGTCGGTTTGTATCGAAAACGTTCGATAAAGTCCTTTATATCTGCTATTTCCTTTTGCTGATTCTCATAGGCACGAAGTTGCTGCTCGCGGCGTTCGGCACGCAACTGCATATATTCGTCGTACCTGACCTTATAGTCATACACCTGACCGCAGGAAATTTCCAGCGTACGGTTGGTCACGTTATTGATGAACGCCCGGTCGTGGCTCACCAGTACCACGGCATTTGCCTTGGTGGCAAAAAACGTCTCGAGCCATTGTATGCTCTCTATATCCAAGTGGTTGGTCGGTTCATCGAGCAGTAGCACGTCCGGACGGCGCAGCAACAACTTAGCCAGTTCTATACGCATACGCCATCCTCCGCTGAACTCACGGGTAGGACGTCCGAAGTCTTCCCGCACGAATCCCAGTCCCATCAGTGTGCGTTCTATTTCCGCATGATAATTCATCCCTCCCATCATCTGGAAACGTTCACTCTCATGCGTAAATTTTTCCACGAGCTGCATGTACTCCCCACTGTCATAGTCCGTCCGCTCCGACAGTTCATTATTCATCCGCTCTATTCGCACCTGCATCTCACCGATATGTGCAAAAGCCTGTTCCGCTTCTTCCATCACGGTGTGTCCGTCGCTCAGCACCATCACCTGCGGCAGATAACCTATTGTCGTATCTCCCGAAACAGCGACGGTTCCCGCTGTCGGCTGTTGCAGACCGGCTATTATTTTCAGCATCGTGGACTTCCCCGCTCCGTTCTTTCCGACAAGCGCGATGCGGTCTTTGCCGTTAATCACGAACGACACATCGCTGAACAGCGGTGTCGCAGCAAATTCTACTTGTAAATGGTCTATCGAAATCAAAGTCTTCTCATTTTACATGCAAAAGTAGAACAAAAAAATGAGACGGGAATAGAATTACACCCTTAAAAGCCCGCCTGCGTCCGTGTTTTACATTTTCGGCCATTATTGTCCAAGACGGTACAAAGAAAAACTACCGGCCTCTTTCTCTCCGACCGGTTATCCTTAGCCTCACAACTGCAACGAGCAATGTCCCCTATACACATATGTTGGCGGAGGACGGCGGCGGACTCCGGTCTTCCCTCCCGCAAGCAGTTCTAACGTCAAATCGTATACTGTTCATTTGTCGAGTGGAGTGCGGTTCACTATGGGTAGTGAAGTACGGTTCACTGGGGGTAGTGGAACACTGTTCACTATGAGTAGTGGAGTGCTGTTCACTATAAGTAATGGAGTGCTGTTCACTCACCGAACCAGAAGTTACCGTTGTCGCAAGTGAAATACTATCCTTAGATGCTCACGATAGTATTCCTAATGGGCTCATGATAGTTAGAATAAACATGTCATCGTAGTTAGAATGTCGACATTACGATAACTATAATAACAACCTCCTGTTCATAGACGGAAATTTTTCCGGTCCCCGCTGATTTTCTACTGTGCCACTATATTGGCAAAAAAAATGAGAGCTACCTTCACAAGCAACTCTCACCTTAAATATGGGAATATTACAAGCTTTTATCTTGTCCCAAAAATAATATAAAATCTTTTCTCTGCTCTGACTTTTCCGTCTGCAGAAAGAATGGTAATCAATACTTCATGAGGCTGACCGTCCATCAATTCGGCCACATTTGTGAAACGAATCTCATAGGAATTCAACATAGCTCCCGTTACCGGCAGACTCTCAAGAGAAGCACCTGCAAAATTGGAAGGAACTTGTAATATCGTACCGCCAGTATACTGAGATAACCTCCAAGGCTTTTCTCGAACCAGAGATATTTCACTCCAAGAAGTAGTATCACGACTAATAACAGAATGAATAGTACCTTGATTTGTTTTCCAATTATCAGTATTTTCTATATAGCGAATAGACCATGTCTCTGTTCCACCAGGGAAATTATAATCATCTGTAAAATTCACATAAATACGGTTTGCCCCCGATTGAAAAGCAAAATTTTCATCAGCAAATCTCAACGCTTGTACGCCACATTCACCTCCTGCTTTTGAATATAATGAGACGGCCTTTGCTTGTAACGAGGTTGCATTATCCCCATAATATCCTTTCGTACGATTAGTCCCTGTTAATCCTCTTTCATTAAGATATTTATTTAATAAATTATACGATGTAAAATCCAGTGCACCTGTAATCCCATAATTAGATACCAAATAATTATATCCATTTGCGCCAACATTTCCACCATATCCCACACAACCAAAACGTACATCCAAACCTGATGTTTTCAATTTCTGTGCCCATGAAACAATATCTCTCGCAATAGCATCAGCCTCTTCGCTCATACTACCGGAATTATCCACAAGAAATACCAAATCCACAGCTTTTGATCTATTATTTTCGTTTTCGGAATTCTTGGTAACCAAAATACCTTTCGGTTTCCCATCTACAGAAACCCATATATTCTGTTGACTATAACCCGTTCCTATCAAATCAAGCCACTCTTTAGTATTCGGGTCTTGCACCCCATTCATATCCAAACGAATAACAACATTCTTTCCATCCCCTTCCACCGTATAATTGAAATTAGGAATATAAGCATTTGTATTTGTCACCTCCGGATTGGGCCTCGCCTTGCTGTCATTCGGAATTCCATTATACATTCCGCCTTCCTCCAACACAATCGTCTCGTCTCCATCACTCAAACAAGACGTAAAAGCAGTTCCCAGCAATACCAGAGAAAACACGCTCCACTTTTTAAAATTCAATGCTTTCATATTAGTCATTTTTTTCAAATCATACATTATTTTAATATCTCAAACTCTACCCTTCGATTCATCGTGCGGCCTTCCTCCGTATCGTTTGTTGTCAACGGACGGGACATACCGTAATAACTATAAGACAATTTCTCCTTATTAACGCCTTTCAATATCAGATAATCTACCACTGCCTTTGCCCGCTCTTTAGAAAGATTCAGGTTAAAAGTTTCCGAACCGACATTGTCCGTATGACCTTTCACCTCGATTTTCGCATTAGTCCTTATCAAGGTAGAAGCCAGCTGATTCAAATAATCATAAGAATCCTTCTTGATTTTGTTTTTTCCGAAATCAAAGTTTATGGCATCCACCGCACAAATAGTCTTACCTTCCACGCGTTCGCCACGTACCATCATATCATTGATTTCCTCCAAAGTATAGCAGGGCTTATCCTGTATCACAACTTTGGGGAGTGTCGGCGGAGCTTCAACTTCTCTCACAACAGGAGCCATCTCGACAGGTCGCTGTTCTACCGTTTTTTTCTTAAATGCACTTATAGGCACGCCCAAAGTCGCCATAATTTCAATACCGGAAAACTTACGCGTACCGCTCAGTTCGGTAGCAGGAAGCGACCAATCCTCGTTTACCTTGGCCTTTCCGTCTTTCTCCTTACCTCCGTAAGTGTCTGTAAAGCCAATCTCATAACTGGCTTCCAAGCCCAAAAAGCATGTGCTACGCCCCACGTTGAACTGGTATTTCGCTCCCACACCTATCATACCGGCAAAATAAGCCGAAGCCATATTGGATTTTGACAGGTCCAGTTCATATCCCTCATAAGTACCGTCCGTATAGCCCGTATGAAGGTTGATGGAACCTCGTGTGGAGAATCCCAATACCGGAGCGACATAAACATAAGGACGAAGACGAGAATCGGCATTCAGGAAATTATACATCACAGGAACACGGACATCCCAATAGCGCGACTTAAGGACATAACGAGAATCTTCTATACTCGCCATGTCCTCTTCATCCCAATATTCCTTACCTATTTCGGTAAGTTTCCCTCCCCTGTGAAGAAATGAGAACTCCGGACGGACAGCAAAACGTTTCTCTTTACCAAATTCATACTGTCCAAAAATCGTAAATACTCCGCTATTAAGATTTTCATTCGTAGGAAACTGCTTGTCACCTATATTAGAGTAGCGCATGAATGTGGTATGGAAGCCACCGCCTATTCCAATATACCATTTATCATTTTTTGCATCTGTCTGCGCCTTCACAGATATTCCCATTGAAAGCAACAATGCTGATATCAGATATTTTCTAACCATTTTAATTTATTTCTTTTATTATAACTATGTTTTCCCGTCTAACAACTACCAACCATGCCATGCGGCAGACAGGATACATTCAACACGGCATCACTATACAATGTTATTCCTTAATCCATAACGCACAATATTTTACGCCTATAGAATTTCCCCAAGATTCAGCCGGTTCATAATAAAAGAAAACGTGGGAATCTGTACTTCTCGCTTATCCCATGGTCAGGCCTTCGCACGCCCCTCACAAGGATAAGCAAAGCAGTTAGCCCACGTCCAGATGGTATTATGCAAAGGTACAGACTACTCCCAAAGCAGTCTGCACCGAGGTATAAAACACCCAACATGGATGCCCCGATTGCCGTATCTTCCTGTGATGTGTTCAAAGTTGCGAAGTTTGACCATAGAAGAATACGTTCGTAAACGTCCTTTTTCCAATAAATAACCCAAGCACCCCTCCGGGCTAACTGGATTGGGAACAAAAATAATGATTATTAAGAATACGAACAAATATTTCAGCAGAAAACGACTATTTATCATGTGCTGTAGCACAATAATTTTTGGTATCCCTATTAATTTTCTACAGTTTCCATGTTTTTTTGGGAAAAGTCGGCTTGATTCGGAGAGTTGCAGAAAAACCAACACCCCATAAACAACAATCTCCGGAGAGCTAAAGAACGCCCTCCGGAGACAGACTATAACTCCGCAAAATCTTTTCTGCTAAAAGACCATCACCCTGTGACGGTTCACAATGTAAGTTCCGGCCAGAAGCCCGTTTATCGTCTGCGTTCCCTTCACAGTACGAACAGCAACGACCCGCCCGGCCAAGTCGCAGACAGTCACCTTCCGGGCATGGACGGAAGTAAGTCGTATACAACCATTGCCAGCCAGCACATATAATTCGTCTGGCGTCTCCGTCACCCTGCCGACGGCCGTCGCCTGCGCATCCTGACGATAAAGACGGAAATGGTCGGCCTTGTACCAACTTCCCTCGCAACGTACGCCGAGGGTCAGTGTCCCGTCCGTCACAGGAATGGACTCTACCGCCACTTCGTGCAGATACATCGGTCCGAAGTCGTCAATCTCCGCCTGCACGCTGCATTCGTTGGCAAAAAGCTCCACGCGGTTGCCCGTGTCCGAAGCCACCAGTGCCATCACCTTATACATACCGTTCTCCAGTCCCTTTACTGTCTGACGAACCTCCGCACTGCTGCCACCGCTCACCGGAGCATACAATACATACATGCCGTCCGCCCCGCTCATATAATTGGCCAGAGAGGAAGTCGTACGGCTTACTGTCGGCTTTCCGGCTGTTCCGGAAACAATCTCCCATCCGCTCAGATTGCCAGTTTCGAACGACGGATTCGTCAGGAGAGAAGTCAGATTGTGTTCACCGTCCTCTTCCGGAATGTATGCGAAAGAGTACACATCCACGGCGTCGGTCAGTTCACGCTGGGCGGCACGCATGTCCGCATATTCCGGCTGGCTGTGAAGCGCCTCTTCCGCCGTGGCGATGGCAGCCTTAAAGACTTCGGTCGCCTCCGCCGGTGCCAGCGGCCCGTTCTTTTCCAGCAGTTCATAGGCCTCCGTCAACTTCTGGGCGATGGATATTGTCAGCTGGTCTTTCGATTTATAAGTGTAACTCGTAACCCCGACGGCCTTTCCATATTGCAGATAAGCCGTGAATGCAGCAACGGTCGTTCCGTCCGCCACCGCTTCGAAAGACTGTCCCGTGCCGTCTGACAGCACATACATGCCTTTCACCGCCGGTATGTTGACGAACGTACCCCGCACGGAATCCGTCGATTCACTCGGGACATTGACACTGACCTTCACGTCCGAAGCCACAAAACGGTCGTGACAGGGCGCACCTGCCACATATAAATAAGGTGTACCGCTCTTCAAAGACAGGTTCACGCTGTCGCACTCATAGATATACGACAGGAAAAGCTTTTTCACACGGCGCGCCATAATGCCATCGGGCACTTCGCAGTCAAACGGAAGCATCAGCGTATTCCACTGTGCCGCCGGACGGTTGTGAATATAGGTGGCCATGACTGCCTTGAAATCCTCTCTCGGTTGAAAATCATATCCCGTCTCCAGAAGCAGATTGTCGCACACGCCGGATCGTATGATATTGTTTCCCTCCACTTTGGCCTCGTCCGACACATAGAACAACGCATTCTTGTTGGCGGCCAGAGGCTGTTCGTTCAGCCCTTCCACTCCGGTCAGATCATAACGGCATATCGAGGCGTCCGAAGACAGTTTGCCGAAGGCATCCGCATTCCATTTGCCCTCCAGTTTCATTTCTCCGTTTTCCGACGAAACGACCGTCAACGTGGAAGCCGCCACGCGGAAATAGGCCACCGTATCGGCCTTCGAACAGTTGATGGTATAATCGAGGTTGTTGGTGATGATATCCGACAGAGATGCCTTGTAAAGTTTGCTTTCATCCAGACGGGTGAACGAATAAGTTATCGTCTGGGCATCATCCGTACCGAATCCCGTAGTCTTGTGAGTTGAGGATTTCACCTGCTCAAAACCGCCGGTCTCCGCGTTGTAAGCATACAGATAACAGCGAACTCCCGGTTCGCAATACGACCCTTTTTTACCATTGTGCAACAGAGCTTTCACCTGAGCGTCCGTATTTTGCACAATACTGAACTCCTTCTGTACATCTTTGCCGTTTTCCTTTATCGTCTCGACGGTGATCTCCCCGTTCGTGTTCACTCCGAACGCCTGCAACGTCAGGTCGGGCACGCTTACATCGGAGGCCAGAGTTTTCTGCGCCAGCACCGTATTATTCTTGTCCACGACATAAATGGTATAATCCAGAGCCGAAGTGGGATTGTATTCAAAGTCCACGTTCACCGTCTGCCCGGTTGGAACTACCGTCTTCACGTTGGAACGGGTGGCCTTACTGATAGTGGAGGGTTTGTTGTTCCCCGTCAAACAGAACAGATACACGCCGGAATACGGTAGCGTACTGTTATTGGTAAACTGCACACGAATGGTATTGGTCGTGCTTCTTACCAGTCGTTCCGTGGTAATCTTTGCAGAAACATTTAGTTTTTTCGGAGTAATCTTGTATACCATGTGCTGATACTGGCTAAAACCGCCGACACCGTCTGCATCATCCAGTGTATAATAGCCGTCACCCTGGCCTCCCCATCCGAAATTGAAATGGAACATGTTGCTCGAAGCCTTGTAACCGTCCAGCACAATGGCATGCCCCCCGTTCGTCGGATGACTGCCTGCATACTCAATCGGGTGCCCCTCCGCCAGATCGTCGTATATCATCTTTTCCCAGGACGATGTGGAATAGTTGTATTTGAGCACATGCGTTGCATTAAGTCCGAACTGACTGCTGAATACATTCGGCAGTTTCTGTAATTCACCGGAGGTAGAACTGCCATACGTCTGCCAGAGTGTCGTACCAGTAATAAGCATCAGCATGGCCACGGCATTCCCCATCTCGGCCGGATAAGAAGAACCGTATGACATTTGCATCAGATCCCATTTCAGAGGTGTCCCACCCGGAACGGATTCCGTCACAGGAGCGTCTCCGTATGAATAGGTAGGAGTGGTATACAGTGAACGGTCGTTACAGTCTTTATGCCAATAATAAATAATCTGAGAGGCGGCCGTAGCGGTACATCCCGTTATGGAACGTCCACTTCCATTCGCCAGCATGGGACACAGATTGTTATAAGGTTCACTCTGATGCCAGTGTGTCCGAATCAACGGCGCAATGTCCGTCCTGCCTTCCACAGCACGCGGAGAAGCCGGCGGCAAACTCCTACCACTCTCGCGTAAACAATTCACAGTAGCCTTATATGCCTCCAGCATATCGAGCAAGGCGGGCGGCATTTCTTCTTTTACGAAATCCCCGGAATCCGTATAACCAAGCACTTCCGGTAGACAATCATCTCCCGATACAATTACAAAGCCCTCATTCTGCCCCCGGTTGAAGACATACAACGGTTCGAACACCTCCTCTTCATCCGCCCCTTCCGTCATCGGACGAGACACAGAGAGATTGCGCATTTGCATGGTTCGTTTCATATAATTGCCGGCTATCTGCCTGGCTTTTTTCAGATGGACCGGAGCGGCTTGACAGACAGATCCGGTCATCCACAGCAATAAAAACAAACATACGTTTTTCATGTGCAGTAAATTTAGTTGGTTTCTTATTTATTTTGTGTTTATATCAGTCTTTGTTCCTGTCAAAAGAGATTCAACCGCCGACGACGGGCTTCTTTGATGGGAAGCAGTTCTTCGCCGGATACACCGTTTCGGGCAACCGTTTCGGCCTGCTCTCTGCGCAAAGCGGCAAAAGCCGCTTCCGCACTTTCCGGACGAGTCAGCCAGGCCGCTAAAGGAGCATTCTGTGAAGCATCTTTCACCCATGCCACAGGCCCGCCGTATGCCGGCGCTATCTTCAGTGCCGTATGCAACCGGCTCGTGGTAGCTCCCCCTATCAGCACGGGCACCGTTATTCCGGCCCGTTTCAGCTCGGACACCACATGTACCATTTCCTCCAGACTCGGAGTTATCAGTCCGCTCAACCCTATCACATCGGGCTTCTCTTCCTGCGCACGCTTCACGATTTCCTCGGCAGGCACCATGACCCCCAAATCGACAATTTCATATCCATTGCATGCCATCACCACTGATACGATGTTCTTGCCGATGTCATGCACATCCCCCTTCACCGTTGCCACC
>CAZIMK010000028.1:0-40952 GCA_964540455.1 uncultured Paraprevotella sp.
GTAGTGGAGCGCTGTTCACTGTGGGTAGTGAAATACTATCCTTAGCTACTCACGATAGTATTCCTGATGTTCTCATTCAAGTTAGAATGAGCATGTTATTTAAGTTAGAATGAACCTGTCATTCAAGTTTGAATGAACATGCCATGTAAGTTTGAATGAACACTTCATTTAAAATTAGTATCTTTGCAATCAGTAGAGCATTGACGCTTATTCGCATGGTCGACAAACGGCCGATTTCCGAACCATACATTTTCAACTATAAACAGACAATAACAATGAAAGTAAAAATAGAAACGACACTGGGCAACATCACGGTACGCCTCTACGACGAAACACCACTCCACCGCGACAATTTTATCCGCCTGGTACGCGAGGGATTTTATGACGGAACTCTGTTCCATCGTGTCATCAAGGACTTTATGGTGCAGGGCGGAGATCCAGACTCGAAAGGAGCACCGGCGGGCAAACAACTGGGTACAGGCGGACCAGGATATACCATCGATGCCGAAATCAAGGACGGCCTCATCCATAAGCGCGGAGCACTGGCGGCGGCACGCCTCGGAGACGAGGTAAACCCGGAACGCAAGAGCAGCGGTTCACAGTTTTACATCGTCTGGGGACAGGTGTACAACGAAGGGCAACTGCGGCAGTTGTCCAAACAGTTGGAAATGCAGCAGATGCAACAGGCATTCAACGCATTGGCAGCCAAACACCGTGACGAAATAATGCAGATGCGCCGCGAACGGAACCGGGCAGGGCTACAGGAGCTGCAGGAACAGCTCGCCACAGAAGCGGAAGCACAGGTGAAGGCGAACGGCAACGGAGGACTGACCGAAGGACAACGGCAGATTTACTCTACCATAGGCGGAACGCCGCATCTCGACGGGCAGTACACGGTGTTCGGAGAGGTTGAAAACGGACTCGACGTGGTAGAACGGATGCAGCAGGCAGCCACTGTCCGCGGTGACCGACCCGCGGAAGACATCGAAATGAGAATCGTTGAGATTCTCTAAGAACCGGACATGAAGGACTTCGCAGCCATCGACTTCGAGACGGCCAACGGATGCCGTTCCAGTGTGTGCAGTGTCGGCGTCGTCATCGTGCGCGACGGACAGATTACGGACAGATTCTATAGTCTTATCTATCCCCGCCCCGATTTCTTTACCTATTGGACTACCCGCGTCCACGGCCTGACGATGCTGGACGTGGAAGACGCTCCGCCGTTTCCCGACGTATGGGCACAAATCGCCTCTCTCATCGAGGGGCTTCCGCTCGTGGCACATAACAGTCCGTTTGACGAAGGCTGTCTGAAAGCCGTCTTTCAGGAGTACGGGATGGATTATCCCGACAGCTACCGCTTCCACTGCACCTGCCGTGCGGCGCGCCGCCGGCTCGGCAATCTCCTGCCAAATCATCAGTTGCACACCGTGGCGCGCCATTGCGGCTATGACCTTGCAAACCACCATCACGCACTGGCCGACGCCGAAGCATGCGCGGCGATTGCCGTGAAATTGCTATAAAAGTCGCAAGCGCCATGACAACGGACTTACAAGCATGAATATCGAAGATTTCAGAAATTATTGTCTCTCGTTTCCCGGAGTGAAAGAGGCCATGCCGTGGCAGACGGACAGAAACGAATATAACAGGGGACTGCTATGCTTCACTGTTGCCGACAAATGGTTCTGCGTCGTGCATATAGAAGAGTTTGAATTTTGCCTGCTGAAATGCCCGCCGGAAAAAGCAGAAGAACTGCGCGAACAATACGACGGCATTCAACCCGGATGGCACATGAACAAGCGATACTGGAACAGTGTGTATTTCAGAAGCGATGTTCCGGACGAGGTCATTTTCAATCTGGTACGGTTGTCGTACAATACCGTTGCCGCCAAACTACCCGCCTCTGTCCGCAAGAGTTTCATGTAGTGCAGGAGCCCTCGGAGAGCACAACGCTTTCCCCGACAATCCGTAAAAAAGGTAATTTTATCCGTAATCCGTGAACATCACGTACATATAATAATATGTATCTTTGCAGGTGGTATACCGGCCAAGTTTATCAAAAACATACAATAAAACAACGGCAATGAAGAAAATAACATGTACGCTTGTTCTCATGCTGGCATGGACTCTGTGGTCCGTGTCATACGCACAGAACGACACAAAGAAAAACAATGGTATGAAACTGACAGACAAAAAAGTATTGGTTGCGTTCTTTTCGCATACGGGCGAGAACTACGCCGTGGGAAACATCACAAAAGGCAACACGCATATCATTGCGGAGATGATAGCAAAAGCCACGGAAGGAAAATTGTTTGAGATTGTACCCGAAAAAGCATATCCGGAAGCATACGACGCTTGTGTGGATGTAGCCAAACGGGAGAAAGAGGCCGGTGCACGGCCCGCCGTCAAGGGAGATGTAACGGTGGAAGACTACGACGTGGTATTCATAGGTTATCCCAACTGGTGGGGCGACATGCCGATGCCGGTCTACACCTTCATCGAAAAACACCGCTGGCAAGGTAAGACCGTCATCCCTTTCTGTACCCACGAGGGCAGCGGATTGTCGGGTACGGAACGCCGCATAGCCGAGGTCTGCAAGGGGGCCGTTATAGGCAAAGGGTTCGCCCTGAAAGGTTCCACGGCACAGAATGCACGCGAACAAGCCCAGCGTACAGTGTCGGCATGGATTGAAAAACTATAAACGCTGACAACAACCATAAACAGAACCGCCACCGGAAAGTCAGAAGAGACTTCCCGATGGCGATTCCCCATTTATCAGAATGTTATTTCCCGATAAAATCAAACCATTGCCGCGCTGACCTGAAGCCGTCTTTTTCCCGGTCTCCCGCAGCTCTCACCTTATAACGTATCTTCCCATGCCGGTCGGGACGCACCACGAATATATAATTCAGTTCGTCCTCTACAACATCCACAATATATTCGGTATCGATGAAAAGCGAGAGCCCTACCTGCTCCACCATATCAGGGTAAGACTTGTCCGGCACGTTCTTTCCCCATGAAGCAGCCACGCCACACTTCTGAATAAAACCGGAATTATCGGACTCCAGTTTCTGTATTCCCGTACAAAACAAGTCCGTGTCCTCATGTCCCTCCAGGATAATTTCCACCCAAAGATCGCGCGAATCCTCCTTCACGCTATACTTTTGCGACATGTTTATTTTATGGCCGTTATACACCCATTCCCTGTCGACAACCTCTACACACGAGGAAGAAAGCACCGTCTGCGTCCTTTCCGACACGGTATCGATCGTCACAGGTGTCTCGTTCTGCCAGCCTCTGAAGGAACCTGCGGCAATGCTTTTCCCCGCCCAAAGAACATCGCAGCCATACCCCCCGGCAAGTTGCTCCGGAGTGGTATAGAATCCGGTAACGTCCAATTCCATTTGCGGCTTCTGCTTGACATACAGGTCCAGGCTCTGCCGGTTGTCCATATAGATTCTGAATGCCACCCACGGATTTTCTATCACCGCACCGTGTCCGTATATGCTGTTATACATGTCAAGCGTATTCGCGTTTCCCGGAAACGTGACCGAAACGACCCTCGGATGTTTACCATGATGATCAAACAATTTTATATAGGCATCGGTATCCGCATAAGAATATACGCAACACCCCGACAGTATCAGAATACAAATAAATCGCAGCATTGTCGTCAATGTTTTATTTCAATAGCTTCCCCGTTCTCATCGAGGGAGAATATAGGAGTGGAGGCATGCGGATCTTTTCTATAATAATGAACCGCGCTGTCGTTTATCCTCGGATAACTGCTCTCGAGCATCCTCACCATTTCGGCACCGGCCCAGATTACGGGACCGTACCCATGTGCAGCTTTTGCGCTTACAGGCCGGTAGTAATAATATGCCGGCTCAAATCCCATCCCTGTACCGACACACACATCTTCCACTTCTCCCCTGTCGTTTATCTTTGTAGAAACGGCTTCCCAGGCAAGCTGGGCCACGGGGCCGTAAGTGACCGCATCAACCCAGCCGCTGTTTACCCCGTGGGCTATGCAGTAAGCGAAGATAGCTGTGGCCGACGTCTCCGGATAGGAATCGTTCCTGTCGAGCAAGTGATGCCAGAAACCATCTTTATTCTGACGGTCGGCCAGCCCTCCCACATGCAGTTTATACATTTCGAGAATCGCCTGTCTCCCGGCATGTTCCTCAGGCAGCTCATCGAGCAGACGGCACATCGTCAGCAGCGCCCATCCGTTGGCCCGGCCCCAGGCCATCCGGGGCTGTGTCCCGAGTCCTTCTACATATCCATGCCGGAAGAGTTGCTTTTCCGGCATCCACATCCGCCGGAAGAAACCGAGGGCAGTCCTTGCCGCGTCATCAAGATACGACGGGTCACCGGTATATTTGCTTCTGACAGCCATAGCGGGAAGAGCCATAAACATGTCATCGAGCCATACCGAGTTGTGATGCGGCCGGTTTCTCGCAACCGTACCGTCGGGCAAACGCAAGGCAGCCGTCTCTACTATATTATAATAACGCTCGATGATGTCCTTCACGTCAAGTGAGGAATCATTGATGGCCGCCAGCATAAATGCCCCTGACATAGCCCCCGCGTCGTCGAGCGAAGCCGGAGCTATCACCTGTCTCATCTGTCCGTCAGGACGACCGGTACGCTGATAAAGTTCTTCAAACGCAGGAGCGACTTTACCGAGAAAACCGATACGGTCGGTCACATAAGCACTGTAACGCGGATCATCCAGTATCCGGGCCGCATCAAGGAGTGCCATATATGTCACCGCCCACTCATAGCTCGTCAATCGGAACGTTCCCTGATTCAGTTTTGCACTGTCGGGAAGCACATTTGCCGGTTCTATCTCATTCCCATTCTCGTCCACAATCTTGGCAGGCGTAACACGGCTTATATACTCAAAAACCCTGTTAACATCGGCTTTGACCGAATCCACGTCCAGTTCACCGTAAGGTGTTTTGTAGTCTGGCTTCAGCAGATGGAGAGGAGACGTGGAATCATTGATTTCTTCAGCCACCCGACTCTGTTTTTCAACACAGCCGCCCAATACCACCGAAGCACATACAAACAAAAGGTATCTATTCATAATCATCGTTTATAGAAATACACTAATCTTCATAAATTCCCAAACCGCGCTCAATTTCCATAAGGTTTCTCTGCCTGGGAGGACAAAGCCTCCGGCCAGTAGAACGTCTCCGGATCATCCGGATGTTCCGGGGAGTAATGAGGCAGATCTATCAGGTGTCGCGCCAGCTCCGGAGCAACCTTGCGGATACCTTCCACGATACATTTGGCCACCTGCGTGGCACCGTAAGCATTAAAATGGGTGTTGTCCGCCCAAGCGTCCTTCTGTCCGGGATACGTGCCGGCCGGATAATGTACGAACGCCTTTTTAGACCGTTCCTCTCCCAATGCCTGATACAATTGTTTCGTCATGCCGTTCAGTTCTATTACCGGAACACCTTCACGTTCGGCCACTTCGCGCATGGCTTCGGGATAGTCCAGATGCGTGTCCCTCACACTCCCGTCTTCATTAAAGAATCTCCGTGCCGTAGGGGTTACAAACAACGGATGCAATCCTGCTTTCCGGGCACGGTCTACAAATATTTTCAGATTCGTCGAAAAGTTATAGTACGCTCCCTTGCCGGGACCTTTCTCTTTCTGGTCGTTATGACCGAACTCCATGATAATCCAATCCCCCGGCTTTGCCATGGAAAGCACCTTATCAAGACGCTTGGAGGCAAGAAACGAAGAAGCTCTCTCTCCGCTCTCGGCATGATTCGCAATAGCCACCTTATCGTCAAAATAAGCCGGTATTATCTGCCCCCAACTCGTCCAGGGTTCGCCGGTCTGATCCACGACCGTGCTGTTTCCGCAAAGGAAAACCGTAATCACACTGTCGGCTTCAATAACGGGCCGTATGGTTATCTCACTTACAGACGGTGACTTCCCGGTTATTTCCAGAGTCAGTCTGTCATCCCATGTAAAGGTGCCCGCTTCCCGCGGATTTATCTTTACCGAATCTTTCAGGTTTATCGCGGTGCATCTTTTATTCACGACAAAAGAACAAGACCTGTGTCCACCCTTTTTAACCTCTGCATTGTCGATCATCAGTCTCCGGCTCTCGGCTCTTACTGTCGTCACACTCTTCCGTTTACGGTTTCCCAAAGTCAGGGTCACAAGATAATTGTCATCCGGGACCCGCAAGGAGAAATAATAAGGCCGTTCCCCGTTTTTTGACGGAGACGTACCGCAATCATAACCGAAACCGTCATATTCATTGTAAACCGGGATATTCCCGTCCAACCGGAACGTGAAATTCTCCGGTTTCAAGAATGTCTTCAGCCGACAGTCCAGTCCACGAATTCCTTCCACAATGCTCCCGGCGTTAAGTCTCGCGCCTTTTTGGGAAGTATGGGTATGATCGTTCTTAAAAAAAGAGGAAGTGTTGTTCTCCCCAAGAGCCTGCAATTTCTTTCCGGAAATACTATTCAAGTCTATAAAATAAGCACCGGCCTGACGAGCTGCCTGACGCGCCCACAACCCGAAATCGTTCGCATTGCTTTCTATCTTCCCGTCGTGCCACTTGTTTCGCGGAGTATGGCTTAACACGATCGGAATGGCACCTTTTTCTTTCGCATCCATAATAAATTTGCGCAGATACCATCCATACGTATACACTACCTGGTTCTTTCCGGTCTTCTCCATTCTGAAAACCTTGCTTTCAGCTCCCGCGCCATGAAGTTCGCCGCGTGCCTTACCGGTGTTGATGTCCCCGCTGTCATTATGACCGAACTGCATGATGACATAATCTCCGGGGCGCAAAGCCTTGTAGACCTTATCCCATCTTCCCTCGTCAAGAAACGTTCTGGCACTGCGCCCGGCCATGGCATGGTTCTCCACAGTGATTCCGTCCGTATCGAAAAACTCCTCGAGCACACTGCCCCAGCCCCACATGCTGTCTTCTCCACTGTCTTCGTTCCTGACTGTGCTGTCACCGATTGTAAAGACCACAGGGTTGTCTCCTTTCCTTGACGACCCTGTCACTGTATCCTGTTTAACTGGTAAAAGGTAATCTTTCAAAGCCACTCCATCAAGAGCGGCAAGCCCTTCCACTGCAGACTCGGCATTCACTCTCGCGCCGAATTCCGAGGTGTGGATACGGTCGATATAGAACATCGTCTTCACCTTTTCCTTGCCGAAACGTTCATATTTCTTTGCCGCTATATCGTTAAGGTCGACAAACGGTATATTTTCCGATTCAGCCACCTGTCTTGCCCAAAGTCCGAAAGTGTTGTTTACCCGCGCAACGACGGTACTGTCTTTATCCACCCACGCGTTTCTCGGAGTAAGAGAAAACAATATAGGATGCGCGCCAAGCGATTTCACCTCACGTACATAACGGCGCATATACTCGCCATAAGAATAAACCGTATCTTTCACTCCGGTTTCCTTAATCGTCACCTCAAGGCTTTCCTCACCGATGCCAGGTATCGATGCACGTGCTCTCCCGCTGTCATACGGCCCGTTGTCATTATGGCCAAGTTCGATTATAACCCAATCGCCCGGTTTTATACCTTCCGTCACCTCTCTCCACAGACGATTATAAAATGTGCGGCTGCTCATTCCTCCGAGGGCATGGTTTTCGACCGTAATTCTTGAGGCATCGAAATATTCCGGCATAAAATATCCCCAGCCCCACTGTCCGTTGTCGCCGTTGCCAAGCGTACCGGTACGCATCGTCGAATTACCGACAAGGAAGAGTACGGGATTCGCTCCTTTTCTTGTCGACCCTGCAACCGGACGTGCTGTACGTGCCTTATTAAGGCTGTCAAGGGTATTGTCTACGACTCCGTTGACATCTTTCATGGGAGATGCCACATGATTCTGCCCGGAACAAGCCACGGACACGAAAAAAGACATCGCTATAAAACTAAAAACAAAACGTTTCATTTTTCTTTTATTTGATCAGTGTTCCTCTGAATTTCTTGCCTTTAAGTTCCGGGCCGAAATAAAATCCGGGCTGCGTGGGCTGATTATAAGCGATATTCTGGTTGGCAAGACTGTGACGATAAGCCGGATCTTCCAGAAATGAATGGAAACGGTAGTCTGTGGATTCAGTCGTTACATAAAGCCTGAGATAGCGGCTGTCCTCCGTACGCATAAGCACTTCTTCCCGCCAGTCCCCTATGATATCTCCCTGGAGACAGGGATTCGCTTTTGTGCCGTTGTTCCACATACATCCCTCGAAAACCTTTATCACGTCACAGGCTCCCGTCTGCGGATTATATTTGCTCACTTCATTTTTATCAAGCAATTCCCGAAGAAGATCACCGTCCCACCATACGGCCATATTCACAGGTATACCTGCGGACACTTCGCTCTTAAATTTCATTTCCGGTGAGATTAGCGTACCGTCGAAAGCCCTGACGCCTCCGGTATTCGGAGACCAAAGTTCAACTCCGGGATAATTGGGATCTATGTCCGCCGCCATACACCTGCCGATATCTTTGTTGCTGGGAAAACGAAGGATAACTTCCCCCGTAGCGGCATCCCGCAATGTGGTACCGTCTTTCTTGTTTTCATGACAGCCCCATACATAGTATTTCCGATTGACTACATCTGAAATCAGATGAATGGCATCCCCGTGATACATTCCAGTCGAATAAAGTCCCGTGCCGTCATGGTCCACAGCCATCTGTCCGTAGATAATCTCATCGCATCCGTCACCGTCTACATCCGCCACTCTGAGATTGTGATTCCCCTGCCCAGCATAAGCCGCACATCCAGGATTACTGCTGTCGAATACCCAGCGCACTTTTAGTTCCTTCCCGTCCCAGTCATAAGCCGCAAGCACGCTTCTTGCGTAATACCCTCTGCACATAACGGCCGAAAGAGTCTTACCGTCGAGGTAAGCCGTGGCGGCAAGATAACGTTCAGATCTATTGGCATAGCTGTCGCCCCAGTCCTTGAGTTCTCCCCTCTCCGGAAGATACCGGGTTGTTGCCATCGCCGCCCCGGTCCGACCGTTGAAAACGGTAAGATACTCAGGGCCCGCTATTATTCTTCCCTTCATATTGCGGTAGTCTGCACGCCGGTCGCCGATAACCTTTCCTGTACCGTCCTGAGTGCCGTCCGCAGTCTTGCAAATGAGTTCCGCACAACCGTCACCGTCAAAATCCGCCACCAGAAACTGAGTGTAATGGGCTCCGGAACGGATGTTATCGCCCAAGTCTATCCTCCATAATCTCGTCCCGTCAAGCCTGTAACAGTCAATCAACGTGGGACCGGTAAAGCCGTCGTGAGCGTTATCATGAGAATTGGTAGGGTCCCATTTCAAAAAGATTTCGAATTGTCCGTCACCATCCACATCGCCCACAGAAGCATCATTGGCCACATAAAAATACTCCTTGCCAAACGGATCAACGCCGAGTTCCGGCTTGTCGAGCGGGATTTCAATGTATCCCACAGGAGCATCGGCAGGAAGCATGTATTCTCCCCCAAGACCTCCCTTCGATGCCTTCACCTCGTAGCTGGCGGATTTACCTTTTGGTAAACCGTCTTTAAAAAACGTCGCTTGCGTTATAGGAGCACGATTGACTTTCTTACCGTCTCGATAGACATCAAATTTCTGGTTCTCAGGATCCGATGATAAGTAACGCCACGACAAGACAACCGAATCCTCTGATTCCCTTATCGCCACGACGCCGCGATTGAGTTTCTCCATCTTCAATCTTGAGTAGTCATAGACGGATTGAGCAGTCATAAAAACAGGAAAAACAGCTGTACACATCGTAGTTAGACACGTACATAGGGCATGATATGAACGAAACAAATTCAGATTACGGATATACATTGTTTTATTGTTTTAAAAGATTTAGATACTTCTTGAAAATCAGCTGACCGGACTCGCAAAGTCACATTTCCGGGCTCCATACTGCTTCTAAGGATGACTGTGGCAGTGCCGTTATACAACTTCCGGCCGGTAGCCACAGAGAGTTCATTGCTGTTCATGTCTCCATTTATCACCCCGACGATTTCGGCATTTCCCTCAACTTCAAATTCAAGAAAAGAATCTGCCGACTTGTCCCGCAATCCCCGATTATCTATCGCTTCCACCTTGACATGCATAAGGTCTGTTCCATCCGCCTTCCAGTCTTTCTTGTCTCCGGCCACCTTCATCTTTTTTGCACGGCCGTATGTGGAAAGCGTATGACGGGCAACAGGTTTATCCGATCCGCTGTTATATGAGACAGCCTCTATTTTGCCGGGGACATAGGCTATGCCCTCCCAGATTATCCTGTTGCGTTTCCTGGCATCCGTCAGATCATTTTTCTTACGCCCGAGGCTCTTCCCATTAAGCAGCAGTTCAACCTCTTCGGCATTTGTATATGTGTATAAATCGATGGTATCCCCTTTATTAAAGTTCCAGCTGTCGGTAAACTTTTTACCTCCCATAACCACTCCGTTCCACTCTTTTGTTCCCGTATTTTCAAACGGCGCGATATACACCATCGGTTCATCGGGTTTAAAGAAACTGCGAAGGAAATACGCCATAGGCTTAGGCTCCAACGAGATATCAAACACGCCCTGAGTCCACCCTTTCGCAGGCCAGCCGTGAGATTCTCCGAGATAATCTATCATTCCCCAATATGCCAGACCTATCACCCGATCAAGATCCATTTCAAAGAAATTGGGACCGAGATTACTGGTATTGGCCTCGCTCTGATAGAAGATCATCCACGGGAATCGCCGGGAATCACCGGGAAAATACATATAACGATAATTATAAGCGGCAATGTCTGTCTCCATCACAAGGGGAGCCGGCAAAGAATCCGTGTGTTCATTGCGCCCTCTCGGATGCATGGCCACCGTCACCGGACGTGTGGTGTCGTAACGGTCGAGCAACGTTTTCTGAAGTTTATAGGGAGTGACTCCCCAGTCATTATATTGCAAATCGGGAATCAGTTGCAACTCGTTTCCAAGGCTCCACATCACTACCGACGGGTGGTTTCTGTCTCTTCTGACCCATTCCGGCACATCTTCCTGCCATCTTTGGCTCCACGAAACACGCCCTCCGGAATATTGGCGTGTCCACTTGTCATAAAGTTCGTCTACCACAAGGATGCCATACTCGTCGCAAAGATCGAGAAACGATTCGCTGTAAGGATTGTGAGAAGTGCGGATATGATTGAATCCGAAGTCCTTCAGCAGTTTGATTCTCTTCTCTATGGCTGCCGGATATGCAGCCGCGCCGAGCGCACCCAGAGTATGATGGTTGGCAATTCCTTTCAAAAGGACTTTCTTACCGTTGAGTTTCATGCCGTATTCGGGAGAAAATTCGATAGAACGGATTCCGAACCGTTCACGTACCTTATCAGCAACCGTACCGTCCGGACGATACACAGACGCCTCAAGGGTATACAGAACAGGATTGTCACAATCCCAAAGCGTCACATTGTCCAGCAGTATACTGTCAAGCCGAAACTCTCTTACATGCTGACGGGGATGAGACCAATGTTTTCTATCGCTACTGTAAATCCTGTTTCCCTCATTATCAAAAATCTCTACGCCCACCCGTATGCTGTCTGTCTTTATAAAAGTGGCGATTTCAGCCTCCACAACCACCGAAGAGTGGGCACGGTCTACAACAGGCGTAGTAATGGCCAGAGGATGACGGGTGAAATGCTGTTTCAAATCTTTAAACCGGAGCCAGACATCCCGATAGAGCCCTCCGCCTGTATACCATCTTGAGTTTTCCGGAGTTCCCGTATCCGCACGCACGGCTATAATATTCGGACGTCCGTATTGCAGTCGGTCGGTAATGTCAATTTCAAACCCAAGATAACCGTAATCCGTTCCTCCGACACGTTCCCCGTTCAAATAGACATCACCGACAAGCATTATGCCTTCGAAATCAAGCAAGACCTTCTTTCCTTTCCAGGAATCATCGGGACAAACCGCCTTACGATACCATCCCACTCCCATCTCCTTGAACCCTCTTGAACTGAGGCGACTGACGATGTTTGCCATCTGGTTTGTAAAATCCGGCTTCTCATCGGCAGAAGGCTCTACCCATGGCTGATGAATCTGAAAATCATGCGGCACATCTATTGTTTCCCATTTACTATCATCAAAACCAATGGTTTCAACTCCATTCATATCTCCGAGATGAAACATCCATCCCCGATTAAGATTCAGATCGCCAATGACAGCATAAGCCTCTGCCAGAGACAACGGGATCACAAAGACTAACAATAAAAGCAATTTTCGAATCATCGCGATTTCTTTTAGCAGATGACGGTAATTTAACAGACACCGCCTGTTTTTCCATGAAAATCACTGCGGTTTCTAAGAACAACGACAAAGTTAATCAAATCATTCCTATTATGCAAATTCCACAGAATCTGCACATCAAGGCACAACCACTCTCAACGATCTGTCATCCATCGACACGACGTAAACACCGGCCGAAGGTATCCGGATACGACGGCTGTTTCCTTTATACACAAGCTGTCCTGACACAGAATACACACATACATCCGAAAATGCTCCTGAAACAACTATACTACGCCCTTCCACTGATACGCCGGAGATGCCCGGAACAATATCCGTCATACCGACAGGCCCGCCGTTCACTCCCGGAATGTAATCCGGCACACCATTACCTTCCATCCGCATATATGCCACAAACGGAGGAACCGGCTTCGCCTGCCCGACTCGTTCAAAACGGTTTGCCGAAGGTCGGTATAAATAAGTATTTTCATCTACGGTCTCGTAAGCCAGAGAGGCATTACCCGTATAAACTCCGGTGGACAAAACCGGCCTTCCATCTGCCAGGCAAAACGTATACACACGTCCGGGGACTCCTTCTTTCAACGCCAGCAGATAAGCACCCGCAGCTACAGAGGCATGATTCTCCGGCTTCACTTCCCGAAAAGCGTTCCCGTCATACCTATATAATATAAGTTCCTCAGACACGTCCACATCTCTCCAAAAGTCATCCGTCTCCGACACAACCCGTTCCACATCCGTAGGGAAATACACCGGAAAGAAGACTTCCGGAACCAACCGACGGCTATACCACCGGCTGCCGTCCGTCCAGTCTTCTTCCAATGCTCCCGAAGCCATATCGTCAGCCTGAATTTCTACCAAAGAGGCACCGGCCAATAAATCTGTCTTCACAGTTTCACCGCAAGCAACCGAAACCAACAGAGGAAGCTCCCACCCGGACACCTGCGCAGCACATACCTGCGGAGAGACTTCACACACCAGCTTCGCCCCGTTGAAAGCATTCGTTTCCACCTCCGGCAATCCGGTAGCCCTCACCACGACACGCTCCATACCGCGCACGGCACAAAAAGCATTACTCCCAATACACTCCACTCCGGCAGGCAGACGCAAGGCACGCACCTTCATGCCTTCCGGACACCGTAGCAATGTAGTGCCCTCCTTATCATACAGCACGCCGTCCCCGGAGCTATACGCTGGATTGAACTTGTTCACCCGTATCGATCCCAAGTTCACACAGCCGGCAAACAGCATCCCGTCCGGTTCGCCCGGCTGTACAAAAGCCAGCCTTGTTACATCGATACCCGTCGGTACGGAAGACGACAACACGGAAATATCATTCAACCGCACTCCCGCGCGTTTATAAATTACTTCTTTTCCGGCCGCATTTTTCACCACCAGCGTAACATTCCCGCCTGCCTCATGCTTCATCACGACAGACAGTGAGGGACTGCCTGCCGTATGGGTAAATTCCTTCTTATCGCTCTCCCCCGCAAACTTCACTACCAGATTGCCGCTTTTGGCCCAATACAACTGAAACCCGCCGTTATAAGACGCAGCCAGGGCATCATTGCCCGTAGCAACCAATCCGGAGCCCCATGTATTATAGGAACTTCCATCGGTCGTTGCCTCAAGATACAAGGTCCATTCTCCACTTCCCGGTATCGGGTTGCCGACAGCAAACAGACGGTTGTTGGAACCGTCTCCCCGCCAGGCATTCTGATACAGCACACACCGGTGTCCGACTCCTAAATCAACGACGGAAGACGGCAACGAGAGCGAAGTCACCTTCTCGTTGCCGGACAGAAAATCCGCGGATAAAGCCACGATAGGATAAGCCTCTGACCCTTCCGTGTAAACGGCCGGAATATCCAGTTCTCCACTACCGTCGACAACCTCCGTCAGGGTCAGCTGACCATCCAGTTCCGTATAACGCACCTTCCAGTTTCCTATAGACAGCACATCGGGCAGAACGGTCCGGAAATGCGCCGTAAATGTGCCGTTTTCCGCCGGAACAAAAGAGTAGTTGGCATCCGTAGAAACGATACGCTCGTATTCGTCCGTCCATTTTTCGAAACGATAACCGTTCTGTGGTTGAGCCTGCAGAATGATCCGTTCGCCGGGCTGAGCAACAGCCTCATCCCCCGAACCGCTTATCGTAGCCGTACCGGCCTTTTCGTTGTTGCTCCGTACCCGGATAACCGTCGAAGTCCCGGCATGCTCCGTCACATCCAGCAATACATCATAGACCATGCGCACCGTCGGAGCCTTGGCCGGTTTGGCATCTGTCACGGCATCCCATCCGCCGGTCCACGCACCGTCGAAACGCAAACGGATATGCGTCAGTCCGACCGGCATGTCCAACGGCAGCAACACTTGAATTTCGTTTTTGCTCAGGGAAGGATTGGTCATATTCTTACTTCCCATCAAGGCTATCAGTTCATCTTTTCCCGTAAATTCACCGTCGTTATCCAAATCGATATAGGCCGACAGACGGCAGTAACTCAGTCCAGAACCATTCGGATCCTGCCAACCTAACCGGAAACTGCTTCCGCGCGCCACACTCACGACATCAGGCACGGTAACAAACAGATGTTCCGGACAAGCCGAAGCCTTATAAATAACTTTTGGTTCCAGCCCCTTCTTCGTGACAGACATCTCACTGACATACTGCTGATAGTCGCGCACCGTCGTCCATTCGCTCCTGTCTTCCTGCGGCTGTCCCCACTTGTTGACGATAAAATTGGCGGTAAAGGTTTCATCCTCTTTACCATAATACGTAAACGTGGCCGCACGGCTCACTGTCTCTCCAGCGGTATTCGTCCACGAAATGAAATCATATCCTGTGGCAGGGACAGCCGTCACCGTCACGTCCTCCACTGTCGTCACGCTATTTCCGTCCGCTCCCGTTATAGACACCATTCCCATGGCCGCATCTGCCGTCCGCACCGTCACCGTACGAGGCTCCGTCACTCTGTCGGCAATAATCAGCGTAAAGGTAATCCGGGTACTGTCCGTCAGCGCCAGCATAGCGCGGGCAGCCGCGGTAGCGGCTTCTGCAGGGACCGTACAAACGAGCCCGTCAAACGTCTCATCCGCACCATAGACTCCGTCGTTGTTCAGGTCTACCGACAGAGTAGCTTCCGTCCCGGCAGGAATATTCACCGGACAGGTGAAATCCTCTCCGCGACAGGCTCTGAACGACACCGTCTGACGCATGTCGGCCTCTTCGCCGTATGCGAAATAGTGCACGTTCCCGCTTTCTTCCTGTCCGATACGAGCGAAGTAGCGGTCGAACAGTTCCTGTGCGACACGAACGGCGTCTCCCTCCGCCGCGGCCGTATATTGTTTGTTGAAATCACGGGTCCATGCTTCCTCCACGGCAAACCAGTCGGGCTGCTGCGTTCCGTTCGCCAGACAGTCGAAATAAGTTTTCCAGCGTTCGTAATGGAAATCTTTCAGCAACCCGTTCCATTCCCTGTTGGAATAATCATGCAACCCGCCGTTATTGGCCGAACTGCGCGGTCCCCATACGGTTATCTGCGTCCGGGCGTTCCACTCCATCCAGTCTTTATCCCCAGCTGCTCCAATAGCTTCGTCCGTCACGGAACGTGCCATCTGTGTCCAACGTCCGAGACGGAACTCCGGACAAGTAGCCAGTAAACGATCCTGATCCAGAATCAATTGCAGAAAACAGTCTTTCTTATACAGGAAATCCAGCCTGTCGCCCGCATCATACGCCGCTTTCACCTGTTGTAGCAGTCCGTTGGCCCGGTCGGTCACAGCCTGACGGACAACATCTACCAGATCATACCGGTAGTTGACACCGTCCAACTGCCGCCCGGCCTGCAACAGACAGGCCGCCGCCCCGATAATATCTTCCTTGTCATAACTGATATGGGCTGTACTCCAGGTAGACACAGAATTGACCGTCAGATTCGGACGGGCACAAATGACCGGCTCGGTCGTTCCCTGTTGCCCTGTCCGGCAGTCATAAACCGACCTTCCCAGCAGTTTCCAAGCCAGCCCGGCCTCTTCGCAATCTTCTGTCCCGTATCTCGCTTTCACGTACTCCGCCAACCATTCATCCGAGGAAACCTCCGTGCGCCACGGCAATTCAAACAAAGCGTCATACAGCACCGGATTGGTTTCTATACCTTCCGGTGTAGCACCGACTCCTTTCATGCAGGCCGGTTTCGTCCGCAACGCCTCATAATATCCGCCGACGGTCTTTGCCAGGCGTCCGTGCATGCCCACACGCCCGCCAAAGTTATGCAACATACAGTACACGAACTCATGACTTCCGTAATTGTTCCATTTGGGCGTACCGTCCGAAAACAGATCCAGTACAACCAGCTTGCCCGCCTTTATCGTTTGCAGACACTCCCGGCGGGGATTCTCATTCCAGCTCTGTATCACCCATTTTGCATTCGGGTTCGCCTTGTCCATCTCCCGCTGTATAGCCGAATAGGCCGCCGGCAAGTCTATGCCGGACGTGTTTCCTCCCTCGTGAAAGGGATCCATGCTGTAATAAGGTGATACTCCCATCAAAGCCTCCAGATGCTTGTAATACAACTCGGCCATCCGGGTGAAGTTCGCACTCGTAGGTACAATAAAAGCCGGACGACGGAAATAACACCAGGAGCCAGGATCCGACACCTGCCATCCTAGCTTGGAAGCGACATTATTGGGAGCCATACCGCTATAGCCGGGCAACACGGGCGTCATACCCAATTCACGCATACGGGCCAGAATCTTCCGGGACAACTGCTCCTGCCGTTCATACCACCAGACTTTGTTGGGACCTCCCCATCCTTCCTGATTGTTCATGAGCCACCAGGCCTGAAAACCAGGACCGGCGATAAAATCATTAATCTCCGCATCAGTATAACCTAGCTCCAGCAACACGTTACGCCACACGACATCCGCACCGACCAATGCCAGCGGCATGTTGATGCCTCGCATAGCCATCCAGTCAATTTCCTCTTCCCAGCGTTCCCAGGTCCAGAAAGCCATGGAATAAGAAAACGTACAATAGTTGAGATAATATCTGTAATCGGCCGTCGAAACATGCTTCTCCTCTGCCGCCGGAACGGGCAGGAGTACTCCGTTCAAATCCGTCCTCAATCGGTTCCACGCCAGGTTCACACGAGCCACGTGATTCAAATACCAGTTTAGACCGACAGACAGGGACAAGACGGAATTTCCCTTGATACAAGGCTTGCCGTTACCCGGTCCGACAACGAACACGTCCTTGCCATTCTCCGCCAGACTTTCATCCACAACCAGTTCAAAACGCACCGCGGTACCCGCTCCTCCGATACGCTCCAGCAACCGTACCACAGCATCGGTATCTGCAGCCCGGGAACAGACGAGAACCGCCACCGACATACAAAACAAAAGGATTCGTTTTCTCATATTATTCTTATTCATTTAGGGTTAATTAAAAGCAAATATACCGTTTATTTACCGAAACCACACATTTTTCAGCGAGAAAACATACAAGACATATAGCAGGAAGATTAACCGACAGGAATATTAAATACGCCAGTTCGGGATAAGAAAAATGACTGCTGTACATTCTGTACAGTAACTGTTGTACGGACGCATTGAAATCATTTGGGGAAAAGCAGGCAGCGCGCTTTCCGAACAAGCCGAAAAGCGCGCTGCATAAAGAAATACAGAAGTTTTACGAAAAAGGTCACAAGGAATATCAGTTCATAAACTTGTGTGTACGGCGTTCCTTACCATTTTTTAACGTCACGACATAAGCACCCTGCGGCAATCCTTGCAATGGGATGGACAGGGAGGTGTCACCGGTCGCTGCAGCACGAGCCACAACCATACCACCCATATTGGCCACCATGGCCTCCGTCCCGGCCTCCAGCGGGCCGTGACAGGTCAGTACCTTCGCATCGCGGTCGTATGTGATGCGGCCGTCTACACCGGACACCGGTACATCTTCCACACCGGTCGCCTGTTTTTCAGCCATGCGGAAACGGAGCGTATAAGTGTATTCGCCGGTGGAAGGACAGAAATACTTCTCAATCGTAGCCGGACCGCAACTGCCGTTACCAAGACCGCGCTGCATGTAATCGAAGCGCGCATACGTCCGTGCCGTCTTTGTCAGATTCCACGGATGCAGAACGGAGGGCCTGAACTTCTCCTCGTCATAATGCAGCAATGAGAATGCCACCTGTCCCTGCGTCTCGATGACCAGCGTGTCGCCACCGGTTCCATAGAGCATGCGAAGCTCACGCAAATCCTGCCGGTTACCCATCGACTGAGGATGAGAATACTGCTCAAACATATCGGTCACGGTTGTGGTATAGCGACCCAGGAAAGAGCCGCTCTGACGGTCGATATAGTTCTCCCACGGTCCGCGGGCATAATACTCCACTTCCTCATATTGTGCAGGGAGCTGCATGACGAGACCGATGCGACGCAGATTTTCTGCCGCCGGACGGAAAGTAGCCGTCATATCCACTACGCCATTGGCATAGATGTCATACGACAGAGTATAAGGACACTTTGTACCCGCGGCTTCGACAGTCAGCGTATAGCGGCTCTTGTCCGCCGCCACTTCGGTTTTCACGGTCTTGGTACCGGTACCGTTGGCGGTATCTCCGTTCGTATCGTTCTCTATCCAGCGGAAGTTGCTGTATTCTGGCGACGTTGAAAGGACGATGTTGCCTCCCATTTTCCATTCTTGCACCAGTCCCGTCTTGGGGTCGAACTTGAAGGATACTTTCGACCCGTTGGTGACACGCGTATAAGAAGACAGATTGACAACCGTGAGCGTATTGCCCGCCGTCTCCACTGCCGGAAGGGCTTCCGACCGCTCCTGCAGGATGTATTGTTGGTCGGCCACGACATAACCGGCCTGCGCCCAGTCCGTGTCTTCCTTCATACATACCTGGAGCAGAAGGGTGTATTCTCCCTCATCCGCCACGCGGGTCGTATATGGGACTGTCAGCTGGCAAGTACCGTCCGGTTGTACGGAAGGAAGCTCCATCTGTCCGCGCTCCACTTCCGTACCGTTCTTCATCACCGCGTATTCCAGTGTGAACAGATTCAGGTTCAGGAAATCGTATTTGTTTTTCAAAGTCAGCGCACGTTCGTCCTTCCGGAAGTCCACAAACTTCACATATTGGTATACATGCTTCACTTCCGTCAGTTTGGGCGTCCAGGCTCTGTCGGCCGTAACCAGTCCGTTGTTCACGAAATTTCCCTGATGAGGTCCCGGATAGTCATACCCCGAACGGAAATAATTGAAACCGTTCTTCGTCAGTGTACCGGTCTTGATGTCCTGCGGGTCGTAGATAGACTGATCCACCCAGTCCCAGATACATCCACCGATGCCGCAGGCGCTTCCCTCGATAATTTCCCAGTATTCCTGCAGATTACCCACGGCATTGCCCATCGCATGCGCATACTCGCACATGAAATAGGGTTTGGTGTTCTTCGCTGTCTTCTCTTTCACATTGTCCAGCGTAGGATACATGACAGAATAAAGGTCTGTGTTGTCGCCCCATCCTGCATCGCGGGTAGCTCCCTCGTAATGGATGATACGGCTGTCCAGCGCCCGCGTGGCTTCATAGGTTTTGGTAAAGTTCAGTCCGTTGTGGGACTCATTGCCTAACGACCAGAAAATCACGCTCGGGAAATTCCTGTCGCGATATACCATTCTCACCGTACGGTCCACATACTGCGCCGTCCAGGACTTCTGATGCGTGATGCCCGCACCGTAGAAATCCCACCAGTTCTTATGGCACTCCACGTCCGCCTCGTCCATCACGTAAATGCCGTAATGGTCGAACATGGCGTTCATCTTGGCCTGACGGGGATAATGGCTCGTCCGGACTGTATTCATGTTGGCCTGCTTCATCATCTCGATATCCTTGAGCATCGTCTCCACGTCTATGGAACGGCCATACAGAGGATGAGTGTCCTGCGTGTCGGCTCCCTTGAAATAAACCTGTTTTCCGTTGATATACACAAGGGTTCCCCGTATTTCCACTTGGCGGAATCCGTACTTCGTGGAGAATACGGACTCTTCACGCCCCTCGCTGTCTTTCTGGCGCACGACAACGGTATAAAGCACAGGGGTCTCGGCCGACCACAGCTGCAAATCCGTCAGACCGTTCTGCTTCAGTCCGTATGTTTTCGATGTCTCACCGGCTGCAAAAGCCACATCCTGCCTCATCAGTGCCAGCCGTTCGCCGGACGGTGACAGCAATTCCACCTCCACGGTCTTCGATACGGCCGCTCCATCACGGTTGTCCACGGCAATCTCCACATTCAGCGCCCCGCTTCTGTAACCGGAGGCCTTGTCCAGTTCACAGGTTATATAATGGTCGCGCACGTATGTCTTCGGAGTGGCAAAAAGATACACGTCACGGAAGATACCGCTCATGTGAAAGATGTCCTGTCCTTCCAGATAGGAACCGTCGCACCAGCGGAGCACCTGAACGCTGATATTGTTCTCGCCGGCATGTACATAAGAGGTGAGGTCGAACTCCGCGTCGTTGTTCGAGCCCTGCGTATATCCCACATACTGCCCGTTCACCCAAACGTAGGCGGCACTGCTTATACCGTCGAAATGCACGAACACCCTCTTGCCGTTCCATGTGTCCGGCAACGTGAACGTACGCCGGTAGGAACCGACCGGATTGTCACCGAACTTTCCCTGATAGGCTCCCTGTATGCGGATATAGGGAGGATTATCCACAAACGGATATTCCACGTTGACATACATGGGAGTATCATATCCTTTCATCTCCCAGCAGGAAGGCACCTCGATGTCGTCCCAATCCGACACATCCGCGTCATTTCCGTAGAAGTCCTCCTCTCCCGGACTGTCGTCGGGTTTGCTCACAAAGAAGAATTTCCATGTCCCGTTCAGCGTCCGGTATACAGAGGATTCCTCCGGAGTCAGCCAAGGCTTTTCGTAACGGACGTCGGCTGTCATGGACTGTGTGTCAGCGTAAGGAACATAGGTGGCATGCCCCGGTTCCTTGTTTTCCTCGAAGAAGGTTTCGTCTTCCCATATATGACTCTCCAGTTCCACGCCAGCCACGGAAGTCATAGTGAAATACGTATCGGTATCCGACGCATCCGTCGTACGGTTCACAGTACCATCCTGCGAGGATTTCATATAATAACGGGTACCACCTGCCATACCGTAGATCTGATACACACCTTCCTGTCCGGATACCTTGGTAAAATACACCTGCTGATTTTCGTTCGAGGATGACGGGCTATACTGCAGCCAATAGTCCCTGCCACTCTTCGGTGCCAAGTCAATGGAGGTGCCGTAAGCCACATTATAGAACTGGTAACGCCCCGCATTATAGTCCAGCAGTTTCAACTGCCATATCTGTCCGTCATTGCCCTCTTCCCTTGCTTCCATATAAAGGGGAGCGTCGTTGGAACCGTTCCGACGGTTTCCGATTACGCGGCCATAGGTTTTGCTTGTAAACACATACTGCACGTTGGCACAAGGATATGTCACCGAAGCCGGCTCTTCGTCATACAGTTCCAACTTAAAATATGTGGAACGGGCTGTCAGGTCTGTCGCCATTTTCAGACGGTTGGCGTCTGTCACCGTCACGGCACTGGCCGTGTTTGCCGCATTCAGCAACTGGTAGGTGTCGGTCTCGCCATCGACTGCTTGCAGGCAGAACACCTGATTCCCGTTTGCATTGACATGCCATTGCACCAGCTGTCCCTTGGTCGGAGCCATATCCATCGCCTGACCGTAACGGGGATTTACAATCAGATATTCATTGTTCTTGGCATTCCAGGTGACAAAGGTCCAGGCCTGTCCCGATGAAACGGACTTACCGGCAAGCGACAACACGACATCGGCATTCCCGTTGTCACCGTTGGTCACCGCAAGCCCGGTGGACACACTTACCAGACGGTAATTGGCATTTTGCCGGATCGAAGCCAACGCGACGAGAGGAAATATCCATCCGCCGACAAGCAACAGCAACCACAACATCTGTTTTCTCTTCAAAATTCGGTTTCTCATAATAATCAATAATAAGGGTTATTTCTTTTCGCTATTCCATTCGGGCATCCTTCAGACAAGGATGTGTAATGGACAAATATACAATAAAAAAGGAACATACAAGCAAAAAAGCGCTAATTTATAATATTAAAGTAGAGGAAAGCCCCGTCACGTTCCATGTTTTTTAGCTACCTTTGCGCTTGTTTTCAATCAACGAAGGATATGAACATCTATCTCGATTGTCTTCTCACTTTCATACGCATCGGGCTGTTCACCATCGGCGGCGGATATGCCATGATTCCTCTCATCGAGGCCGATGTCGTGGAAAAGAAGAAATGGGTCAGCAAAGAGGAATTTCTCGACCTGATGGCAATAGCGCAAAGTTGTCCCGGCATCTTTGCCGTGAACATCAGCATCTTCATCGGATATAAACTGCGCGGTGTGAAGGGTAGCGTTGCCTGTACCTTAGGAACCATACTTCCGTCTTTCGTCATCATGTTGTGCATCGCCCTGTTTTTCCAGCAGATGCGCGGGAATGCCACCGTGGAGAGCATCTTCCGCGGCATCCGTCCAGCCGTGGTGGCCCTTATTGCCGCCCCGGTATTCAAGATGGGTAAGAACGCCCGCATCACATGGACAAACGTGTGGATACCGGTCGTAGCGGCCCTGCTCATCTGGCAATTAGGCGTCTCTCCCGTCTATATCATTATCTTAGCCGGTCTGGGAGGATTCCTTTATGGCCGATACATACACGAAAACGAATAACAACTATGATGACAATCCTTTTCTTCCAATTATTCTATACTTTCGCAAAAATCGGTCTGTTCGGTTTCGGCGGCGGGTATGCCATGCTGTCCCTGATACAGGGCGAGGTCGTAACCCGCTACGGATGGCTCACTTCCGGTCAGTTCACCGATATTGTGGCCCTGAGCCAGATGACCCCGGGACCTATCGGAATCAATTCGGCCACTTATGTAGGGTATTCCAGTCTGGTAAATGCGGGCTTCGGCCACGGATGGGGCATACTGGGCAGTCTGACAGCCACCCTGGCGGTCGTATTACCGTCTTTCATACTGATGGTTATCATCAGCAAATATTTCATGAAATATAAGAATCACCCGGTGGTGGAATGCGTATTCCTGGGATTGCGCCCCGCTGTGGTCGGCCTACTGGCTGCCGCCGCCCTGCTGTTGCTGACGGAAGAAAACTTCAGCACTCCGGACACCCCGTGGCAGTTCTACATCAGCTGTTTCCTGTTCCTCGTCACGTTCATAGGCAGTCAGACGTACCGCATCAACCCTATTTCTCTGATAATTATGAGTGGAGCGGCCGGATGGCTGTTGCTGTAATCCAACGCCCACGGCCCGAAACTTTCACCCGCTGCGCGGAACGTATGTACGCCTGACAAGCAGAATACTTATTTCATACAACAGCCACATGGGCAGGGACACCAGCAATAGGGTGAACACGTCCGAAGTGGGAGTAATGACAGCTGCCACAACCAGAATGATAACAATGGCATGCCTGCGATAACGGCACATAAAACCCGCCGACAGAAATCCCATCCTGGCAAAAAGCCATGAAAGAACCGGAATTTCAAAAACAACGCCCAGAGACAGGCACATCATTATCAAAGAGCTCATGTAGGACTGGAGGGTAATCATATTCGCCACATCTTCGCTTACCTGATAGGTTCCCAGAAAACGGAATGTCAGCGGGAAAATAAGGTAATAGCTAACTAGTACGCCAAGCATGAACATCAGATAGGCACTGCCTATCATGCGGACCGCATACTTGCGTTCTTCGGCGTACAGAGCCGGAGACACGAAGCGGAACAGCTGGTAAAGGATGTAAGGAGACGCGCACAATACACCCGCGCATAGGGCTGTTTTCATGTGGATAATGAACTGTTCCGCCAGTCCTGTGTTTACAAGCTGCACATGGAAATACGATGATATATCCCCCGTAAACAGGCCGCTGATACGAAACAGCCACCGATAGGTGACAAAATCCGCCTCCCGAGGAGCCAGAACTATGGAAAACAGCTGTTCCTTGAACAGGAACGCCACGACAGCGGCCAGTACCGTCACGACTACCGTCCGTATCAGCACTTCACGCAAATCGTCCAGATGCTCCCAAAAGGTCTGTCTGCCAGGATCTCCAGTCATTACTTCTTCGCGTCGTCCTCCCGAGACGCGTCGTCCTCCACGTCTTTTTTCACTTCATTCATTCCTTCCTTGAAAGCCCGGATTCCCTTTCCCAATCCCATCATCAGTTCGGGTATCTTTCTGCCACCGAAAAGCAACAGAATAATCAAGGCAATGAGCAATATCTCCTGAAAACCAATATTTCCGATAAACAGTAAGTTATTCATAGTTACCTGCGAATTAAAAAGTTAATAATACTCCACCCGCCGAACACCTGCAACAGCATACCGGGAACGCCGATCCGGAAATCCTGCAGGGCCGAATAGAAATCGCCCAAAAGCGCCCACTCCCCAAGCGTACCTGCAACCTGATAGGCAAGCACGACAGCAAGCAACATGCCTAAAGAAGTCTTGCCGGAACGGGCGGCAGCCCAACCGGCAAAGAGGGCCAGCAGCACCGATTTCAGAAAGATCGCCGGCAAGACAGCGACAGCCGGCATGTCGAACAGCAGGGAATTGACCAGCGGTGATGCCACAGCCGTGAACAAGCCGACACGCCAGCCGTATTTATAGGCTCCCACCAGCGTAAAGAAATAAATGGGCAGCCAGACGACCCCTCCCTGCGGGACTAGATGGAAAAGCTGAGGCAGAACAATATTGCCCATTGTGAATAAAATGGCCGTCAGCCAGGTTTTCGCTTCCTTATACTCCAGCGAATAGAGTCGTACTGCGGTTGTCTGTATCATAAATTCAATCCAATTTAACGAGTTCGTATTTTTGTTTGCCTAACCCTATCTTTTCCGCATATTCCAGCGTGTGCATACCGTGACGCGAATCGATGCGCTCGATGAGATGAATCTTGCCATGATCTTCCGACGCACGCACGAGGTCCGTGCAAGCTTTGTCCAACGCTACCGGATCAAGAGAAGCCAAAATACCGATATCCCCCATCTGCGGGTCGGCAGGATGGGCATCGCAATCACAATCCACCGACAGGTTGTTGGCCACACTGATATAGAGAATCCTGTCTCCGCAATGGTCGGCCACAGCCTTGGCCGCCTCTGCCATCGCCTCTAAGAAACTGTCCTGCTCGGGCAGATTCTTCCACATCCGGGATGTATCGGACATCTTGCCTGCAGTGTGGATGTATGCTTTTCCCGCGGAAGAAGCGATGCCGATGGACATGTTTTTAATGGCACCGCCGAAACCTCCCATCGCATGCCCCTTGAAATGCGAGAGAATGACGGTGAAGTCGTATTCCGGATAGTGGGAACCCACAATATCCTTAGTCAGATGTCTGCCTCCCTGCAACGGCAGTTCCACATCTCCGTCAGCATCCATGATATCTACTTCGGCAATAGCCGTAAAACCATGTTCTTCGGCAGCCTTCCGGTGTGCCTCCGTCTTGGCACGGCCGCCTCCGTAAGCCGTATTACATTCTACGATGGTTCCGTGCATCGCCTGCACCAAGTCTTTAATCAAAACCGGCTGCAGGAAATTATGTCCTCCCGGCTCACCAGTAGACAGTTTCACTGCCACTTTTCCCGTGGCCTTGCGCCCCAGCGCCTCATAAATCTTCACCAGATTGGCCGAAGATATTTCCTTAAAGAAATACACTTTGGGAAGTCCTGTCTTCCCGCATACCGTTTCGGGATTCTCCTGTGCGCGAACCGTTACCGTTCCCACAAACAGAAACAACGCCAGCCAGACATTCAATAATACTTTTGCGTTCATAGATCTTTTACTTCTGAATTAAAAATGTAACTTCAATCCGCCCATCCCCGTACACCCGGGCATTTCATAACCTTTGTTTATGGTATAACGGACATTGGCAATATTATCCAATACGGCAAACACGTCCAAAAAACGGAATGCCTTGTACGTGAGTTTCATATTGAGCAATACGTAATCCTGATGACGGGTATCGTCGGAGACATACAGGTCGCCCACACCTCTCAACTCGGCATTTACGTAAAACTTAGGCACGACTCTCCAGTCGGCTCCCAGATAGTACTGGTGCTTGGGAGCAGCCGTCAGACCTGCCAACGAAGTATGCAGGAAACTGTATGAGGCCCGCAAGGCCAGCGCCTCATGGGGATGGCTATTCGCCGACACTTCAATACCTTTATTAATAAAGCTACCCGTATTCTGGTTCTTCATTTCTACGGTCTGTATCATGTTACGTCCCTCACTGAAATAACCGGTCACATCTATGGACAAATAAGGAGAAAACGTTTTGCCTATAACCACTTCGTAATTCACCATGTTTTCCGGATCAAGTCCGGAATTGGCCATACGATAGAGATACATCTCGCGGAAAGAAGGATTGCGATAGCCTTTCGCTACGGAAGCCTTCAAACTCCAGTCCTTCCCCGGCCTCACCACGAAACCTCCCTGGGGAATCCACTGCGTACCGAAACGGTCGCTGTTGGCCATCCGCAATCCGGCATTCAGTATCAGAATACCGTCTAACAATTCCTGCGACAGAGTGACATAAGGCGAATATTCCGTGATACTCTTACGGCTGATGGTCTGCATCCGGGCCGTCTGACTGCCGTCGCCGTAGGAATGACCGCCAGACACCGGAATCTTGCCGGTGTAGGTGTCAAAGTCGAAACCCAGAGTGGCATCACTCCCCCGCCACGGATAAAAGTTCTGATAAGCGAGTATCCCGAAACGGTCATCGAGACTATGAAAATGACGCGGGTCGTCAACAAAATGATTGCCGTAACTATAATATGCCCGCACGCTTCCATTCGTATGTTCATAGGTATTGTTCAACGACAAAGAAGCCTCCCCCCGGATAATATCCTGATGGTAAATATCCGTGGATTCCGGATCCGACAAAGTCGGATATATGGGATCATTGCCGATAAAGTTCATCAACGAATAATCGGCACATGCTTTCCACCGGCGGCTGAAATCATAACCTGCCTTGACATACAGAGTGCCCTGCCTGAAATCAAAATGATCCGACAAACCGTCCGTACGGTCATAGCCTAATGATATCAGTGAAGAAAACTTGCCCAGACGCACCGTATTCGTGAGCGATGAGCACCAGGTATTATATGAACCGTACTGCGACGACAATGTTGTACGCACACCGTCCTTGCCGGCATTTTTCGTAATCACATTGACCACGCCTCCCATAGCATTGGAGCCATAAAGCACCGAGGCCGGACCACGCAGGACTTCCACACGGTCTACATACGCCGTACCGTAAAAATCGGCCACATGATGGGAATATATACCGGCAAACTGAGGTTGTCCGTCTACCATCATCAATACGGCATTAGTCGGCGCCCCTCCCACACCGCGTATCTTGATGCCTCCGGCTCCGCCATTGCTCAAACCGAACCCCAACATATTCCTTTCCGACACGAACAGACCGGGAACACGCCCGGACAACGCGGAAAGCAACTGGGTCTGTCCCGTAGCTTCCAGCCGGGATGCGTCGACCGTAGTAACGGAGTATGGCAGCAGATTACGTCCCATAACATGGTTGCTGCCTGTTATCACCACTTCGCCTATCGGATTCGTGCGGACAGAGTCCTCCACCGGTCGCGCCGAAACGGCAGCAACCAAACTCCATACGGAGGCAAATATCATCCCCCTGACATATAGTCTGATTTTTCCCATCGCCGGTATAATCCACTTGTTCATTTCATCACAACAGATTCATAAATTTCTCTATCTGGGGCAGGCACTCTTCCGCCGTCACACAGTCTCCACAGAGCGCCTCCACCGGGCATATTCCAGTTCCGCTCCGGTTTATGATATGAGGAACGCTGTATTCACATTCCACTTTCACTCCGGCATCTTCCAACAACCTAAGGGCAGCCTGGCTTATGACTCCGGCATACACTTCCCTCACGCCTCCCAACACCATCAGAGCCGCTGCCCCTTTGCCTACGACTTTGTCCGCTACAAAAGCACCGGACAATTCTTCCGGCCTTTCTTTCAACAGGCGGAAAAGGTCTTTCACTCCCCTCTCCCTATACACAGCCTGTCCGCAACCTTTAGCAATGACACACGAACACTGTTCCATGCGAAGCCTACGGATCGCAGCCTGTTTCTGCTCTTGGGCCAGTTCCGTCATAATGTCCCCTGCTTAAGGTGCTCCACAAAATTGTCTATGCGTTGCAGTTCTTTCGGAATATTGATACGCTGCGGACAATGGGACACACATTGGTTACAACCGATACAATGGTCGGCCTGCCGCAGACGGGGCACACTGCGATCATAACCGACAAGAAAAGCCCGACGGGCTTCGCGGTAATTCGCCGCCTGCCGGCTCTCGGGCAGATTTCCCTCATTGACACATTTATTATAATGTAAAAGTATACCGGGGATATCCAGTCCATAGGGACAGGGCATACAATACTTGCAATCGTTGCACGGCACCGTGGGATAAAGCATCATCAGATCGGCCGTCTCATGCAGGAAAGCGTTCTCTTCCTCCGTGAGCGGCTGCAACGGGCAGAAAGTACGCAGATTATCCTGCAGATGTTCCATATAGGTCATACCGCTCAATACGGTTAGGACATCCGGGAAACTGCCGGCAAAACGAAACGCCCAAGAAGCGACACTGCGGTCTGGCTCGCGCTGTTTCAAACGCGCCACGATGTGATCATGCACCTTCGAAAGCCTGCCTCCCAGTAGCGGTTCCATAATAACAGCCGGAATGTTTCGTTTCGCAAGTTCGCCATACAGATATTCGGCATCCGTATTACTGGAATTGATTTCTTTAGCATGATTCCAGTCGAGATAGTTCAACTGTATCTGTACGAAGTCCCAGTGATAACGGTCGTGCTGTGACAACAGATGGTCGAACACCCTGACATCTCCGTGATAAGAAAAGCCTAAATTGCGGATACGCCCCGCCTCGCGTTCTTCCAAAAGAAAATCGAGTACTCCATTGTCTATGTATCGGGCTTCATATTCTTTCATTCCTTTACCCATTCCTACGGCATGCAGCAACAGATAGTCAATATAATCCACCTGCAACTCCTTAAACGAATTATGATACATGGCGAGGGATGCTTCCCGGCTCCAGGTGGAAGAAGCGAAATTCGACAGTTTTGTTGCAATGAAGTACTTATCGCGCGGATGTCGCTTCAGCGCTATCCCCGTGGCACGTTCCGAGAATCCCTTGCAATAAGCCGGAGATGTATCGAAATAATTCACCCCGTGCGCAAGGGCATAATCCACCAGACTGTTGATAGCGTCTTGATCAAGTTCCGCGTCTGATTCCCGTCCGGAACCATCCGCCACAACTGGCCAGCGCATACAGCCGTAACCCAACAGGGAGACCTTTTCCCCCGTCTTGGGATTGGTACGGTATGTCATTTTATCCGTAGGTATGTCTCCCTGCGCCGCCCGGTCTCCTGTAACGGGATTGTTGCGCGAGTCGCAACCGGCCAATACTGCCGTAGTGGCTGCCGCTCCCACACCCATTCGTTTCAAAAACTCTCTTCGGTCCATCTGATTATCGCTCATGACAATTCCTCCTTGATTATATGATTCTGTGACGTTCGTGCCCTTCCACATAAATCGCGCTGAAAGGACGCGCCGGACAAAGATTCTCGCAGGCTCCACAGCCTATGCAACGTTCCGTATTCACCACCGGTATCTTCGGCGAATCCGGATTGTCGGCATCGGAAAGCACCATCTGGATGGCTCCTGTCGGACAGTGACGGGCGCAGTTGCCGCACTTCACCCCGTCTGTCAGCGGCACACAGTTTTCTTTCACCCATACGGCATGGCCTATCTGTATGGCGGACTTGTCGGCAACGGTTATACGATGAATGGCTCCTGCCGGACAGACATCCGCACATTTGGTACATTCCGGACGACAATAGCCCCGCTCGTAGGATGCTTCCGGCTGCATCAGACGATCCAGTCTGGTGGAAGGGCGCAATACTCCGTTAGGACATACTGACACACACAACTGGCAACCGGTACAATGACGCGCCACATGCCACAGCCCTTGTGCACCGGGCGGCACTATGGGCGTGGACCGTTTGGGGATTTTCCTATCCTCGATGGCGGCTAGCCCACCGTCTACAGTCTTTTCCTGGGCTTTCACAGCCGAAGCCGCAGCAAGCAAAGCTGTCGTCGCAAGAAACTGGCGGCGGTTTTTATCTACCGGTTCCCTGTTATTCTGTTCCACGACAAGATTCTGCTGTTTCCTGCCACGGGCATAAGAAATCGCTCCTTTGCGGCATTTTCCGATGCAATCCATACATGCCACGCAACGGGAATAATCAATCCGATGATTCTGACTGTCGATGCAGGCTGCCTTGCAATTACGGGCACAGAGGCCGCAACGGTTGCACTTCGTGGTGTCGATAACCGGTCTGAACAACGAATAACGGGAAAGGAAACCGAGCACCGTGCCCACCGGACAAACCGTATTACAATAGGTACGCCCGTTACGCCAAGCCAATACGCCCAACAACACGAACGTAACGGCTGCAATACAGAACGTTGCAAGACTCCTCATCCATACATCCACCGTATAGAAAGCATAACTGTCCATCCGTTCGGCCATATAGGCCAACAGATTGTTTCCCCACAGCCACAAGGGTGCGAACAGGTTCTGCGCAATCCGCCCATACGCGCTGTAAGGGGCGAGCAACGCCATCAGCGAACCCACTCCCAGTATTATGGCGACAACCATCACTCCCAGAAAGACATATCTCAAGACATTCTTTGCCGGCGACCAGGAATAACGGTTCTTCTTGCTTTTCTTTCCGATCCATCCGAAAATATCCTGCATCACTCCCAACGGACAGATGACAGAACAATAAACACGTCCGAGCAGAAGGGTCAGCACCACCAGCGAGACCACGACGACGACATTCAGTGCGAGCAGTGCCGGCAGGAACTGCACCTGAGCCAGCCAGCCGAACCATGTATGCACGGTTCCCGTGAAATCGAGGAACAGCAGCGTTATCAGCGCAAAGCAGACAACAGCCAGAGCCAATCTTATCTTTCGTAACATAAGCATTTGTTTTACAGCAACAATTTTACCGATGCAAATTTATGAATTTATAGAATAATATCCGAATATAAATTACGGTTTGATTTGACTTTTTTACTGATTGGATTACTCCCGGATACTGTTTCCTCCCAAGAATGAGAAATCCCCTTGTTCCCGTCACCTCTCCCGAAGATGAGCGACAAGGAACAAAGGGATGAATCTGCTATCCGGCCTTACAGCTTAGCGGGTCGGAGCTATCACAAAGGTAAAGCGATAATCCTTGTACGGCATCTGATACTCGCCGCGAGGCCATGCGCCCCAACTGTTGACACAGGCCAGTCCCATCTGACGGGCAGCCAACTTGACCACCGTAAAGTCGCGGGGAACGAGATCGCCCGAATGACTCTGAAGGGCTCCCTTGTCCGTACCGTCGTCCAAGTCTTCCGCCAGATAGTTCAGACTGCTGCATTCCATGGGAGTCGTGGCATAGAACGTCAGGCCGTGGCCTCCATCCGCATTCAACACACTCCAGTAACGGACATCCGTATGATTGCCGCTTTCCTGCGGACGGATATATTCCCAATACATGTCGGCCACCTTGGCTTGATACAAGCCTATACGGTCGCCGTTGTTGCGGTCGACGTAATTCTCACCGGGTCCCCTGCCGTAATACTTCACCCGGTCGTATGCCTTCGGCATCACAAGCTGCATACCGTAGCGCAACAACTGAGGTTTGTTCTTGGCCTCTTCGTTCACATCGAGATTCTCGTCCACAATCAGCGCACCTTCTGTTGTCAGCGTGTATGTCATGGTGAGCGTAGCTTCCACTTCCGGCAACTCGTAAACGGCCTTTACCTGCTTGTCGGCCTCGACATCCGCACACTCGAACGATTTCAGATTCATTCTGGGATTTTTCCATGCACGGAGCCTGTTCTGCAGGCCTGCGCCATAGTCATTGTCCGTAGGAGCACGCCAGAAATCGGGACGGATGGAATAACCTTTCTCCAGCATCGGTTTTCCGTTCACGTCGAGATAGTCGATCCAGCCGGTCCACTTGTTGAACGTCACGGCCGTACCGCCGCCGGTCAATGTCAGGCAGGCTTTCATCTCGTCCTTCTGCACGGTCTCCGCATAATTGCCTTTCTTGTCTTTCTCCGGCATCCATGCCTGCAACAGGCCTTCCTCCGTGGGGAACTTGTACCCGTTCAGCACGAACTGCTGGCGGGCGATGGCATACCCTTTCTTGAGCAACGGCTCATCCTTGTACAGACAGAAGTCGATATTCATTACCACTTCCTTGTCGCCGCATTCTTTCAAAGCCCTGGTCGCAAAGTCGAAGAAATTCAGCGTGCCGGTCTTTTGGGGAGCGATGTCGAGCCCTGATTTAATAAGGAAGTCCCCTACTTTCTTGCCTTCGCATTCAATTGTCAGCATGGCATACACATCGTCCAGCGAACGGAAGAAGCGCTCGTTGAACACTTCCATCGTACCGGCTGTCACGTCAAGGTTCTTCACCCAGATATCCTGATAATAGTAACGTACCTCGTTGGCGTGCGGATTCGGTTCACGGTCGGGATTGATGACACCGTTGCAGTTGAAGTTATGGTCACTGGCCGGATAGCGTCCGTAGTCACCGCCGTAAGTGTATATCTTGCGACCGGTCTTAGGACTGACGTCACGCAATCCCTGGTCGACGAAGTCCCAGATGAAACCGCCCTGGTATTTCGGATACTTGCGGACCAAATCCCAGTATTCCTTGAAACCGCCCATGGAATTACCCATGGCATGCGCATACTCGCACTGGATAAGCGGACGCGGGTTGTCATTTTTGGAATAAGCCTCGCAACCGCCGTAATCGTAATACATCGGACAGAAGATATCCGTCTTACCGTTCTGTCCGGCCTGCTCATACTGCACTGGACGACTCGGATCGTACGCCTTCACATAGTCATAGGCCGCCTCGAAGTTGGGACCGTAACCGGCTTCGTTACCCAAGCTCCAGAATATCACACTGGGATGGTTTTTCTGTATCTTCACATTATGCTCATTGCGTTCCACATGTGCCTTGGCGAACGCCGGATTCTTGGCCAGCGTCTTGTCGCCATATCCCATACCGTGGCTCTCGATGTTTGCTTCGGCACATACATACAGACCGTACTCGTCGCACAGGTCATACCAGCGGGGATCATCGGGATAGTGGCAAGTACGCACGGCGTTCATGTTCAGTTCTTTCATAATCTTGATATCCTGAATCATGCGTTCCACGGATACGACATAGCCGCCTTCCGGATCCAGTTCGTGGCGGTCGGCACCTTTGATAAGAATGGGCTGACCGTTCAGCAGCAACTGCGCATTCTTTATTTCAATCTTACGGAAACCCACACGCTGCGGGATGCTTTCAATCACACCGTTCTTATCTTTCAATACCGTATTCAAAGTATAGAGGTTCGGGGTCTCGGCCGACCATTTCAACGGGTTCTTCACGTCGATGTTCAGTTCCACTTTGCCGTCCTTACCGACAACCGCTTCAGCCGACGCCACCTGCTTTTTGTCCGCGCCCGTCAGCGTCAACACCAACTGTTTGCCGGCCGCTTTCGCCAAAGTAGCCTTCACGTTCAGCATACCGTCGGTATAATTGTTCACCAAGTCGGGCGTAATGAACAGGTCGGTCACATGCGCCTGCGGACGAGCATACAGATAGACCTCGCGGGCAATACCCGTGAAACGCCAGAAGTCCTGGTCTTCGAGATACGAACCGTCGCACCAACGCATCACCTGCATGGCAATCAGATTCTTTTGACCGGGCTTGAGATATTTCGTCAGATCGAATTCTGCCGCCACCTTGCTGTCCTCGCTATAGCCTACGAACTTTCCGTTCACCCATACTTTCAAATTGGATGTAGCCGATCCTACATGAAGATAAACATTATTCCCTTTCCAGTCGGCCGGTATTTCCACTTCCTTGCGATAAGATCCCGTATAATTGTTCTTTTCCTCCACATAGGGCGGATTGCTGTTGAACTGGGTGTCCCACGAATAACCTACATTCTTATATATACGATCTCCGTAACCGTTGATTTCAAACAGACCCGGAACAGGAAAATCCACCCATCCTGCATCATCATAATCCTTAGTAAAAAAATTCTTAGGAGCCTTGTCGTGATCCTTCACGAAATTGAATTTCCAGTTGCCTTCCAGAGAGAGGTAGCGCGCCGAACCGGACTTTTCACCTTTCCGGGCCAATGCTTCCGTCTCGTAAGCGAAGAAAGAGGCGCGGGGAGCCTCGCAGTTTATCCGGTTCACATCCGGATCCAGCCATGCCTCGGTTGTCTTCTGTGCACAAACAGGCAATGCTGCCATGCAAGCACACGTCCACACAAGTTGTTTAATCATAGGTATTATTAAGTTTTATGCGCCAAAGCGCCGTTAATAAAAAATGTCTAATGTGTTTGTCTTTTGTCCTTATTACGCGGCTGTTGCCGGCGGACAACCGCACAAAGATAATATTTTTTACTCCATTATCAGGCATACGGGAAAGTTTTTAGCCTAAAAAAAGTATAATATACACGGTTTTTATAATTTTGTAGTCCGTAACACGATGATACTCTTGACACGAAAAGCAGTTTTATGAAAAAGAAGAGGAAAAACATTCAAAAAGAACACCGGACTTTCTCTTTCCGGATGTTTCCCTGGATAACCATGGCTTTGGCCGCGACAGCCTGCGGCTGGTTACTATTGTCCGGCTACAACGATGAATTTCTTTACCGGGCACAGGAGCACAGCTTGTTCCTGCCGACACGCCTGTTCTACGACACACTGGCCATTTATCCCGGCGGTACATTGTCGTGGGCGGCGGCTTTCCTCACCCAGTTCTTCTATTATCCGGTTCTGGGCGTCGCTATCCTGCTGTGCCTCTGGATAGCCGTCATGGCTGTCACACGCAAAGTATTCCGCACCCAGGACCGCTGGTCCGTCCTGCTGCTGACGGCTCCCTGCGCCTTATTGGCCGCCATCCTGCAAAACGGATATTTCCTGTTCTATTGTAAACTGCCGGGACATCTGTTCGTCCCCACACTGGGCTATCTGACAGCCCTGCTGGCAGCCTGGCTCTATCGTGCCCTGCCGACCCGCGACGGTTTCCGGACGGGCTGGATGATCGTATGGGCCTGCATCGGCTACCCGCTGTTCGGTGCCTATTCGTTCATCGGCATGGCTTGCATGATGATGCTGGGATACCATCTCGGCGCCGACTGCCTCCGGGGACGTTTAAAGCCAATCTTCACAGGACTGTTGCTCATCGGAATCATCCCCCTGATAGCCTATCAGTTCTATTCGCAGACCAATATCGACATGCTTTACCGGGCCGCATTGCCCTGTTTCAGCATCGGCGAAGAGACATTCTACCAGTTCCGCATCCCGTATGTACTTCTGATTCTGGCTCCACTGCTTTGCCTTGCCGTCCACGAACGTCATGTTCCCGTCCTCAAGACCTGGCAGTGCATCACACTGCAAACCGTGGCTTTAGGCGTATTCATCGCATTTATAAACCATTTCCGCTACAATGATGCGAACTTCGGACGCGAATTGTGTATGTACCGGGCCACGGAGGAACTGGATTGGGAAAAGGTCGTGGACATCGCATGGCACTGCAACGAGACTCCCACGCGTCCACAGGTGATGAACAAAAATCTGGCCTTGTTCCGGTTGGGAAGAGCCGGCGACGAGATGTTCCGTTTCCGCGACGGCAGCAGTATTCCCAACGCCCCTTTCGGTGTGAAACTGACACAAATAAACGCCAAACAGATGTATTTCCATTACGGGAAAGAGAACTTCTGCTACCGGTGGTGTATGGAGGACTGTGTGGAAACCGGCTGGAAGGTGGAATCCCTGAAGTTCATGGTCAAGACGTCCTTACTGAACCAGGAATACGATGTAGCGAGGAAATACCTGAACCTGCTGAAGAAGACCCTGTTTCATAAAGATTGGGCCGCTCATTACGAAACCTTCCTCCGGCATCCGGACCGCATGCGGGAGGACCCGGAATTCGGCCCCATCCTGCACCTGATGTGTTTCAAGAACGGACTGGACAGCGACAATTCCGTCGTGGAACTGTATCTCATGAACAGTTTCGCCAAGAGTTTCAAGGAAGATCCTCTGTTTGAGGAACAATCCGTTCTGTCGGCACTGGTGCTCAAGAACATCGACCTTTTCTGGCAACATTTCTTCCGGTACGCGGCACAGCATACCAATGACCCGCACATGCCCACCCATTTCCAGGAAGCGGCCTACCTGTACGGCCATCTGGAGAACAAGGTGGACATCAGCAATATGCCTTTCGACGAGGAAGTCAAACAGAGCTATGACGCCATGATGGAACGCACACGCCAGTGCGCCGGCATGTCGGAAGACCAGCTGGCCCAGGTGCTGTATCCCCAGTTCGGACACACTTTCTACTATTATTACTTTCTCTACCGCAACGTAAAAACATATTAAGCATGAAAAAGCCGATTCTATATTTCTTGTATGCCGCCGTACTGTTCACCGCCTGTAAACCGCAGATGCCCGAACATTATACCGACACTGGCAAAAAGGCATGCATCTACCCGGAATACACGGACGTGACCATCCCGCCCAACATCGCTCCGCTGCATTTCCATATCGAACATGCAGACGGAAACGCCGTAACGCGTTTCTCCTGCGGACAGGATGAGCTTATCCTGTCCGGCGCGGACGTCAAACCGTCCCTGAACGACTGGAAAGATTTGTTGCAGAAAGCAAGGGGCAACCGGATAACAGTCGATGTTTACTACGAGAAGGACGGACAATGGATGCACGACAAACCGTTCACCCTGACCGTCGCACAGGAGGAAATCGACCCTTATCTGTCCTATCGCCTCATCGCCCCGTCGTATGTCACGTATGAAGACCTGACGATAAACCAGCGGTGCCTGACGGACTATTCGGAAAAGGTGATTTACTCCAACATGATGCTCTCCACCGAACAGAACGGCCAGTGTATCAACTGTCACGCTTACCAGAACGGCAATCCGCAACAGATGCAGTTCCACGTGCGCGGTTATCTGGGAGGCACGGTGCTGATACAAAACGGTAAGATTAAAAAAATCGACCTGAAAACCGACTCCACCCTGTCGGCCGGCGTATATCCGGCATGGCATCCGTCCCTTCCTCTCATTGCATACTCCACCAACCTCACCGGGCAGGCATTCCATACGCGCGACCCGCAGAAAATAGAAGTGCAGGACTCCAGGAGCGACCTCATCCTGTATGACATCGAACGTAACGAAGTGAGCACCGTATCGGACGAGCCGGACGCATTGGAATGTTTCCCGACGTGGAGTCCGGACGGACGTTATCTGTACTACTGCTCTGCCCGATTCCACATCGAGCATCCGGAACATCCCGACTATGAACTTATGAAAAACTATCGGACGATAAGGTACAATCTCTACCGCCGGACATTCGATGAACCGACCCGCACATTCGGGCCGGAAGAACTGGTCTACGACGCGGTGTCGCTTGACAAGAGCGCTACCCTGCCCCGCGTTTCTCCCGACGGCCGCTTCCTGATGTTCACACAGGGCGGTTACGGAATCTTCCACATCTGGCACAAAGACGCAGACCTCTATCTGATGGATCTGACTTCGGGAGAAGTACGCCCGCTGGAAAAGCTGAATTCACCGGACGTGGAAAGCTATCACTCATGGAGCAGCAACGGACAGTGGGTCGTATTCAGCAGCCGCCGCAACGACGGCAATTACACACGCCCATTCATCGCCTACATCGACAAAAACGGAAAAGAGCGCAAACCATTCGAGTTGCCGCAGGACGATCCGGATTATCACCGGCAGTTTCTGCGCAGCTACAACATCCCGGAGTTCATGACCGGCCGGGTTACCGTCTCCGTCCAGAATCTGGCCTCGGGCATACGCCGTCCGGCACGCAAGACAAACTACCGGCAGCAGAAATAAAGTAGTGTCCTTTTACCGCACGATCACCCAAAACATATATGCAATGATTGAATACATCGCCATCTTTGTCGGCATACTTCCGGCAGCATTGCTTGTCGGATTCATTTACTGGAAAGACAAATACCAGCGCGAGCCCTGGAAATGGATTAGCAAGGCTGTCAAGTATGGCATGCTGGCCGCCATCGCTGCCACCCTCATCGAATTCCTGTTGCCACGGGTGGAAAACACCGGATTGACAGCCTGCACCTACAACGCCTTCATCGTGGCGGCGATACCGGAGGAAGCTATGAAACTGCTATTCTTCTGGCGCATCGTCCGCAAGAATCCGTTTTTCGACGAACACATGGACGGCATCGTCTATGCCTGCTGCGTAAGCATGGGATTCGCAGGTCTGGAAAACATACTGTACATGCTGGGCAACATCGATTCTCTGGCCTCCGTCGCCCTGATACGGTCTTTCCTCAGCGTCCCGGGACACTTCTTCTTCAACGTATTCATGGGCTATTACTATTCTTTGGCCGTATTCGGCAACCCGAGCTACAAAATGCGTAACCTGCTCCTGGCCTTCTTCGCCCCCGTTCTCCTGCACGGCACCTTCGACTTCTTATTGATGTCGATGCCGCTCTCTCCCGAATGGTCCGTTCTCTGTTTCATTCTCCTTCTGCTTCTTTGCTGCTACTACTGGAAATACGGCCGCAGGCGCATCCACGCGTCGCTCGAGATGGACCGCCAGAGAATAATGGAAACCGCTGAAACCGGTTACAACAAAAAAGAAAGATAACTCCCCTACGCAGTGAATGACCATGGCACGAACAGCAAAGAATAGCCCGGATATATATTCAGACGCGGCCTACGTGGACGGAGTGGCACGGAGAGACCCGGTCATACAGAAAATTTTTTATCTCCACTGCAGGAACTATTTCGAGAAGCACTACCGAAACGTGTTCTTTACCTCGGAATACGACAGTAAGGACATTTTCCAAAACACCTACATAGCTCTGTGGGAAAACATCGAGCGGGGGAAAATCTACGTAAAGGACGGCATTCTGACGGGACGGAACGGCGATCCGTTCAAGGGATCACTGCTGACATACATGATGTCTATCAGCAGACTGAAATACCTGGAATGGGTGCGCAAGGAAAACCGCGAACCGAATTTCAACGACTGTCTTCCGCAGGGCGGGAAAGGAGACGAAGAACCGGCCGAAACGTCCGAATGGCTTAGCGACAACTCCGAAACCGGCATGCTGGAAGCTATATCGGAAGGTGTCTCCGTGATGCCGGACAAATGCCGAGAGATATTGACAAAGTTCTACTACGAAAACAAAAAACTGGACACGATGCTCTCGGAACTTCCATCGTACAAAAGCAAAGACGCACTGAAGTCCAACAAAAACCGCTGTCTGAAGATGCTGAAGACATCGGCTGCGAATATCTATAAAATCCGTAGAGAAATGTAAAATACCGACAGCCATGAACGATGATCAACAACAAGATTGGATAGACCGTTTCCTGCGCGATGAAATGACGGAGGAAGAGCGCAAGACATTCGAGTCTCAACTGAAAGAAGACGCCGGTCTGAAAGAACAGCTTGACTTCACCAGGATGGTGCGGACAGCCATCAGCAGCCGGAAGGAAAAGTTGAACCTGATTCGGAAATGGGATGAGGAAACAGCCGCGGAGAAAAAAGGAAACGGACATCGCGACTTCATCTTCCGGACAATCGGCATAGCCGGTCTCGTTGCAGCGGCCGTCATCGGTTTCTTCCTGCTCAGACCTCTCTGCCTTTTCCAAGAACTCCCCGTCGTGAACATGATCAACATGGAGCATTACGAGCACTACAAAGGTAGAAAAACCATCAGCCATATAGCGGAACTGATTCATGAAAAGAATTACAAGGAGGCACTGACGCTGATTGAAAAGGAGGAGCACACCGCCACACACAGCCATTCACATCCGGACGGCCCCGACAGACCATACATATATATGTCCGCCAACCGGCAGGATACTGAAGAACTGCAATGGCTAAAGGCACATGCCCTGGCCGGTCTCGGAAGAATGAAGGAAGCCCTGGAATGCCTCGACAGGATACGTCAGGCAAAAGGCCCTTACAAAGACGAGGCGGATTCTCTCTTCCGATGCTGGGAATCATTCCGGGACATCCCCGACAAACCTTAAAAAACGGTTTTTACAAAAAAACTCCTAAGAAACGGTTACTTTCCGGTTCTTTCCGACATAAAGAGACAAGAACCCATACAAATTTCATACAGGCGGCGCTGTACAGGTACCCTCCCCTTTTGTATTCCCATCGGTACTTGTCACGTCGCCTGTTTCTTTTTGCGTGATAGCCAAACGATATATGTAAAATATTATTATATTCTCCGGCTCATTTTCTATGTTTCGTTATACCGTATTTGAACGGATTTTCATTCAGTGCTTCGTCAGTCCTTCATTCAGTACTGTATTAAAGGCTCAGTAGAAAATCAGTGGGGGAAAATTTTATAGAGTGAGAAAAAAGTCTTT